>NC_015496.1:0-622500 GCF_000212355.1 Dokdonia sp. 4H-3-7-5
TGATGCAACAAAATTTGCGAAAAAACAACCCTCTACTCGTTTTTTTATTACTTTTTTTGTTCACATATTTGCTTAGCTTTTAAAGGGGGCCTTATCAACAATACGATAATCCTTTTAAAAGGCATTCTGTACTAAAAAACAACCAATAATTTAACTCAACGAATGACTCTAACTGCGCAATCTGTATGGGATAATTGTCTCTCTTTTATTAAGGACAATATTACACCCCAGGCATACAAGACGTGGTTTGAACCGATTAAAGCGGTCAAGCTCACAGATAACGCATTAAGCATACAAGTGCCTAGTAAGTTCTTTTATGAATGGCTAGAAGAGCACTATGTTAAACTTCTTAAAGTTGCGCTTAACAAAGTACTAGGTGAAAATGCCAAACTGGTTTATGTAATCAGAATGGAAAACACTTACGGAAATAATCAACCGTTTACTGAAAAGATTCCTAGTGCAAATCGTAGCACTATGAAATCTCAAGATGTTGATGCTCCATTTAAAAACAAGAATCCAGAGCTCAAAAATCCTTTTGTAATTCCTGGTATCAGAAATTTACAAATTGAATCACAGCTCAATCCTAACTATAACTTTGACAACTTCCTTGAAGGCGACTCTAACCGTCTTGCACGTTCTGCAGGAATGGCAGTTGCAAATAAACCTGGAGGAACATCATTTAACCCACTACTCGTTTTTGGTGGTGTAGGTTTGGGAAAAACACACCTTGCACACGCCATAGGTGTTCAAATAAAAGATAAATATCCAGCAAAGACTGTTTTATACATATCTGCTGAGAAATTTACACAACAATATATTGAGTCTGTAAAGAAGAATAACAGAAATGATTTTATACATTTCTATCAAGTTATTGATGTTCTTATTGTAGATGATATTCAATTACTAAGTGGTAAGGCAGGAACTCAGGATGTGTTCTTCCATATTTTTAACCACCTACATCAGAATGGTAAGCAAGTAATTCTTACCTCAGATAAGGCGCCAGTGGATATGCAAGACATTGAGCAACGCCTTCTTTCTCGTTTTAAATGGGGATTAAGTGCAGAGCTGCAACACCCAAGCTTTGAAACGCGTATTGCTATTATAAAGCAAAAGCTGTATCAAGATGGTGTTGAGATGCCAGAAGAGATTGTAGAATTTCTTGCAAATAATATCAAGACAAATGTAAGAGAGCTAGAAGGTGCTATTATATCACTTATTGCTCACTCTTCTTTCAATAAGAAAGAAATCACATTAGATCTAGCTAAGAAGATTGTAGATAACTACGTGAAGCACACGAAGCGCGAAGTATCTATAGATTACATACAAAAGATTGTGTCAGATTACTTCCAGATGGATGTAGAAACACTACAGTCTAAAACTCGTAAACGTCACATCGTACAAGCAAGGCAGCTCGCTATGTTCTTTGCAAAGAAACTTACGAAGGCATCACTTGCAAGTATAGGTTCTCAAATAGGACAACGCGATCACGCAACCGTATTACACGCTTGCAAAACAGTTGATAACCTTGCTAGTACAGATAAGCAGTTTAGAAAATACGTAGAAGATTTAGGAAAGAAGCTCTCTGTGTAAATTCTATCTTGAATTAATTATAATAACAAAGCCTCTACATTTTCATGTAGAGGCTTTGTTAATTTTTAGGAATGAATAAAAACTATTGAGGAACTTATTTCTTTTTAATCTTGTCACTCGCAGCCTTTTCTCTAGAATAACTAACTATACCGTAGATCGTTACAGCCATACCCGTTAGAAGAAAGCCAAATATAAAATAATTACTAGCCTCAAATGCCATACACATAATACCAGTAGTTATAAGTACGCCACCAAAAGTTGATATCCATTCTCCTTTTGAACTTTTTTGAATTTTCATGAAACTATTTCTATTGTTAGAAATGTCAATATACAACTAACAACACACATGGTTAACGCCTAGGCAAATCACTCTCTTCATCCTTAAGCGGCAGCTCTGAAATTCCCATCAAGAACTTATCTACATGGTGAGCCGCTTGACGCCCTTCAGAAATTGCCCAGACGATAAGAGATTGCCCTCTACGCATATCACCTGCTGCAAATACACCCGAGACATTAGTACTATAATCAGTTGCCTTAATGTTACCTCTCAAATCTGTATCGAGATGTAATTGGTCAATTAATGTTTTTTCTGGACCGGTGAAACCTAATGCTAGAAATGCCATATCACATTCCCATTCTTTTTCTGAATTAGGAACTTCTTTTAACTCTCGTCTTCCACTTTCATGAGTAATCCACTCCACTTCTGCGGTAATTAGTCCTGTAAGATTTCCTGCAGCGTCACCCACAAATTCTTTGGTAGATATACTAAACACACGATCAACCCCTTCTTTATGTGAAGAACTCGTGCGCAGTCGCATAGGATAATATGGCCAAGGCTGTTCTGTAGGTCGCTCTACAGTAGGCTTATTAAGAATTTCAAAATTTGTCACACTACTCGCTCCTTGTCTATTACTCGTGCCTATACAATCAGAACCTGTATCTCCTCCTCCTATTACGACAACGTTTTTACCGGTTGCTACAATTTCTTCTTCCCAATCATTTAGACCATCTTGACGCTCATTATTTTGTTTTAAAAAATCCATTGCTTGATACACTCCTTTAAGATGTGCACCCTTAATGGGAATAGATCTTCTCACAGTAGCTCCTCCGCACAGTACAATAGCATCATACTCATCTTGGAGCGCCTCTACACTTATATTTTGTCCAACATTTGCATTCGTTTTAAAGGTGATTCCTTCTTCTTCAAGGACCTCAAGACGACGATCTATTACATTTTTTTCCATCTTAAAATCTGGAATTCCATAACGTAATAATCCGCCCACTTTTGCATCTCGTTCAAAAACAGTCACCACATGTCCAGCTCTGTTGAGCTGTTGTGCCGTAGCAAGTCCAGAAGGTCCAGAACCAATAACAGCAACAGATTTCCCCGTACGTTTCACAGGTGGTTGTGCTGTAATCCATCCTTCTTCAAAAGCACGCTCTACTATATTTTTTTCTATATTTTCAATAGTTACTGGATCTTCATTAATACCAAGAACACAAGCTTCCTCACATGGGGCAGGACAAAGTCTTCCTGTAAATTCTGGAAAATTATTAGTTGCATGTAATATCCCTGCAGCCACTTTCCAGCGACCTTTATACACTGCATCATTAAAGTCTGGTATGAGGTTACCTAGCGGGCATCCAGAATGACAAAATGGAATCCCACAATCCATACACCTTCCTCCCTGCTTTTTGAGATCTGACTCTTCAAGAGGAACGGTAAATTCTTTGTAATTTTTTAAGCGTTCCTCCGGAGCTACATAGCTCTCATCTTTGCGCTTATATTCTAAAAATCCTGTTACTTTTCCCATCTCTTAGTTTGCTAATTTTTGTTCTTCCTCTAGTCTTATTAAAGCCTGGCGGTATTCTTCTGGTAACACTTTCGTGAAATTGCCTATTTCCACATCCCAATTTTCTAGGAAACGTTGTGCTAGTGGAGATTGTGTGGCATTATAATGGTTTTCGACCAATTGTCTAAGTTCCTCACGATCTTGTGTTTCTTCTACTTTTAAGAAGTTTAAGCCCTCTGAGTTTGCTTTTCGCGAAAGCGAACTATCAACATCATACACATATGCAATTCCACCACTCATTCCAGCTCCGAAGTTTCTTCCCACAGCTCCTAAAATCACTGCTACTCCTCCTGTCATATACTCACAACCATGATCACCTATACCTTCTACAACAGCTCTAGCTCCCGAGTTACGTACACAAAAACGCTCTCCAGCCTTTCCATTGATGTAAGCCTCTCCAGCAGTGGCACCGTAAAATGCTACGTTTCCAATAATGACATTATCCTCAGGAATTATGGTTGCCTCTACAGGTACTTTTACAATCACTTTTGCTCCAGAAAGTCCTTTGCCTATATAGTCATTTGTATTTCCAGTAACCGAAAGTGTTAGTCCATGCGTTGCAAATGCTGCAAAACTCTGCCCAGCCGAACCTTCAAAGTTGATTTTTAATGTATTTTCTGGCAGCCCATTAACTCCATAAATTTTTGAGATCTCATTACTTAAAATGGCTCCTACTGCTCTGTCTTCATTTGTAATCTTAAGATCAAGCGTGGTTTTCTCTTTTCTGAATAATGCAGGGTGCGCCTGAGATATAATTTTAAAATCTAATGCTTTTTCTAAATCATGATCTTGCTTTTCGATATTTCTCAAGGATTGCCCTTCCTTAACGTCTACTTTATGAAGAATAGGAGACAAATCGAGTCCTAATGCTTTGTACTGATCTATAGCGGTGTTTCGCTCTAGTTTTTGCACTTGCCCAACCATTTCATCTACGGTCTTGAAGCCAAGCTTTGCCATAATCTCACGAAGCTCTTGCGCTACGAAATACATGAAGTTAACTACATGTTCTGGCTTTCCTTTGAAACGTTTACGTAACTCTGGGTTTTGCGTAGCAATTCCCACAGGACATGTATTTAAGTGACATACACGCATCATAATACATCCAGAAGCCACTAGCGGTGCTGTGGCAAAACCAAACTCCTCTGCTCCTAAAAGACATGCAATTGCTACGTCTCTACCGGTTTTGAGTTGGCCATCACATTCTAATCTCACACGACCACGCAAATCATTCATAACGAGTGTTTGCTGCGCTTCGGCGAGTCCTAACTCCCACGGAAGTCCCGTATGTTTTAATGAAGTAAGCGGCGTTGCACCAGTACCTCCATCATGACCAGATATTAAAATCACATCTGCCTTAGCTTTTGCAACACCTGCAGCCACAGTCCCCACCCCTACTTCTGACACTAATTTTACATTAATGCGCGCCTCTCTATTTGCAGATTTAAGGTCATAAATAAGCTGTGATAAATCTTCAATCGAGTAAATATCATGGTGCGGTGGTGGAGAAATCAATCCTACATATGGAGTAGAATTACGTGTTTTTGCAATTTCTGGATTTACTTTAGGCCCAGGCAACTGCCCTCCTTCACCAGGCTTTGCTCCCTGCGCCATTTTGATTTGAATCTCTGCAGCATTTGTAAGATAATTTGAAGTAACTCCAAAACGTCCAGAAGCTACTTGCTTGATTGCACTGTTTTTCCAGTCTCCATTTACATCTTTATAAAAACGCTCTTGATTTTCTCCTCCTTCACCAGAATTAGATTTACCATCTATACGATTCATCGCTACAGCTAGTGTCTCATGCGCTTCTTTACTGATAGATCCATAAGACATTGCTCCCGTTTTAAAACGCTTTACAATATCCGTCCATGGCTCTACTTCTTCAATATCTATAGGATCATAATTTGTAAATTCAAACAACCCTCTAATGGTCATTAGTTGTTTTGCTTGATTATTTACACGATCTGCATACTCCTTATAAATTACAGGCTTATTGCTTCGTACAGATTCTTGAAGTTTTGCAATCGTAAGCGGATTAAACAAATGAGCCTCCCCGTCTCTTCGCCATCTGTACTCACCACCTATTTCTAGAGGTAAGTCTGCAGCAATTTCTTTCTTATCGTAAGCAGCTGTATGACGCTTACTTATTTCTCCTTCTAATTGATGCAATCCTACACCCTCAATTCTAGTCACCGTGCGAGGAAAGTATTTTGAAACTACTTTTTTACTAATACCTATACATTCAAATAATTGCGAACTGCGATATGAATTGAGTGTAGAAATACCAATCTTATTCATCACCTTGAGCACTCCTTTACCTACAGCCTTATTGAAGTTTTGAATAGCCTCCTCCACATCTACACTAGCAAGCTCAAGGTCTTCTGGATGATTTTCTATAATCTCATTTACCATATATGGGTTAATCGCGCTCGCGCCATAACCAAATAATAATGCAAAGTGATGCACTTCCCTAGGCTCTGCAGACTCAATAATTAAACTTAACTGAGATCTCTTCTTATGAGTTGCTAGTCCGTTGTTTACATAAGAACATGCTAACAATGCTGGTATAGGTGCCTCTGTAATTGACGTATTTCTATCTGATAGAATAACAATATTTGCACCCTCATCAAGCTGCTTACTTACATTTTGCAACAGTTTTTCTAGTGCTTCCTCGAGGCCATTATGACCTCTCTCTACCTGATATAACATCGGTACAGAAACTACTTTAAAGTTTTTGTCATCTAGACTTTTAATCTTGTCTAAATCTTGTTTTGATATAACTGGGTTCTGGATTTTAAGTTTTCTACAATGCGCGGCATTTATGTCGAAAATATTATAATCGGCTCCCAGGGTTAAAGAAATATCTGTAATCAGCTCCTCTCTTATTCCATCAAGAGGCGGATTTGTTACTTGAGCAAATAATTGTTTAAAGTAATTATAAATGAGCTGCGGTCTTTCTGAAAGCGCAGCAATAGGAGCATCATTACCCATAGAACCTATAGGCTCCTTGGCATTTGCAGCCATGGGTAATATGATGGTATTTATATCTTCTTGTGTGTACCCAAAGGTGATTAAACGATCCTTAAGCGGTGCTTCATTTAAAAATAGCGGACACTCATTATAAGGAATATTCCTTAAGTGAATTAAATTTTCATCAAGCCATTCTTGATAAGGGTTACGCGTAGCAATCTCCTCTTTTATTTCCTCATCGTTAATGATACGACCTTGCGCCATATCTACTAGAAACATCTTACCAGGTTCTAAACGACCGTGAAACTGTACATTGCTAGGCTCAATATCTACTACACCAATTTCTGAAGCCATAATCACGTAGCCATCCTTTGTAACAGAATAACGCGATGGACGCAATCCATTACGATCAAGTACCGCTCCTATATAATTACCATCTGTAAATGGAATAGATGCAGGACCATCCCAAGGCTCCATTAGGCAGGAGTTAAATTCATAAAAAGCACGTTTTGCAGGAGACATTTCCTTATTTTTCTCCCATGCTTCTGGCACGAGCATCATCATTACCTCTGGAAGTGAGCGACCTGTCATTAATAACAGCTCCACCACCATATCCATAGAAGCACTATCAGATTTGCCTGGTATCACCACTGGAAGAACAGCTTTAATATCCTCTCCAAAGAGCGGACTCTCCATAAGTTCTTCTCTGGAATACATACGAGTTACATTGCCTCGCAACGTATTAATCTCTCCATTATGGCACATGTATCTAAAAGGCTGCGCAAGATCCCATGTAGGGAATGTATTTGTTGAAAAACGCTGATGCACAAGTGCCAGGCGCGTCACAACCCTAGGATCCATCAAGTCCTTATAATAAACCTTAATGTCTTGAGGCATTAATAGCCCCTTATAAATTATTGTTTTGGTTGAAAAACTAGGTACATAAAAGAATGAACTTTCAGATAGCTTAGAATCATATATAGTGTGTTCTGCAATTTTACGTGCAGTAAATAATTTTAAGTTGAATGCAAATTCTGGAGTGTGTTTTTGTTGCGCTTTCGCGAAAGCGGGATTTTTATCACCACCGTCATATGAAACAAAGATTTGCTTTACAAAGGGCTCAGAAACCTGAGCAATCTCACCTAAGATAGATTTATCTACCGGCACATCTCTCCATCCTATAATATGTATGCCCTGATCTGTAAGACTCTTTTCAAACACCGAAATACAGTAATCTCGTTGATTTTGTTTAAGAGGGAGAAACACATTACTCACAGCATAACTTCCTTCTTGTGGCAACTCAAAATCACAGCTAGCTTGAAAATAATCATGAGGAATATCTATAAGTATTCCTGCACCATCTCCCGTTCTTCCATCTGCACTTACTGCTCCTCGATGCTCTAGTTTTTCAAGAATTTCTAGTGCTTTGTGGATAATGTCGTTTGACTTTATTCCTTTTAAACTACAAATGAATCCTGCTCCACAAGCATCGTGTTCAAATTCTCTTAAATATAATCCCTGATCCTTAAGCATTGTCTACATTTTTATGGTGAAACCATTATTACTTATTCACAAGATAATCCTACTTATCTAAGGGTCAAAAATCACATCTCATTATTACGATTAATGAAATATAGATACTTAATATTTCACAAAAGTTCATTATTAGGTATGTTATTTTATCATATTCTGACTCTTAAATTATCTTAAAAACTACGAAAACGTTATAGCTATTTTAATAAATACTGTTAAAATCAATAATATCCTCAACAATAACGCTTAATTACTACAAAAAGCGCAACAACCTCAAAACACATATCTCAATAAAATCACAAATTATTTATCACACCCCTAATTTTAAAGGGGTCATTTTAAAAAAATCATAAAAATTTACAAAACACCTACCTATTTCACACCCTTAACTAAATTTTAAGATACATTTGAGACCTAATCAACAAAATATTACACTCTTATGAAGTTCATTATTACGTTCTTAGTGCTGGCCATTACCACCACTTCCTTATTTGCTCAAGAAGAATCAACAAAGAAAAAATTTAGTGTAGAGGGAAGCGTCGATACTTACTTTAGACAAAATCTTTCTGGACCAAATGGTGAGGATGCTATCGCACCAAACACCTCTTTTGCAAATCGCAATGGCTTTGCAATAGGTATGGCAAATGTGATAGGCTCTTTTGAAAGTGAAAATGGAAAAGTAGGTGCAGTCGCAGATTTAGTTTTTGGCCCTAGAGGTGAAGAAGCTGTTTTCCTATCTGGACCTTCTTCAAACATTGTAAACCAACTATACGTTTACTGGAATGTTTCGGAAAAAGTAAAACTTACTTTAGGAAATTTCAATACGTTCTTAGGTTATGAAGTAATCTCTCCCACTCTTAACTTCAACTACTCTACGTCTTATATGTTTTCATATGGACCATTTTCTCATACAGGTATAAAAGCAGATTTTACACTATCTGAAGATTGGAGCGCAATGCTTGGTGTACTCAACCAGACAGATGCAACAGAATTTAATTTTGACAACGACTATACATTAGGCGCTCAATTAGGTTATAAAACCACTTACCTTAACTTTCTATATGGAAAACAAGGAGGAAGCACAGAAAGTACGCTCCAAGTAGATCTTACTACTGGTCACGATCTATCAGATGACTTTTACCTAGGTCTCAACGCTACATACAATGATACAGACGGAGCTTCATTTTATGGAGTAGCTCTATACCCACAGTACAAAACATCAGAATCTTTTACACTAGGACTGAGAGGAGAATACTTTGCAGAAGCTGAAGGTGGTGCTGGAGCCATAGGAGGTTATGATGATGAAGGAGATGCATCTGTACTTGCACTTACTCTTACTGGAAGTTATACCGTAGGTGACCTTACCATCAAACCAGAATTTCGTTTAGACAGTGCTAGTGAAGACACCTTCCTTGATACTGACCTTGAGCCTAACAGCTCATTATCTTCATTTCTAATCGCAGGCATATATAAATTTTAAATAACCTAAAACATGAAAAAAATAGAAGCAATCATACGTAAATCCAAATTTTCGGCAGTAAAAAAAGCACTGCATGATGTGGGTGTAAACTTCTTCTCCTATTGGGATGTTACTGGACTTGGTAACGAAAAAAAAGGTTCTGTTTACCGCGGCGTGAGCTATAGCACCAGCGACATACAACGACGCTATTTAAGCATCGTAGTAAATAATGAATTTGAAGAAATTACAATCAAAACAATTATCGAGTCTGCTCGTACTGGCGATGTAGGTGACGGTAAAATCTTTGTCTCAGACATAAGCGAGTGCTATCGCATACGCACCGGAGAGAAAGGAAATCAAACACTCAAGTAGTCTAAAAACTTATAATAATATAGCATTAACAACTTATGGAAATTTTAACTGTAAATAACGTATGGATGATGATCTGTACTGGTCTTGTCTTCTTCATGCACCTTGGCTTTTCATTTTTAGAAATAGGTCTTACTCGTCAAAAAAACACCATCAACATTCTCTTTAAGAATATTTTTATCATCACAGTAGGTCTTCTACTTTATTGCTTAGTAGGCTTTAATCTTATGTATCCCGGAGAGTTTAATGGGTTTTTAGGCTTTGCAGGTTTTGGACTAGATGCACCTCTTAACGCAGAAGGTGTTCTTGATCTTACATATAACGAAGGCTACACCTACTGGACAGACTTCCTTTTTCAAGGGATGTTTGCAGCAACAGCAGCAACCATTGTATCTGGTGCCGTAGCAGAGCGTATTAAAATAGGTCCTTTTATGGTCTTTGTATTACTTTATGTAGGATTTGTATACCCTATCGCTGGTTCTTGGAAATGGGGAGGTGGATTTTTACAAACACTAGAAACACCTTTTTATGATTTTGCTGGATCTACACTTGTTCACTCTGTAGGAGGATGGGCCGCACTCGTTGCCGTATTCTTACTGGGATCACGTATAGGGAAGTTTGATGAAAATGGTAAACCACAAGCCATCCCTGGACATAATGTACCACTCGCAACGGCAGGTGTACTTATCTTATGGTTAGGTTGGTTTGGCTTTAATGGAGGTTCTGTACTATCTGCAGATCCTGCGCTTACTTCACTTACACTTGTTACAACTTCACTTGCAGCAGCAGCTGGAGGAGTGTTTGCTTTTCTTGTATCTACCTTAATGTATAAAAACTATGACCTCACCATGTTTTTAAATGGTATACTAGGAGGTCTTGTAGGTATTACCGCGGGAGCAGATGTAATGAGCCCTACAGATGCGATTGCCATAGGCGCTATTGCAGGAGCTATCATTGTGTTTGGTGTTGCACTTGTTGACAAATTAAGACTAGACGATCCTGTAGGAGCTATTGCAGTACACTTAATTTGTGGTATCTGGGGAACACTTGCAGTGGGTATTTTTGGAAGCTTAGCTAGTGGAGCTCAATTTGTGAGCCAGCTTATAGGTGTAGGATCTTATGCTGTTTTCTGTATTATCACTTCATTTATTATACTGTTTGTTCTTAAGAAGACAGTTGGCATTAGAGTTTCAGAAACTGAAGAAATTGAGGGGCTTGACCCTCACGAACACGGAATGAGTGCTTATCCAGATTTCCGTCTAAACGAGCATTAATATTGAGATTTGTGCTATGTGTATGTAAGCCTCAACCATTTTTGGTCGGGGTTTACTGTTTTTAGGGTTTTTGGTTTTGCTTTCGCGAAAGCGTGATAAATTTAATTACCTTAGAGTAATGAACGAAGCACCCACTACAGTTACAAATATCCTGATGGTATGTCTAGGAAACATATGTAGATCCCCACTTGCCGAAGGCATTTTAAGATCTAAACTAGATGCAACCCATTTTAATATAGATTCCGTAGGCACAGGAGATTGGCACGTTGGTAATCCGCCAGACCCTAGGAGTGTAAAAGTAGGATTATCTCATGGTGTAGATATCTCAGGACTTAGAGGACGACAGTTGTCCGAAAGTGACTTTAATGATTTTGATTATATTTATGTGATGGATCAAAACAATCTAGAAGATGTGCTGGCCAAAGCAACTACTGACGAGCAACGCCGTAAAGTGGTAATGATTCTTGATGTGGTTTTTCATGGAGAAAAAGTAGATGTTCCAGACCCATATCATGGAAGTGCAGAAGACTTTGAGAGAGTGTATGAAATGCTAGATACAGCCTGTGACCAGATTGCAAAAGAACTAGCGTAATGTATTACATCATACATCTCGTTAGAAATTATAGACATTGCAAAAGTAATTATTGTCCATATCCCGCGATGTAATTATATTGCAACCTATACCATAACCCCAACCTATAAACTACGTACCTATGAGTTCATTTACTGCAACTGGAAAATTATATCTGATACCCACTACTCTAGGTGACACAAGCGCACTAGAAGTAATGCCTATCTCAGTAAAAAAGGTGGTAGAATTTATAGATACGTACATAGTAGAAAATGAAAAAACAGCGCGTCGCTCTATTAAAGCGATATCTCCAGGTAAATCGCAGCCCTCATTAAAATTATTTACACTAAATAAATACACAGATATTGCTGAGCTGCCATCGTATTTAGAGCCATGTTTACAAGGGGAATCTGTAGGGTTACTATCTGAGGCTGGAGTTCCAGGTGTCGCAGATCCCGGAGCAGAAGTTGTAAAAATTGCACATCAAAAAGGTATCCAAGTTGTGCCACTTGTAGGTCCATCATCTATACTTATGGCAATGATGAGTAGCGGTATGAATGGTCAAAATTTTGCTTTTAATGGATATCTACCTATTGACGCACAACAGCGTAAGCAAGAGTTAAAACGATTAGAACGATTATCTTCTGAGCAGGGACAGACGCAATTATTCATTGAAACTCCATATCGCAATAATAAGATGCTAGAAGACATTTGTAATACTGTTCATCCTGACACACAAGTTTGTGTTGCTTGTGATATCACGCTTCCTACAGAATATATAGTGACAAAGAGTGCTTCTTTCTGGAAAAAAAATGCACCAGATCTACACAAAAGACCTGCAATTTTCATAATTCACAAGTCGTATTAACTTAGCGTCTTAAATTAGCTGGCCTAGGATACTTTTGTTGGATTTTTTTGATCATAGGTTCTAGACCATTTACTTTTATTTCCATCATTTCTTGAAGTAGTCTTCCCAGCTTACCCTCTGGAAAACCTTGCTGCCTAAACCATACAAAATATGATTCTGGCAGATCTACTAAGTACCAACCTTTGTATTTACCAAAAGGCATTCTATAATAAGCCATCTCTATAAGGTGATCTTGTGCTTCTTTATGTATATCTGCCATGCATGTTATTTTTTAATCACCGTTTTACCCTCAATCGTTATTGCCGAACCTTCTATCAAATATATAGAAGTAGGCTCCTGCGCTTGTAGGAAGCTAAATTTAGCACCATACATTGCGCTAAAGTCAATATCAAATGTTGCTTTCTTTATAGGATGATGATTCCATCGCGGGTGCGTCACCTCGTACTCATTCGTTTTAAACTTAGAAGGACTCGCATATCCCCAGTAATGTTCTGATATGAACTCCATCTCGCTATTCTTCTCGATGGGTTGTGAAGCTACAGCAGCCTCTATATGAATAGACTGCCAGGTGCCATCCTTTTTCCATCCATATGAGACCTTGCGATGTTCACCTGTAATCTCCCACTCATGTCGCATTGGTAAGGTTTCATAGCTCTCATTATAAAGTGTATTTGCAACAAGAGAAATTGCAGGCTTAGGAACTACTTCTTTTATAAACACTGCTCCACGCTTCCAAATACCACCATCTTTCCTACGCACATAAAAACGGAGATTCACCTCTTCAAAATTTACGTGAAATGGAATTTTGACACCCTTAATACGTGTATCCATAAACATAAAAGCAATGACACTCACATAACATTTACCTTCATAAAAATCTAGCTCTGTTCCATAAGGGACATATGGCTCTAAAAGAGCTGGATCTACCTCATAATTAATAAAGGCAAGCTGGCGCCATGCTGCAGTAAGGAAGCTCATAGAATTATAGTGTGATTGTAATTATATAAAGTACTGCTAGTCTCACCTAGACTGTAAAGTAGTATCGCCTACTGCTGATACACTTTTACACCATCTACATACGTAGCAGCGACTTTTAAGTTAGGAATCTTATCCTCTTCTACCGTCATGATATCTTCATCCATGATGATGAAATCTGCAAACTTCCCAGTTTCAATACTTCCTTTTTCGTCTTCTTCAAAATTTGAATAGGCAGCCCAGATTGTCATTCCTTTTAAAGTTTCCTCTCTAGTTAAGGCATTCTCCATTTGATATCCACCTTCTGGATATTGCTTTAAATCTTTACGAGCAACAGATGCATAGAACGTATAAAACGGACTTACCTGCTCTACTGGGAAATCTGTTCCTAGTATTACAATTCCTGACTGATTTAATAAGTCTTTGTATGCATATGCTCCTTTAATACGCTCTGCTCCTACTCTATCTTCTGCCCAATACATATCGCTAGTAGCGTGTGTAGGCTGTACAGAAGGTAAAATCTTCTCACTAAAAACATCAAAATCTTCTCTTGATACTATTTGTGCATGTTCTACTTTCCATCTTGGATCTGTTTTAGAAGCTAGCACTTTTTCATAAGCTCTTAGTACAACTACGTTTGCACTATCACCTATGGCATGTGTATTCATTTGGAAATCTGCTGCGGCGATACGTTTTGCAAGATCATTCATCTCTTCAGAAGGTGTTATCATCGCTCCAAAATGTCCATCCTTATCACTATAAGCCTCACGCATTGTCGCTCCACGAGAACCAAGAGCTCCATCACCATAAACCTTAATAGAACGTACATTAAGACGATCTGTTTTTACTTTTCCTGTAGTGAGGTAGTGATCTAGATTTTCTTCATTATTAGATAACATTGCATATACTCTCATTTGCAAACTTCCAGCTTGCTGAAGGCTATCTATAAGTTCTACAATGTTTTTATTAAGACCTGCATCATTTACTGTAGTAAGACCGTAAGAAAAACAAAGCTCCTGTGCTTCTAGTAACACTTGAGCACTTTCGGCAGTGCTAGGTTGTGGTAATACTGCGTCAACTAATGTTTGCGGTGTGTCAATAAGAACACCCGTTACTTTGCCGTCTACAAGTACGACTTCTCCTCCACTTACCTTTGTAGAAGCATCTATACTAGCAAGATCTAATGCTTTTTGATTTACTAAATATGCGTGACCGTCCACACGCTCTAAAACAACAGGAACATCTGGAAATAAAGCGTCAAGCTTATCTTTTGTAGGAAATTCTTTTACAGCCCAATCGTTCTGATCCCATCCTCTTCCTCTCAACACAGTTGCATCAGGATTTTCCTTTGCAAAGGCAGATACTTTTGCAATTACCTCATCATAACTTTCAGTGCCAACGAGATCTGCTATTTGGAGATTTTGACCTAATCCATAAAAGTGACAGTGGCCGTCTATAAGTCCTGGTAACACAGTTTTGCCAGTAGCATCTATTGTTTCAGCAGCTTCATACTTTTCAGTAATGTCGTTAGATGTGCCTACTGCTATAAATTTTCCATCTTTGATTGCAAATGATTCCGCTTTCGCGAAAGCGTTATCTACAGTATACACATTTGCATTTGTAACAATAAGATCTACAGATTGCTTAGTCTCGCAAGAGAATAATAAAGGAATAATTGCTAAAGAATATAGAATTTTACGCATCGTTGGTTTTTTGTTTAAAAATACAAAAGACTCCTACTACGTTGATAATTTTTATCTAGGTTTATGAACCTCAAGATCAACTTTTGCATCTTGTGGCGACCTATAATTGGGGTGAAGATCAATCTCTACATCATAAGTAATATTATACAGCTCCAGAACTGCATCTATTCTATCTTTTTTGAGCTTTGCCTCTCGAGTTTTCAAAATGTACATATTGTACATGCCAATAGCTTGTGATAAAAATTTTAAGGCAACACCAAAAATTATAAACGGAATGAGATACAACTTGAGGGCATGAGTATTTGATGGAGCTAGTGAAGAATGCATCTCTGAAACATAACTTAGAGAATATGCAGATAACCCAAAAAGGCCTACTCCCAACAACCCAAATAGTATTGTATAGCTATAATTCCACCACTTATCTTGAATAGTATGCTGGTAAACAACGTTTACCTCCTTTAGCCTGTTTTTGAATTTAGTAGAAAATAGCTTTTTTGAGCACGTACGGTTAAAGTCTGGTTTGCGTTTCGTGAGATTACAAATTGAACCCTCACGTAAGTTTTTACGCTGGTGATTACAAAGTTCGCAGTGCCAATTGTTTTTCAATAGTGTCTAATATCTTAAATAACTGCTACTATCTTAATAACAGAGGAGCCTAAAGATATACATTATAGAAAAAACCACCCTGACTCTGTACCACATTTTCAACATTTGAAAACTGTACGTCTGAGTAGTCATTTATATTGCAGCATTCTCCTTCCTTATATTCCACATCAAAAGATAAGTCTGTTTCAAAACCATCAGGAACTGTTAAACGCAACATTACATTAGAGCGACTTTCAGAAAAGGCATTGAGTACCACTTGGGCAATCTGAGAATCATCAGATATACCCGTGACAAAAGGGAAATCTGCGTCGTTAGATACATCGGTAATCGTTAGTTCATCAAAAGAATATGTGTCGTTAAAGAATACATCTTCTCCTGTTTCGGCATCTAAAAATTGTATTATAATATTGCCTGATGCACAAGATACAGCACTGCAGTCTGCTAGTGCACTATCTGCATCGCTACTGCAAGAACTGAACATAAACATAATAATGAAAGCTAGTACACCTATAAATTTCTTCATAACCTTAAGGGTTTATATGTAAGATGCAATCTTTACAGAAAGGTTGCTTTTAAAAGTCAAATTTATAAGTAGCTCCCACCATTCCTTGTAGACCTTGAACTTCATAATTGAGCCATTTCTCGTAATTACTGTCTAGAATGTTGTTTACACGAGCAAAAGCAGACAGACGATTATTAAAGCGATAGCCCACATGAGCATTTGCATCAAAATAGCTATCTAGGGTTTCCACTGTATTTGTAATCAAGAGATCTGCAGGGTCGTTACTAGATACTAAATCGTTACGTTCTCCCATGAAGAATAAGTTTACTCCAGCAAACCATTTTTCTGTAATCTGATAATCTGCAAACACAGATGCTTGTAAGTCTGGAAGGTTCCAAGCTTCTTGCTGGCTATCTGTGTTATAAGTATAATATTGACCGTTTACTTTCATTTTAAAGTTTGCATTCACATCAAAATTAAGCTCTGCAAATACTCCTACTGTATTAATATCATCATAAGCAATTGAGAAAGAGTTTCCGTTTGCATATCCATTTGCACCAAAGCCATTACCGCTTTGCGAGTATGGATTGTGAATAAATAAAGCTTTATCACTCTCTGCCGTATAACTTGCACGTAGGTTGTAACTCAAAGCTTCAGATAATTTACCTTTCATTCCTAAATACCCGTCATACTGCTTATCTGTTGGCTTGATAGTAAGTGTAGGTGAGATAAAAGGATTTTCTTGAGCAAAATCATGGTAATTATTTTGCTGTAGTCCACCTTCAAGACCTGCATACGCAATAAAGTAATCTCCAGCCACTCGGTAAGATGCTGTAATTTTTGGATACACAAAAAAGTCTGTTTCACTTGCCTCAGTATCTAGCGACACCATTGCCTCTACTCCTAAAGTCACCTCAAGGTCATCTCTTAAAATTACAAGACTTGGATTAATCCCCGCATTAAGAAAGCTATAGTTGATTTCTGTATCTACGGTATCAAATGCGTTGTCAAAAGAACCACTTACATAATCTGCTGTAACTTTAGTAGTAATAAGCTCTCCCGCAATAGGAAACTCAAATGTAGGAGCAACTACTGCTCTAAGTTCGCCGCTATCCTGATCATCACCAAAGTATCTCAACGTAGCATTTGCTTTCTTAAAGAAAGAATCTTGCAAACTCACACTACCATTTAATCCTGCTGTGAGAAAAGAATGAGACACGTCAAAATCTTCATTAAATAAAGGCGTGTTACCTGCTCCGTTAATTGTCTTAAGTTCCTCAGGAATTCCATACCAGTTATATACTTGGTGTTTTGCATCAAGATCTGCTCTCCATGTCATATCACGCTCACGCGCTCCGTAACTTAAATTAAGTCTGCTATCATAAAAATAATCGTCAACTACAGTACCGTCTATTCCGCCCTGAGAAGAATTATGGTTTAGAAAGACACCGAAATCCTCTGTACGGCTTATTTGAAAATTACTATAAAGCTCTGCTAAAACAGATGTATAGCTACCAAAACCAACAGTTGCATAGTTATCATACAACTTCTCTTTTTTAGTTTTCTTTACTACGGCAGCTTTACCTTTGGCTGGAGTAAACGTACTCGCTACAGGCACAGAAAAGATACTATAAGTCACCTTCTTTTTTGCCGTTGTAATAGAGTCGTTAAGCGCAGGAGTCGCTTTTACTTTAAAAGCATCACTTATGGTAGGAGTATACGCTTTTACAACGTTTACCACTTCTGTACCTATGGTAGACTCTTCTTCTTGTGCAGTAACTACTTGAACAAAAAGCATTGTAAATGCAACAAGTCCTAAGTTATATAATGTATTGAATGAACGATTCATATAATGTATTGTCTTAATTCGTTAGACGTTTGTCTTATTTATAAAGCAAGTGATTTATTGATGTATTAATCAACAACTACCCTTTTTCTACAGAGGCATTTGTTTTTCCTTCTGCTTGTTTAATAATTGCTAGTTCGCCACGAGCTTTTTCTACAGTCTCTGGATAATCTGCAAAGTTTGTAATCACACTTTCTAGAATATATGTTGCTTGATATGCATCTCCTAGTGCATAAAAGTTCTTTGCCATAAGCACAAGACCTTTTGCTCCATACTCTTTAAAACCGCTATAATCTTTTGCTAGTTTTTGAACTGCAACATTAGATGCTTCAAAGTTTTGAGCTTCATTTTTAAAGTAGGCATCGTAATATAAAGCCTCTGCTGCAAGTGCTCCTGTAGCAATTTTTTGAACCTCGGCATAAGCTGTCTTAGCTCTGGCTTTATCACCTGTCTTTATAGAAGAGCGAGCAATTATTATTTGCGCATCACTTTTTACTGCATTATCAATTTTTGCATTTCCAAGTACCTTTTCAGCATAGCCTACTGCTTTTATCAAGTCTTCACCTTCATAAAAAGATTTCATGAGGTTAGACTGAGCAAAAATGATATTCTGTGGGAAGTCTGCTTCTGTTTCTAGTCGTTTTAATACCGGAATTGCAGCTGTATAGTTTTTATCTGTAAGATATACTTGCCCTAAACGTGCAAGTGCTTGCTCCGTAAACTCACTACGCTCCTTTGTTATAACAAATTGGTAATGCGGAATTGTTTTTTTGTATTCCGCTTTCGCGAAAGCGAGCTGCCCTAAATAAAAATGAGCTTGTAATGCATGCTGCCCATTAGGATAGTCACTCAAGTATGACTCAAAAAGTCGTTCTGCTTGACCTACATTATTCTCCACATATTGCTTCTCTGCCGAAGCGTAGGCAGCATCATCAAGCTCTGCATCCTCCACATCGATAAAATCTAATGTGCTCACCCATTGACCATATTCATCTACACGACCTAAATCTATATAAATAAGCTTTGCCGTAGTCACTGCTTGCAATGCCTCCGGAGTTCCTGGATAATCACCAGCTACCTTGCGCAAAAGTGCGAGTGCCTCATCGGACTTGTTTTTATTATCAAGTATCAACGCTTTTTTAAGCATTGCTTTTGACACGTAAGAACTACCAGGTAAATCTCTTACTAATTTATCATAAGCTGTAATTGCTTGATCATTTTTGTTTTGAGATACATAGATGTTACCTAATTCATAAAGCGCATCATCGCGATAAGTAGAATTTGGAAACTTGGTCGAAAAAGTTTGAAGTCCGCTTATTTTGTCCTCATCCTTTTTTATAAAACCATAACTCATCGATTTTTGAAAAGTCGCATAATCTTGATCTGTCATATTAAGCGCTATAGACTTATTATAGGCTTCAAGTGCAGGCCAGTACTTACTACTTATAAAACGGCTATCACCTAGACGTAAATACGCATCATTAAGTTTACTTTGATCTTGCACATTACTTGCAGTATACGACTCAAAAACGGTCGCTGCTTGTTCATACTGCTTATCCGAAAAATATGCATATGCAAGGTTATAATTGATGTCTTGATATTCTGGAGTATTTGCAGCGTTACTGTTATTTAAAAACTGCTTGTACCCTATAATTGCTTCTTTAAAATCATTTGCAACATAATCACTTTCTGCTTTCCAGTAAGTTGCACGTGTCACATATAATGGATCGCGTGGTTCTTTAAGAGATTTTTTAAATGCTGCAGCAGCCTCGGGATAATTGCCCTCATTATAAAGATCAAGACCATAAAGAAACGCTACTTTTTGATAAGCTACCTTATTATCAAAATTGCTGTTGCTTTCTAGCAAGCGCATTGCCTCTTTGTAATTTTTTGAGGTGATGTAAGAATCTATTAGTAATGCTTCTAGTTCTGGCTTTGCTGGAGATTTTGGATATGTATCTATATAATCTGTAATCACAGCAGGTGTAGACTTGTAAGCATTACCTATTTCATAGCTCAGCTTTGCATAATTAAGACCACTATCTTCTTTGATTTGTGCATTAAAGTCCATTTCACTTGCATTTTTAAATGCGTTGAGTGCTTCTTGCTTTTTATCTAATTTTAGGTAAGATTCTGCTAGGTGGTAATATCCATTTTGTGCTACACTATTGTTACCATCAATTATTTTATTAAATTCATTGATAGCGTTTGCATAATCTCCCTGCTTATAATATGTATATCCTAGCTGGTAGTAATCTGTATTATTCCACTTACCACGCTTTCCTTTGTAGGCTTGTAAATATGGTAATGCCTCTGCATACCTCTTTTGGTTAAAATAGCTTTCTCCTATAATTTTATTAAGCTCAGACTTTTCTGTTGGGTTTGCTTTTGCCAGCTGTGACTTCCCTTCTGAAATTGCTTCGTCAAATTTTCCTAACTTAAAATTAAGGTCTGCTTTAAAGTATGCAAGATCCTCATTATATGCTCCTCCTGTTTCTGCTTCTACTTCCTCAAAAAGCTCATTTGCCTCTTCATATTCATCACCCTCATAAGCCATAAAACCTATGTAATACTTAGCCTGCGTTCCATATTTTTTTGAATCACGTACACGGTTTAAGTACTTCTTTGCTTCATCAAAACGATTACTTTTAAAATAAGCATAACCGTTATTAAAGTAAAAAGTCTCCTTTTCTCCAGCTGTAAGCGTACTTTCATCTACGCGATCATACCATTTGCGAGCATAAGCAAATTTGCCATTATCAAAGTAATACTGAGCTACATCTAGAAATGCACTGTTGCGCTTTGTACTTGTAGGGTACTCTGTGACGAAAGTGGTCATAAGATCATCTGCCCCTTGCTGATTAAGACGTACTGCCGCGTTTGCAATGTAATAAGCACAATCACCTTTTACGGTGGTATCATCTGTATCCCCCTTTACTTCCTCAAAAAGAGTTTGCGATGCTAGATATTGCTTACTATTATATAAGGAGAGTGCCTTATTAAATTGTACAAGATCATTCGTATATATTGCCGATTGTTGCGCTACAGCAATAGTTGAATATAAAAATAATGCAACAAGTACATACTTGATTTTATGCATAGTTAAGAGTTGTTTTATGAGTTCTGATCATTATCAGGAATAGACTAAAAAATGTAAAATAAGAATGCTTTCGCGAAAGCTAAACACGCTATTTACATCGCTTCAAAGTTAAGTTTCTTCCCTAAGCATAACGTCAGAAATCTTTGTTAATTATATAGAGTTGTGAAAAGGATTTTAACAGTCTAAAACAGTACGTTAAAAACGTAAAAAAAATAAAATTGAATACCCTGCCCTTAAGGAAATTATGACCTCACATCAGATTTACATACATCTCTAATTAAATTTGAAATTCTATTGTAGCTAACAATGCAGAACATTCATTCATACCTTTGTAATGCTATGTAAAAACGAAACACCTATGACAGCAATTAAAAAAATTAAACAACTCGGTTTTCAGTGGGAAACACAAGATCCTTTTCTTTTTTGTGCATATCATCTAGATAATTACCCGAAAGGTAATGAGCAGCTAGGTCCAGCTGCATCACTACAAGGTCGTAATCTAGGAATGGATTTTGAACCCAACGCAGAGGGATGGAATATGTATCACGGCACTACAGTACCAGGATTTCCTGCGCATCCTCATCGCGGTTTTGAGACTGTAACTATTGTAGAGCGAGGTCTCGCAGACCATAGTGATTCTCTAGGAGCTGCTGGGCGTTTTGGAAATGGAGATGTACAGTGGATGACCGCTGGTAAAGGCGTACAGCATAGCGAGATGTTTCCGCTACTGAATGATGATAAAGAAAATCCGCTGTTATTATTTCAACTCTGGCTCAACCTTCCTAAAAAGAATAAGCTGGTCGCTCCGCATTTCAAAATGCTATGGAATGAAGACATTCCTATTCATAACTTACAAGATAACAATGGAAAAAGCACAAGCATAAAACTCATATCTGGAGATTACAATAATATAGAAGCTCCCGTAGCTGCTCCAGATTCTTGGGCTATGGATGCTAGTAATCACGTAGCCATCTGGCTCATTACTATGGAACCAAGCGCTGTCTGGAAATTACCTTCGGCAGCTGCACAGCTAAATAGATCTTTATATTTTTATAGCGGAGAAAAGGTCACTATAGAGGGCAATCAGATATCGGTAAATCACAGTATTGATCTTTTTAGTGATCAAGTAATAGAGATAAAAAATGGTAACACCACTGCAAGTTTCTTACTATTACAAGGAAAACCTATCAATGAGCCAGTAGTTCAGCAAGGACCTTTTGTAATGAATAGCCCTCAAGAAATTCATGAAGCCATTTCCGAATTTAGAAAGACCGCTTTTGGTGGCTGGCCTTGGAGTTCTTATGATCACACACATCCCAAAGAGCGCGGTCGTTTTGCTCTACATGCAGATGGGCGTGAAGAAGTAAAATAGTGCTATCACATTTTCGCGAAAGCGTTACATAAAAAACACCTCGCCTTTTAAAGACGAGGTGTTTACATATAAAACTATAGTGTGGGTAAACTATAATTATTAGTACATAGCTCTTAAAGCTGTTACGTCATTTGAGCTAAACTCACCATCCTCATTGTTTGAGAAACAAGCTTGCATGATAGAATCAAAATCTCTTGTTGGAGTTCCAGGTAATTGTATTGCTCCTGTAGATCCAGCAGACTCACCTCCACCGCTTCCACAGCTCGCGCGATCATAGTAATCAGAGTGACGGAAACCTATAGAGTGACCTATCTCGTGTGTAATTACGTGCTCATTTACGTTTGTAGATGATCCCTCAAGACCATAAATCTGTACAAACTTGTTAGGAAGTCCTTGTGCACTTGGAAAACCAGCTACACCTCCACTTTGACCAGGATTATTTGCAGTGTTATCATACACTACCATATCACTGTTATTGAAGTTAGTCCCAAAAGTAAGACGGAAGCGTAAAGCAGAACCAGAAATACGGTTAAAGTTTGCTACAGCCCACTCTAATGCAGTACGCCCTTTTGTAGAAAGTCCGAAGTTGTCATTACCAGTATATCCTATGATATCTATGGTTCTGTTTGCTCCAGTCACAAGGTTGTTTGTTCTAAACTGTCTTGTATCTTGGTTTACTGTCATTTCATCGAGCTCCTTTGCTGTCACAACAATATCTTCACCTATGTAAATACGTTGCTGTACTGTACCATCAGGAAGATGAAAATCCCCTTTTGTTACTGCACCTGCATCAAGCTTAAGATCTTCTCTAATTTTGCCTAGAACACCTGCATCTGTTACAGCCTCTCTAGTGTCAGCTACAAACTCTTCGGTTACTAAGTCGTTCTCGATAGCTTCTTCTGTTTCTTTTTCACATGATGTGAACGTTATAGCCATCAAAGCGATAGCCATTGCACTAAATTTGAATTGATTTTTCATTTGGATTGTTTAATTAAGGGTTAACGTTTCGCCCAAAATTAACTTATTTTAACATAACAAATACATTAAATACAACACTACAACGTTTTCGTAAACATTTTTATCAAATCAACATATTAAACACCTAAATATCCACAAAGTGATAAAGGAAATCCTTTATAGGGCATTAACGCCTTGACCAACAATAGATTAAAATTTTGTAGGATAAGTATTACTAATGATTTTTTTAACAATCATCAACCAAAATAGACAAATCACCCCACATTTTTACATTAAAAATCCTCAACAACTTATCAATTATTGAGGATTTCGCAATCAATTTAACGATAATTGAATAAACTAACTCTTATATTAACTATTGAGTAGTATAATCATCAAAGTCCAAAGGATCAAAGTTTTTAAAATGACCATTAAGAGCTATGAGTCGTTTTGTTCTATTTACAGACTTTAGTGTAGGCAACGCTATCTCTAGGTGCTCTATGAGATATTGTAACCTATTATTCTCGGAAGATATTTTCAATAACTCATACTCTTGTTCTAAAGTCAACCCCATCTTATGAGCAAATGTAAAACTTCGTATGGTGTTCTCGTTGATTTCTGGAGTTTTCATATCAAGCTCATCGTAAAAATCAGCTAGCAATGTGATAAACCTTATTTTAAGTGAGGATGTTGACTCTTGACGCTCTTCTATAAATGTAACCTCTCCTCCAGCATATAATCGTTCTCCTAGCGTATTATAAAAATTAATAAGCTTAAAAACCCTTAAACCTTTACAGATAATATCTGCAGCTCCAGAAGGATATCGTTTTACCACCTGTGTAACTTCCATTTCTGTGCCATAGGCAAGACTATTATTTATATAAGTGGGAATACCAAAGGTGATTCCTCCAGATTCACAATCTTGTAGTAATTGCTGGTACCTATCTTCAAACACATGTAAATTGAGCGGCTCACCTGGGAAAGCAACCATTTCTAGCGGGAACATGGGGAGTATTGCTGTAGTCATAACTTAATTTTGGCTATGAAAAATACAAAAGCTTCTACTTACTGTTATATAATGAACAATTTTTAACCTTATTGTTCAACATTTATAGACATTGTATCTTATGAATTTACAAAACTCTTCTAATTTTGCTTTAAATACGTTAAGATGAAAAACAGAGATCTTTTAAACGTGGTCAACACCCACGGAAGTCCAGTTTATGTATATGATGCAGAGACTATTACCGCACAATATAATAGACTTACTAATGCATTTAAGGATGTAAAACAGTTAAGACTTAACTATGCCGTAAAAGCTTTAAGCAACATTTCTATATTACAGCATTTAAAGAGCTTGGGTTCTGGACTAGACACTGTTTCTATTCAAGAAGTACAACTAGGCCTTCTTGCTGGCTTTACTCCAGATCGCATCATCTTTACACCCAATGGCGTATCGCTTGCAGAGATAGAGGAAGTAGCACAAATGGGTGTTCAAATCAATATAGACAACCTTTCTATACTAGAACAGTTTGGGACGAAGCATCCTCAAATACCTGTGTGTATCCGTGTAAATCCTCACGTAATGGCTGGTGGAAACACTAACATTTCTGTAGGACACATCGATAGTAAATTTGGGATTAGTATTCACCAGCTACCACATGTACTACGTATTGTGGAAAATACCGGAATGAATATCAATGGAATTCACATGCACACTGGAAGTGACATTCTCGATATTGATGTATTTGTATATGCTACAGAAATATTATTTGATGCTGCACAAAAATTCAGCGACCTTACTTTTATTGACTTCGGTAGCGGTTTTAAAGTACCCTATAAAGAAGGAGACATTGAGACTAACATAGAGGAACTAGGAGAGAAATTAGGTAAACGTTTTAACGCTTTCGCGAAATCGTACGGAAAACCCCTCACTCTTACCTTTGAACCTGGTAAATTCCTTGTGAGCGAAGCAGGTAAATTTCTTGTACAAGTAAATGTGGTAAAACAAACGACCTCAACAGTGTTTGCTCAAGTAGATAGTGGGTTTAACCACTTAATACGACCTATGCTTTACGGAAGCCAGCATGAAATACGAAATATAAGTAACCCAAAAGGGAGAGAACGTTTTTACAGTGTTGTAGGATATATCTGTGAGACAGATACTTTTGCAAATAACCGTCGTATCTCAGAAATTTCTGAAGGTGATATTCTTGCCTTTGATAATGCAGGTGCATATTGCTTTACGATGGCAAGCAATTATAACAGTCGCTACAGACCTGCAGAGGTGTTGATCAAAAATGGCGAAGCGCATTTAATACGTAAACGAGAAACCTTTGAAGATCTCATAAGTAACCAAGTTATTCTTAAAGAATAACTACACTTAAAACTATCACAAAGACCAGCAAACAGCTGGTCTTTTTTATGAATACTGAGTACATTTATACTATGAAATATTGGGTATTTATAGCAGTAATATTTGCAAGTTGTAGCAATCCTATCGAGACATCATTAAGCTCAAAAAATGAGCTTATAAAAACCGTTGTAAGCGATATTAAAAAACACGAAGTACAAATACTGTATACACAAATCGATACGTCTAATACTGGTGAGATGGTATTTACAGATTATGAGTATAACGTAGATAGTAACCAATATTTTTACCCTGCAAGCACGGTAAAATTCCCTGTAGCACTACTAGCTGCAGAGTTCATGGATGTACGTGAGAACCTACATCTTGACACACCATATATTATAGGTGATGGCGACAACTTGCATACAGTGTCTGACGATATTAGACAGATTTTTGCAGTAAGTGATAATGATTCCTACAACAGGCTTTATGAGATTTTAGGTAGAGATTATATTAATAACCGCTTACGCGAAAAAGGACTAAACAACACCCGTGTCGCCCATAGATTATCTACGCAAAATGCTGATAAAGCTAGCAGGAGCAACATTCAATTCTTTCCAGGATATACAGAAGACGTAATTGAATTAAAAAATCAAACAGATAGCGACATCACACCAATTACCATAGAAGGTACCGACAAAGGCAAAGGATATATAGAAGATGGGGTTTTTGAAGAATCTCCAATGAATTTTAGTAAGAAAAACTACTTCCCGCTTAAAGAGCAGCATGTACTAATCAAAAAGCTTATAGCCCCAGAAGTCTTTCCCGCAGCAGAACGATTTGACCTCTCCGAAGAAAGTAGAACTCGTTTACTATCGTCAATGAAGGCATTACCTAGAGAGTCAAAATATACCTCGCCAGCGTATTATGACAGTTATGTCAAGTTTTTCATATATGGAGATTCAAAAAATCCTATGCCTAGTAATATCAAAATTTATAATAAAGTGGGGTATGCATATGGAACGCTCACAGAGACTGCATACATTGTTGACACAGAGAATGACATACGCTTTATACTCTCTGCAACTATTTTAGTAAATGAGAACGCAATTTTCAATGATGATACCTACGAGTATGAAAATATAGGTATCCCCTTTCTCGCGCAACTAGGTCGTGAGTTTTATAAACAAGAAAAAGAGCGCAGGGAATAAAGCACCTTAGATGTAAATTTTGTTACTTCGCAGCACTATCAAGGCAATGCCTTAAATTGACAGCAAATTAATTTGCTTTTACAACCTATAAATCGAGTACTGTGAGCTTAAGAGAACTTAATAAACGCACCACTATTTGCGAACTATGCAGCAATGAATACGATCTTTCTCCATTTATCGTGGAACCAAGAGAAGATGATATTCTAGCCTGTAAAACATGTATTAACCAGATCAATAATCCAGAGGAAGTAGATGTAAACCACTGGAGATGTCTTAATGATAGCATGTGGAGCACAGAACCTGCAGTACAAGTTGTAGCGTGGCGTATGCTTACAAGACTACGCAAAGAAGGATGGCCACAAGATCTTCTCGACATGATGTATCTAGAAGAAGTAACGTTAGAGTGGGCAAAAGCTACAGGAGAGCACATAGAAGAAGATGAAAACACGATTATTCATAAAGACTCCAATGGAACGAGGTTGGCTAACGGTGATAGCGTAGTGCTCATTAAAGATCTAGATGTAAAAGGAGCCAACTTCACTGCAAAGCGTGGAGAGTTTATGCGTAATATAAATCTTGTACATGACAATCCTGAACACATAGAAGGGCGTATACAAGGCCAACAGGTAGTTATCGTTACTCAATACGTAAAAAAGAGTAGCTAGACTCTACTCTAATTTACTATAAAT
The DNA here is from genome assembly GCF_000212355.1 of Dokdonia sp. 4H-3-7-5. Lineage (NCBI taxonomy): Bacteria > Pseudomonadati > Bacteroidota > Flavobacteriia > Flavobacteriales > Flavobacteriaceae > Dokdonia > Dokdonia sp. 4H-3-7-5. Next base: position 27,802 of record NC_015496.1, read on the forward strand.
CAAAAAACGCTCTGGTAAACCAGAGCGTTTTTTTTTAGTTCGTTTAGACAAAGCTACCAGTTATCAAAATTGATTAAAGCGTTCTTTGCTTGCGTATATTCTGTTATCATATCTGAGACTATTTGCCCTGCTGGCTTAATATCATGTATAAGTCCAGAAATCTGACCTATTTCTAGTTCGCCATCCTCAAGATCTCCCTCAAACATACCGCGTTTTGCACGTGCACGTCCTAATAATTGTGACAACTGCTCCTTTGATGGTGCCGTAGTATATAATTCTGCTACCTGCTCATAAAATTTGTTTTTTATGAGTCTTACAGGCGCAAGTTCCTTAAGTGTTAATATGGTATCTCCTTCCTGAGTATCAACTATAGCTTGTTTAAATAATTGATGAGCACTAGATTCTTCACTTGCTGCAAAACGACTTCCTACTTGCACACCATCTGCGCCTAATGTCATTGCTGCAAGCATACCTCTACCTGTTGCAATACCACCAGCCGCAATAAGAGGAATCTCTAATTTTTCTTTAACCATTGGTATCAGCGTGAATGTTGTAGTCTCCTCTCTTCCATTGTGACCACCAGCTTCAAAACCTTCAGCAACCACTGCATCTACTCCTGCTTCTTGTGATTTTAAGGCAAACTTTACACTACTTACAACATGCACCACTTTTATTCCGTGCTTCTTTAATTCTTTAGTCCACAGCTTTGGATTACCAGCGCTGGTAAAAACAATAGGAACTTTGTAGTCTACTACCGTTTTCATGTGCTCTTCTATGTTAGGATATAACATAGGTATATTTACCCCAAAAGGCTTATTAGTAGCTTTTTTACATTTCTCAACGTGCTCCACTAGTACCTCTGGATACATAGAAGCTGCTCCTATTAACCCTAGACCTCCAGCATTACTCACAGCACTTGCAAGACGCCAGCCGGAATTCCAAATCATTCCACCTTGTACTAGCGGGTACTTAACGTTAAATAGGGATGTAATTCTATTCATTATGCTTTTATAAATTTTTGAGTAACGATTGAGTTTCCATCGTTAATTTGTATGAGATAAACTCCTTTTTTAAGTGTTGAGATAGGAAGTGCATTTACTTGTTGAGACATACGTTTGCTCGTGATCTTCTTGCCTAAAATATCAAAAATAGTAACCTCAACTTGAGTAACTTCCTTTGGCAATACTAATACTGCCATCTCAGATGCTGGGTTAGGTAAAATTTGATAGTCTTTAAACTCTTGAACTTCATAAAGCGCTGAGGTACTCAAAACCTCTTCTAATGCTGCGCCAAAATCTGGTATGCCATACCCCAACTGCACAGTAGGATTATCATAAATACTAGCACTCTCCCGAACGAGCTGCATCATAACGGCATTTGTAAGCTCTGGATTTGCCTGCCAAAAGCTAGCTATTGCTCCAGCCATTATTGGCGAACTAAAGCTCGTACCATTATTTGTTGTAATATTATCGTTTTGATCTATAACTGCACTACCCGCTCCCTTTGCGACTACATCTGGTTTAATCCTACCATCACTTGACGGTCCTATACTACTAAAACTAGCATAATTACCACTAGCATTTACGGCACCTACTGTAAATGAACCTACAGCATCTGCCGGCGCGCTTATCATTCCTGTACCACTATTTCCAGCACTAGTAACCACGAGCATTCCTTTTTCAAAAGCAAGTGTAGCGCCTCTAGAAATGAAAGTAGTCTCACCATCCATGTCATCGTAGCTGTAGTCATAATTAGAATTATCAAAAGTTCTATATCCTAGTGATGTATTTATTACATCTACTCCTAGACTATCTGCTCTTTCTGCAGCTTCCACCCAATAAGATTCTTCTACTGGATTCTCACTTGCCACATCTTCTGTTCTAAAACAGTAAATAGCAGCATCTGGAGCTGTGCCTACAAATTGATTTTCTATAAAACCTACAATGTCACTTGCTACTCTAGTGCCGTGGCTACTGTTTGAAAATTCAAACTCATCGTTATTTCTCCCCACAAAATCATAACCATCTAGCAAGTTTCCTGCATTTCTCAATCGTGAGAATCCTTCATTATTATTAACTCCTGGGAAACCAGAATCCATAATTGCAATTACCATTCCTGCGCCCGTAAAATCTTGTTCATGCAACTCATCTACAGAGAGCATAGTCACTTGATTATCTGTTGCTCCGTAATTAAATGTAACTCGTGATTGTGGAGGTAAAGGATCACCTTTTAAAAACTCAAATGGAGTGGCTTGTCTTGTTATACTTCGATCTGCATACTCTATATAATCTACAATTTGCAATGCTTCTAAAGCTTCAATTTGCGCTAGTGAACCCCTTACGTGGACACAGTTCATCCACTTTGATTTTGCTAATACAGTTATACCAGGCTCAGATTTAATTTGAGTGATATAATTTTCATTTACGGGCACATCACGTTCATCTATAGCTACACCGTGTAGTTCTTTTCGGTCTAGCGCATCTTGTGTGAGTATAGAAATAGGATTATCAAGGCTTGCCGCAACGTTTTCTTTATCTACAAAAAATACCCAAGCATCCTGCTGGGCATTTCCATAAGCCGTCATAAGTAGGAGTACTAGAAGTAGTTTTATATTCATAAGCAAGAAGTTAAGCTAAGCTCCGTAAGATGAGTACGTAAGTTACGAAATAACTCCAGAACCTAAGCACTCTTCTCCATGATGCCATGCCACAAACTGACCTTCGGCAATTGCGGTTTGAGGATTGTCAAAAATTACATACATGCCACCTTCCACTCTATAAAGAGTAGCTTTTTCTAGTGGTTGTCTATAGCGTATTCTTGCCTCAACCTCCATCGTTTCGTCTACAGCAAGTGTAAGGTCTTCACGTATCCAGTGTATTTCTTCTTCTTTTACAAAGAGACCTTTGCGGTATAATCCTCTGTGATTTTTTCCTTGACCTGTGTAAATCACGTTTTCATCTACGTCGGTATCTATTACAAAAAGTGGCTCTACGGTTCCGCCTACTGCGAGTCCCTTGCGCTGGCCAATTGTAAAGTAATGTGCTCCTTGGTGCTTTCCTACCACCTTTCCTTCGGCAACGCTATATGTTGGTTTTTTTACTAGGTTTTCTAAGTCCGCTTTCGCGAAAGCGTTACTAGCCTCCATACCACCTGCAACTTCAGGAATAGTATCTTCCATCACCTCAACAATCACACCTTCCTTGGGTTTTAATTGTTGTTGTAAAAAGTCTGGTAATCGTACCTTCCCTATAAAACAAAGTCCTTGAGAATCTTTCTTCCCAGCAGTTACGAGATCTTGCTCTAAGGCAATCTCGCGCACCTTAGGTTTTTGTAAATGACCTATAGGAAATAATGTCTTTGCCAATTGCTCTTGTGATAGTTGGCATAAAAAATATGATTGATCTTTATTATCGTCTGCTCCGGCTTTAAGCTGATACATTGTCTTACCGTCTACTTCAATCGAAGTCTTTTGACAGTAATGTCCTGTCGCTACATAATCTGCTCCGAGAGAAAGTGCAATTTTCATAAACACATCAAACTTAATCTCGCGATTACAAAGGACATCGGGATTAGGGGTGCGTCCCATCTCATATTCTTTAAACATGTAATTTACAATACGTTCTCTGTATTGCTCGCTTAAGTCTACTGTCTGAAAAGGAATTCCCAATTTTTCGGCAACAAGCATTGCGTCATTGCTATCATCTAGCCACGGGCACTCATCAGATATCGTTACAGAATCGTCGTGCCAGTTCTTCATAAAAAGACCTATCACGTTATATCCTTGCTCCTTTAATAAGTGAGCCGTCACACTACTATCTACTCCACCACTAAGACCTACTACTACCGTTTTCATTTTCTAATATATGTTTGCAAAACATCAGCTTAAAATTGCTTCACTTTGCTATTGTAAGAGCTATAATTCTAGCTCATAATTGAGGATGCAAATTTACACAATAAGAGTGCATTTTTTTACATAAGAAGTAGTTGATATTTATAGAGAAAACTTACACTAAGATTACTGAACTCCTATCTTGTTACGGGGATATTTAATCTCTTTATCCACTTTTTCACCTTTATAATACTTCCAGAGACCGTGTTTACGATTATTCTTGTAAAAGCCCTCTACTTCTAGTTGTCCAAAACCATTGTATAATCGTACTGCCCCTTCTAGTTTGTCATTTACATATTGTAATTCTTTAAGTACTTTCTTTTCTTCTGAGTAATAAGTGGCTTTCCCTTCTTTTAAACCTTTCTTATAAAATTCTTGTTGCGCAAGGACGCCATTTATGAAGTAAACAGATCGTTCTCCTTCTAATTTGCCGTTTTCATAATTCTCTTTTATCATTACTGATCTTCCATCTTGATGATATGACAACCACTCTCCTATGCGTTCTCTCTTATTCATCTTCCCTTTACTTACCATCTTTCCATCGGTTGTAAAAAAGGTTACGTCTATATAAGGTGAATCTGGCGTATATACTTTTACAGCAGTGGGATGACCTCCTTTACTATCATAAAAATTGAAGGTACCTACTTCTTGACCATGACTAAAAGCTCCAGTATATCGCAATTGCTTTTCATTATCAAAAGTTTTCTGCCATAGGCCGTGGCGCTTACCATCTTCATCAAATTGATTATAGCTTTGTGCTACGCTCAACTGCTGATATTGAGCCATTATAATTATTAAAACAATTGTTAATCTTGACATTTTAACTATTTATTAGGAGATTATTTTGTCTACTCATTTTAATTTTACGTTAAACAAAATCAAAAACTACATTTTTATGAAAAATCTAATGAGTATTACAAAACTAGCGTTTATTGCTTTAACGCTATTAGTTACAATTTCTTGTAACGATGATGACGATAATGGAAATATTATAGAAGGAGAAAGCAACACCATTGCAGACTTTGTAGCAGGTAATGAAAACTATAGTTCTTTATTAGCCGCTTTACAACGCACCAATCTTGATGCTACACTAGCGGGAAGCGGAACATTTACTGTATTTGCGCCTGATAATGCAGCTTTTGAAACATTTTTAAATGGAGCTGCTCTAGAGGACGTAGATGACGCTGTATTGACACAAGTACTGTTAAATCACGTGCTAAACTCGACAGTTACTTCTAGCGAACTATCAACTGGTTACGTAAGTAACTTGGCTACCGAGCCTTCTTCTAACGCAAACATAAGTCTATATGTAGATACCACAGATGGTGTTGTACTTAATGGACAATCTACAGTAACAACTGCTGATATCGTAACGGATAACGGCGTAATACATGCTGTAGATACCGTCATTGATTTACCAACCATAGTAACATTTGCAACTACAAATCCTGCATTAACATCACTAGTTGCCGCTCTTACAGATGAAGGTAATACAACCTTTACAGATTTATTAAGTGATACAGATGCAGACTTTACTGTATTTGCGCCTACTAATGACGCCTTTGCAACATTTTTAGGTGATAACACACTTGCAGATGTGGATAATGGCGTGCTCGCACAAGTATTATCAAACCACGTGGTACCGGGAGCTGTTGCAATTTCTACTACATTAAGTAATGGATATGTAAATACAGCTGCTACTTTTGAAGGAAATGAAGATGCGCCTATAAGCCTTTATGTAAATACAGATGGTGGGGTAACACTAAATGGAACTTCAAATGTAGTTATAGCAGATATCGTAACTGTAAATGGTGTGATTCATGTAGTTGACACCGTAATAGGACTTCCAGATATCACGACATTTGCTACTGCAGATCCTAATTTTTCTACACTTGTTGCAGCATTAACTGCAGATGAATCTTTCGGATACGTAGCTGCATTGCAGACGCCTTTTGGAACATCACCAGCACCGTTCACTGTATTTGCACCTACTAATGATGCTTTTGCAGATTTACTAGCAGACCTAGAGTTAGAGATGTTATCAGATATTCCTACAGAGACACTCGCTGCGACCTTAGAACTGCATGTGATTCCTAATGCAAATGTAAGAGCAGAAGATCTTGCAGATCTTGATGGTACTGCAGTTACTCCACTAGGAGGAGCAGATGTAACTATACAAGCAGATCCTGCAGCAATCATCGACCCAGATGGCGATGCAAACCCAATTGTCGCTACAAATGTACAAGCTACAAATGGTGTAATACATGCTGTAAGTAGAGTGCTAAGAGACTTATAAAAAAATCTTACCCAACAATTTAAAATCTCCACTGCAGGATATTGTAGTGGAGATTTTTTTTGATATTATATTATAAAAAAAACCTCCTATCTTTAAAAAAGGATGGGAGGTTTTGAGTGTTACGCTTTCGCGAAAGCGTACTTATTATACTTAATCTAAATGACCGTATTTGCTAGAATAGTCAAGCATTTGATTTTCGAAGCTTTCTGGTTGTTCTATAGTAAAGCCAGTAATTTCCTCACCTTCCATTTGCGGAACGATTACAGGGTTTACAAAACCACTGTATGGAGCACTTTTGAATTGGCTATTACGAGCCAGCACTTCCTTATGGATATCCTGATCTACAATCACCCCATAATTTTCAACAAGAGCTTTTGCAGCTTCGTAATCTCCCTCTGAAGTAATACGCTGCGTCTCTCTTAGTAATTCTCCAAAGATTGCACGAAGCTTCGTATAATCTGTGATATTAAAGTAGGTCTTACCATCACGAGTTACTTTTTCAATAACATTTTCTTTTGCACCACGCTCAAAAGCCCATGCACTTACCCACTGGCGATTTACCATGTGTGCTTCTTCTACATTATCTCCTAATTCAAGACGTATAAGCTGTGTCATCAAACCATTACGGATATAACCATCATATGCAGCCATTCCTGTTTTTTCCCAGTCTTCTACCAGTCCTATTTCTTGAAGTTTTGGATCCATAAGGTAATACAGCCCAAAAAGATCTGCGCGACCTTCTTCTATAGTAGACTTATAACGTTTAAGAGTTTCCTTAGGAGTTCCTACTCCTTTGTTAATCTGTCCAGAAGCATGACCTACAACTTCGTGCAAAGCAGTGTGCAACTTATCGCCCAGCTGACCATATTGCTCTTCTAGCTCAACTTCCTCTGCATCATGTGCAAACTCCTTAAGACGTCCAGATCCACCAGCATTGTTGTAAGCATTGATTATGTTACCTAGAGAAACCGATTTACTACCATGCGTCTGGCGTATCCAGTTATTGTTAGGCAAGTTTACACCTATAGGTGTAGATGGTGAGGCATCTCCAGCTTCTCCTGCTACAATCACTGTCTTATAAGAAACTCCTTTTACTTCCTTCTTCTTATGCTCAGGCATTAATGGTGAGTTATCCTCAAACCACTGTGCATCTACAGATAGTGCTGCCATCTTTTTTGACATGTCAAAATCTTTAATTTGAACTACAGTCTCATAAGAACCCTTATACCCTTTAGGGTCATTATACACTTCTATAAATCCGTTAATCCAATCTATATTTCCTTCTGTAGAGGTTGCCCATGCGATACAGTAATCATCCCAAGTATCAAGGCTTCCCGTCTTGTAATATTCAATAAGCAATCCTAAAGCTTTTCCTTGCTGCTCATTTTCGGCAACGGTTTGTGCTTTTTCTAACCAACCGATTATATTATCTATAGCCTCGCCATATAATCCTCCACTCTTGTAAACTTGTTCTACAAGTTTACCGTTTTCTTTTACAAGGCGTGTATTGAGTCCTTTTTCTATAGGCTCATTTTCATCTACTTTAATTGCATCATAAAATGCTTCTGCCTCTGCTGTAGTTACATCTGGTCCATAAAAGTTAATCGCGCTTTCTAGAACGATATCAACATCTTTGGCTAGGTTTACTTTCTTGCTGTCCTTATCATTAAAGAGTACTTCAAAAGCTTCACCTTCTAGTGTTGCTCCACTTTCAGCAAGTAGTTGCTTTAAGTAATCTTGAGAAAAATCTGGCTTCATCTTAGCATTACTATAATGGTGGTGTATACCATTTGCAAACCATACTCGCTTCATGAATGTTTCAAACTGCTCCCACTCTTCTCCTGTTTTTCCAACTTTATCAGATGTATAAATCGTCTCTAACGCATTCCTAATCTCAAGATTATGACGGTAGTTTTGAGCCCACATAATATCACGACCTGCAAGTCCTGCTTGTGTCATGTAATACACCAGCTTTTGCTCCTTAAGTGTTAGGTCTTCAAAACCTGGAATTTGGTAACGTAATATCTTAATATCGGCAAACTGGCCAACTGTAAAATCAAAATCTGCGGTTGTTGTTTCCGCTTTCGCGAAAGCGTTATCATCCTTATTTTCTTCTCCACATCCTACTGCGAGAATCGCTGCAATTGCTAGCGCGTATAATCCTTTGTGACTCATAAGTTATGTAATAATTTGTGCACGTAAATATAGCAAAATTCCACACGATGAATTTTGTTATCTTTACTGCAAAACAAACCATCACCAATGAAATTTTTAAAATTTTTACTCTTCGTTATTCTTATTGTTGTTATTGCTGGAGCAATATACTTTGGCACTCAAGATGGCACTTATCAAATAGAAGCCTCTAGAGAGATTAATGCGCCAAGAGAGGTGGTTTACGATATTGTAAACGAGTACAAAACATGGGAAGAATGGGGTCCTTGGAAGAAGGAAGAGCCTACTATGGTTTTTAATTATGCTGATAAAACATCTGGAGAAGGAGCTTCATACAGCTGGCAAGGTGAAGTGGACGGAAGCATGACTACTACAGAAGCTGTTCCTGGCATTTCACTAAAACAAGATATGACGCTGCAAACACCAGGAGGTGAACGCAAACCTGAGGTGTACTGGACATTTGAAACTACAGAACAACTTGCTACCATAGCAACATGGGGAATCAAAGGTGAGCATACGCTCATGGATAAAGTATATTTTGCCTTTACAGGAATGGACTTTGAAGCAGATATGCAAGAAATGTATGAGCAAGGGCTTACTGGTCTTGAAGCAGCTGCTCGTGAAGAAATAGGAAAATACAACGTTAATATAGATGGAATCACGCAATACAGTGGTGGCTTTTATCTATACAGGACTACTTCTGCCAAAGCTCCTTCTGTACCTACTATCATGTCTCAAAACTATAACGGCATCTCTACATTTATGTCAGAAAATAATATTGCAGTAACTGGGATGCCTTTTACTATTTACAATGAGACATTCCCTAATGGTGATGTTATTATGACAAATGCATTACCTGTGCGTGAGAAGATTATTGTAGCTGGAGATACAAACGTTTTTAGCGGATATATGCCTACAGTAACTGCGGTAAAAGTTACACTAGTGGGTAATTATATAAATCTGGGAGAGGCATGGAGCACTGCTATGAAACATGTGCAGGACAAAGGATATACACTTTCCAATGAAAAGCCTTTTGAGGTTTATGTGACAGATCCTCAAGATCATCCTAACCCAGCAGATTGGATTACAGAAATTTATGTGCCAATTGAAGATTTAAAATAAGCTCTCTTGAAAACTCTTATACTCGTTTTTATAGGTGGTGGTACTGGAAGTATTGCAAGATACCTTCTAGGGAAGTTTATAAATGATCCTAGTTCTGGTATACCTTACGGTACCTTTGCGGCAAACATTATAGGTAGCTTGCTGATAGGTATTATACTAGGATGGGCCCTTAAAAACAACACACTTAACAGTAACACTACATTATTACTAGCAACAGGTTTTTGTGGAGGTTTTACCACTTTCTCTACCTTTGCATATGAGAATCACGTACTTCTAAAATCTGGAGATTTTATGACATTTGCATTGTATGCCATTGCAAGTTTCGCTCTTGGTATTCTTGCAGTGTTTGGAGGTATTGAACTGGCAAAGAGTTTTTAAAATATCGCAGCCTTTCACTTTTAAGTAGGTTAATTATACTTTGATTCTCTTTTTCATCTCCTCTACGATATTAAAAGCAGCTGGACACATCTTTACGTTTTCCATAGTAAGCTTAGAAATTTGCTGAAATTTCTTTCTATCCGTATGTGGAAATTCTCTACATGCCTTAGGTCTCACATCATAGATAGAACAATAGTTATCTGCTCCTAGAAAAGTGCATGGTGTTTCTTGTAGCACGTAATCCTTCTCTTCATCAATACGTAAATACGTTTTAATAAAGTCAAATTCCTTCATGCGGAAGTGTTTTGATATACGCTGGATATCCTTATCTGTAAAGAGCGGTCCCGTTGTCTTACAACAGTTTGCACACGTAAGACAATCTGTTCTTTCAAACTCATCTTCGTGCAATTCTTGCATGATGTAGTCCAAGTTTTTTGGAGGTTTACTGCGTAGCTTTGCAAAGAATTTTTTATTCTCATTCTGCTTATCTTTGGCCAGCTGCGGGAGGGCTTTAATAAAATCTTCCATGGCGCAAAGGTAATCATAAAGCTATGGCAAAAGAGGTAGATATTTTTGGGGCAGCCCTCCAAGATTTTATTGATAACAAGTACACAGTAGATATCGTAGTGCACTCCTCTATTGCAGAAGATGATATAATCCCTATTCCATATTTATTCAGGCCTTTTGAAGAAATGCCAGTGATAGAACAACGAGCATTATCACTTTCTAAGGGAACTATCCTCGACATAGGTAGTGGCGCGGGTAGTCATAGTTTGTGGTTACAAGAGCAAGGACTTGATGTTACTGGAATAGATATTAGTGAGGGAGCTGTTACGCTTTCGCGAAAGCGTGGTTTAAAAAATGCCGTGCACTCTAATATTTTAGAACATAAAGACACCTACGACACACTTTTATTACTCATGAATGGCACAGGGATTTTTGAGCGAATATCAAAAATAGACGATTACCTAAAGCACCTAAAAACATTACTCAATAAAGATGGGCAAATTCTTATAGACGGATCAGATATCGCATTTATGTTTGAGGACGAAGATGGCGGATTCTGGATGGATACACATCGTGACTACTATGGTGAGGTGACGTACTCAATGAGCTATAAAGGTGAGCAGAGCTCTAGCTTTGACTGGCTCTATCTAGACTATGAAAGACTTGCATGGTATGCACAAAAAAATGAGCTCAATTGTGAGCTCATTTTAGAAGGTGATCATTATGAATACCTAGCGAAACTTACGCTTACATAGTATATCCTTTCTCGGCAAGTTTATCTACCATCATTCTGTATAAATCTCTACTCCAGATTTCTGATATTTCTCCTATGTTCTGAGCAATATCTGGCTCTACAGTTAAGATCTTTTGTCCTGTAGGTGTATTATAAAATACCGTTACTTCTTTCTGTTGCTCATAATCTAATGCTGTTTTATCTGTAAGCATTTGACGTCCTGCACCCGTTTCATAAAAAGCAAGCATATTCTGAATGTCCTCTTGATTATAGCTTCCTCTGTAAGCAGAAACCAGCATATTTAAGATGCGATCTACTTGTTTAGGTGTTTCTGTCTTTAATTCGTTCCACACAGCGTCTGGAACATTCTTGCTCGCGTATTGATTTTTTAATAAATCAAAAAGACCTTTTGTGGCATTACTATACTGATCTGCAGTGCCATTCACTTGAAAATACCTTAGAACTTCTTCGTGATATGTTTTCTCTTGTGCATATCCAGATAAAGAAGTAAGTAGAAATAACGCTATATATAATTTTTTCATCATTTTTGCTGTTCAATTTAGAGCATAAATATAGAACATAATACACATGAAATCATTGAAACAGCTTGCATTTTTGATACTATCACTTCTTTTTGTTTTAAGTTGTGATGATGATGACCCTACCACCATATCATCTGATCCAGTAGAAAATGCTGCTAATAAGCAACCGCTAGGAACCTCTGCAAATGAATTATTATCAAGTGACGAGTTTACTAGCGTACGAGTAGAAATAGCCTATCCAGAAGGCTTTAGACCAACGAATAACACTATAAATTTACTAATACCATTTTTAGAAGAGAGACTCAATAAACCAGATGGCATTACACTTGTAGAATCTACAATTACAACAAATAAAGAGGGTCCTTATGACATAAACGATATCGTCGCCATAGAAGATGCTAATAGATCTGTTTTTAACAATGGTGATGAGATGGGTGTATGGTTATTCTTTTCTGATGAAAGCAACCCTACTGATACTGATACTTCTGTCGTATTAGGAACAGCATATAGAAACACATCTATGGTCATTTATGAAAAAACTCTGATGGACATAAGTGAGAACACAATAACCCCAGGAAATAGAACAGCCATTGAGACAGGAACAATTCGTCATGAGTTTGGTCATATTTTTGGCTTGGTAAATGGTGGAACACCGCTTACATCAGATCATCAAGATGAAGAAAATGGTAGACATTGTGATGTAGAAGACTGCTTAATGTATTTTCAAACTGTAACATCGATCTTTAATACTAGCAACACAGATTCATTACCCGATTTTGACACGTTATGCATTCAAGATTTACAAGCAAATGGAGGGTTATAAAAATTTATTCTAACAATTAAAAAAGGGATTGACTTGCGTCAATCCCTTTTTTAATACAATTCAATTTCATCAAATTAGTCTTCTACAAAAGGTACTTCTTCAAGTTCTAATGTATCTGTATATTTCATAAGATACACCGCGCTATTTGAAAAGCCTCCTTTAGCTCTAGAGCTATACTTAAATTTGTTTTCTACATAGTCTGTCTCTACACCAGTCGCTGCTGCTGCGTACAAATCTGATGAGTATGCTAGGCGTAGCAAAGTGTCATACATCAAATCATATCCTTTTATTGCAGATTCGCTTGGACTCACTCCATACATGGTTTCATAACTATCAATAAATGCTTTTGCTTTACTGTACTTATATTCTTTCTCGGCAGATGGAAAATGAAAAGCAAGATTCTTTAGGTGATCATGTTGTATCTCATCACTATCATAAGCATTACCCCTATCTGTAGTAAACATTACTACTTTCATAGTGCCTAATTGTCCATTGAGACTCGTAGTAACACTACTAATCAAAGGAACATCATTAGTCTCTACAATCACCCAGTTTTCTAGTTCGCTAGAAAGTTGTGCTGGAATATCTCCTGGATACAAGAAATATCCTTTATCATTAGAACGAGGTGTTACCGTCTTTAAATTGGGAAAAATCGCCTTTATCTTTGATAATGTAGTACTGTTTTTCTTGTCTGCTATTACAACAATGTTTTTACCTGATCCATTAGCTTTTAGATAAGAAAGCATTTTTTTTCTTAAAAGATTATCTTCTGGTCTTGATACAAAAATGTTATTTCCACCAGCTACTTTGTTAGACCTAGGTGAGATTACTGGTATCTTACGTGCGTTAAGTAGTGACGACGCTCTATCTATGTTATTACCTAGAAGTGGCCCTATTACTGCATTAACACTTGAAAAATCATTAGACTGAATAATGGTTTCTACTTTACGTGCATTTGTTGCCGGGCCATCTTTACGATTATATGATGTATCATAGGTGTCAACAATTGTGGTTATACCTACTTTTTTAGCATCTTGGACTGCCATGAGCATTCCACTATATAAATCTAGAGATAGTCTAAGGATACGATCATCTCTAAGTAGATTTTCATTTACCTCTGTATTACCCGTATTTACACGGCCTACACCAAATGGAAGCATTATAGCTACACGTTTAGGAGAGAAATCCGTTAATTGATTAACCAGAGATCCTTTTTCACCTTCTAGAATAGTAACGTCAGGATTTCCTTGGTTTTCTGCAACGGCTTGCGTTGGGGTACCAGAACCTGGACTTCCCTTAGGCACTTTGAGGATCATTCCTTCCTTAAGACCTTCGTCTAATGCTGGATTTAGTGCGATTAACTCATCTGCCTCTAGCTTAAAAATGCGTAATAAACTGTACAAAGTGTTTCCTTTTTGCACTTCATAAAAGGCATATTCATCATTATCTATGATGGTGCTTTTTGCAAAATTTGCTTTAGGAACTTTAAGCTCATCGCCTATTTTAAGTCCATCTCTAAGTGATGGATTTGTACTCTCAAGCTCTGCTATAGTAATTCCATACTTTCTAGCGATACCGTATTTAGTCTCTTTTGCAATTACATTGTGCGTTATATACGCTACTTGCGTTTGCGGCACATTTACTACTGCATCTGTAACACTATTTTCGCTATAGTTGACAGGTATACGAAGTTTATCACCTTTTCGTAACACTTCGCTATATAAAGACTTATTAAAACGTTTTATCACTTCTTGAGAAACACCATACTTTTTAGAGATGCTATAAAGTGTTTCCTTGCGTTTCACCTTGTGTGTTTTAAACTTTAGGTTATCCTGAGTAACACTATCTGACTTTCTATCAGCAGTTGCTGTAGATGGTAAAATTAACACCAATCCTTCGTAAACCTCCTCACGAGCGTCTGGATTGAGCTTAGTAATTTCTGTTTCGGTAATGCCAAACTTATAGGCTATGTCCTTGAGAGTTTCTCCAGCTTTCACTTGGTGAGAAACAAACTTTTGAACAGTTGCCGTATTGCTAGCTATTGTAGCTGCTGGTGTTGAGCACGCTTTAGCGAAAACGCTAAAAACAATAATCGCAATTACGGTAATATATTTTTTCATAGTTTAGATTTATTCCCACTCAATTGTAGCGGGTGGCTTAGAACTTATATCATAGACTACTCTATTAACGCCTTTTACCTTATTAATTATATCGTTAGATACTTTTTGTAAAAATTCATACGGAAGATTTACCCAATCTGCGGTCATTCCATCTGTACTCTCCACAGCTCTAAGTGCAACGCATTTTTCATAAGTGCGCTCATCACCCATCACTCCAACAGAGTTTACAGGTAATAACATCGCTCCTGCTTGCCATACTTGATCGTATAATCCCCAATCGCGAAGACCACTTATAAATATATGATCTACTTCTTGTAAAATGCGCACTTTCTCGGCAGTAATATCACCTAGAATTCTAATCGCAAGTCCAGGACCAGGGAATGGATGTCTACCTAGTAACTCAGGTGATAATCCCATACTCGCTCCTACTCTACGAACTTCGTCTTTAAATAACATTCTCAAAGGCTCTACAACCTTAAGCGTCATATAATCTGGTAATCCTCCCACATTGTGGTGAGATTTTATAGTTGCACTTGGTCCTCCTGTTGCACTTACAGATTCAATAACGTCTGGGTAGATAGTACCTTGACCAAGCCACTTTGCATTTTCTACAAGTTTACTTTCGTCATCAAATACTTCTACAAAAACGCGTCCTATAGCTTTACGCTTAGTCTCTGGATCACTCTCACCTTCTAGGGCTTCCAAGAAACGTGCCGAAGCATCTACACCTTTTACATTAAGACCCATACCTTCGTACTGTTTAAGCACTTGCGTATACTCGTCCTTACGTAACAATCCATTATTTACAAAAATGCAGTAAAGATTTCTTCCTATAGCTTTATGAAGTAATGTAGCGGCTACTGTGCTATCAACACCACCAGAGAGTCCTAGAATAACGCGATCATCACCTAGCTTTGCTTTTAGATCTGCAACCGTAGTATCTACAAAGGCATCAGGCGTCCATGTTTGTTCAACTCCTGCAATTTTCACTAAGAAGTTTTCTAAAATCTGCTTTCCGTCTGTAGAGTGATATACTTCTGGGTGAAACTGTATCCCATAAGTTTCTTCTCCCTCTAGTTTGTATCCAGCGTTTTCTACATCGTGTGTAGATGCGATACGTTTTGCTCCTTCTGGTAATTTCTTTATGGTATCACTATGACTCATCCATACCTGACTTCCTACAGAAACACCTTCTAAAAAAAGTTCTCCTTCGTCTACTACAGAGAGTTTTGCTCGTCCATACTCACGAGTATTAGATTGTCCTACCTCACCATCATAAAAGTGAGCAAGGTATTGCGCTCCGTAACAAACTCCCAGAAGAGGTTTTTTACCTTTTATTTCTGAAAGATCTGGATGCGGTGCATCTTCTCCTCTTACAGAATGCGGCGATCCCGAGAGGATTACAGCTTTGTAAGAAGAAAGATCTTTTGGGGGATTATTAAATGGTTTTATCTCGCAGTATATATTTAATTCTCGCACTCTACGTGCTATTAACTGCGTGTATTGAGACCCGAAGTCTAATATGAGGACGTTATTTTGCATAGACAAAAATAGCATAATTTGATAGAGTTCCTATAAAGACAAAAGCAGAAATATTTGGATTTTTTTCTACAGCGCTTTTACCATTAGAGGACATACCTAGTAACCACTTAAACTTATTTAAAAATGCAGCCTATAATAGCTACTAAGTTAAAGGTAATAATGACTTTTATTAATCCGTTGCATGAAGAATGCAACAGCAGTTATATTTCAGAAATTAGCAACCTATAAACGGTGATTTCTACCTACTCAACGAGAAGTAGTGAAGTACATTAATTACTAATTTTAAACTATTATAAAATATTTAGTTTTACATGCAATTATGTATCTCTAACTATATTTAATAGTAAGTAACGACCACATAAACAACTTCTTATAAATCCTTATGACCGAAGATGAAAACAATCACTATGAAAGCGGAATAGATGAATGGCGCAAGCTCCCTGTTTTTAGACAAGGCGTTGTAATTCTTCATCTTGTAGAGCATATCATAGAAGGTATTAAGCTAGAGGACAACAATCCTAACTCTCAATATAAAAAAGCGCTCTACCAGCGATATACACAACAAATGATGGATAATGCGATTCTTATTCCATCTGCCATAGCCACTGCTCACGGAGTAGATCTCTATGACCTCAAAATGGAAAATGCTACAGTAGTAAGAAAGGCGGCTAGAGAAATCATTCAGGATTCAAAAGGTTTACTAGCCTCTGGCTATAAGGATGTTGAATATCTCGATTTATTAGGAGATGCAATTGAAATGCTTAGACCTATTTTTGCTCGCTGGGTTCAGAACTTTGATGCTACTCAATATATTATTGATAGATGGGGACTCTTTAATCCCCCAGGTGTAAACTTTGATGATCCCGCCCAACTTAAGAATATAGACCCAAACACATTTTTAAATAATCTAGATGATGATGATGACTGGGAGGATAGTGAGGACGAAGGCTTAAAAAATTAAGCTGCTTTGCTATTTAAGAATAGGATTTTGAGCAACTACGTGAGAAAGCACTATTTGCGTTTTTGACTCCCCGTACGATATCACTCTATCTATAAATTGCTCAAGGTGTTTTTGATTACGCAACACGACTTCCATCACAATATTTTCATTACCTGTAATACGATAGCAATTCACTACCTCTTCCCATCCTTTTACGTTTTCTAAAAAAGGTTTCAACTTCCCCATAAAAGCTCTTATCGTAATAATTGCTTTGAGTTGATACCCCAAAGCCTCCTCAGAGACTTCTGCCTTATAACCTAGTATTATCCCTGCATCTTCCATCTTTCTTATGCGCTCTCCTACAGCTGGCGAACTTATTCCTACTTGTGTAGCAATTGCAGTATTAGACTGTCTCGCATTTTCTTGCAAACATTTTAAAATACGATTATTAAGTGCATCTACCATATAATTTAAACTTCAAGGTTAATAATACAATATTCTTAAAGCAAAAATAGCATTCTGCTTAATAAACCAAATTTACAATAAGTATTCTGATTGTATTTTTACTTTACGATGAAAATAGTTCAAGAACCACAGTTTAAGCAATCTTTTGATATGAAGCGTCACGCTTTATACAATGAGGCTATGGATCTTTTTACGCTTTCGCGAAAGCTGTCTAATGGAAATTTGCAACACAGTATTTTAAACTGTCCTTCAGAAAAAGAACTTGCCACAAATCTATCTGAATTTATTTCGCACACAGCGCTATCATTACCTATGTCTATTGCCGAAGCGGCAGTAACTGCCGACTATTCAAAAAAACTTTATTTTCAAAAGCATATAGAGGAGCGAGTAAGCCAACTTTCTAAACTCTGTAAAAAGCTCGAAGTCCTTTACCGCAATCGCTGTCATAGTGTACAACAACTAGCACATAAAGCTCATAAGCTTGAGGCAGGATTTAAAAAGTGGTCGTTACAGTTGACAAGTCAAAACTAGCAAGATAAATTTCCCCAACGTCTCCAGGGAAATTGTCAATTTATTAAGAATACATTGTTAAATATCGTTAAGCAAACATCTGGATCTCAGTAATCCATCTACTTTTATTCTCAAATAACTATAAAACCAATTGTTATGAGAGATATTATATCCCTAATTGTAGTTCTCCTAATTGTAGGCTGGCTCGTAGGATACTTTGGATTTGGAGATGCAGTAGGAAGTTTAATTCACATTTTACTTGTATTGGCCGTAGTAGGCATTCTCTACAGGCTAGCAACCGGAAAAAAGTTATAAAAACAAATTAATCAATAAACCATAAAACAATGACTAAGAAATTTTTAACACTAGCAGCAATCGCAATTTTTACACTTTCATTTTCAAGCTGTAGAGAAAAAACTACTGGCGAAAAAGTAGGAAACGCAGTAGAAAATGCAGTAGATGACGTAGAAGATGCAGTAGATTAATCGCATCAAAAATTTTAAAAAAAAAGCCTTTCCAAAATGGAGAGGCTTTTTTTTTGTTTCTCATATTAAGAAAGAATGCGTTTTGAAGAATTGTTCTTCAAAACGCATTTCAGAATGAGGGATTTATTTGGGAAACTTGCGGTAATCTATTTATCAATCTTAAATGACTCAACACATTTAAGAACCATTATATAATATGATATACGCTAGAAAGATTGTATTTGGATTACTCAGCACAAAAAAAAGTTCTATTTATAATTGACTTACAACCAGTTACTACTTAATTACAAAATTATCTCTACTAAGATGTAAGTGTTCCCATAAAGCTCCGTCCAACCGAGCATAAGAATTTCAAATGGTAAAGCTTTAGTGATCACTATAACCACCATGAAATTACTAAACTGATTTTTAAAAAAACATTTACGTTCAAAATCCAATACAATGAAAAAAATAATTTCAATTTTCGTACTTATCTTAACGGTTTCTTTTTCTGCACAGGCGCAAGATAAAAGGATGAAGGAGAGCTCAAACAAAGTAATCGCATTAGAGCAAACTAAAGGAGAGTTTACTCAAAAGCAAATAGTAGTAAGTGAAGGAACTTACACGTTTTCAATTGCAAATAACAATGTAGGTACAGATGTAGGTTTTGTGTTAGTACCTAAAGGAAAAGATATTTCTAATCCAGAAAATCACATCAAAACTGCTTATGTAACTGCAGTAGTACCTAACAACACAACAGGAACCTCAAACGTTACAAAACTTGCTAAAGGTGAGTATGTTTACTTCTGCCCACTTAACAAGACATCTACAGACAACGTTCTTGTAGTACAGTAATCTATAATAAATATAGCAAAGCCCTGTATAATCTTATACAGGGCTTTTTTTTAGTTATTTTTGTAACTCAAAAATAACACTATGAAATTATACTTAATGCTTCTTGCATCTTCTCTAATTATCCTAAGCTGTAAAGAGGAGAATACCACAACTACAGAAGATACGAATAAACTCGAAGTTGAAGCTACATTCACACCAACCACAGAGGCAGAAAAAGTTGCTTATGCAAACGGTCTAGCAAACTGGAAAGATGTAAAACAACTTGACTTTACATTTAATGTAGATCGCAACGGTGCTACTGTAGCAAGTCGTTCATGGTCTTGGAAACCAGTCACAAATGATGTGACTATGATTGCCGCTGGAGATACCATTTCTTATAATCGTGCTACCGTAGACAGCACCTCTATGCAAGCAGACCAAGGGTTTATAAATGATAAATACTGGCTTCTTGCTCCTTATCAACTTGTTTGGGATGAAGGAACTTCAATAAAAGTAACCGACAGTGTTATGAGTCCGCTTTCGCGAAAGCAAACTAAAAAACTTACTCTTCTGTACGGAAATGAAGGAGGTTACACACCAGGAGACGCCTACGACTTCTACTATGGCGATGACTATGTAATTACTGAATGGGTATTTAGAAAAGGAAATGCTACCGAACCTTCTATGGTTACAACTTTTGAAGGATACAAAAATATCGAAGGGCTTTCTATAGCTACTGACCACAAGAGTGAAGATGGTAGCTTTAGACTATACTTTACAGATGTAAACGTCATCAAATAATATGAGTTTTAAACAAAAAAAGAACAGCCCAAAGTGGAACTTAATCACTCTGGGCTGTTTTATTATTATCTGCACCGCAATGCTCTATTATGGCGATTATGGCACTTTAGGTAAGAACGCAGCTTCAGTTGCTGGGATTCCACTTATTCTAGGGGTTGCAACAACTTTGTTATATGTATTATCAAGACTCATTGGTAAACGATATAACTGGATTATTACTATCCTAGGTATTATGAGCATGCTCATGATCGCGATTCCTATTTTCTTTGGAGCCGCAAAGCATGCTTAATTATTTTTTCTTAGACATCGCTCTGTGACGCTCGCGAGCTAGTAAAGTATTCTTAAGCAGCATGGCTATTGTCATAGGCCCTACTCCTCCTGGTACTGGCGTGATAAAACTTGACTTTTTACTTACAGGCTCAAAGTCTACATCTCCAGTAATATAATAACCTCTCTCACGAGTTTCATCTGGTACACGAGTAATCCCCACATCTACAATTACAGCTCCATCTTTTACCATTTCGGCTTTAAGGAATCCAGGAACTCCTAGTGCAGTAATAATGATATCTGCTTGTGATGTAATTTGCGTTATATTCTTAGTATGACTGTGTGTTAAGGTAACAGTAGAGTTTCCTGGGAAGCCTTTACGCCCCATTAATATACTCATAGGTCTACCTACAATGTGGCTACGTCCTATAACAACGGTATGTTTTCCCTTAGTCTCTACACCGTAGCGATCCATAAGCTCAAGAATACCAAATGGCGTTGCAGGGATAAATGTACTCATATCAAGAGACATCTTTCCAAAGTTTGTAGGGTGAAAACCATCTACATCCTTATCTGGATCTACTGCTAGTAATACTTTTTGAGTATCGATTTGAGGAGGTAATGGTAACTGCACTATAAAACCATCAATATCTTCGTTCTGGTTAAGTTCCTCAATTTTGTCTAGCAATTCAATTTCGCTAGTCATGTTTGTCATGCGCACCATGGTAGACTCAAAACCTACACGCTCACAGGCACGCACTTTACTTCCTACGTATGTAAGAGAAGCTCCATCATTACCTACAATAACTGCAGCAAGATGAGGCACCTTCTCACCGTTTGCTTTCATTTTATCAACTTCGGCTTTGATTTCGTTTTTAATGTCGTTTGAAGTTTTCTTCCCGTCAAGAATAGTCATAGGTAATAGCGTTATGGTTTAGTTTGTATTCATATAAATTAAAAAGACACCCGTTATGGGTGCCTTTTAAGGATATTGTTATTTCATTTGATTCATCATCTGCATCATCTTGCGGCCTCCGCCTCCTTGCATCATTTTCATCATCTTACTCATTTGATTAAATTGCTTGAGTAACTGATTTACTTGTTGTACCGAGGTACCAGATCCTTTCCCTATGCGCTTTTTACGACTTGCGTTAATCGTAGTAGGATTTTCTCGCTCACCAGGCGTCATGGAGTGAATGATTGCCTCTATATGCTTAAATGCATCGTCATCAATGTCTACATCTTTGAGCATCTTTCCGGCACCTGGGATCATTCCCATTAGGTCCTTCATGTTACCCATTTTCTTTACTTGCTGGATTTGCTTTAAGAAATCATCAAAACCGAATTGGTTTTTTGCAATTTTCTTTTGAAGCTTTCTAGCTTCTTCTTCATCAAACTGCTCTTGTGCTCTCTCTACAAGTGATACAACATCTCCCATTCCAAGAATTCGATCTGCCATACGTGAAGGATAGAATACATCTATCGCTTCCATTTTCTCCCCTGTACCTATAAATTTAATAGGCTTGTTTACTACAGATTTAATAGAAATTGCTGCTCCACCTCTTGTATCTCCATCTAGCTTTGTAAGGATAACCCCGTCAAAGTTAAGAATATCATTAAAGGCTTTTGCTGTATTTACAGCATCTTGACCAGTCATCGAGTCTACTACAAAGAGTGTCTCTTGTGGTTGTATTGCAGCATGAACGTCTGCAATTTCTTTCATCATCACCTCATCTACAGCAAGACGACCTGCTGTATCAATGATTACTACGTTGTGACCGTTTGCTTTCGCGAAAGCGATACCATCTTGAGCAATCTTTACTGGATTCTTCTCATCACGATCAGAATATACATCTACCTTAATCTGATCTCCTACTACGTGTAACTGATCAATAGCCGCTGGACGATATACATCACAGGCAACTAGTAAAGGTTTCTTTGTTTTCTTGGTTTTAAGGAAGTTTGCAAGCTTACCTGAAAAGGTTGTCTTACCAGAACCTTGTAAACCTGACATTAAGATAATAGATGGAGTGCCAGAAAGATTAATTCCTTCTGCATCACCTCCCATTAATTCTGTAAGCTCATCTTTTACAAGCTTCACCATTAACTGCCCTGGTTGTAGGGTCGTTAATACATCAGATCCTAAAGCTTTTTCTTTAACACGGTTTGTAAATTCCTTTGCAGTCTTAAAGTTAACATCTGCATCTATAAGAGCACGACGCACTTCCTTAAGTGTCTCTGCAACGTTTACTTCCGTAATGCTACCGTGACCTTTGAGTACGTGTAGGGCTTTATCTAACTTATCACTTAAATTATCAAACATAGTTATCTGCTATTGTAAAGGTTGCAAATTTAAGGATTTGTAGTGGTTTATCACTCCTATAATAATTACAGATTCTATAAAAATGTGTAGAAAACTACTTAATAACTAGAAGCAATGCAATGAGCGCCACTAGTACAATTGATTCATGCTTGCGCTTAACTTCTTATAAGATGGGATAGTAAGCAAGGAACTGCTATTTACATGAAGAGCTAATAGGCTCAGCACCAACTCTAATAAGAAAATCAAACAGCTTTTAAACATGAGTTGTAACAAACAAAAAAAGCCTCCCATAAAAGGAGGCTTTGTACTTGATAAGAACAAGAAATTACTTCTTGAACTTAGCGTATTTGTTTTTGAACTTATCAATACGTCCAGCTGTATCTACAAGCTTAGCTTTACCTGTATAGAATGGATGTGAAGTTCTAGAAATTTCTAATTTTATTAAAGGATACTCAGTTCCTTCGATCTCAATAGTTTCTTTAGTATCTGCAGCAGACTTCGTTAAGAACACCTCTTCATTAGACATGTCTTTAAATGCTACTACTCTAAAATTTTCTGGGTGTATATCTGCTTTCATTATAATCGTACTTAAAAATTATTCTATTTTTCGAGGTGCAAATTTACATAAATTTTAAAAATGAGCAACTATTTTTTAAAATAAAAATTACCTATTTCACGAAGTTACGATTTTTCTACGCTCGGTGTAACGATATTGTATATTTGTCTACTAACTGACCATAACCAAAACAACCATTATTATGATATTAGAAGACAAACCAACATCTGCAAAAGATGTAATGCTCAAATTTGGTCTAGTACTAGGTATACTAGCTATTCTCTTTAATGTAATACTATACGTGACAGACAACTTCCTTGCCCCTCACTGGTCATTAGGAATTCTCAATTTTGTAATGACTGTAGTCGTTATTATTCTAGCTTTAAAAGCGTTTAAAGAAAGTAACGGTGGCTTTTTAAAACTTGGACAAGCGATTAAAATTGGCCTTGGAGTTTCACTTATAGCAGCACTTTTAGGTGCACTGTGGGTTCTCGTACTTACTCAAGTTCTCGAACCTAACTACTCAGAGTTAGCGCTTGATGCAATCCGCACTCAAATGATTGAGATGTACCCAGATATGACAGACTCACAAATTGATCAGACTATTTCTTTTCAAGAACCTTTTACTAAAATTGGCTTTATGATTCCTATTGCGATCATGTTGTCATTATTTTTTGGATTTATTATCTCTTTAATAGGAGGATTAATAATGAAAAAAGAAAACCCATACGCAGACGCTTAAAAATTATTTATGCAAATATCTGTTGTCATACCTCTTCTCAACGAGGAAGAATCACTTAAAGAACTACACCATTGGATTTCAGAAACTCTGGAAACCAATGGTTTTTCTTATGAAATCCTATTTATAGATGATGGAAGTACAGATGCTTCTTGGGAGGTGATTGAAACGCTTTCGCGAAAGCGTGATAACATCAAAGGAATTCGCTTTAACCGTAACTACGGTAAATCTCAAGCCTTACATGCAGGTTTTGAAGCTGCCGAAGGTGATGTAATTATCACTATGGATGCAGATTTGCAAGACAATCCAGAGGAGATTCCAGACTTATACAGAATGATTACCGAAGATAAGTATGACCTGGTCTCAGGATGGAAAAAGAAACGCTACGACTCTGTAATTGCAAAAAACTTACCTAGCAAACTATTTAATGCAGCGGCAAGGAAAACAAGCGGACTCAAACTACACGACTTTAATTGTGGCTTAAAAGCTTATAAAAAAGAGGTCATCAAAACTGTAGATGTATATGGTGAGATGCACCGTTACATACCCGTACTTGCTAAGAATGCAGGGTTTTCAAACATAGGTGAGAAAGTAGTACAACATCAAGCTCGTAAGTATGGTGAGACTAAATTTGGTATGGAACGCTTTTTAAATGGCTTCTTAGATTTACTCACGATTTGGTTTTTAGGAAGTTTTGGAAAGCGACCTATGCATCTTTTTGGAGCACTAGGCGTACTAATGTTTGTAATAGGTTTTGGATTTGCCGGATACTTAGGTATAGATAAAGTATTCTTTCATAGAGCGGGCAGACTGATTACAGAGAGACCACAATTTTATATATCACTTGTTGCGATGCTTATGGGTATTCAACTATTTATTGCTGGCTTCTTAGGCGAACTCGTACTAAGATCAAAACGTGATAAAAAGAGATACAATATTAAAGAGACTTTATAATACATAACTCAACACGTAGACATCCCTCGTAGTGAGCTTTATAAATTATAACAAAATCGTACTTTTGTTAGTAAACAACATACATTCTTATGGTATACCACGATCCCGCTATTTTAGAAAAAGCAAATGCATGGCTTACAGAGACCTTTGATGAGGAAACTCAACAAGCCATTAAAGAAAATATCGCTCACAATCCAGATGAGCTTGCAGATAGTTTCTATAAAAATCTAGAATTTGGTACTGGCGGTATGCGCGGTATCATGGGAGCTGGAACTAACAGAATTAATAAATATACCTTGGGAAAAAACACTCAAGGTCTATCTGACTACCTACACAAACAGTTTCCTGACAAAAAAATAAAGGTCGCTATTGCTTATGATTGCCGTCATAACAGTAAAGAACTTGCTCAGGTGGTTGCAAATGTATTTTCGGCAAATGGGATTAAAGTATTCCTATTTTCTGACCTGAGACCTACACCAGAATTAAGTTTTGCTGTGCGTCATCTAGATTGCCAGTGTGGTATTGTACTCACTGCAAGTCACAACCCGCCAGAATATAACGGTTACAAAGTGTACTGGGAAGACGGTGGACAGCTGGTACCACCACAAGATGCAGAAATAATAGCTATTATTGAAGCGCTTGATTTTAGCGCTATAAAATTCAAAGGAGATGACTCCCTTATTGAACTTGTAGATGAAGAGGTAGATAAAGCCTTTGTAGATGCAAGTGTTGCAAATGTATCTTTTGGCCTTACTAATGAAGTAAAGGAGAACTTAAATATCGTTTTCACCTCGTTACACGGTACCTCAATCACACTCGTGCCAGACACATTAAAACAAGCTGGTTTTACCACTCTTAACATTGTAAAAGAACAAGAAGTACCAGATGGTAACTTCCCTACTGTAGTTTCTCCTAATCCAGAAGAAACTGCTGCTCTTAAAATGGCGCTTGAACTAGGAGAAGAAAAAAAAGCAGATATTGTCATAGGCACAGACCCAGACTGTGATCGACTAGGGATTGCTGTGAGAGGAGATGATGGCAAGCTTACCATTTTAAATGGTAATCAAACCATGATCTTAATGACAGATTATTTATTAGAACGCTTTCGCGAAAGTGCAGATCAACACTCATCACCATTTATAGGAAGCACCATCGTATCTACACCTATGATGGATGTTCTTGCAGCAGCATATGATGTAGAATGCAAAACAGGACTTACAGGCTTTAAATGGATTGCCAAAATGATTGAAGATTATCCTAACCAACACTTTATAGGTGGTGGTGAAGAAAGCTTTGGATATATGGTAGGTGACTTTGTAAGAGATAAGGATGCTGTAACCGCTACCCTACTCGCTTGTACGATTGCTGCGCAGGCAAAAGAAGAAGGACAAACACTGTTTGAAAAACTTAAAACACTGTACGTAAAACACGGTTTTTACAAGGAAACATTAATTGCTCTTGTAAAAAAAGGACAATCTGGCGCAGCAGAAATCAAACAAATGCTGAAAGATCTTCGTCTTGAGCCTATGAAAGAAATTAATGGAAGTAAGGTGATACGTGTAGAGGACTATCAATCATCTATAAGTCGTGACCTTATTACTGGAGAAACCACTACCATTGATGTTCCAAAGTCTAATGTACTTATCTTTTATACAGAAGACGGTAGCAAAGTTGCCGCGCGACCAAGTGGCACAGAACCTAAAGTAAAGTTTTATATAAGTGTAAATGCTCCACTAGCTTCGTTAAATGAGTATGACACAATTTCTGCTTCATTAGATAAACGTCTTGCTGGTATAAAAAATGCATTAGGCGTTTAAATAATTCAAAATTTCGCGCAAGCGGAAACCCTCTATGGAATATTTTAAGAAGATTCTCAAGTTTGCCATTCCTTATAAGAAATACGGATTTTTAAATATTTTGTTTAATATTTTATATGCTCTTTTTGGTACGCTAGCTTTCGTTTCGCTTATACCTATGCTTACAGTGCTACTTAAACAAGTAGACCCTGTGAGAATAAAACCTACTCTTGAATCTTCCAGCAGTTTTAAAAGCTTTTTAGATGACTCTCTTAACTATTTTATCAATACGCAAACTGATCTGCATGGTGACGTGTATGTATTAGGTATAATGGTTGGACTTGTAATTGCAACCTTTTTATTAAAAAATGTCTTTGGATACTTAGCAAACTACTTCATCACCTATCTAAGGAATGGAGTTCTTAAAGACATCCGTAATAAGATGTACAACCGTATCGTCAATCTTAATTTAAGTTTCTACTCAGAAAAAAGGAAAGGAGATACTATTGCAAGAATCACGTCTGATGTTCTTGAAGTGCAACATTCTTTCTTATCAATACTAGAGCTTTTTATAAGAGAACCTCTTACTATTCTTTTTGCTATAGGTACTATGTTGTTTATGAGTGCACAACTGACTCTTTTTGTATTTATTTTCATACCTGTGGCTGGATTTATAATTTCTAAAATTGGAAAAAGCCTCAAAAAGAAATCAGGTCAAGTACAGACAGAACAGGGATATTTCTTGTCTCTAGTAGAAGAAACACTAGCCAATCTTAAAATTATAAAAGGATTTGCAGCCGAAGATAGAATGGAAACTAAGTTTCAAACCTCTACTACTAATTTTGAAAAATACAGCAATACTCTTACACATAGGCAAAACTTAGCATCTCCCGTAAGTGAGTTTTTGGGAATTACAGTAATCGGAATCTTATTATGGTACGGCGGCAATATGGTGTTAGATGGTTCTGGAGGACTAGATGGAGCTCAGTTCATTGTTTATATGGGATTAGCATATCAAATTTTAACCCCTGCAAAATCTATTGCAAAGGCTAGTTACTCGGTTAAAAAGGGAGACGCTGCTGCCGCTCGTATTCTAGAAGTATTAGAAACTGAAACAACTATAAAAGACAACCCTAGAGCGATTAGTAAAGATACATTTGACAGTCGTATAAATTTAGAGGGCATCTCTTTCAAGTATGATGAGGAAAGTGTACTAAAGAACTTTACACTTAATGTAAAGAAAGGACATACTGTAGCACTTGTAGGTCAATCTGGTTCTGGAAAAAGTACAATTGCAAATCTAGTTACTCGTTTTTATGACGTTAATGAAGGAAACATAAAAATAGACAATACAGATATAAAAGATATTTCTAAAAAATCTCTACGTAACCTCATGGGGTTAGTCACTCAAGACGCTATTCTCTTTAATGACACTATACGCAACAATATAAATCTAGGTAAAGAGAACGCCACAGATCAAGAAATCATCGATGCATTAAAAATTGCCAACGCTTGGGAGTTTGTACAAGACCTCCCTAAGGGACTTGATACTAATATAGGTGATAGTGGTAATAAATTG
This sequence comes from Dokdonia sp. 4H-3-7-5, assembly GCF_000212355.1. Lineage (NCBI taxonomy): Bacteria > Pseudomonadati > Bacteroidota > Flavobacteriia > Flavobacteriales > Flavobacteriaceae > Dokdonia > Dokdonia sp. 4H-3-7-5. The sequence goes on from NC_015496.1 coordinate 56,154, forward strand.
AGTGGAGGACAAAAGCAGCGTCTCTCAATAGCTAGAGCGGTTCTTAAGAATCCTCCTATCATGATTTTAGATGAAGCTACCTCAGCACTAGACACGGAGAGTGAGCGTCTCGTGCAGAAAGCGCTAGAAAATATGATGAAGAACAGAACTTCTATTGTAATTGCTCACAGACTTTCTACTATTCAAAATGCAGACGAAATTGTGGTCATGCAAAAAGGAGAAATTGTAGAGCAAGGAAAACATCAAGAGCTTATTGATAAGAAGGGAATGTATCACAAACTAGTCTCGATGCAATCTTTTGAAGAAGCTTAGACTAGTCATTTTCTTTTACAATGACAACGGTTGCCGTATAACCAGATGCTAGAAACCAAGTGTTTGAAGATATTACTTTTTTCATATCATCATACATCACAAACTGTGCGGTATTTGCTCCTACAGAGCCCTGATTAAGTGCCTTAATTTCTATTTTATTAAACCCTTTTTTAAGATCTAGATAAAACCCTTGAAACTGACCTTCAAGAAATATTCTAGGATGCACAATGGTATCATTTACACTCACGCTCACTAGATCTCCATCTATTGCACCGTGGTCTCTATAAGTGAAATTTACAAATTTAGATCCGCTTTTAAAGTCTCCTAAATTTTGATTTCTAAAATATTCTGGACGAAGTTTTTCTATATCTTTTTCTTGAGAATTATTCATCTTGTTTTCAAGAGCAGTATAAGTTTTTTCGGCAAAGTCGGTGCCTTCCATAAAGTTAATCTCTCTTTTCTCATTTGATTTAAAAGGATCTTTAAGTTTTATTTTACTTTTAAAAATAAGAGAACCAGATTGTACATCACTACTCTTTTTTCTTGCCATAGGTGCTATAAACACAGGCGCTGGCACATCATTAGGCTGCTTTCCCTTAATTTCTATAGAAGCACTTGGCGCATCTATTTGAGCTTGTGCACTTAGAGATACTAAGAGTAAGGCTAGTAATGGAAGAGCTTTAATTGATATGAGGAAAGTGCTTTTCAAATAGTAAGTGAGTCGATGTAACATTTTAGAGTTATGGCTTCTATGCATATTTACCATAAAGTATGCCATTGTTGATTAAAATTACGCTTTCGCGAAAGCGTAACAACAACCTAACGCATCCAAAGATAAAATATTTGAAATTTATAGCTCGATATATCAGTTGGCAAAATTTATTGTTCATTACAACATATTAAGAAATAAATTGAAATGTAATGCGTTCTAACCACATCAAACAAATGAATACTTATGAAACTACGTGCATTACTTGCTCTTTTTGTCCTAGCCTCTTTATCTTTCTCTTGTAGCTCAAGAGACGATGATGGAAATAGCACAACAGATATAGACTGTCTCAACTTAGGAAGCCAAGAGCTTGATATTACCATACAAGAATCTTTTACCACATTACCTTCTAAGGTATCTGTTTTCTTTAAAGTAAATGGCAGCGACGGTAGTCCCGTAGCAGGATTAACACCTTCTAATTTTACAATTTTTGAGCAAGGCCGTAATGATGATTGTTATAATGAAATTTCAAACTCTGAAGCATCAGGAGCAATATCTCCAAATGCTCAAATATTTTCAAATAACACACTACTAGTTTTAGATTTAAGTAATAGTGTCTTGAGCACAAGCTTACAAGAACTTAAGCAAGCGTCAAGCAGTTTTATATCTAATGTGATGCCAGCAATCCCTACAGATTCTTTTAAAATGGCTATTTACTGGTTTGATGGAGAAGATGTACTTCATGAACTACAACCTCTAACTACCAGTGCAGCTATGCTTCAAGAAGCTATAGATGGAATTACAGAAGATATAAGTAATGATCCATCTACAGATTTGTATGGTGCCGTAATTAAAGCTGCGGAGATTGCAGATAATATTATTGATGTCTCTGAAAATGAAGATCTATTTGCAGCAGCCTCTGTCGTAATTTTTACTGATGGAACAGATCAGGCAGCTCGATATACAGAAGAAGAGGCAGTAGATGCAGTTTCTAATGCAGATGATGACGTTAGCTTCTTTACTATAGGTCTTGGCTCAGAGATAGATGAAGGCATACTTTCTAAAATAGGACAGACAGAAAGTGTATTTGCATCTAATGCAGCAGAACTAGAATCTGTATTTAATGATATTTCTAGTGGAGTAGCAGGACAAGCAAATAGTTTTTACTTGTTTGAATACTGCAGCCCTAAACGTGATGGAAGTGGTATGAATAACCTTGTGATTCAAGTAATTAATGGCGGGCAAGATGGTCTAGTTCAAACTTCTTTTGATGCTACAGGATTCACTAGTGGTTGTGAATAGGTTTTTAAACTACTCAATTTGAGTAGTTAATCGACTTAAAAGATGGCTTTATGGATTGATATGATTACAAAATTCTATTGTTCACTATTGATTTTAGACAATAGTATATCTTTGTATTATGCTAGTATCAGAATCAAACCTCAACAACGTATTAGAAGATGTTTATATCTTAAAAACAGGGACTTACTATTTTTTTGAAGATTTTATTATCTCAGAAATCAATGAAGGTTTACTCTTTGACTGGAATATGGCTCAAGAACTTATCAATCTAGCCGAAAACCATTACGGTAAAAATAACAAGGTAGCATACATATCTAACCGTATACACTCGTATTCTTTAGTGCCTCAAGATTGGCTGAAGTTTTTTAAGGCTCGCAATTCTATTAGTGCGTTTGCTGTAGTCTCATATAATGAAAAAGAAAAATCTGATATCCTTATAGAACGCCTTTTCTTTAAGTCTAAAATCAAAAAATTCTTTGACTTAAATGAGGCGGTAACATGGGCTATAGAACAGCAGAAAGAATATAAGATAAAAAAAACTACAGCTTGATTTTAGTTTCGAGTATTGGAGAATTATAATAGTTAATCTCTAGTATATCCATTCTCTTATAATGCTTATATAATCGCTTCTTATAAGAATCCCAATTATAATTACTGGGGTTACTCCAGCCTAATTCGGCGTGACCTATGAGTCTTGGAAAAGCAAGATACTCAATATCATCAGAGGATTTTATAGTCTCAGACCACAAAGGAGATTCAATACCCAACACTTGTGAGACAGGAACATTTTTAAAAATTTGTGATGGATTCCAGATATAAGCGCTATCTAACTCAACCGTTCCGGCCCAAGTAAGTCCTATAGGAGACTTCTTTGTGTATTTCATATCAAGATACATACGCTTTGCAGGAGATAAAATAACTTTTGCACCTTGAGTAAGTCCTCGCGATGCGGTAGTGGTTCTTTGCCAGTGTTGTACTATGTAAGTGCTATCTACACCAGCACTTTCTATCTCTTCCCAGCCTATTACGTGTTTATTGTACTTCTTAACTATTGGAAACACTTTATTGAGAAATATATTATAATCCTTTTTTGAAGTGACGTGAGATTCATCACCTCCTAGATGTATATATGGCCCAGGGGTCATTGCTGCTATTTCCTTTATCACATTTTCTACAAATGTGTATGTAATATCTTTATCTACGCACAAGGTGCTAAAACCTACACGCATTCCCTTATACAGCTTTGTGACTTTACCATTACAGTTGAGCTCGGGATAAGATGCCAGTGCTGCATTAGTATGTCCAGGCATATCAATCTCTGGAATCACCGTAATAAATTTTGACTGAGCATAAGCTACAATCGATTTATAATCTTCTTGAGTATAAAATCCAGGGCGTTCATTACGCACAGACGAGCTCCCTCCTATTTCCGTAAGTTTAGGCCATGACTTGATCTCAATACGCCACCCTTGGTCATCGGTTAAGTGTAAGTGTAATTTATTAAGTTTATAAAATGCCATTTGATCAATGAGACGCTTTACTTCATCTACGGTAAAGAAGTGACGTGCAACGTCTAGCATCATACCTCTATACTCGTACTGCGGTGCATCTACAATTTTTAGTCCTGGGATGACTAGACTATCAATCTGCTTTCCTGCAATAAGAGCATCTGGTAAAACTTGCAATAGCGTTTGCATACCCCTAAAGACACCACTAGGTGTTGACCCAGCAAGCGACAATCTCTTATTATTTATAGCAAGTGCATATCCCTCTGGGGAAGGTATACTATCACTAGACACAATATTAAATGAAACTACATTTTCATCTACTTCATTATCTAGTGTTAATGGAAAAGGTGTTTGTTTTAAAAGATTTTTAAACTGCGTGGCAATTGCTTGCACTTCTGGCAATGTATCACTCATCACTCTAGTTTCCTGATCAAATAAAAAGCCATAATCCTCTGCAACTATCTGATCTGGAATTGGGATAAGAACGAGCTTTTCAATACTTGTTTGCACAAGAGGTTTCTCCTTTTTACAAGAGAAAAACGAGAAACAAATAACTAGCACTAAAAATCTCAAAACCATAACTTAATTAATTTAATCTATAATAACCACATTTAAGATATGCTCCTTCAGGAAAACTAATAGGATGATCGCTATCATGGTAGGTTTTACCTTCAACCGTAAACTTGCGATCTGCCTTTTTTATATTGAGTTCACAGATATCAAAAAATGCCTCTGCTTCTACTCTAGAAGAGCAAGAAGCTAGTACAAGCATCCCTTTTTTGGCTGTTAGTTTGGTTCCTAATTGAGCAAGTCTAGCATAGCTATTTCTAGCCGTATTTACTTCCTTTGCGCTCTTTGCAAAACTTGGTGGGTCTATCACAACGATATCATACTTCTCACCTTCATCTATAAGTTGCTGTAAACCAACAAAGGCATCTATAGCAAGAATTTTATGATTACCAGCATGCTTATTGAGTTTACCATTATCTAGAGCAACCTGTAATGCCTGAGCACTAATATCAAGACTCAACACCTCTGTTGCTCCTCCTGCAAGTGCATGTACAGAGAATCCTCCAGCATAGCTAAAGACATCTAGCACAGTCTTACCCTTTGCCATGTCTCCTACTCTTTTTCTATTGTTACGGTGGTCTAGAAAGTAACCTGTTTTATGCCCATGAATCACGTTTGCCGAAAATTTCACACCGTGTTCCACAAAACGAACTACTTCTTTTTTGAGCGTTCCATAAATCACTTGTCCATCTGTAAACCCATGTGATTTACCTTTGGCCACGTTTCGACTTAAGCGTAATACCATCGTATTTGCTTTTGAGGTTTCAATAAGCTCAGGTAATATTTCTTCTAGATATGGAAACCAAATGGCGCTGTAAATTTTTACGACAATGACATCGTCATAAACATCTGCAATGAGCCCTGGGAAACCATCATTCTCGCCAAAGATGAGACGATAACTATTGGTGTTTGTTCTCAATAGTTGTTTTCTCAAGGAGAATGCTTCCTTTATTCTAGTTTTAAAAAACTCTTCATTTATGGTTGCCGGCACATTACTGAGAACCTTTATTCGTATAGGAGAATCTGGATCATACAATCCTATTCCAAATACTTTATCAGATCGATTATCAAAAAGAATAGCGATGTCACCAGAACTCCCAGCTTTATTAAGCTTTGCGATACTATTTTCAAAAATCCACGGATGCCCTTGTTTTACAAGTTTTTCGGCATTTGTAGTGAGGTGTACTGCAAGCCTCTTAGTCTTTATTTGAGGTAAATCTATCATGTAAGATGTAGTATTATGAAATTACGCTTTCGCGAAAGCGTGAAAAAAACCAAATTAATCGTAATTTTCCAGTATGAGAATGTATCGCACGCTTTTTTTAGTAGTATCGGCCCTTTTTTTTCTGACCTTCCAAAGTAATGATGAAAGTCCGCTGGTAAATATAGACCAGTTTGACTCCACTTTTACATATGATGTACGATATGCGACAGATGATAATTTTTTAAAACAGACGGTGTATGATTGTGTGCAGTGCTTACTCATACCAGAAGTTGCCGAGGCGCTTGTTGATGCAAATAATTACTTCTGTGAGCTAGGCTACATGATAAAACTTTATGATTGCTACAGGCCATTATCTGTACAGAAAAAGATGTGGGAGATATACCCTAATCCAGGATACGTAGGAAATCCATATGGTAGTGGTTCCATACATAATCGTGGCGCTGCCATAGATATGACTATTGTTAAGCTAGATGGTACTCCGCTAGATATGGGGAGTGACTATGACTTTTTTGGCAAAGCCGCACATATAGATCATCCACATAATGAGACCATAACTGCAAATAGAAAGCAGCTATGGTCTGTTATGAAAAAATTTGGCTTCTCACCTATTCGTACCGAGTGGTGGCATTTTAATTATGATGCAAAGAACTATGGTCTCAAAGTGCTCGACATCGATTTTGACTGTGAGTAATTTTATTTAGGATCTAGCAATTGCTCTATGCGTGCAATGGCATCTTCATAGTGATATTTTGTAACCGTATTCACATTGCTATTACGCGCTGAGCGTAGTTTACTACGCAGTTTTCCTAGTTCACCTCTTACTAGCGGTCGCACATCTGATACACTCACATCGTAATATAGAGTTCCTTCAAAACCAGATCTTCCAGATCTAGCTTTTGGACCTTGGTCCGTCATTAAAAACTCCATTCTATCTAAGTAAGAACGCTGTAAATTACGACGATAAAGATCTACCGAAGTGCCTCTGCTAGTTTCTGACCAGATACCATTTCTAAGGTCTGACAGCATATCAAGAGCGCTATAGTAATCTGTTTGCGTAGTCTCTGCATCTATAAGACGACCTATCCTATCAAAACTTAAGATTCTATTTAAATAGCGTGATTGTGTTCTTCTCACCTTTTCTGCATATCCTGCGTGATCTATGTTTTGCATGATCGCTGGATCTACAAGCCATGTAGGAGTTTCAAAAAGATTGTTTTGTAACCAGCTCATAGATTCTTTTTGTGCAGCTTTATCTAGGTGCGTATACACTACTCCAGATTGAGAAGGCATTTTAATATCTTCAAACACTCCTCCTATATTTGTAACTACGTGACCTACAAATCTGCTATAAACACCTACAAGCTCTCCATAAAGCTCTTCTAGATCTCCATAGTCGTTTGTTTTATCTGACGTCCAGCTAGGAAGATTTTGTGCTACATAACGCAAGTTTTTAATACCATAAGTACTTGCTTTTACAGGATCATTACCTATAGATTCCGTCTGTGATTGCGGATCAAAACTACTAGACTGTCGGCCAAATTTAAAACGAGGATCTCCAGCTTTTTCTTGAATCCACTTATTAAGAGTTGCTTTTTCCATTAACGGTGAAGAAGCGTCTGGTAACCAGCGATAACCCCAGTTAGTCGCATAATGATCATAAGGTCCCATCTGGCGTACAAATCGAATGTTTGTATCTCCTGGCTGCGCTATATAATTATATCTAGCATAATCCATAAGACTAGCTGCTATCCCATTTTCTTGAGTAAAAGCTCCGTCTCTGTAAGATTCTACATCATAAGCATAACTTGCTGCCATGTTATGTGGAAAACCTAATGCGTGCCCTACCTCATGAGCAATAACCATACGCATCATCTCTCCTATCTCTTCCTCTGGAGTATCTAGCGTTCTAGCGCTTGGGTTTGCTGCTCCTGTTTCAAGGAGGTATCTATTTCTATAACTGCGCAGGTGATTGTGATACCAGATAATATCACTTTCTATAATCTCACCACTACGTGGATCTGAAACACTTGGTCCTACCGCATTACGCGTAGTGCTTGCTACATATCTTACAACAGAGTATCTAATATCTTCTGGGCTAAAATCTGGATCTTCTTCTGGTGTAGGAGCATCCTTTGCAATGATTGCATTTTTAAATCCTGCAGTTTCAAAAGGCTTTTGCCAGTCTTCTATTCCTTGTTTAATGTACTCTTTTAGGCTTTCAGGCGTTCCTGGGTCTAAGTAGTAGACAATAGGCTTTACTGGATCTACCAGCTCACCTCTTTTATACGCTTCTGGATCGCTAGGCTCTAGTCTCCAGCGACGTATGTATGTTTTCTCATCTGCTTTTAAAGCATCGCTTCCATAATCAAACTGATTTACAGTAAAAAAACCAACACGTGGGTCATACAATCTAGGTTGCATTGCCACCTCTGGAAGTAAAATCATAGATTGATTTACCTGCAAACTGATACTCTCTGCAGAACGTTCTGTAGGTGGTTCTGAGGCATCATACGTAAAGTCTTGCTTTACTTCAATGTTTTCTGGAAAACTCTTAACACTGTTGATAAAGCTACGGCTACCATCAAGTTTTTTTACTTTGTATTCTTTACGTAAACGACCAGATAGCGGACTAATCGCTTTTACGTCTGTAGAGAATAATTTTGTAACATCAATGACTACGGCAGTAGAGTCTTGATTGAAAGTCTCTACATCAAAAGCATATAATGTAGGTTCATAATTGTTTACTCGTACAGAGTTGCTTATCGCCTTGCTACTATCTGCAATGTTGGTGTATGACTTTATCTTAAGTAAGACCTTATCTTGAAAACGCTGCCAGTGTACAACTTGCTCGTTAGTTTTTGAACCAGCATTCATATAACCACCTCCTAGTCCGTTAGGGATTTGAGCAATACGAGTCACCCATAGCATGTCTTTTTCAAGCGCAGTAAATGGGATTTCGTAATAAAAATTATTTTTGATTTTGTGTACTTGAAATAAGCCAGAATCTGTAACTGCTTCTTTTGTAATTACATCAGTATATGATTTGATTGCGTCCTTATCAGCTTTTTTAGGAGTTGCAACCTGCTCTTTTTTATTTTTTGACTTACGCTTTCTTAATTCTTTGCGTTGTGCAAAAGAATCTTGAACATTAAAAAAGGTAGCAATGAGACAGAGAAGTAGTATTCTTTTCATGGAGTTTGTTTAAAGTACTCCGAAAATAAGAATTGACTGCAACGAGCAAGATTAATTTTAGATAACATTAACAGAATACGGACGTATTAACATTAGTGTTTATCACTCGCTATTTGTCCAGTCTATCTTTTACAAATTCTATTTGCGTTTTACCATGTGACTGCGCCTTTCCATCTTCATCTAGACCTACCATAACAATACGCTCAATACTGATAATAATCTCTCTAGTCATCTTATTACGCACCTCACATCTTAACGTAAGTGACGCCGTTCCGAAAGAAATAGCTTCAATCCCTATCTCAATAATATCACCTATTTTGGCACTAGAACGAAAGTCTATCTCACTCATGTACTTTGTAACCGTCCTAGGATTTTCTAGTTGGATGATGGCATAAAGCGCCGCTTCTTCATCAATCCATTCTAAGAGCCTTCCGCCAAAGAGTGTTCCATTAGGATTTAAGTCTTCTGGTTTTATCCATTTACGTGTGTGAAAATTCATCATATTTGGGTTGAGATTTATTTAAAGTTAACAAAAAGATGTGTCACGCTTTCGCGAAAGCGTACTTAAAAAACTCATTTTACCAGATCATCAATAATCTTCATAAATATGAACAGTATTTATGAAATGGCTACCATAAAATTGACATTATAAATGCTTAAGAATCTCGCTGGACATTCCAAAAGACTTGAAACGCTCGTGAGTAATCTCTATATCTACCTGCTCATGCGCCCATGTAGTATGGAAAGGAATATGAAATGCATGACCTCCTATTTCTAAGACTGGCAGCACATCAGACTTTAATGAATTACCTATCATAAGAAAAGATGTTGGGTCTATATCAAGGTGTTTTACAAGCTTGAGATAATTTGCTGGCTGCTTGTCTGACATTACTTCTATGTGATGAAAATATTTTGAAAGTCCAGATTTTTCTAATTTCCTCTCTTGATCTAGAAGATCTCCCTTTGTGGCCACTACGAGTTTATACTTATCAGAAAGCTGGTCCAGCACCTCTTCTATGCCATCGATAAGATCTACAGGAGCATTAAGCATCTCTTTACCTATATCTATAATGCTTGCAATAATCTCATTAGTCACCTTCCCTTCAGAAACTTCTTGTGCACATTCAATGAGTGATAATGTAAAAGGCTTTATCCCGTATCCGTAAAGTGAGAGATTACGCATTTCCATTTCAAAAAGCCGTTGTTGGCAAGACTCATAGTTAATATAGGGGCTCAGTAATTTACACACCTCATCTTCGGCATCACGGAAGAAAGTTTCATTTACCCATAAGGTATCATCTGCATCAAAGGCAATCGTATGAATGTTGTTCATGATATTGTTTTAAGCACGCTTTCGCGAAAGCGTAATAATTCCTTTAATCCAATTCGTACACACGTACATAATCTACCTCCATTGCTGCCGGAAATATAAGGTCGTCTACCTCACCTCCAAGATTACCTCCTACGGCAATATTGAGTATAAAATAGTACTCCTTCATAAAAGGCCAGTTTTCATTATTATAATCTTCTGGACGATCTATGGTAAGCGTGATGTTATCTGGGCTGTCTATGTAAAATTGAAGTTGATCTTCTTTCCACAGCAATCCATAAATGTGAAACTCCTCTTCGATAGTAGGAAGCGCAATAAAATCTGTTGAAATTTGTGTTCCATTAGAGTGGTTATTTGCAACACTATGTATAGTTTGTAATACTTGATCTGGATTCTTACTCACATACTCCATCACATCAATCTCCCCACATTGTGGCCATCCTATCTCTGTAATATCTGCTCCAAGCATCCATAACGCAGGCCAGATACCTTTTCCTTTATAATCTGGCATCTTTGCTCTGATGGCTACGTGACCGTATTGCACTTTCTGAGTACTAGTAATTCTAGCAGAAGTATAATCGCCTACTTTTTGACTTTCGCCCTCTTTCTTTACAATAATTTTGAGAGACCCATCTGCCACCTCAACATTATTCCCATCTGTATAATTTTGTAATTCGTCATTTCCCCACCCAGTAGCACCTGTTTTGTAATTCCACTGCGAGGTATCTACAGTTGTACCATTAAATTCTTCACTCCACTTTAACTTTTTAGTTTCTGTTGCTTCTTGAGAAGAGGATTCTACTTGTTCAACATTACGCTCTAATTCTTTATTGTTTTGATTTGTTTCTTTACAGCTCACAATAGCTGTAAAAAGAAATATTAGAAGGATGCTATTTTTCATGATAATAGGGTGTGAATTTGTAAAGTTTAAAAATACAATATAAGTGTAACAATCATAAATGTAATGGGTCAATATGAGTAAACAACCACACCATGAAATACGTTATTCTATTATGTATAATTTTAATGGCTTCTTGTGCACAAGTCGAGCCAAAAATCTCTGAAAATCCGTCTGTTGCTAGCTATGACTCTTTCTATAACCAAGAAAGGGCTAAGGTACTTGTAGTGGGTACATTTCATTTTGATTATCCTGGCCTCGATGAAGTCAAAACTGCCGAAAGTGATAAAATAGATATTCTTACAGAGCCTAAAAAATCTGAAGTAACAGCGCTAGTCAACTATATAAAGCGCTTTAATCCTACTAAAATTGCTATAGAAGCTTTTCCTGAGTGGAACACGAACGAGAAATTTAAAGATTACAAGAAAGGACTCAAAAATAATGAGCGCGATGAGCGCTACCAGCTTGCCATGCGTATTGCGCAAGAGTTATCTATAGACTCTTTATATCCCGTGGATGCTGGAAATATGCGAAGCGAACTATGGGAAAGAGATTCTATTACTTTTAAAGAGCTTTTTGGAAAGATAGATTGGGAAGTATCTGATCCATACTGGAAAATGGCCGAAAAATCTTTTGAGCAAGATGATAGACTTACGAAGGAATTACCACTCCTCGATTATTTTAAAAGAATGAATACGAGAGCCGCTCATAATTTTAATTATGGTTTGTACTTAACAGGTTCTTTTGAAACTGGCGATGGTCAAGGAGCAGATCACCTTGCTACTTGGTGGTATGATCGTAATCTTAGAATCTTTAACAACATCCAGAAAATCACTAATGATAATAATGATAGGGTTTTGGTAATAATAGGTAATGGTCATGCATCGATACTTAGACATCTTTATGAAGCCTCTCCAGAATTTGAATACATAGAATTTGATAGTTTATAGGTGTAAACACCATATAACTCCTAATTGAAACTCTGACTATTATTTGATGCTCCAGGAGTACTAGTCGCAGAAGTTGTCCAGCTAAAATTAGCATACATATTACCTGGCCCACCGGTAAGTTGTAGAGATTCACCTATGGGTGTAGCTGTATTTTCTTCTACACCTATATCTACGGAAGTTATTCCCGCTGCCACTCCAGCAGTAGCAGTAAACGCACCTTCATAACTTAAAAACTGAATGACTTTACCCGCTGGATTTACAAGCGCGATTCCATCTGGCTCTGGACCACCATTTTGAATACCACCAGGTGGATAGTTAATAACTGTAAAACCAAAACCATTCCCCGTGTCGTTAGCGATAAGTCCTGATAAAAACTGGGTATCGTAAGCATCGTTATTATTACCATTATAAAGAACAATGGAATATCCGTTTATATCTAAACCAGCAGCACCTGCTATTTCAATAAATTCTCCCGTATCTGTACCTATATTTTCATAATGTATCTCATTTATCCAAATATCTGTTCTCGCGGGAATTTCTGAAGCACATTTTATATGTCCCCAAAATTCTCCATTAAAAACATCAATACATCCAGTAGCTTCTACATAGACCATCATACCTTTATCTGCGATAGTTGTTGGTATACCATCTCTAGCTGCATCAGATGGAATTCGTGGTGGCATAAAACCTAAATAAGCTCCAGCACCATCTACTTGACTACTTACTTCAAGCATCGACTTTTCTGAGGGGTTTCTTGTACCTACTCCTACTTGGCCTACTACAACAAATGAATAGAAAATCACTCCAATTACACACAAACACTTTTTTGAAAAACTCATAATCTTCTAATTAAAAGTTTGCCCTACATTCTTTACACCTGCTGTGCTTTGACCTGCGGCACTTATACTCCAAGCAAAATCTATAAAAGAATTACCTGATCCAGTAAGATGTATAGATTGTGTTGCTGTTGTACTTGTGTTCTCTACTACACCTACATTAATTGATGTAAGTCCGTTTGCTGGTCCACCAGTAGCTGTGATAGTTCCTTCATAACTCAAAAACTGTATCACTTTACCATCCGGACCTACTAGCGCAAAGCCACTAGTGTCATTTCTTAAATTGCTAGCATCTACAGAGATCGCTCCGAAGCCATTTTCTTCATCATCTATAGTTCCTGAAAGTGTTAGGATTGCTGCATACGGTTGTCCTGTATCTGCACGGTATCTCACTAGGTAATAACCAGAGATATCTAAACCAGCAGGACCAGCGATTTCTATGAACTGATTTACATCTGTCCCACTGTTTGTATAATGAAATTCATTGATCCAAATGTCTGAGGGTCCTCCAGAGCAATAAATACTTTCCCATGCTGTGCCTGTCCAAAAGTCTAAACAGCCAGTTTCTTCTACAAAAACCATTAGACCTATATCTGTAGTAGTAGGTGCGATACTTACTTGATTTGCCGTAGTTGCTACTCTAGGAGGTATAAACCCTTTATAAGCACCAGCTGTAGTAACACCACTTATTTCGAGCATAGCAGCAACAGAGGGTGTAGTGGTTCCTATACCAACTTGGGCATACGAAAATGTAGTTGCTAGTAGCAACAAAGAAAACATAAAGACTTTCATAACTATGATTTTAAACATCATAGCTAAGCAATTAATTTACAATGTAGTAGTTTGGGATTATGAAAGTAATGAAGATTTATCTTACAAAATATAATTACATGTAATTTTCGGCTAACTACCTATTTTTCAGGATTAAAGGCGTCGTCTGGATTTACTGTATCATCATAATTGAGCATTCCTTCCGTTTTTGCAATAATAGAAGAAACCGTTGCATCTCCTGTAACATTTACCACCGTTCTACACATATCAAGAATACGGTCTACAGGAAAGATAATCGCAATCCAAGCTGGATTTAAATCTACAGAACCTAGAACAATAATTAGCATCACAAGTCCAGCACTAGGTACCGCTGCAGATCCTATAGAGGCTAGTGTCGCCGTGAGCACGATTGTAAGTTGTTGCCCTATCGTAAGATCAATCATGTGAAGTTGTGCCAGAAAAACAACTGCTACAGCTTGGTATAAAACGGTACCATCCATATTTACTGTAGCACCTATAGGGAGTACAAAACTTGTTATTTTCTTATCTACTCCTAGATTATCCTCCACACACTCCATCGTTACAGGAAGTGTCGCAGCGCTACTTGAGGTAGAGAAAGCTGTAGTTTGTGCAAGTCCCATTGCTTTAAAAAAGCCTTTATAAGGAATAGTACGCACAAAGATTTTAATAATAAGTGGGTACATCACAAATACCATAAGCATTAAGCCTAAGAACACTGTAAGTGAGTACCATGAAAGTCCTTTAAATATTTCAACCACCTTACCTATATCGTCACCTGCCATCTTACTTATGACACCCGCTAATAATGCAAACACGAAAAATGGGGAAGCTTGCATCACAAAATCTACCATCTTTAAAAAGACCTCCATCACACTATCTACTAGTTTAATGACTGGTCCAGACTTTTCTTTAGGAATAAACAACAAGCTAATCCCAAAAAATATGGCAAAGAAGATAATTTGCAACATTAAACCATTATCAGTAAGTGCTTTAAAGAAGTTTTGAGGCACAAGATCAATAAGAGGCTGTAAAGGACCAGCGTCTTTAGTCGCATTTGCAGTTTTCATTTTTTCTGCAACAGTAGCATCTTCTCCTTTAGATTTTACGAGTTCATTTACACGTCCTGCGCGTTCCATAAATTGAGGATCTTGTAAATAATTTACGCCATCCTTAATTTCTACACCTTGTTCTTGAGCCCATAGCTCATAGCTTATTCTATTATCTATACGACTCTCTTGATCTACGAGGGCACCAGGTTTTACAATATTTACAAGTGTTAGCCCTAATCCTACAGCTAGTAATGTTGTGATGAGGTAAGCTAGAAGTGTTTTTCCACCCATTCTACCTAGACTAGAAGGATCACCTATACCAGCAACTCCAGCTATGATAGAAAACAGAACTAAAGGAACTGCGATAAGCTTTAAAAGGTTGATAAAAATAGTTCCAAAAGGAGCAATCCAATTAATCGTAAAATCACTTAATCCTACCGAAGAAGACACTAGTGCCCAAACCACACCTAAAATTAATCCAATAATAATCTTCCAGTGTAGTGCTAATTTTTTCATAGGTAGTAGTTCCTTCTTGAATGAAAACCCAACTAGTGAGTTGACTATGTGATGTTTAAATTTATTTCAAAATACTATAAATCCCTCGGAGGCAAATAGCTTTACTACCTACCATTCCTCGTAAATTTATTTCTACAATCTAACAGATTTATTTCGTAGTACAAAATCTGCAATAACAAGTGCTGCCATCGCCTCTACAATAGGTACTGCACGAGGTACTACACACGGATCGTGCCTTCCCTTTCCTTGCATTTCCACTACTTCCCCAGCGGCATTTATAGTTTCTTGCTTTTGCATTACAGTTGCAACTGGCTTAAATGCCACCTTGAAGTAAATGTCCATTCCGTTAGAAATACCTCCTTGAACACCGCCACTCAGGTTAGTTTTAGTAGTTCCGTCTGTATTAAAATGATCGTTATGATCACTGCCTTTCATAGTCGCCCCTTGAAAACCGCTTCCATATTCAAACCCTTTTACAGCATTTATTGATAGCATTGCTTTTCCTAGCTCTGCATGAAGTTTATCAAAAACTGGCTCTCCAAGACCTACTGGCACATTTTGTATTACACAAGTAATAACACCTCCTATAGTGTCTCCTTGTTTTTTTATTTCTTTAATTTTTTCTTCACACGCTTTCGCGAAAGCGGGATCTGCACACCTCACATCATTTTTTTCAATCTCGCTAAAGTCAAGATCTTGATATGGTGTATCCATAGATAAATCTCCCACAGCACTTGTAAATGCATGAAAGGATATGCCCTTTAAAAATTGTTTTGCAATGGCTCCAGCTACAACGCGACTGGCAGTTTCTCTAGCCGAAGATCTTCCTCCGCCACGGTAATCACGGTTACCGTACTTCTTGTCATATGTATAATCTGCGTGGCTAGGTCTGTAGGTATCTTTAATATGTCCGTAATCCTTAGATTTCTGATTAGTATTAACAATCTGAAACCCAATAGGCGTTCCCGTTGTTTTATCCTCAAAAATTCCTGATAAGAAATCTACGGTATCTGGCTCCTTACGTTGTGTTACAATCTTAGATTGACCAGGCTTACGACGATCTAAATCATGCTGAATCGCATCAAAGTCAATGCTCAAACCGGCAGGACATCCATCTATAATTCCGCCTATAGCCTTACCGTGTGATTCACCAAAAGTTGTGACCTTAAATATAGTTCCGTACGTATTACCTGCCATCGTATGTGTTTTTAACAAATGTAAATTGAAAAGGCCATAATCAAAAGCTAAAAACTCACTTAATGATTAATTAACTTGATCTCTATTACATAACTATAACTTTTATACTTCTTAACATCTACTTTACCATCCTCTCTTAAAATCTAAAGACCTTACAAGCAAAACAATCTCGGTGAAAAGACCCGTAGAAATTGCAGTACTATCAGACATACATCTAGGCACATACGGCTGTCACGCTACAGAAGTCTGTCTATATTTAAACTCCATCGCACCAGAAATACTCATCTTAAATGGTGATATTATTGACATCTGGCAGTTTAGAAAACGTTTCTTTCCTAAAGAGCACCTTAAAGTGATTAAAAAAATAATCACACTTGCCTCAAAAGGAACTCACGTATATTACATCACTGGCAATCATGATGAGATGCTTAGAAAATTTAGCGATGCTACCATGGGAAACATCCACCTCATAGATAAACTTGTTCTCAATCTAGATGGTAAAAAAGCTTGGTTTTTTCATGGTGATGTTTTTGATGTTTCTATACAGCACACAAAATGGATTGCAAAACTAGGCGGCTGGGGTTATGATTTTTTAATTCTATTTAATAGACTCCTCAACAAATGGCTCGTAAGTACGGGAAGAGAAAAGTATTCTCTCTCAAAAAAGATTAAAAATAGTGTAAAAGGAGCTGTGAAGTTTATCAATGATTTTGAAACAACAGCCACAGATCTCGCTATCGAAAACAAATTTGATTACGTTATTTGCGGTCATATACATCAACCCGCAAAGCGATTAGTGCATAATCAAAAAGGAAGTACACTCTACTTAAATAGCGGCGACTGGATTGAAAACTTGAGCTATCTAGAGTATCATAACCGTAAATGGAGTCTCAACTACTACAGAGAAATCCAGCCTAAAAAATCGCATAACAGCTCAAAAATTCTCCTAGAGCCCAGAATGTTCAAACCAGATATTCTTAATTAATACTCAATAGCCACGTACCATTAATTATTACTCTAAAAGCGCATCGCGTAACACGGTTATAGGATGCACAGCGACTCGTGCTGTACCGTCTTTAATCTGATGCCTACAGCTTGTACCATTGGCTACAATAATAGTCTCACCATCTGCTTTTCTTATCGCAGGAAATAGCGTTTGCTCGCCTACTTTCATACTCACCTCATAATGCTCTTTTTCATACCCAAAACTACCCGCCATCCCACAACAACCAGAAGGTATAATAGTAGGAGTATAATTTAAAGGAAGATTAAGAATGGCAAACGTATGTGACACAGAGGAAAGTGCTTTCTGGTGACAGTGACCATGTATTTTTAGTTTTTTGGCTTTCGCCGAAAATTGCTCGGAGGTAATAACACCTCGTTTAATTTCACTATGTAAAAACTCTTCAATTAAAAATGATTGTGCCGAAAGCTTTTGGGCAACCTCCACATCATCTGCAAGACGAAGATATTCATCTCTAAATGACAAAATAGCCGAAGGTTCAATACCTAGAATTACAGTGTCTTCTGCTAAATCCTTGAATAGTTCAATATTCTTATTTGCTAGTGTCTTAGCCTCCTCAAGAAATCCTTTAGAAATGTAAGAGCGGCCACTATCGTGATTAGTCACAACTTCCACCTCATAACCAAGGCGCCGTAACAGCGTTAAAGCATCTTGCCCAATGTTTCCATCTAGATACTGAGTGAACTCATCAATGTATAAAATGACTTTTGTTTTACTTTTTAATTTCTGATTTACACTAGAATTAGCTTTTCCAGATACATCTGCGGAATCTGAAAATACGTTTAATAAAGGTAGACTTCGCTCTGGTGCTATGCCCAAGCTAGCTTTTGCTATACCCGCAGTTATTTTAAGAAGTGTATTATATATTCTAGGAGAAAATGCTCCTAGTTTATTGATTTTTGTCGTGTTTGCAAATAGTTTTGTACGAAGACTACTCCCGTTAGCTTTCTGATATTGATACTCAAACTCAGCTTTTAATGTAGCTACATCCACATTACTAGGGCACTCACTAGCACAGGCTTTACAGCTTAAGCAAAGGTCAAAGACCTCCTTTAACTCTGTATGATCATATTTATTAGACTTATTTGATGTAGTAAGAAACTCCCTTAAGGCATTTGCTCTTGCTCTTGTTGTATCCTTCTCGTCTCTTGTTGCTCTGTAACTAGGGCACATCGCACCTCCTGCGCTTGGTAATTTTCTACAATCGCCGCTTCCATTACATTTTTCGGCAAGTCTTAGAATTCCTTGGTTATCCTCAAAATTCATGAGTGTCTCTACCGCTGGCTCTTTGCGATCTACTTCATACCTCAAGCTTTCGTCCATCGGGAAAGCATCGATTACTTTTCCAGCATTAAATACTTGATGAGGGTCAAAAGCTTTTTTTACAGCTTTCATTACCTCATAATTCTCATCACCTACCATCATAGAGATAAACTCTGCTCGCACGATGCCATCTCCATGCTCGCCGCTCATAGAACCATTGTATTTTTTAACCAGATGCGCTACATCTGTAGTTATCTGTCTAAAAAGTGCTACATCTTGTGACGTTTTGAGATCAAGAATAGGACGTAAATGTATTTCTCCCGCACCAGCGTGGGCGTAGTACACGGCATCTTGCTCATGTCTTTTCATGAGCGCAGTAAATTCACTTATATATGGTGCAAGATCATCTAGTGCTACCGCTGTATCTTCTATACATGCCACGGCCTTTCTATCACCTATCATATTCCCAAGCAAGCCAAGACCAGCTTTGCGCAGATCCATTGCTTGTACAATCTGATCTCCTTGTAATATAGGATATGCATATCCTTGCCCATCCTGCTGTAAACTATCTATAAGCTCTTCTGCCTGCTGCATGGCCCCTTCAAGAGTAGCATCCCTTAACTCGAACATTAATATTGCTGCTGGGTCGCCTTCTATAAAAAATCTATTTTTCTCTTGCTCCCGATTGTTCTTAGTACAATCTAGGATCACCTTGTCCATCATCTCACAAGTATAAAGATCATGCTTCATGGCGGGTACCACAGCCTGTAAACATGAATCTAAATCCTTGTAATGCCCTGCGACCATAACACCAAAAGCAGGCGGTAGCACATCTAACTGCAAGGTGATCTCTGTGGTAAATGCAAGTGTACCTTCACTACCAGATAATAGTTTACAGAAATCAAAAGGTTTTCCATGCTCTTCAAATGGTGCGGTACTAGCGATTTCATCAAGTGCGTAACCCGTATTTCGGCGATGGATTTCAGGTTTTGGAAACTGCTCTTTAATCTCATTGCGAACGGCACTTTGAGAAAAGTAATCATTTGCTGTCTTATAAATGGAACCTTCCAAGTTGACAAGGTTCAATTTTTGGCGAAAGCCAGTTACATCCAGTTCTTCAAAAATAGCCTCACTACCATCAGATAATACCGTCTTTAATCGAACAACTTTATCTCTTGTAACACCGTACTTAATACTAGTGGTTCCAGATGAGTTATTTCCCACCATTCCACCTATCATACATCTGTTTGCAGTAGACGTATTCGGCCCAAAAAACAAACCATGGGGCTTTAAAAATAAATTGAGTTCGTCTCTTATAACACCAGGTTGTACTGTTACCTGCTGCTTGTCTTTATCAAAGTGAATAATCTCTGTAAAATGCTTAGACACATCTACCACAATACCATCGCCCACACATTGCCCAGCAAGGGAGGTTCCCGCCGTTCTTGGGATAAGGGTGATGTGTTGGGCTTTCGCGAAAGCGCATAATTTCTTAATATCATTTACCGTCTTAGGAAATGCAACAGCAAGCGGAATTTTGCGATATACAGAGGCATCTGTGGCATAGATAATCTTATGTAGTTGATCTACATGCAAATCACCTTCTAACTGACTTTCTAATTTTTTAAGACCCATTTTCATTAAGATAAATGTAACTAAAACTTTATGTAGCTCTTAACGTTATTACTATATAATTACTAATAGTTTTACCGACTCAAACAAACAATTACAATGAAAAAAACACTAGTTATTGCCCTGCTTTTTCTAGGATTAAGTGGAATAGTTTATGCTCAAGAAATCTCTCCTAACGCAATAGGATTGAGAATTGGAGACAACGACGGATTCAGTACAGAAGTAAATTACCAAAGAGCTTTAAGTGAAAACAACAGACTAGAATTAGGACTAGCTTGGAGATCAGGAAACAACTTTGACGCAGTAAAAGGAACAGGAATTTACCAGTGGGTATGGAACATCGATGGCGGTTTTAACTGGTATGCAGGTGTAGGTGCCGCTGTAGGTGCTTTTGATGTAGATAACGACGCTCCTTTCTTTGACGATGATGACAATGAGTTTTTTGTAAACGCAGCTGGAGATATAGGTATTGAGTATCGTTTTGATATCCCATTACTATTATCGCTAGATTTTAGACCAGAAATAGGGATACTAAATGACTTTGATGATGATCTAGAATTTGACGTAGCGTTAGGAATACGTTACCTATTTTAATCAAGAGACTTTTTCTAAAGCTCTCTTATAAAGAGATTCATAAAGCGGCACAATGTTTTGTATATCAAACTTGGCCGCTTCTTTTCTTGCGTTTGTTTTGAACTTTGCAAGCGTATCATCATCTTCTAAGATTCTAATGGCGTTTTGAGCCATATCTGCAATGTTACCTACGTTAGATAAGTAACCGGTCACTCCATCTACATTCACTTCTGGAATACCGCCTGCGTTACTTGAAATCACAGGCACACGATTTACCATCGCTTCTAGCGCCGCAAGTCCGAAGCTTTCTGCCTCAGATGGCAGCAGGAATAAATCAGAAAAACATAAGATTTTATCTACTTCATTACTGTTTCCTAAGAAACGTACTTTATCTTCTATACCCAGTTCTTTTACGCGTTCCTCTGCAGCTTCTCTTTCTGGACCTTCACCTACCATAAGTAGCTTAGAAGGAATTTCTAGTTGCAAACGATAGAACACCTCAATCACGTCTGAGATGCGTTTTACCTTTCTAAAATTACTCACATGCGTAACAATACGCTCCCCTTCATTTGCCATTAAATCACGCTGGCACTCTGTAAAAGTATCTGTTATTGCACCAAAATCTATAAAATTAGGCACCACATCTATCTCTCTAGTAATTTCAAAAAGCCTTAGCGTATCCTGTTTTAAACTTTCTGACACGGAGGTTACAACATCACTATTATTGATGCTAAAACTTACCGCAGGGCGATAAAATGGGTGACTACCTACAAGCGTAATATCTGTACCATGTAGCGTCGTTACCATAGGCACATGGATTCCTTCTTGCTTGAGCATTTCCTTTGCCATGTATCCTGCATATGCGTGAGGAATCGCATAGTGTACGTGTAAAATATCAATTTTTTCTTTCTTAATAATTTTTACCAGCTTACTAGAAAGTGCTAGCTCATATGGCTGATAATGAAAAAGCGGATAATCTGGAACGTTTACCTCGTGAAAATGAATATTGTCATTTAATAAAGCTAGGCGTACAGGTTGCTTATATGTTACAAAATGTACTTCGTGACCTCTTTTTGACAGGGCGATTCCTAGTTCTGTTGCTACTACTCCACTTCCTCCAAAGGTTGGGTAACAGACAATTGCAATTTTCATAACAGGATTTTTGATAGATTTCTTTTTTGCTTTCGCGAAAGCGCACTCACATCATATCACCTACAATACGAGTATATAAATAGCACTTCAAATTTAATCAATTAAAGCATTATAAATGACTTCTTGAATTTGGGTTCTCAAACCAGATTTTATGAGGGCACGGTTATCCATAGTGGGGAATGTTCTATTTGATAGAAACACATAGACAAGTTCGTTTTCTGGATCTGCCCAAGTGTATGTACCCGTAAAACCACTGTGCCCAAAACTCGTCATAGGCACACAACCACAGGTAGGACCACCACCGCTCAATTGTGGCTTATCAAAACCCACACCTCGTCTAACATTATTATCACAGTAATAACAAGTATTAAAGCGATCCATAGTCTCTTTTGAAAAATAGCGCTTACCACCATAATAACCATTTTGAAGATACATTTGCATCATTTTGGCAACGTCATTTGAGTTTGAAAATAATCCAGCATGACCTCCAATATTACTCTGCATAGCCGCTCCCATGTCATGTACATAGCCTTGCACTTTCTGGTTGCGCCAGTAAGAGTCATTTTCTGATGGTACAATCATATCTTTAGCATACTTACGCAATGGTCTGTAGCCAGTAAAATTTGCTCCTAATGCATTATAAAAATGTGATCGTGTAATTTCATCAAGATTATCATTGTAGTGATCTTCTAGAAATTTTTTCATCAAATAATAAGGAAGGTCACTGTACTTGTAAGAAAGCCTAGACCTAAGATCACTATCTGCTATTTTCTTTACTAGAGTATCACCGTATCCTGTGCGCAGGTACATTTTTTCGGCAACTTTAATATTATAATTTTCTGAGTATGCCGTGCTATAATAATCATCAAGTGGCTTTTTTGTAACAGAATCTAGTGTGCTGATATAAAAAGGGATCCATGCCTTAAAACGACCATAGTGTGATAGCGCATCTTTGAGTGTTATATTTGCTTTATTACTCCCTTTAAGTGCAGGAATAAGAGCGCCTAGTTTATTTTCTAATGCAATAGACCCTTCACTCTCAAGCTCCATCAATAAAGGTAAAGAAGCTAGTATTTTTGTCATAGAAGCAACATCATACATGTCTTCTGGACGTACAGCGCGCTTTTTATTGTAGGTGTGATATCCAAAGCTTTTATCGTAAATCACTTTACCACGGCGGGCAACTAGTACCTGAGCACCTGGCATCATCGCTCTTTTGATTCCAAGATTTACAAGGGAATCAATTTTGATATTAAGCGTATCTGAATCTACTCCTACCTCTTCTGGAATTCCATATGAAAGTCTTCTTAAAGTTCCAGATTGTAAACCTGTCCTTATTGGCGTTTTACCAAGAGAAACTGGTAGCCTTCCTTTACTAGGTATAGCTCCAAAAATAAGTTGGGCGCTTTTTTCTTGGGCTAGCTGGCTATTTTGATAACTGTGAATTATAGCCTCAATATCTGAGCTATTTTGCAAATCTAGCATTGCATAAGGTCTTACAAAAAGGTCTAAAACGACAGTTTTAGTTTTTGCTATCTCTGTAATCCATCTAATCTCTTCTGCCGAAAATTTATAGGACTTCCAAGGGTTTGCATTAGATCTATGAAAACCTATAATAACATAATTATAATCTTTTAATTCTTTCTGTGCAGCTTCAAGAGTTTTTGATTTTATCTCAGCCATCTGCGCATACTTGCGTAGTTGGAATTTAAATGCAGATCCATCATCATCACCTAAGCCTAAATAAGCAATCTTTTTCTGATCTATATTTACTACAGGAAGCACATTATTGTTATTCTTAGTAACGGTTATTGCGTTTTCTATAGCTTCACTATAAACCACGTCATCAATACGTGCATTAAGATCATCAAGAAGGTATTTTGTGACTACGGGTTTGTATTTATTTAAGCCCACTTTATACTTAGCATATAAAATTTTCTTTACCGAGTGCGCTAGTCTCTCTTCTGTAATCTTACCAGACTCAAGAGCCTTCATAATTTTGGCAGATGCAGAAGATACATCTTCACTTATCAATAAAATATCATTTCCTGCCTCAAAAGCTGCAAGATCAATATCTCCAGGCTCTTTAAAATTTGCAGCGCCTTTCATATTTAACGCATCTGTAAATATCAAACCGTGAAAGCGGTAATCTTCCTTAAGCATTTTTGTCACGATAGTAGGTGAGATACTTGTAGGCACTCCCACTTCTGGTACGAGAGCTGGCACATTAAGGTGTGCAACCATAATACTCGCAATACCGTTCTCAATAATTGGCTTATATGGATACATCTCTACACTCTGCAGACGTTCCTTAGTGAAGTTAAGCGTAGGTAGCGTTTTATGACTGTCTTTATCTGTATCACCGTGACCTGGGAAGTGTTTTGCGCTTCCTAAGACTCCAGCTTCTTGCATTCCTTCCATGAAGGCAATTGCTTTTTCTGTAACGTTGATTTTATCTTCGCCAAAAGATCTATTTCCTATAATAGGATTTGCGGGATTGATATTAATATCTACCACTGGAGCAAAATTAATATGTACCCCTAAACGCTTAGAATGCTCTCCTATACGCTTTCCTACTTTCCTTACAATATTATTATCTTGTATAGCTCCTAGCGTCATATTCCAAGGAAAAGCATAGGTACTATCTAATCTCATCGCAAGTCCCCACTCTGCATCCATCCCTATGAGAAGCTTCGTTTTTGCCAGTTCTTGAAATTCATTATTGAGTTTTGCTTGACGCATAGGCCCACCCTTAGAAAATATAAGTCCGCCTATGTGTTCTTCTTTGATAAGCTTTTTAATTTTATCAATTTTAGCCTTAGGATCACTAGAGAACACATCAACCATAAATAACTGTCCCACGCGTTCCTTTGGCGTCATTTGCATATAAACAGAATCTACCCATTTACGCTGTGCAATAATGTCATTTGCATAGAGCGGGTATCGCTCTTGAGCATAAGAAATTACGGAAACAAATAAGAAGAATAATATGGTGATAATGCGTCTAGGCGCCATAAATGCAATATTTTAAGTTGTAGAAACGACTGCAATAACGACGCCAGATAGCGCTTATTACATTCTAATATAAAAGTAAAGGGTTTGAGGTACGCTTTCGCGAAAGCGTGCAAATCTTAACAACATCTTAAGACCTTCAAGTTACTTCTATTTACCCTTCTTGAGAAAACGAGAATGCCAGCTATCTATTGCTGGAATTTCCCAATTAGTTTTATACTCACCTACATTTGCAACAAGGTTATTGAAAACTATAGTGTTTTTACTTACCGCACCATCTTTAACCATCTTCTTAAACTCAAGCAATGTTTTATAATGAATACGATTATTCTGATAATAGGTCACATTCATTTTATCTAGTAAGTCTACACCTAGCTCCTCTTGCTGCGCTATGATAAAACGCACTTGACTATCAATTGAGCATCCTGTTGCAGCAGCTTCAGACTGGTCAAGACCTATCACAATAAAGCGGTCATATTTAATCTCAAAACCAGCCTTTAGGCTTGCTCCGTGAGCTGTCCAGCTTGTTAAAAAAGTAGCTATATCTTTCTCTAGTTGAGCTACTTGTTCTTCTGTAAATTTTTGATCAGATTGATATAACCAGATTCTTGATGAGTCAGAAAGTGAATTAAAATCTACAAGCATAATTTATTATTTAGGTAAAAAAGCGGACTCTTTCGAAATCCGCTTTTCTAATATTTCAAAAAATATAATTTTATAATTCTTCGGCAGATGCTATCATTTCGGCAACATCCATTACCTCGACGCTACCTTCTTTTTCTTTACCTTTTATTCCGTCTGTCATCATAGTATTACAGAAAGGACATCCAGCAGCAATAATATCAGGCTTTACTTCGAGTGCTTGCTCTGTGCGCTCTATGTTTACGTCTTTATTTCCTGGTTCTGGCTCTTTAAACATTTGCGCTCCACCAGCTCCACAACAGAGTCCGTTAGTCTTGCACTTACGCATTTCTACAAGTTCTACATCAAGCTTACGTAGTAAATCTCTTGGCGCCTCATATACTCCATTTGCACGACCTAAATAACAAGGATCATGAAAAGTGATACGCTTTCCTTTAAACTTACCTCCTTCTACCGTAAGGCGGCCATCGTCTAATAATGACTTTAAAAATTGCGTGTGGTGTACTACTTCATAATTTCCACCTAATGATGGGTACTCATTTTTGAGAGTATTAAAACAGTGCGGACAAGCCGTTACTATTTTCTTAACTTCATATCCATTAAGCACCTCAATGTTGGTCACAGCTTGCATCTGGAATAAAAATTCATTTCCAGCACGTTTTGCTGGATCTCCAGTACAGCTTTCTTCTGCTCCTAAGACAGCAAAATCTACATTTGCTTTATTTAAGATACGTGCAAAAGCCTTTGTTATCTTCTTTGCTCTATCATCAAAACTTCCTGCACAACCTACCCAAAATAATACTTCTGGTTGTTTTCCTAGCGCCACATACTCGGCCATAGTGGGTACTTTAAGTGTCTCGCTCATATTCTTGTATTCCGTGTAAAAAACGGTATTTAATTAATCTTCAAAAACTTCAATAGTTACTTTCTTCTCGATAAGGTCTGTAAACTTCCCTTTGTAACGAGTTGCTTTTACTAAGTGATTATCTACCCAGTGATAGTTACCTCCTCTAGGTTTCCCCATAAGTAAGCTATGGAATTTAAACCCATGACGGTTAAGCCATTCTGTAGTAACCGCTCTGTGCTCTTCTGTTCTAGAGGTAAAGAAGCAAATAATATGACCTTCATCATGCCATTTATTTAATGTTTTAAGCGCATCTGGAAATGGCTCACATGTACCCATACGCTCTGGCTCCTCATTAGGAACATCTTCTGTAATGGTGCCATCTATGTCAATTAAGTAATTTTTGACTCCTTCAGGAAGCACCGGACTTACGTGTTCACCATCCTCTAGTTTCTCACTTAACATCTTGTCTACGTCTTCTTTATTCATGGTTGTCGTTTAAATTCTTAAAATCTCTTTTACTAAATCTTACATAAAGTGCCAATCTGTGTTCACCTGGCTTTTTATACTTTGGATTATACCGCTCCACAAGGGACTGCCTCATTGCTTCTTCACGTAACACTGCCATCTGAGACTCACTACAGTAATCACAAAAAATCTTCTTTACGGTGACGCTATCTACTTGCAACTGTTCATTTACAAAAAGACGTGTGTACATTTTAAATTGTAAGCTATCTATTTTATAATTCTTTGTAGAAGATTGCGCTTTCGCAAAAGCGAAACTCAACAATAACCCTACAATTATAAAATATCTATGCTTCATTAATCCAGTTACCTCTATCCATCTGGTTAAACGGCCATGGCGCTCCATTATTCTCGATATTTGTCATCGCGTTGTTTAAATCTGTAGGCGCTGCACTTTCTTCCATTACCATGTAACGACGCATATCAATTATAATGCTTAAAGGATCGATACCTATAGGACACGCCTCCACACAAGCATTACAGGTCGTACAGGCCCAAAGTTCCTCTTTTGTGATATAATCATCAAGCAACTGCTTGTTATCCATCACAAATACTCCATTATTTTCATCTATATTTTTACCTACTTCCTCAAGACGGTCACGCGTATCCATCATGATTTTACGAGGGCTCAATTTTTTTCCAGTTTGGTTTGCAGGACATTCACTTGTACAGCGACCACACTCTGTACAGCTATATGAGTTCATAAGTTGTACCCAGTTAAGATCTGTCACATCACTTGCTCCAAATTTACCCACCTCAACTTCTTCTGCACCTTCGGCTGGGGCTGCAAAAGGATCTGCATTAGGATCCATCATAAGCATAACCTCGTCTGTTACAGCCTTAAGATTATTAAATTCTCCTTGTGGTTTAAGCTTAGCATACCAAGTATTTGGAAATGCAAGTAAGATATGTAAGTGCTTAGAATAGTATAGGTAGTTTAAGAAAATTAGAATACCTACAATGTGTAACCACCAAGCAGCACGCTCAACAACAACAATCGAGCTTATTGACATGCCATCAAAAAGTGGTGCAATAAAACTACTTATTGGGAATGAACCTGTAATGCTTCCATCTGCCGAAGCATAATGGTCTGCTCCCATTAATTGCAATTGTAAATCTGCGGCGTTCATTGTGAGAAATAAACCCATTAATACCACTTCAAAATACAAGATGATATTACCGTCAGCCTTAGGCCATCCTTTAAGATCTGAGCTTATAAATCGTTTAATGTTCATCACATTACGACGTAGCCAGAATATAATTACGGCAACTAATACTAAGAAAGCAAGAATTTCAAAACTTCCAATTAAGAAATCATAAAGTCCGCCTAGAAAACTAAATATTCTGTGAGTACCAAAAAGTCCATCTATGATAATCTCGAGGACTTCGATATTAATAATGATAAAACCTACGTAAACAACTACGTGTAAAATCCCAGAAACTGGTCTCTTTACCATTTTGTACTGGCCCAAGGCAATTTTTGCCATGTTCCGCCAGCGTTGTGGTTTGTTATCAGAACGATCTACGTCCTTTCCTAGATTAATATTACGTAGGAGTTTCTTGATGTTTTTAACAAAAAAACCAACTCCTAAAACTAGAACAATGAGAAAAATGATGTTTTGTACGTATTGCATATAAATTCGTTAGTTAAGCTCGCGCCTACTGTAACGAATCTTTAGGCGGAGTGTACTCCCCTGGTTTTTTCCCGAAGAGTGAAAAATGTACATAACGTTTTGGGTTAAGCTTCATATCTTGTAGAAGATCTCCCATCTGGTTTGCTGTACGATCCAAATTTAAGTAAAGTTGGTCATCATTCAAAAGTTTACCTACGGTTCCTTCAGGAGAATTTAACTTATTAGATAATTCTTGGAAATCTGCTATAGTTTTCTCTAAATCTGCAACCATTTGTCCCATTTGAATTTTAGAAAGCGAATCTGATAAAGTTGCAAAGTTGCCACTCATTTTATCTAGATTAGTAATCGTACGATCTAATTTGTCTTGATTAGAAGCCAGCAACCCATTTACAGATTTAGAAATTCCTTTCATCTCTCGAGAAGCATCTGTAAAGTTTGCAATTGCATCCCTTAAGTTGGCTCTTGTATCTCTATCTAATACTGAGTTCACATTCACTAGCAATGAATCTGTATCTCCTATTACTTTTTCAACTTGATTTTGAAGTGGAGTTAGACGCTCATTTACAAGCTCCATGATTCCTTCGCCCATTTCACCAGGCAAAGTATCCCCCGTTTTCGCATTTCTTCCTTTCTCGTAAGAAGGAATAATAGCCAAAGATTTACCACCTATAAGACCACCTCCGTATACTCTCGCGAGGCTATTGTTTGAAAATTCAAAATCTTTTTCTACTACAAATTTAACCACGAGTTTACCGCTACTATCTGCAAAGTCTATAGACATTACTCTACCTACTGGTAATCCGTTTATGGTTACCTGTGAAGACGGTGCAAGTCCTTCTACATTGTCATATTTTGCATAAAGGATTTTGCTTTTATCTAAAAGGTTATTGCCTTTTAGATAGTTGTAGCCAAATATTACAAGCAGCAATGCTGCGATAACTAGAATGGCGGTTTTTATTTCTTTAGACATTAAATAAGATGCTTATTGGTTAAAACAAATGTAGGTCAATTGTTAAAGGCAGTCCTTACGTATAAGACTAATTTAACACTTGATTGAGGGGCACCTTTATATTATCCTTATTAAATGATACGATAAAAGCCTCTTTATACCCTTTGTTTTTTGCTTCTTGTAATTGCGTGCGAGCTAAGTTATAGTCTGAGGTTGCGCCATAATAATACTTATATAGACGACCATCTTTAGAACGACTTACAGACTTGAGACCCTTAAAATTATAAGATTTAGTTTCTAGCTTACGTTTACTCGCTGCCAGTTGTACTTTAAAAGTTACGCCCTCTACTACCTTAGACTTAGTAGCAGTAACCGGAGCACTTGGAGTTTTCACTACATGATCTGCAATCTCTACACGCTCATTTATCTGTATACTCTTCTTGTAATTAGTAACTGCTTTACTTATCGCTTTAGCCATTTTATCTTGACCTGCACTAGAGTTTAAGAACTTCCCTTCCTCATTATTAGTAAGGAAACCTGTTTCTATAAGCACACTAGGCATTACAGATCTGTGCAATACCCAGAAAATAGCTTGCTTCACACCACGACTGCTGCGCTTTACGCTCCCTGTAAATTCATTTTCTACAAAGCTTGCTAGGTTGATACTTTGATCTAGGTATTCTTCTTGCATAAGCTCAAGACCTATACTCGTTTCGGGACTGTTAGGATCAAAACCTGCGTATCGCTTCTCATAGTTTTCCTCCAGTAAGATTACTGAGTTTTCTTTTTTGGCAATAGCCATGTTTTTAGCGTTACCGTCTATACCAAGTACAAAAGTTTCCGTTCCTTTTGCTTGTGAGGAGTGGGAATTACAATGTACACTTATAAAAAGGTCTGCATTTGCATTATTTGCAATATCTGCTCGCTCCCATAATTCTAAGAAAACATCTGTTTTCCTGGTATAAATTACTTCGACATCAGACTGCTTTTCTAATTCTTTCCCTAATGCCAAGACGACATTAAGGGCTATATTTTTCTCATAGTATCCGTTTCCACGGTTACCACTATCGCCTCCTCCATGTCCCGCATCAAGAACGACTTTAAATTTTTTAGAAGAATTATTGGATTGCGCTTTCGCGAAAGCGCCTGAAAAACAACTAACTACAAGCAAGGTAGTTGTTAAATAAATATTAAATATGTTTTTTTTACGCATCATTTATATCAAATATGACTCTTTTGAACGTTAGGTATTAAATTGATCTCTGTAAATAGGTAACGTGCTTTACACGCTTGTTATTTTCAAAATTGCATTTCTAGGGCTGTAGCCGAAAAAAATATACGTAATTTTGACACTTTAATTGATAATTATTTGCACAAAAATAGGCTAATCGCATTGCAAACAAAAACTGCACACTTTCTTATTGTACTCTCTCTTTGCTTGCTACCATTGCTTAAGGTAAGTGCACAAGAACTCCCATCCAAGAATGATGCCAGACGCGTACCAGCAAGGGACACGACTTTAATCCAATCGGCGACAGAAGGTTTTGCGAGGCTTGATTCTATCACTCCTACCGTAGTTACTATAGAAGATACTACGAGAACTATACAAGATTCCATCAAACAAAAGCCAGAAACCCTGACTGACAAGGTTGTTTACAAGGCAACAGACTACCAGCGCATATCACAGCGTAAAAAGAAAATTTACCTTTATAATGAAGCCGAAATCGTTTACGAGGATATGAAAATAAACGCGGGTGAGATTATTCTTGATTATGAGACTAACACCGTTTTTGCTCGAGGAATCGAAGATTCTGCAGGAAACTATTCTCAAATACCATTTTTTGTCCAAGGTCCTAATCAAGTTAAGCCAGATTCCATAAAATTTAATTTTGATACGCAACGAGCTCTTATCTATGGTTCGCGCGTAGAAAAAGCTGGCGGACAGCAAATAAATTTAAAAGCAGAACGCAGTAAGAGAGTAAATGACTCTGTAATCTTTATGAGTAATGTAAAGATTACCACCTCTGAAGATCTTGATAATCCAGAATATTACTTTCTAGCTCGTAAAGTAAAGTTTGTACCTGGTAAAAAACTTGTTGCCGGACTTACTAATATGTACATCGCAGATGTTCCTACTCCTATAGGATTACCATTTGCTTTTTTCCCTATGGAAAAGGAAACAAGCGTTTCTGGTTTTATATTACCAGGACCTGGAGAAAGTAGAGAACGTGGATATTCCCTTACAAATGGTGGTTACTATTTTGCACTTAGCGAGTACTTTAACCTTGCACTTACAGGTGATTATTACACAAACGGTAGTTATGCCATTAGAGCAGACACGGATTATAAAGTACGTTATAAGTTTAATGGTAGGTTTAGCTTTAGTTCGGAGCGCATCTTGTTTAGTGAGCGTGGCCTTCCAGACTTTTCTGAGACTAATACATATAACATACGCTGGAATCATAGTCAGGATACGAAGTCTAGTCCTAACAGTAGATTTTCGGCCTCTGTAAATTTAGGTAGTAGTAACTTTTATAGACAATCACTTAATCAAGCCAACACAGGTAACTTCTTAAATAACAACTTTAGTTCTTCGGTTTCTTACTCTCGCACGTTTCCTGGTACAGTGCCTGTAAATCTAACTGTTGCTGCAACTCACAGCCAAAACTCACGTACGGAAGAAATTACCATGTCGCTTCCTACTACCCAACTTAACGTAGATAGAATATATCCTTTTGCTGGTAATTCTGGATCTAAAAAAGGGCTTATCAAGAATTTGAACTTGAGTTATGCTTTAAGAGCAGATAACCGCTTTAGAACAAATGACGATGAGTTTTTTACAGCTGCCATGTTTGAAAGTGCAGAAACCGGAATAAGACATAGTATTCCTATTGCAACCAACTTTAAACTCTTTAACTACATCAGTGCTTCTGTAAGTGGTAGTCTTGAGGAGAGTTGGGTATTTAAGACCATAGATCAAAGTTTTGACGAAGAAACCAATACTGTTGTGCGAGATACTGTAAATGGTTTTGATGCTTATAGAACCTACAGAGGAGGTTTAAGTTTAGGTACCACAGTGTACGGAACTTTTAATTTTAAGGAGACGAGTAAGATTCAAACCATACGCCACGTAGTGCGTCCATCGTTAAGCTGGTCTTACACCCCAGCTTTTGATCAGTTTTACGAGACCTACACTAGACCTGATCCTAATGACGTGACAGATCCTCAAAATGTAGAAGTAGAATACTCAAGATTTGATGGAGGATTCTTTGGTGCCCCTAGTAATCGCGTTTCTAATTCGCTCTCGTTTAGTCTTGCAAACACACTAGAAGCAAAAGTACGGAGTAAGGATAGCACAGATACAGAACCCAAGAAAATAAAACTCATCAATAACCTCAACATCAGGACTTCCTATAATTTTGCTGCAGATGATCTCAAGTTGTCACCTATCTCTGTAAATGGATCTATCCCAGTTTTACAAGAAAAGCTTGACGTAAACTTTAGTGCAAATTTAGACCTCTACGCACTTAATAGTGCAAACCAGCGTATAAACACGCTTAATATAAATAATGGAGGTAGCCTTTTTAGACTTACAAGTGGGCAGGCGAGTTTTGGGTACAGTTTTTCTAGT
The DNA here is from genome assembly GCF_000212355.1 of Dokdonia sp. 4H-3-7-5. Taxonomy (NCBI): domain Bacteria; kingdom Pseudomonadati; phylum Bacteroidota; class Flavobacteriia; order Flavobacteriales; family Flavobacteriaceae; genus Dokdonia; species Dokdonia sp. 4H-3-7-5. The sequence goes on from NC_015496.1 coordinate 89,421, forward strand.
AGAGACTTTGACAAAGATGCTAAGGCTGGCGTAAATACAGATCGAACAGAAAACGAAACCTTTGCAGGTGGTGGACGTCCAGATGATTTATTAGGAAAAGGTGTTGACATTACTGGAAATACAAATGCTGGAAATCAGGAGCCAGAAGACGAAGAAGAAAAAGAGATTGAATTTTATAGGTTTAAAATTCCATGGAATTTACGCTTTGGGTATCAAGTAGGATACGCAAACAATGCACGTCAAAACGACGTAAGCTCCCACTCTATCGTGATAAGCGGAGATGTAAAATTAGGAAATAGATGGACGGTAGGTGGATCTACAGGATATGATCTTGCGAACCCAGGTATCACCTTTACCTCTCTTAACTTTGCGCGTGATCTTGAGAGTTGGAATATGCGTTTCAGTTGGGTTCCTCCTGTAAACTCAGATCCTAGTAGAACCTCTTGGAATTTCTTTATCGGGATTACTGGTAACCTACTTAGTGATATTAAATACGACAAACGCCGTACTCCTGATCAACAATTATAAGTACGAAATGTATAATCACGCTTTCGCGAAAGCGTACCAAATACTATTACTCATGAAAAAAATTATCACCACACTAAACGCTCCGGCTCCAATAGGCCCTTACAACCAAGCAACATTAGTAAATGGAATGCTGTACACAAGCGGACAGATTGCGATTATACCAGCTACTGGTGAACTCTTTAAAGGATGTATAGAAGAGGAGACTGAACTTGTAATGCAAAGCGTAAAAGCGATTCTTACAGAAGCGGGGATGACTTTTGAAAACGTCGTGAAGACTTCTATTTTCATTAGTGATATGGAAAACTTCGGGAAGATTAATAGTGTGTATGGAAAGTACTTTGATGAAGCGACAGCTCCTGCAAGGGAAACGGTAGAGGTGGCAAATCTTCCTAAATATGTAAATGTAGAAATAAGCGTTATCGCAGCAGAATAAGCTAACCTACACTTCAAATAATTCTGAGAGCTGCTTGTAAAATCTTAATTCATGATTTTTACAAGCAGCTCTTTTAGTAAGTCGTTACTTGCAAAAGCACTCGCTCCTACCCCTTTACTCTTTACATCTACTTCTCTTATTAAGGAGATACAAGCACTTACTTTTTTCATAGGGTAATTGCGACCTGCAGTAATATATTCCTCTACAAAAAAAGGCGAGACACCCAGTGCTCTTGCTACCGTAGTCTTATCCTTTTGAGGAAGCCCGTGATATTTGAGAATACTCGCAAACAAACTAAACAACTGGCTCACTGTTAAGACCAGCGGATTATCCTTAGGATTCTGTGTAAAGTATTGTGCAATCCGCTGTGCCTTCACAATATCCTTCTCTGAGATTGCTTTACGTAACTCAAAAATATTGAAGTCCTTACTGATCCCGATATTCTCTTCTATGGCTTGTGGTGTAATCTCGCTTCCTTTAGGAAGAATAAGCATCAACTTATTGAGCTCATTAATTACTTTCCCTAAGTCATTCCCTAGATAGTCTACTAGAATTTGTGCCGCTTTAGGTTGGATATGGTATCCCTCATCTATAAGCACACGACGCAACCAGTCGCCTACTTGGTTTTCATAAAGTTTCTTACTTTCATAATGAACTCCGTATTCCTTTAGGGCTTTTGCGAGTCCTTTACGTTTGTCAAGCTTCTTATACTTATATGCCACCACAAGCACCGTTGTAGGTTGTGGGTTTTTCACATAATCTGCTAGCTTCTCAATCTGGCGCGAGAGATCTTGCGCTTCCTTTACAATTACCACCTGGCGTTCTGCCATCATAGGATAGCGCTTTGCGTTACTCACAATATCTTCTATGGTAACGTCACGACCATAAAGCACCACTTGATTGAAGCCTTTTTCAGCTTCATCGAGTAGATTATGCTCTATATAATCTGAAATTTGATCTATAAAATAAGGCTCTTCCCCACTTAAAAAGTAAATGGGTTTTATGATTCCTTTTTTAATGTCTTCAACTATGTTTTTTGCGTGCTTCACCTTTGGGTTTTCCTGCAGAACTCGTACTATTGTGGTATGCAACAACTCTCTTTTCCTGCATACTCTTTCAGACTCAAAAGTAGCGAAAACAAACGGTATATTTTTGACGTCATTCGTAAAAAGTTCTTGGTACTCACTCCCGAAGAATGGGTGCGACAACATATATTACAATGGCTCCTGACTGAAAAAGGATATCCGCTAAGCCTTATCAATGTTGAGAAAGAAATTAAAGTAGGCAATACGCGCAAACGTTATGATATTGTCATTTTTAATAAAGATGGCTCCCTCCTACTTATTGTAGAGTGTAAAGCTCCGGCTATAAAAATTACCCAAGAAACCTTTGATCAGATAGCCCGTTATAATTTGCAATTACAAGCAGATTACTTGATGGTGAGCAACGGACTTTCACATTATTATTGCCAAGTAGACACAGTAGCAGAGCGTTATGACTTCTTGCGATCACTACCAGATTATGAGCGAGAAGTAAAATAAGTACGCTTTCGCGAAAGCGGAATCCCATAAAAAGCTTTTATTTGCAGCGTGAAAACAGCCATCGTCATCTTAAACTGGAACGGAAAAGAACTACTTGAACGATTCCTTCCCACTATAATTGAGCATAGCACAGACCTCGCTAGTATTTATGTAGCCGATAATGCAAGTACAGATAACTCTGTAGGTTATGTAAAAGAACACTTCCCTAGCGTTCACATTATAAAGAATGCTATAAATGGCGGTTATGCAAAGGGCTATAATGACGCACTTAAGACTATAAAGGCAGATATTTATGTACTCCTTAATAGTGATGTGCAAGTGACTAAGGGCTGGCTAACACCTATGATTGCTCTTTTTGACGACCCTAGGGTGTCTGCAGCGCAACCTAAAATTAAAGATTTAAAAAAACCTTCACACTTTGAATATGCAGGTGCGGCTGGAGGTTTTCTTGATAAGTTAGGATATCCATATTGTAGAGGTAGACTTTTTGACACTTGCGAGGAAGATACAGGACAATACGATACTACTATAGAAGTACAATGGGCAAGTGGTGCTTGTCTCTTTGTGAGAGCATCTACCTTCTGGGAAGTGGGAGCACTAGATGAAATATTCTTTGCTCATCAGGAAGAAATAGATCTATGCTGGCGCATTAAAAACAAGGGATATCGTGTACTCGCTTGTGGTGATAGCGAAGTGTATCATCTAGGCGGAGCTACACTACCCTCTGCAAACCCAAAGAAGACATTTTATAACTTTAGAAATACGCTTTTTAATATTGTAAAGAATATTAAGGGGTTTAAAGCGATATTTATCATATTTTCAAGACTTGTGCTTGATGGTATTGCGGCACTAAAGTTTCTATTATCTGGGCAGCCTAAGCATCTTTTGGCTATATTGAAGGCTCATTTAAGTTTCTATTTACACTTACCTGCGCTATTAGAAAGACGCTTTCATCTAGTATCCTCTAGACGTTATGCCGGTACAACCTCTATTATATGGAGTTATTTTGTGCAGAAAAAGCACACATATAAGAACTTAAGTAACAAACCATAAATTACTGTTAACAAGTATCTATGGCATTGCCGTTTTAGTACATTTATCACAAATTTAAAAGTTACACAAACTATGAAACGATTATTGATTGCTGGTATTACCAGTGCCCTATTACTTACTTCTTGCGTTTCTAAGAAAGAATATGCTGCGCTTGAAGCAAGACAACAAGAAACTCAAGATCTTCTAAACTCTGCTACGGTAAAGTTAAATTCTTGTCTAGAAGAAAAAGCAAGTGCCACTACTCGTGTGAAGTCATTAGAAGAGCGCATTGCTGAAATGAGAAAAGACAAAAATGAACTTATACAAAGTTCTAAAGACCTTACGATGCTTACAAAGCAAGGAGCGTCTAACTTAGAAAAGTCACTAGAGAGCTTAAAAGAAAAAGACCTTAAGATTAACCGTCTTCAAGATGCCCTTACTAAAAAGGATAGTGTAACACTTGCACTAGTTACAAGCCTTAAGAAAGAAGTAGGTATCAACGATACAGATATTGAAATCAATGTTGAGAAAGGTGTGGTATTTATATCACTTTCTGATAAAGTATTATTTAAGAGCGGAAGCTATAATATTACTTCAAGAGCAGAAGAGATCTTAGGAAAGGTTGCTACTGTAATTAATGGTAAGCCTAACTTTGAAGCACTTGTAGAAGGTCATACAGATAACGTTCCTTATAATAAAGGAGGTGTTCTTATAGACAACTGGGATTTAAGTGCAAAAAGAGCAACTGCTATCGTAAGAAAGCTCGTAGACCTAGGAGCAAATCCTGCACAGCTTATTGCTGCTGGACGTAGCGAGTTTGTTCCTCTAGTAGATAACAGTACTGCAGAAAACAGATCTACAAACCGTAGAACGAAGATATATGTACTTCCTAAGATTGATCAATTTTATGATATGATTGAACAAGAAATGAAGAACATGTCTGGAGAGGATGTAGAGGTTGAAGAAGGAAACTAAGAATCTCATTAGAACTCTTACAGAGAAAAGCGACTATCGGCAAGATAGTCGCTTTTTTCGTTTAAAGACACAAAAGAGATTCTCAAACTATGTTCTTGAACGTCAAAATCATCGCTTAAAGACACAAATTATACGTTTAAATGTTAAAATTTAGTGTACTTGGTCGATTATCGTCTTAAATGTGCGGTTCATAGATGTTTTCACAATACTTTAGTTCTATCGCAAATTAATACAGACCAATTATGAAGAATTTTACACTAATTATCTTAGCTCTTTTCTGCTCATCAATACTTGTTGCAGGAATTTCTCCAAAGGAGAAGCAGGCTCTTGTAGACTTATACAATAGCACTAACGGAAATGAGTGGACAAGTTCTTGGGATCTTTCTCAAACTCCAGAAAACTGGATGGGTGTGACGATCATCAGTGATAAGGTGTTTGCTATAAGCCTTAAGGACAATAATCTTACGGGTACGCTCCCAGCAAGTATTGGTAACCTTACAGGTCTTAAAATATTAAATCTGCACAAAAATAACTTAGAAGGAACAATACCAGCTTCTTTAGGTTCTATTAAGGGTCTTAAAACAATCAACTTATCTTTAAACAAACTTGAAGGGAATATCCCTAATGAGATCCTTGCGATGGGAAGTTTAGAGTATTTAGATCTTTTCTTTAATAACTTAAGTGGAGAATTACAAAGCGATCTTTCAGGATTGAAAAATTTAAAAAGACTAAGTCTTGCAAACAACGACTTTAGAGGACAGTTACCTGCAGCGATAGTATCATTAGAAAAACTTACAGACCTACAAATTAGTAGTAACAACTTTTCAGGTAAGTTACCAAAAGGTCTATCATCATTACCACAATTAAAGAAGCTTAACCTTTTTGATAATAACTTTACAGGTGAGTTTCCTACACAGCTTAATGCTCTTAACTTAGATGAGCTTACGTACAACAACAACAACTTTACAGAAACTGCTACCCTACTTGCGGCTGGCGAATAAGTTACTAGTCTTTAGGTTAGATTAGTAAGTACCCCAAATCTTTAATTAGATTTAGTTAAGAGCCTCTCCCTTTGGAGAGGTTTTTTAATAGGTATACGTTTTATAATTCTGGGCTACCTTTTCCTTCTCTTATAAGGATAGGCTCATCACCCGTAAGGTCAATTACGGTAGAAGGAATATTACCTCCATAACCACCATCAACTATTACGTCAACACGGTTCTGCCATTTCTCAAAGATGAGTTCTGGATCTGTGGTGTATTCTATCACCTCATCTTCATCATAGATGGACGTAGAGATAATAGGATTACCCAGTGCTCTTACGATGGCTCTTGTAATCTCGTTATCTGGTACACGTATTCCTACTTCCTTTTTCTTTTTAAACACACTAGGCAAGTTATTGTTACCTGGTAATATAAAGGTATAAGGTCCTGGTAGTGCTCTTTTAAGTATTTTAAACGTCTGCGTATCTATTTGTTTCACATAATCTGAGAGATTACTTAGATCTTCACATACAAAGGAGAAGTTGGCCTTAGCTAGCTTTACTCCTTTTATCTGTGCTACGCGTTCTAGCGCTTTGGTATTTGTAATATCGCAGCCTAATGCATACACGGTATCACTTGGATAAATGATAAGTCCGCCGTTTTTTAGGATTTTTACGATTTCCTGTAAGTCCCTGGGGTTTGGATTTTCTTCGTAGAGTTTTATAAACTTTGACATGGCTGTATTTTTTTGTGAATGTACGAGTAACAATTAATATGATAATCACGCTTTCGCGAAAGCGTAACTTCCCTAATCTACGCGCTCTACTTCATCCTCAAGTTTGAGTACTTTATCTCCATCTTCTTGCTCGATATACAATGCTTTATTGCCTGACTCTCCATTGCGAGTGACTTCGCTACCTTTGATAGTTTTGGTTACTTTCTCTGTAAAAGTTTCGGTTACTTTTCCTTCTGCGGTACCGTTACCCCACTTCCACTGTACTTTTGTTCCTTCTTTGATCATAACTTTTTTATTTAAAGTTACTTATAAGCTTAAAATATCTCGCAGAAACTAACGCAACCTTAACATAAAAGTAAAATCTGTGCGTTATACCTTAAAATTATCTTAATGAAACTACTATATATCCTATGCTTACTGGCTACAATGAGCTGGAGCTGCTCAGATAGTGACGAGACTACCACAGATGTTATTACACCTGACACGGAGATGGAAGAAGCTGTTGCACTCGAGGCGCTTACCCTTACAGATGTCCCTTACGGTAATGATCCTGCGCAGGTATACGACATCTATTTACCTGCAGGACGTAGTGCTGCCAAAACCAAGATGATTATCCTCATACACGGTGGTGGCTGGACAGAGGGAGATAAGGAGAATGTATCTGCTTTTATAAATCTAGTGCAATCACAACATCCAGATTATGGCGTGGTAAATATGAATTACGTGCTGGCAGATCCGCCAGCGATACCGGCATTTCCTAATCAGTTTCTGGATGTGCAGGCAGTTATTAATCAGCTGAATGATACGAGTAGCGAGTTGCAATTTAATAATGAGTATGCTTTTATAGGACTTAGTGCTGGCGCACATATTGCGATGATGTATGACTATACCTATGATGTGGACGACCAAGTAAAATTTGTAGCCAACATAGTAGGTCCTGCAGATTTTACAGATCCCTTTTATGCAGACGGCCCAGGTTTTGAAATCTACATAGCCGCACTTACTGATGAAACCGCCTATCCTGAGGATGCAAATTACAGCGAACTATTAAGCCCTGCCAAAGTAGTCACTGCAAGCGCTAGCCCTACCCTTCAGTTTTACGGAGATCAAGATCCGCTGGTGCCGCTTACTAATGGTCAGCGACTAGATACGGCGCTTTCTAATGCTGGTGTTCCGCACATCTTTACCATTTATGAAGGTGGTCACGGAGATTGGGATGCAACGAGCTACCTTGATGTACAGCAGAAAATAGGCGCATACATCGACCTCTACTTACCTATAGAAGATTAAGTCATATTACTAAACAATATGACGAGATAGAAGGTGTTCCTGTATAGCTTTCGCGAAAGCGTATTTATCACCATAAAAAAATGCTGACATCTTGTGGACGTCAGCATTTGTATTTTATATCAGCTTGTGTGCGTACTAGCTTACGATTTCAAGTTTGGCAAAACGTAGTAACAACTTTTTGAGACCACCGTTTTCAAAATTAATTTCTGCTTTTTGATCTTGGCCTTTCCCTTCTAGTCCTACCACAATCCCTTTACCAAAACGGATATGCTTTACCACCGTACCCGCTTCTAGTGCTCCCGCGAGTGAAGAGACAGGCTCATCACCGCTAGTAGGTCTTATCTTGCGCAACTTACGTAGCTGGTCTTGTGATGGATTACCCACTCTAGGTGGCGTACCACTCACCGGCTTCTTTAATCGTAATTTACTTTTATCTACCTCGCCATACTCATCTATATCCATGAGTGACTTATAGCGGTTTCTCATCATAGGCGTCTGGTAATCCAGATACTTATCATCTATTTCCTCTATAAAACGGCTAGGCTCTGCATCTACCAGTTTACCCCAGCGATATCTAGACTCTGTATAGGTAAGGTATGCCTGCTTTTCTGCTCTTGTAAGTGCCACATAAAACAAGCGGCGCTCCTCCTCTAGCTCACTACGCGTGCTCATACTCATACCAGAAGGAAAGAGATCTTCCTCCATACCCACGATGTATACAAATGGAAACTCAAGTCCCTTTGCTAGGTGGATGGTCATAAGCGCCACGCGGTCATCATCACCCGTATCATTATCCATACTTGTGGCAAGTGCCACATCTTCTAGGAACTCTGCAAGCGATCCTGTAGTATCTGCTAGCTCCTTTTGCTCCTCTACAAAGTCGCGCATACCGTTGAGCAGCTCCTCTATATTTTCTATACGAGCAACACCCTCTGGAGTTCCATCCTTTTTAAGTTCTTGTAAGAGTCCTGTTTTCTTTGCTACCTTTTCTGCCACGGTAAAGGCATCACTTTGCTCATTAAGAATCTGGAAACTCTTAATCATCGTTACAAAGTTCTTAAGCTTAGTCTGTGTACCACGATTTATATTCATCGAGGGACCCAGCTGCTCGATCTTCTCCATCACCTCAAACATAGAACGCCCGTAGTGTTTTGCCGCCACCGTAAGCTTGTCTATGGTCGTACCGCCTATTCCTCTTGCAGGATAGTTAATCACACGTTTAAGTGCTTCCTCATCTTTTGGGTTAATAAGCACGCGCAGGTAGCCCAGCACATCCTTAATCTCCTTACGTTGATAGAAGGATAACCCTCCATAAATACGGTATGGGATATCTCGCTTGCGCAAGGCATCCTCCATCGCACGTGACTGTGCGTTTGTTCTATATAAAATCGCAAAATCTCCATTCATGAGCTGGTGATTCATTCTATTTTCAAAAATAGAACTCGCCACATAGCGTCCCTCCTCACCATCTGTAGGAGAGCGGTGCACGATAATCTCACCACCATCTGGGTTTGCGGTCCATACTGTTTTATCCAGTCTGGTTTTGTTTTTTTCTATCACACTGTTTGCCGCCTCCACTATCACTTTTGAGGAGCGGTAATTCTGCTCTAGGCGGTACATTGCTACATTCTCATAATCCTTCTGGAAGTTCAAAATGTTATTAATGTTTGCCCCACGGAAGGCGTAGATACTCTGCGAGTCATCTCCCACTACACAGATATTCTGAAACTTATCAGACAGTGCCTTTACAATAAGATACTGGCTATGGTTAGTATCTTGATACTCATCTACCAATATATATTTAAAACGATTCTGGTATTTATTAAGTACCTCTGGAAAACGGTTAAGCAACTCATTTGTGCGTAGCAGTAAATCATCAAAGTCCATCGCTCCTGCCTTAAAACAGCGATCTACATACTCTGCATAAATCTCCCCCATACGCGGGCGTTTTGCCATCGCATCTGCCTCTACCAGCTCAGGATCATTTTGATACGCACGTACCGTAATCAAGCTGTTTTTAAAAGAAGAAATACGGTTTTGAATCTGCTTATACTTATAGATATCCTTATCCAGCTGCAGCTCCTTGATAATCGCGCTTATTAAACGCTGGGAGTCTTGGGTATCATAAATCGTAAAGTTAGACGGGTACCCTAGCTTATCTGCCTCAATACGCAAGATTTTGGCAAAAATGGAGTGAAAGGTTCCCATCCATAAATTCTTTGCCTCAGAGCTACCCACAATATCAGAGATACGCTTTTTCATCTCACGTGCCGCCTTATTTGTAAAGGTGAGTGATAAGATGTTAAAGGCGTCTACTCCCTGAGACATGAGGTAAGCAATACGTAAGGTAAGCACTCGCGTTTTACCAGATCCCGCACCTGCAATTACAATTAATGCTCCCTCTTTATGTAGTGTGGGAGCGCGTTGGGCCTCGTTTAAGCCCTCAATATATACTTCTAATTTTGAATCCATAGCAGGGGTACAAAGTACGGATTGATCACAAGAATTAAAACCACAATCCATGATTTTATAGCTCTTTTGTAAACAATAACAATAGGTACGCTTTCGCGAAAATATGACACCTCGCACCTCCCACCTTCCATGATAACTATTGCTAGCGAGGAGTGACGTATTTCATTAAAAATGAAGATATTTAGCCTCCAAAACCAATCACCATGAGCACATTCTTTATAAATCATGTAGCTATTTCTGTACAAGACGTAGCCGTCTCCATTGCTTTTTACCAAAAAGTATTTGGGCTTACCGAAATAGAAAATACCGCCTCTGTCTCCCCTACTCGCTGGCTCGCCCTAGGTGATAGCAAGCAACTGCACCTCATCCCAAGACCAGGCGAAACCGTAATCACTAACAAAGCAGTACACCTCGCACTCGCCACGGCAGATCTTGCTTCCTTTATCTCACACCTCAAAAACCTAGACATAGATTATGCCGACTGGCGAGGAACGCCTACTAAAGATTATGTGCGCAATGACGGGATACAGCAAGTGTACTTCCAAGATCCAGATGGCTACTGGATAGAAATAAATGATGATGCCTAGCACCTAGATTTAGAATGCTGAAACTAACTATTTTACATTTTTTTTACCCAAAATGAGGAAAGTCGTAAAGAAGTATGGGTGAGAGGTTGTAGATTAGCTTTTTAGAAAGTGAATGAGTGATTTTACTTTTTGAAAATGAAGATTTAAAAATTAATAATATAGATCATCTTGATTCTGGTTTTTGCTAGGGTTGGGTGATGTGATTAACAGACTTGCTTATATATGCAAGTTGTCACTAATACAAAAGAACATTGCAAAACGAAACAACATCAAGCATTACGAATGATTCATTGAATATCTCAATTCAAGATAGCTTGTTTGTTCAAGTCAAAAATCTCAACGAAAATATTTCTTCAATTCACTCTGATTTACATAATCACCTTAATCAAGGAAAAGATACAATTCTAGGAGTTTCATATGATACATTTTTTACCGTAGTTTTTACCATTTTAATTTTTGTAATTGGAGTTCTAATTGAAAGGTGGATTAAAAGAAATAATGAAAAAAATGAGCTGCATAAATTAAAAGACTATTTCAATAATCAATTCGATGATTTGAAAAATAACATAGTTCCTGAATTACGAAATGGTTACCAAAAGTTTTACCAAGAAACCATAAGTTTGGATAACGGAGTTCCTACGACTGCGCCGAAAGTATTAACCAACACATACGACCGCTTATACAATTTAGAATCACCTCTATTATTCAAAACGTTTAAAAATAGCTCTGATTTTAATCTGGCTTTTTCTCAAATAGACTTTATGAGAAATCTTATGATTGAGGTTGATAATTACCATTCAATAGTGGTAAAAAGAAGTGATATATTTAAGTCTGTTTTTACAGAACTCGATAAAAAATTTATGGATAAAGTAGTTCAGTTTACCGAATTTGAAAAGAATAACAATCCTCATTACGCACAAGACCCAACATATCAACTTTTAGATTCAAAAGTGCAATACTATCATCAAAATATAGTTGGGAAAAGAGCTTTGGTTGATTATTATCAAAGTGTTATTAGACCAGTTCAAACACAAATAGTGAGTACAAATTTATTTAGGACTCATCCTATTGGGAGAGAGATTTCAATTTTAGGTAGAGACATTTCTCATCAATATAACCACTTAAGAATATTATATGTTGAAATTCGTCAACAATATAGATATTTTACCCAAGTATTAAACCGAACGATTTCTAAATTAGAATCTCTGAACACCGAATAAGTACTAGTGGCAACAATGTATATAAAACATAGCTATTACAGGTTTTCCGAGAGTTTTTATGTATTTGCGAAGACCGCCAAATTTTTAAATTTGGCTTGTCTGTAATCCGAAAATTATCACTTTTTAATGGCGTTACTTTTCATATACAAGACTGTTGATATTCATTAAAAGATAACAATTATAAATGGCATTATACAAAATAGAAAAATCTTTAAAATACATTAAAGAAAAACCATTTCGTCTCGAAAAAGAAATCCAAGACTTAACAGAAAATAATCTAAAAACAATATTCGGACTTGAATTTGTCAAATCAGAATTTGCGCTGAATAATTTTCGAATTGATACTCTTGCTTTTGACATTGAAGCGAATTCTTTTGTGATAATCGAATATAAACGAGATAAAAACTTTAGTGTGATTGATCAAGGTTATGCTTATTTGTCACTAATGTTAAATAACAAAGCTGATTTTATACTTGAATTTAACGAAAGTCAAAACAGAACACTGAAAAGGACTGATATTGATTGGTCTCAATCCAGAGTCCTTTTCGTTTCCCAGAAATTTACTAATTATCAACGTGAGGCTATAAATTTCAAAGATTTACCAATTGAATTATGGGAAGTAAAGAGATTTGAAAATGAAACTGTTTCATTTGAACAAATTAAAAAGGCTGGTGCTCAAGAAAGTATTAAAACGATTTCTAAAACGGACGAAACAATTGACAAAATATCTAAAGAAATAAAAGTTTACTCTGAATCTGAACATCTGAAAAGAGTAACAGAAGAAACAAAAGAGCTTTATGAAAAGGTTAAAAGTGCTCTTTTAAATTTAGGCGATTTAGAAGTAAAACCAAAGAAGAAATATATAGCTTATGTTTCTGGAACAAACGTTGTCGACATACAAGTTCAAAAGAGCGCTCTTAAACTTCATATTAACCTTAAAAAAGGGGAGTTAGAGGATTCAAAAAAACTGACGAGAGATGTTTCTGAAATTGGTCATTATGGAAATGGAGATTACCAATTACAATTCAGTAACGATGAGGATATAGAGTATATTATGAGTCTAATAAAACAATCTCTGAAAAAGAATAAAAAATAACAAAATTCCAAAAATGGTATTAATTAATAAGGGTTTTGGTGCTTAACCCAAAATGTAGCGCTATTTTACTAAGACAGCCAAGACGTTGGCATTAATTTCACAAAATGAAGATATTCGAAGAATTAAAGAAACCTCATAATCTTATAACTCTTGCATTAACAATACTATCTATAAGTTTATCTATTTATTTTTACGTCAATAGTTTGAAAGTTAAAGATATCAGTTATGTTTTAAATAATCCGCCTTCAATTATATATGATAGTCAGAATTATTCGTCGGAAATAAAACTACTAGTTAACGATTCTTTGTTAGCAAAAGAAAATGTTTATCTATTAACAGGAACAATATGGAATAGCGGAGAACTTAGTATTTATGCTAATGATGTAAGAAAAGATATTGAACTAAATATTGGTAATGAAAATAAAATACTTGATTACAAAATAACTAAAACTATCGATGAAGAAATTTCTGGCTTTAACCTCACTAGAGTAGATACTAATTCTTTACTTCTTGGTTGGGATTATTTTGATCCAGATTTTGGATTCAATTTTCAAATCATTTATATGGGAAATGAAGTTCCCTATTTCAATATTACAGGTAAAATTCTTGACATAAAAAATTTAAATCAAGTCGTCCAAAGGAATAAATCCAGCCTTTATAATAATATAGTTATGGCTCTTGTTTATTTAGTAATCTTCTTTTCTATTATTAGATTATTTGTAAAGAAAAAATTTCGTTTTGAAAAAACTGATTTGTTAATGGTATTGATACTTTTAATATTAGTTCTGGTTTTCGTCACTGCAATTCTACCAAATCTATATCTACCGAAAAATATCCCTCTATAAACTAACACAAACAATATATATAGCTCATATACATATTGTTGCTTAACAAAGGTTTAGTGCTTTTAACTAAGTCCGCCAAATCTTTTTGATTTGGCTTTTTGAACAAAAAATATAATTAGAAAAATTCAAAAATTCGGCTTGTGTAATCCAAAATCTACGAACTGCACATAGTGCCGTTTGTCGCAAACAAAAAAAACATTGGAAGAAGAAAAAATATATCTCGAATTAATTAAGGCAGGAATTAAAATTGCTTCTGACTCACTAACTAAGGTTGTGAGCAGAATTAATGAAAATAGACTTCAAAGGAAGAGAGATAAAAAACAAAAAAAAACACAAGAAAAAACAGAAAGAATTATTCTTAATCCAAGTGAATTTTTTGATGTAAACATTAGTATTGATTATGAGAATAGTATAACCAAAATACAAAATCATATTAATGAAATTGAAAGGTGGGCAGATGTAATTAAATTTAGTGATTTAAGTAAAAAACGAAGCTTAAATTCAGTTTACATACAACTAGACACCTATGTAGTACCAGTAAAAAGGCAATTCAACTTTAATGAAAAGAAAAACACCTTACCGTTGGAGAAAGCTGTTTTGTCAAATAAAGAGCACTGTGTAATTTTAGGGCAACCTGGTGCAGGAAAAACTACAAGTCTGAAAAAAATCTGCAATTTAATTATCACGGAAAATAACGATACGCAGTATACATTCCCTATCCTACTTCGATTTAGAGACTTGGAAGAAATAGTTAAGTCATCTATTCTTAATCATATTTTAAATATAACACCCATAATATTTGAATTCGCAGGAAAAAAAGATTCGGATTTTAATTCAGATATCGAGAAAGTTAGAGAAGAAGCTGTTATTACATTTCTAAATTCTATTAACGCAATTCTAATTTTAGATGGATTTGATGAATTAAAAGATTCTAATTCAAAAAATATCATTTTAAAAGAACTTCGAAAATTAGCTTCGAAATTAACTAATGCTAAAATAGTATTAAGTTGCAGGACAGGCGAATTCAATTATGAATTAGATTATTCAAATACGTTCGAGATAGCCCCTCTAAATAATAATCAAATTGAACTTTTCGTAAATAAGTGGCTCAATGATGAATCTAAATCACAAGACTTTCTCAATAAAGTAAGGAATAGCCCTTTCGCAGATACATCGATAAAGCCACTTTCATTAGCACACCTTTGTACAATTTATCAGAGAATAGGAAACATACCAGATCAACCAAAAACGATTTATAGAAAAGTGGTTAACTTATTAATAGAAGAATGGGACGAACAAAGAGCTATTACAAGAGAATCTGCCTTTGACGGATTTCAAACTGATCAAAAATTTGAGTTTTTAACTAACTTATCATATTATCTTACGATTAATTATCAAACTTCTACTTTTTCTGTTTCCCAATTTGAATTAGCTTATGAGAATATATCTGAATATCATAATCTACCACTTAAAAAAGCAAGTGAGGTTGTTAAAGAATTAGAATCTCATACTGGACTTTTTATTGAATCAGGTTATGACAAATTTGAATTTGTTCATAAATCAATTCAAGAATATTTATCAGCAGATTATATTGTGAAATTACCATCTTTAAACACAGTTAAAAAGAATTTTGAGCATTTAGGTTCTGAGTTGGCCATTGCTGTATCAATATCTTCTAATTCTAGTTTGTTTTTTATCGAATTAGTTTTAAATTATTTTAATAAAACCAAATTATCAAATGAATTTTACAACTCTTTTATTTCTCGCATTATCTCTGAAAACCCTGCATTTAAACAAGAAGAATTAATAGGTGTTACTGCTTTAGTCTTGTTATCAAATTGGATAAATCCTGAGAATAAAGTTTTGAATAAATATTCTAAGCACGATGTTTTCATAGATGAATATTCAATATTTATTGAATTCTCTAAATGCCTTAATCTTAATGATCAAAAATTAAAAATATCCAAATACTACAAATACAATGGCGGAGTTCAAAATAAGGGAATAGCTGAATTGATACGAGTAAAAATTCCAGAAAATCACAGGAGGCTTCCAAGCAAAATATTCATAACCAACAAATTATACTCGGAATTTAACAAATAATCGTTTTTAACAAGGATTTTCATTCTCCAAAGTTAGCAGACAAAACCATTGACTTTTACTCATTGATTCCTCTCTATAGCGAAGAAGTTAATGTAAAGATTAAAAAAGGCGTAGAAGCGCTTTTTGACGGCTTTGACAAGCACGCCGTGACAGATATATTAGTATTAAACAGGCCTAATACTGCCAAAAGAAAAAAGCTTTTTGGGTTGTTTTAGGGAGGATAACTTTTAAATCAATGAACTTAAAAATATGACTTGTGTTTAATATGAAACGGTTTGGTCTTTTTATAAGTCAACCTCTATGTAAAGCTCTCTTAATAACCATTAAAAACTAAATAAATGAAAAAATTATTACTTCTATTACTAATCACAATATCTGGAAACTCATATGCTCAATCTAGTCCACAAGATTTAATTGACACCTTTTTTGAAACATATGAAAAAGACGCTGGTAAAGCTGTAAAAGAATTATATGAGACAAACAAATGGACTGATAGAATAAAAGATGATATCGATAAAATTATTGGTACTGTGAATGGGTTTTCTGAAAGCTATATGGGTAAGTACTATGGATATGAAATCATAACTACAAAGAAATTTGCTGAGAGCTTTGAATTATATTCATACCTAGTAAAATACGATAGACAGCCCCTTAGGTTTATATTCAAATTTTACAAACCAAATGACAAATGGGTATTATATTCATACGCTCTTGATGATAACTTAGATAATGAAATTCAAGAAGCAGCAAAACTCTATTACTTAGAATTAGATAAAAACTAAACTCAATAGCACTAAAAAAATCATACAAGTGCTATCAACAATTACCATAATTGCCGCTGTATTTTTTGTTTACAATTGGATCATGAATGATGATGGAATTGATTCTACCTTCTCACTAATTACTAGCACTATGGCCTTAGGAATTTTAATTTTCGATAGAAAATACAAGAACATAAAGGCAGAATTACAAGCTAGAGAATAGTATAACTAATTATAAAAAAAATAACTATAAATGAAATATTGGATTATCTCACAAACCGAATTATTAGACAAATATTTAATAGCAAACGAAAAGGCTATTTGGATAACTGATTTAACAAAGGGTTCAAATATAGATGACCTTATCGCCTCAAAAAGTCTGGGTACGGTACAAAGTATCCGTTATGAAGATTTAAAAGAGATTGTATTTATTGATACAGATGATACCATAGAATTAAATTTCAAGCATGACAAAACCACCGACGAAGAATTTCAGCTTGATAAAGATATCTATTCAGAAATTCGTGACTATTTAAAGGCCAACTTGAAAGGAACGGAGTTGAAAAATTATTCTGTTTTCAAACAAATCATACCTCAGCTAGTTATTCTAGGTATTATTTCAATTTTCACTGTAACATCCTATGCCGCTGCAGTAGAAGCGGAAAGTGGAGGAACTGTAAGAACAACAGGCAGAAGAGCCTGGTTAAAGAAAATAATTGCATCTACTGGAGAATTACTAGGAACTACCGGAACTCTTATTATTGGACTAAGTTTAATTGGACTCTGTATTTACTTTTTAGCTAAGAAAATTCAGCATCCAAAAAAGGGTGAAATCCTTAAAATCACAAATTCCCCAAGATTGAGCGTCTAGTGATACATCTAGGATGTTTGATGGTGTGTCATTTAGAATTAGCTTAATTAAAACATAGACTACTGGGTATTGCTCTGTTCATACTTTCAAGCTTACTTTGAGCTAGAAACGTTATTAAAATCATTGAAAAGTAAACACATGAAAAATATTATACTCTTGACTTTACTATTAATTTTCTCTTATCAGGTGAAGTCTCAAAGCACTTATAAGAAAGAAAGAACATTTTCAAAAAAATGTTATTGTTATGTTGTAAATGAAGATTTGACCAAAGAATATAAAGAGGTAAGTTGTAGACTTACCAAGCTTACCACAGAAGAATTAACCTCATTACAATCTAAATTAAAAGACCTTGATTATGACGTTGATATTACGGGTGTTATTGACCAGAAAACCAAGGTTGCATTTCTAAAAGATAAAAAGGAAAGTAGAGTAAGAAAGCGTGCCGAAAGAAAAAGATTGAGAAGATCTAAAAAGAATAAAAAAGAGGAAACTAGTTCAGTTAAATCATGAATAATATATGCAAGCTAAAAATTGAGTTGAAACCAACATCAAGAAATGTACAAGCTTTGAGCTTTATCTCAGGGTTTGCAATAGATTAAAATAAACTGCTAGTTACCTATTTCTTGTTTTGATAAATAAGTGCACCACCGATTGCCAAAGGGATCATTTAACTCTAAGACAAGCCACGGAAGAGATATGAAAAGAATAATCACAATTTTAGCTTTAATATTATCGTTTAAATCCTCTTTTTCTCAAAAAAAAGAAATACCACCTGAGGTAATTATAAAAGCGGAGTTCTATTTAAAAGAAGCCGTTGGAGAAAACTTATTTAAATATTTTGAAATTGCTCCTTGGTATATTGAATACTATCAACACAAAACAAAACCAAGGAAAAGAAAAATAAAGAAAAATTATACTGGTAAAAAAAAGAACTATAAGAATATTAAAAAAGTAAATTTCCACTTAAAACATCCTGATTTTCAATATGACAATATTTACAAATACAGTACTGTCATATTAGATTTTGATTTAAATCTAGTTGAAAAAATTGATATTGATTATATACCGAAATTTATTTTAGAAAATAAACAATCAAATTGGTTGAATGAGAAGAAAATTGACAGCATTGCGGAGTCAAAAAAAACTAAAAAAGGGATTAAACCAATTAGAAAAACATTGGTTTTTGACAAAAAATCAAAAAGATATTATTGGAAAGTGATAAATCAACTAAATGAAAAATTAAATTTTCGTTGTGATGTAGAGGTTATAGATATTAATCCTATAACTGGCATTGTTTTAAAACAATATGAAACAGAATATCGAATATTCAAAGAGTTTCTATAAGAAACATAGTAAAACAAAGAACTACGCTTAAAAACAAGCCTACCACTAACAATTTGACTATAAAACATCAACCTAAAATTTTCGCCGAAAGGCTAACAAACTATAACAATGAAACATTCATCAATAATCACCCTACTTCTTTTATCTATTTCAAGTATGATTGTTGGGCAAGAATTACCATCACAAAAAACGGAGCGTCACCTTCAAATTAAGGGAACGAATATTTTTATGATTCCTCCGGTATCATTTACAGCTTCAGATAATTTTAAGGGTTTTCAAGATCCACAAGACCCATCTTCCATGATTATGGCTTTTGAAATCCCAGGGCCTTACAGTGAAGTATCAAAAGGCTTTAATGCAGACATGCTAAAAACACAAGGCATGGAAATGAAATCCAGAAAGGAAATTAAAGTAGGCAACTATAATGGAATATTTCTGGATGTAGAGCAACCCGCAAACGGGATGATGTTTTCAAAACACATTCTTATTTATGGTGACGAAAAATCTAGCACCTTACTAAATGGTGTGTATGTAAAGGACTCTCTTGAATTAGGTGAAAAAATAAAACAAAGTGTGCTAAGCACTTTTGTGGACGCTACGGTAGAAAAGAATCCTAGAGAGGCACTTAATTACTCACTAAATGAAGATGTAGGCTCTTTAAAATATCTAGCAGTTATTGGTAATGGATTCCTCTTTAATAGGGATCTAAAAACACCAACAGAAAGTATTGACAAAGCAAGCTTACTCACCGATAAATCCTTTGTACAAGTGAATATCGCAGATAAAAAATTGTTTTGTATCTCGCGATTAAAAAAATATCCTGATGACTACTCCGTAATCCCAAGCAAAGGAATCAACAGCATAACGATTGATGGACTAGATGGTTTTGAGCTGTTTGCCACAAATAATGACGACAATAACGAAGAGATGTACCAGGTGATCTTATTTGATGATAATGGAGGGTATTATTTATTTGTAGGAACCTACGTCCCTGGAAGCAATCAAGCCATATCAGATATAAAGAACGTTGTGCAAACTTTTGAAAGGAAGGAGTAGTTGTGATTAGTATATTGCTTTTAAGATGGTAAATTCTTTAAAAACATTCCTTTTCCGTCTACGCAAATCGCAAATAACACTAACCAACCCATAGCACATGAAAGAAATTTACGAGCCTAAATTTGTAGAAAGGCTATTTGATAACATGTCAAGTTCTTATACAAAAATGAATTACATCACATCATTTGGGTTCAGCGAAAGATGGAGAAGACAATGTGTGGAGGAAATTGACATTGAAGAAGGAAAGGTTGTAGTTGATCTTATGACTGGAATGGGAGAATGCTGGAAACATATTTTAAAAAACTCAGATAGTAACTCTCAACTAATTGGTCTTGACTTTTCATCTGGAATGATTAATCGCGCTGAACGAAGAAAACTTAAATTCAGCGATTCTAACATAACATTGCTAAAGGAAAATGTATTTGATAACTCTATAGAAAGTGGTTCTGCAGATTGCGTGATTTCTGGATTTGGATTAAAAACATTTAATGATGAGCAACTTGTACAACTTGCCAATGAAATTGACCGGATTCTAAAGCCAAGCGGAAAGTTCTCATTGATTGATGTTTCTGTACCGAAATTCAGAATTTTAAAGCCTTTTTATATGTTTTACCTAAAGAATATTATTCCGATTTTAGGGAAAGTATTTTTAGGAAGTCCTGAGACCTACAAGATGCTAGGTATTTACACTCAAGAATTCGGGAACTCTAAAAATGTATATGATATTTTTAAAAAAGCCAATTTTGAAGTTGAGTATATTGAATATTTTTTCGGGTGCGCCAGCGGAATTAAAGGTGTAAAAAAATAATATTTAAATATGAAGAGCTGGATTAAAAAGAGCATCAAAATATTGGGAATTCTAAGTGTTATGTCCGAGTTTGAAATAGATGGAAAATATATGAAAAAACTTATCCTTTTCCTGTCCATAATTTGCCTTGCAGCTTGCAATAGCCTAGACAATTTCCCTAAAGAGCAGTACTCTCCAGCTAAATCAAGCTTTAAAGAAGCGTATGAAAACGACACTATATCCTTTCATTTAAAGAACCCTCTTATGTGTCCCATAAGCGTCAGACTTGTTGAAGATGCTACGTATCCTGACCTAGCAACTCTTTTCGGGCACGTAACCTTAAGCAAATCACAAGACACTATTATTAAGATTCATTATCCAGATGTACAATCTACTGTAAAACCAAAATACAGCATTGAATACGGGGATTTGCAGCGTGAAGTCAACAAAAGCAGCATAGGATTACCATTTCCAAAGGGCAAACAATACAAAATCATACAAGGCTTTAACAACAGCTTTTCTCATAATAAAATCACGAGTAAGTATGCTATTGATTTCGATCTAAGCATAGGGGATACCATCGTCAGTGTAGATGATGGATATGTGGTAGGATTGATTGAGAAATACAAAGATCATGGTACAAGCCAGCAATGGAGAGATAATGATAGAAGTAATTTCCTAACCGTTTACCATCCTGACAGCGGTTTGTACTCTCAATATGTACACTTAAACTATGAAGGAGCCATCGTTGAGCTTGGTGATTATGTGGAGAAAGGGCAACCCATAGCGATTAGCGGAATGACGGGTTTTACCACCGTTGAGCATTTACATTTTAACGTTAGAATTCCATCTGCAACTAATGGCCTCATATCTACCGAGTATACATTTGACAATGCCGTAGATGCAAGTACATTAAAAAAAGGTGATGTAGTCAGAAATTACAATGAATAGAAAAATGTCTACCCATTTACTTGATACGGTTTGAGTAATTACGCTTTCGCGAAAGCGTACCTGAAACAATTGAAATTTTTATGAAGTATATTTTAGTGCTCCTACTCTGCTTACATCAGATAAATATATAATACTATCATGACAGAAAATATCATCATACGTAATGCCCATATAAATGACCTTGAGATTTTAAAATCTTTTGAGCAGGCAGTGATCTCTTATGAGCGTCCCTTTGCTCCAAATTTAAAAGAAGATCCTATCACCTATTACAATATAGTAGATCTCATAAATAATGAAGACGCTACCCTACTAGTTGCCGAAGTAGATAATAAGATTGTAGGCTCGGGATATGCGCTCATACTAGATGCTAAACCCTACAAGAACCCTGCGAAATATGCGTACCTAGGTTTTATGTATGTATTGCCTAGCTACCGAGGAAAGGGAATAAATGGTAAAATCATTGATGCGCTAATTACCGATGTAAAGAAGAAAAATATTACAGAGATTCAACTTGATGTGTATGCCGAAAATGAAAGCGCACTGCAAGCTTATAGAAAGAAAGGATTTAAACCAGACTTGCTTAAAATGAGAATGGATACAAGCGATTAATGTGGACAAAAGATCTATTAAAAAAGAATTGAGCGTTGATCTAGTGTAAAGATTAAATAGCTTCTTCTCATTAAACATTCCACTTATCCCAGATTAAACTTGTCTTTGTAATCTAAACTAAACCTGTAAGATGAACTTTCTTAAAAAACTATTTCAAAGCAAAGAAAACAAACCTAAGGCTATGTCACATTTTAATAAATATCGTGAGGAGCTAAATGATCTTAACTTAAAAACATTTTCTGATTTAGAAAATTTAGTAAAACCTTTAATTAGAACGGCTACTAAGCTAGAGGTATTACCAGCTTCTAGGCCTCTAGAAAACTCTCAAATGGTTTCACATTTTGGGGGACACCCATATTTTGAAAAGGGAGAATCATGGCCAGAAACTAACAAAGGAGATCATCTAGCCTTTATCTTCCAAATTTTCAACACTCCAGCATTGGAACTTCCAGAAAGTATAGCATTAGTTCAATTCTATTACGATTGGGAAGAATTTCCTTGGGAAACATCAAGTGACGGCTGGCTTGTGAAAATTTATAAGAAAGTGAACCAAGATAATGTTCAATTTATTGCGACACCCAGCACGCTAGAAATGTCTAAGTATTGCTTGATAAATTTTAGCGCTACAAAATCTCTCCCTGACTGGGAAGGAATAGATCTACACAGTCCAGCGGCTTCTAAACTATCTTGTGTTCTTGACGAAGATGAACCTTGGGATAGTTATGATCAAGTTGTTCAAAAGCTGATAGGAGAACAAGATTATTTGAGTCAGCTGGGAGGTTATCCTAATTGGGTACAAGGTGAAGAAACACCTAATGACGGCGATGGAAATCCAATGAAGCTTCTATTTCAAATAGACTCCGAAGATAATGCCGAATTGATGTGGGGAGATGTAGGACTGATTTATGTTTTTTATGATGAATCTTCTGGAAAGATAGAGTTTACCTTACAGTGTCACTAGACTTTACACACAATCCCAAGGTTGTTTGATATCATTATATGCATAATTGCAATTAACTCCTAACACCTATATATCTCAATATTAGCTGCTTGTTACCACAAAAATTATAAGCACCAATAAATTCATTGTATATTTAGAAGCATATTTATTGATTAATCATTGTAATCCTTATTACAAGCTAATATCCCTACACGATGAAGAAAATTACGTTTCTTTTATTTCTTGCGCTTGCGATGTCTATGATATCGAGCGACACCCTTTACGCACAAAACGATGTACTCGCCGAACTTGAAAAAATAGCCATTGTAGATCAAAAAGTCATGATGCCTATGCGCGATGGCATACGCCTCGCTACTGATATCTATAGACCAAAGACGAGTGGTAAGGTTCCTATTATATTCTCGCGAACTCCTTATAACTTCAATTCTTGGGGAGATGGAAAACAAAGAACAAGAACCGCCGAGCGAGCGCTAGAAGCTGTAAAAAGAGGATATGCTTACGTGGTTCAAAATGAAAGAGGAAGATACTACTCTGAAGGTGAATGGGATATACTAGGCGTACCGCTCACAGATGGATATGACGCATTTACATGGATGAAAAATCAATCCTGGTCTAACGGAAAAATTGGCACACTTGGCTGCTCCTCTACTGCAGAGTGGCAGATGGCAGTTGCAGCTTTAGATCATCCTTCTCATGCAGCTATGGTACCGCAAGGCTATGGAGCTGGCGTAGGAAGAATAGGCGATATTCAAGAACAAGGAAACTGGTATCGTGGTGGTGTTGAGCAGATGCTCTTTTTCTCATGGTTGTACGGTGTGGAACATGATAAATTTAAACCTCGTATTCCTGAAGGAGCAACACAAGAAGATTTAATAAGAATTTCACGATTTTATGATCTAGCACCAGAAAACCCGCCAGTAGATATGGCGGAGGCTTTAAAGCACTTGCCTATTCAAGATATTTTGAAAAACATCAACGGTAAGAACGAGATTTTTGACAAAATGATACGTCGCAAACCTAATGATAAGGCATGGTTTGAAGGAGGCATTTATCATGACAACAAAGATATTGGTGTTCCTAGTTTCTGGTTTGCCTCTTGGTATGATGTTTCTATCACTCCTAACCTAGCCCTATTTAATCACGTGAGAAATAATACGAAGGATGAAAACATAAGAGATAATCAATATCTCGTCATTGCTCCTACCCTACATTGTGCATACACAAGAGCAACCGAAAATACTATTGTGGGTGAGCGCAGCGTAGGTGATGCAACACTCAATTATGAGGAGCAGATTTATGGATGGTTTGATTTATGGCTTAAAGATGAGAAAAATGACTTTAAAGAAAAAACACCGAGAGTTCAGTACTACACTATGGGTAGCAATAAGTGGCAAGCTGCCGAAACCTGGCCACCTAAAAAAACTGAACCTACCACCTATTATTTAAATAGTAATGGAAATGCTAATAGCCGTTTTGGAGACGGAACATTATCTACTACTAAAGCAACTTCGGATAATGCAGATGGGTTTACATATGACCCTATGCAACCAGTACCCTCATACGGTGGTAATGTATGTTGTACAGGTAATGCCGTTCAAGGTGGCGCTTTTGACCAACAACAAATGGAAACTAGAAATGACATCTTAGTGTATACTACAGATCCGCTAGAGGAAGGCGTAGAAGTATCTGGTTTTATAAATAGCACGTTATACTTCTCCTCTGACGTGAAAGATACCGACTTTACTATCAAACTAATTGACGTTTACCCTGACGGTACAGCTTACAATCTTGATGAAACGATACAACGCGCAAGATATCGAGAAGGATATGATAAGGAAGTATTTATGAAAGAGGGCGAAGTATATAAATTAGACCTTACGCCGATGTCTACAAGTAATTATTTTAAAAAAGGACATCGTATTCGTGTAGAAATCTCAAGTAGTAACTTCCCACGTTTTGCTCGTAATCTCAATACAGGAGGAAATAATTATGACGAAAAAGAAGGTGTTGTAGCACATAATAACGTGCATCACTCGGCCGTGCATGCATCATCTATCGAACTGCCAATGATCAAAGATTAGATAACAAACATCATTGTAAGTTTTCAATGTATCATAGCTTGGCTATTTACTAGCTAAGTCATTTCATTGTTAAACCTTCATTAAAAAATAATAATTCATAGTGCGAGTCTTTGCTATTGCAAATGACTCGCATACTTTTGTAAAATCGTTTTATCTGCTCAAACTTTAATTGGTTTTTTAAGTAAATGAACGGTTTACATTACTTGTAGTTAACCATATTTACACTCATTGAGACTAGTACTATTTGAGAGTATTTACTGTTAGGAATTTCCGAAAAAAGCGTCTAAAATTATCCTTTAAAAAATTAATATTTAAGGTGTCTTTATGCGATGAAGACACTGTTTTAAAACTTATAAATGTTACACTACATCAAAGAAGTACTCGATAATATGCCCAACGACTGGATAGGTCTCACCACCCACCGATTGGATATTTATAATGAAAAGCTTGCTAAATCTGAGTTTCTAAATGAATTTGAAGCTTTATACAATGAGAAAAATGCAACTACTGTTGCTCTAGCAAATCTTCCAACAGCCTATGATTACATAAGGTTAGGCCACCCACTTTCTAGTATTCTAGAATGGAGCGTAGCGAGATTGCTAGGCCTAGAAGCAGACAGCGTTATTAGCTTTGATTCTATTACCGTTCCAGTACTTGCCGTGCTGAGAAAAAATTTATTAGACGGTAAAAAAACACAAATCAACTACACAGGGAAACTTCCTGCTATATTTGATGCAGAAGCTTTGAAAAGCGTTTACGGATATCACTTCGAACTTAATCAAGTGAACAACCCAGAAGATATTTCGGCTTTTGACGGGAGTACTGTTTATCTCTCGCAAGAAAACCAAATAAAGGCAGAACCTATAGCAAACAGCATTGATTTTCACGTAAGTGTATATGAAAATATAGGTAGTCTACTCGTTATAAATGGTGAGAAGAACGCACACTATGTTTCAGATATCCAACACGTGCGTAGAAGGGAAACCATTGCGATGACGCCATCAAATTCTTTAGTGGCATTAAAATCATTGGTAAACAATGCTCCTATAGATTACAAGGCTGGTGATGTAGCAAAAGATAAAGCGCGTGTACATGAACTCATTAAAGAAGTAAATGGAACCGATACAGAGCCTCTCGTGGCTTCTAGCGGACTTTCTATACAGTACGCTATTATGATGGGGTTAGTAGATGATGCTATCAATAAACATCCTGGTAAGGCGATTAAATTTATTGTTCCTCCTAACTGTTATGGTGGTACAAATGATCAAGCTAGACGCGTTGCTGCTTGCCTTGATAATGTAGAAGTTGTGGATCTTCCTGTAGATGGAGATAATGATATGGTGCAGAGCATAGACACTGTACTTACTAAAATAGCTGCAGAGGACGCAGTACCCTATATTATTGCAGAAATACCAACGAACCCAAGAGTAGAAGTTCCAGATCTTTTACAACTCAAAGAGGCGCTTAGTAAAAAACGTACCACTCCTACTGGAGCAACAGCAATAGACCCTGTTTTTATCCTTGATCAAACGTTTTGTCCTAATGTACACTTCTTAGGAGAAGATAAAATACTATCTACCGTGCGCACTATTTCATATGCCAGCGGATCAAAATTCCCAAGTGGTGGTAAATGTACTGCAGGCTATTGCGTGGTAAACAATAAAGCAGAAGACCTCATTAAGAGTATCGCTTTTCACCTTGAGCTTTGTGATAACGAGGCTACAGATTTACAATATGAGATACTAGCCGCACAGTTACCTTCTATGAACGATCGTATTGCAGCAGCTTATGTAAACACGCGTGAGTTTGTAACCTTTATAGAAAAAGAACTTCCGGGCGCAAAAATTAATTTTGTGTCTGAGGAGCTAGCATCACAAGGATTTACTCCTTCTGTATTTTCTCTAGATTTACCAACTAAAGGAGCTAATGACATAGAAAGAGAGCAATACAAAAGAGCTCTTAATCTTAAGCTTATTAACTTAATGATTACAGAGATTCCTAATGAGAGTAAATTCTGTGTAAGCTACGGCCAGCTTAAAGGCTGTTACTGGACTATTCCAGCTACCTCTACGCAAGGAACCACTAAAGAAGGTGATAAAGATTACATCGTGAGAGCTTCTCTCTCACCAGATTTAGATTTAGATTTACATAAAAAAGTATTTCTAGATTTTGTAAAATCTATATAACATAAAAAGGGAGATGCTAAGCATCTCCCTTTTATTTTTGTGGTATTATGTAATGGTTACGCTTTCGCGAAAACATGCTTTGATTTACAATCCTTTAATAACTGCAAGTGCTTTAGGTATATGTTTTGCAGCCATCATGCTATTGAAACGAATCTTTATAATTCCGTTTGCATCTACTACGAAAGTTTCTCTACCAGGTAGCAATCCTAATAGTTCATTTTTAACGCCATACTTTTTACGCACCTTATTATTTGCGTCTGAGAGCGTATCAAAGGGTAGATTATGCTTTGATCTAAAGCGTTTATGACTTTCTACACTATCTGCGCTTATACCAAATACTTTTGCTCCTGCATCTGTAAAATCTTGGTATTGATCTCTAAAGCTACAAGCCTGAGCTGTACATCCAGGTGTAAAGTTTTTAGGGTAGAAATAAATTACCATAGGCACTTTCCCTATCAATTCGTCTACTAATACTGCTACGTTATCCTGATTATTGAGTGTAAAACCAGGTGCTTTATCTCCTATTTTTAATGCCATAACTACTCGCCTTTATAGGTTACAAAGTTACGAGGCGTCTCATATAAGGTGATCTCTAGATCAAATTTAGGATCTAAAACCGCTTTAATCTTTTTATGAATAACAACAGCAATATTTTCGGCCGTAGGATTAAGCGTTTTAAATTCAGGAACCTCAAGATTGAGATTTTTGTGATCTAAATAATCCTCTACCTCTGCCTTTATAATATCTTTTAAAATCTTAAGGTCAATGAGAAATCCTGTTTCGGGATCAATTTCTCCACTTACACTAACCGTAAGGTCATAATTATGACCATGAAAATTAGGGTTACTACACTTCCCGAATATTTGCATATTCTTTGCGTCGTCCCAATCTGCTCTATACAATCTGTGAGCAGCATTAAAATGCGCTTTTCTATGTGCGGTTATTCTCATCTCTTAATGTGTGTATAAAATTTATCAAAAATGATTTTAAACCACTCTGTATATAGTTCTGGATGATTTGCGATATCAGTTTTCACATTTTCTAGATCCATCCATTTCCAAGCCGCAACTTCGTCTTCATTGATAGCCGGAGATTGTTCCGAATGACCTATTAGAATATGATCTAGCTCATGTTCTGTAAGACCATTATCAAAAGGAGCTTTGTAAATAAATGAGATCGTCTCTTCTAAAGGTACAGAGAAACCCATTTCTTCTTGTAGACGTCGCATACCAGCTTCTATATTACTTTCACCTTCACGTTGATGACTGCAACAGGTATTTGTCCAAAGACCGGGGCTGTGGTATTTATGTAATGCTCGTTGCTGTAACATAAGTTCATTCTTACTGTTAAAAACAAACACTGAAAAAGCTCTGTGTAACACAGCTTTTTCATGAGCTTCCATTTTGGGCATAAGCCCTATTTGATTGTCATTTTCATCCACAAGGATGACTAATTCTTCTTTCATAAGCTTTGTAAAAATACAAATAACTCATAAAAAAAGCGCCTCAATTGAGGCGCTCTTCTTTAAAATGTAAGAATTCTAGTCTTAGTTACTAAGTACTATAAATTCACTACGTCTATTTAATTGATGTTGATCTTTACTACAACGTACACCGTTGCCACAATCGTTTACAAGTTGTGTTTCTCCATATCCCTTTCCAGTTAATCTAGATGCACTTATTCCTTTTGAAATAAGCCAGTCTCTAGTAGAAACATTTCTGTTTTGTGATAAATTAAGGTTATACGCATCTCTTCCTCTACTATCTGTATGAGATCGAACATCTATGCGTACAGATGGGTAAGTTTCCATATATACTAATACTTTTGCAAGTTCTACCTCTGCATCAGGACGTATATCATACTTATCAAAGTTAAAGTAAATAGGATTAAGGTCTAATATTTTTGCGATATCATCTCCAGGAACCACTGGTTTCAAGGTTTTGTCTAATTGTAATATCTCTTCTATTTCAGAAGAAACATTAGGCGTGGTTACCATTTTCTCCGAAGTATTGTATCCTTCCTTCTCTGCTCTGATAAGGAAAATCTTATCACAATCAGGAATGAAAGCAAACGCTGCAGACGCTCCAGTAACAACAGATTTGAACAAATTATTGTTGGTATCATACAAGCTAACTGTAGCACCCTCAAGATAATCTCCAGTACTCTTATCAGTAACAATTCCCGATAATAAAATATCGCAAGGGGGAGAAGGTTTCTTTATTTGCTTTAGCATATAAATATTATCATCTACACCTCTTTTACCACGATTAGATGATAAAAACCCTGTATTAGACTCACTATTAATTACAAAGGCAAAATCGTCCTTTGAGGTATTTGCAGGCTCTCCTAGGTTTAGTATTTCTGCAGTTTCTCCATTTCTGCCTAAAGCAGTAACAAATAGATCTAAACCTCCCAATCCAGGGTGACCGTCTGATGCAAAATAAATATCATTTTCCGAACTAATAAAAGGAAATGACTCTCTACCCTCTGTGTTAATGTCGCTACCAAGGTTTACCGGAGTTCCATAAGTCTTATCCCCATTTATAGAAACATACCATAAATCAGAAAGGCCAAAAGTTCCAGGCATATCAGACGCAAAATACAATCGACTACCATCAACGCTTAAAGCCGGATGTGCAACTGTATATTCATCACTATTAAATGGAAGCTCTTGAGAGTCTGTCCATTTGCCATTAACTAATGATGCCTTATAAAGCTTAAGCCTATTTGTTCCATCATTATCTTCTCTATACTTCCCGTTATTATAATTATTACGAGTAAAGTAAACCGTTTTACCATCTTCTGTAAATACAGGAGTACTTTCGTGGTACTGTGTGTTTAAATAAGCACTAAATTTTTCAACATATTTATTACCAGCATCTTGATCAACTTTATTTAAGCTTACTTGGTATAAGTTTAAAAATGGCTGACCATTCCACTTGTGTATACGCTTTGTAAAAGATCCTGTATCTCTGTTAGAAGCAAAAATCAGTTTGTCATTATAAAGCATAGGACCAAAATCTGAATAACCAGAATTGATTGTAGTATTTGAAACCTCGTAAGAACCTTTTTGGTAATCTATTTCCCTTAAGTAATCTGGAGTTTCCTTAAATAAACTTGCTCTTCTATCATCTTCCTTAAGATCAAAAAATCTAGACATCATTCTATCAGAAAGCGCATAATCTTTTGTTGCTCTCAACGAAAGAGCATATCTAAAATATGCTTCTGCTTGAGCGGCTTCAGGAAATTGCTCAATAAGTTTTCCATAATAAGTTGAAGATTTCTCATAGCTTGCGTTGAGATAATAAGAGTCTCCTAATCTCTTGAATAAGTCTGCAGACTCATAACCTTTATCAGCAACTTTTTGATAGATTTCTTGAGCATCTACGAAATCATATTTATTGAAATTCTTTGTACCTCTCTCTATTTTTCCTTCCTGTGCGTTTCCTACAATGGTAGCAAACAAAAGGAGTGCAATAGTAATATATCTCATAGTAGACTTTTATTAAAAGAATCTCGGTGTTAACATTCTGTCATACTCATTGAAAAGTTCAAAACGTAAAAACACTTCAAAACTTCCATCATTATAAACTGTATTTCCTAGATCAGTACTTTCTCTATCATAAGCAAGACCTATGAGCATACTATCCGATACTTGAAAACCAACTAAACCACTTAGAGCCGCACTCCACCTATATGCTGCCCCTAAATGTAATTTTTCCATTACTAAAAAGTTTGCAGTAATATCAACTTGTAATGGTGCTCCAGATACTAGCTTTACTAAAGTACTAGGCTTAAATTTAAGCTGATCATTAATATCAAAAGTATAACCCATAATACCGTAGTAATTTATACGCTCTTTTGCCACAAAGCTAGCTTGGTTACTGTTATTACTCTCATCAAAATGCTCTGTCTGGATAAGGTTTGGTACGCTTAGTCCCACATAAAATCTATCAGTATGATAATAAAGTCCTGCTCCAACAATTGGCGAAATCTTATTGTCTATATTTTGAGAAAAACGAGGATCAGAAACATCAAATAATGTCAACTTGGTAAAGTCTACATCTAAAACGTGTCCTCCAGCTTTTAAACCAAAACTAAGTTTACCACTATTTGACGTATTGACAGTATAACTAAAATCTGCACCTATGTAAGTCTCTTGTGCTGGACCTAATGCGTCATTTACTATCGATAAACCAAGTCCTACCTTTCCTTCCCCTATTGGTGAATGTATGCTGAGACTTTGCGTACGAGGAGCTCCATCAAGACCTACCCATTGACTTCTATGCAATCCTACAATACTAGTAACACCTCTGTTACCTGCGTATGCTGGATTTATAGCTACAGTATTATACATGTATTGTGTATACTGAGGGTCTTGTTGAGCACTTACCTCTGTAAGGCTTAAACCCGTAATAACTAATAGGACTAAAAGATGTAGTTGTTTCATTCT
Source organism: Dokdonia sp. 4H-3-7-5 (assembly GCF_000212355.1). Taxonomy (NCBI): domain Bacteria; kingdom Pseudomonadati; phylum Bacteroidota; class Flavobacteriia; order Flavobacteriales; family Flavobacteriaceae; genus Dokdonia; species Dokdonia sp. 4H-3-7-5. Next base: position 121,322 of record NC_015496.1, read on the forward strand.
AACTTAATTTATTGCACCTATAATAAAAGACTTTTGGGTAAAATTAGCTCAAATTAAATAATTTGATTTTTATAATTATTTACAAGTTTCATAATGCATTTCATCTAGAAATTTGATTACTATATCTTGTTCTTAACTAAATTCCAAAAAGTCGAATATTATTTATGTTAGTTGTTATAACGCTTTCGCGAAAGCGTAATTTATATTAACGATTAATGTATAAATATCCACTCTTCCTTCTCAAACCGTCTGGTGTCTGGTAAGAAATGAGGTAGAAATAAGTGCCCGCTGGTAATAAATTATCGGCACTTATAGTTGCTCTACCTTCTGAAATACCTTTAAAACCAGTAGTTGGACTATTTGTATAACCATCTTGTTCAAAAACTTGTACACCCCATCTGTTAAATATCTGTACATTATTTTCTGGGAAAGCATCAATTCCTTCTATAATAAAGAAATCATTTATCCCATCTCCATCTGGTGATATTCCATTAAATACTTCCAAATCAAAAATATTAAGAACTCCTTCAAATGTAGTAAGTGTTGGATCATCTGGATTACCATCCATATTTGGATCAACGTTCTCATCATTGTTAGGGTCATCAGATAAATCAGTTACGTCAAGACCATTTGAATCGATGGAGTTTACTACAGCTTGATTTAGTACAAATCCGTTTGCTATATCAAGAGGGGTTACTACATAGGTTGCTGTAAATGTAGTACTGTCTGATTCTCCAGGTAATAATGATATAGGTCCTCCATCAACTGTTACCAATGGGTCAGTTATTGAAATATTATTTAATGGAAGTGATCCTGTGTTAGTGACAGTAAATGTGTACTGAATTACTTCTCCATCCTGAATTAAACCATCACCATCAATATCGACAGTTGTTCCTACTTTCTCTAAAGCTATTGAACTTTTAATTGGAAGATTAGTAACTGTTTCATCATCTTCGACACTATTATTATCGTCTGAAATATCAACAACATCAATACCATCAGGATCTTGCCCTGTTGCAATAGCCTGGTTCGTAACATAACCAAGAGCAATATCACTTTGAACTATAGTATAAATAGCTACAAATGTTGTACTATCTGTCTCACCTGGGTCCAAGTCGATAGGTCCGCCAGTTACATTTACTAATGGGTCTTCAATGATAATATTTGTGACGGTTACATTTCCTGTATTTGTAACTATAAAGTTGTAAGTAATGGTTTCGCCTACTTGAGCAAATCCGTCACCGTCAACATCATTAAATACAGCAGTTTTAATTAAACTTATGCTAGCTCCTTGAGGCAAGTCTGTTACAGTTATGTCATCCTCTAGGTTACTATCGTCATCTGAAGTATCTAATACGTCATTGCCATCAGGGTTTTGCCCTGTAACTACCGCTTGATTTGTTACTCCTCCAGCATCTACGTCGGCTTGAGTTAATGTATATACTGCACTAAAAGTATCAGTATCTACTTCCCCTGCTGATAAATCAATCGGTCCACCAGTTACAGTCACTAATGGGTCATTGATCACAATATTTGTAATCGTTATATTTCCTGTGTTCGTTACGGTGAAGTTATACGTCACCGTCTCTCCTACTTGCGCAAAACCATCTCCGCTTTCATCATTAAAGAATCCAGTCTTGATTAATGCAATCGCTCCTTCGTCTGTTGGGAACGTAGTGATTGTTTCATCATCCTCAAGATTACTATCGTCATCTGAAGTATCTGTTACATCATCGCCATCAGGATTCTGTCCTGTTGCAAGTGCTTGATTTGTTACTCCGCCATTGTCAATATCTGCTTGCGTAATAGTATAAATAGCACTAAAAGTTGTAGCATCTGAAGCGCCAGCATTTAAATCAATCGGTCCACCAGTTACTGTTACTAATGGGTCTGTTACAACAATATTAGTCACTGTTACATTTCCAGTGTTTGTAATTGTGAAGTTATAAGTGATTGTCTCACCAGCTTGTGCAAAACCATCTCCATCTTCATCATTGAACGTTCCAGTCTTAACTATTGCTATCATTCCTGGATCTTCTGGTAAATCTGTGACTGTCACATCTTCTTCACCTTCTACACTACTATCATCATCTGATGTATCTACAACGTCATCTCCATTAGGGTTCTGACCAGTTGCAAGGGCTTGGTTTTCTACCATTCCTGCGTCTACATCTTCTTGTGTTAATACATACTGAGCTACAAATGTAGTAGCGTCAATAGCATCAGGTGCTAAATCTATAGGACCTCCAGTTACAGTTACCAATGGATCTGTTACCACAATGTTTGTTACGGTTACATTTCCAGTGTTTGTCACTGTGAAGTTATAAGTGATTGTTTCACCAGCTTGAGCAAAACCATCTCCATCTTCATCATTGAACGTTCCAGTCTTAACTATTGCTATCATTCCTGGATCTTCTGGTAAATCTGTGACTGTCACATCTTCTTCACCTTCTACACTACTATCATCATCTGATGTATCTACAACGTCTTCTCCATTAGGGTTCTGACCAGTTGCAAGGGCTTGGTTTTCTACCATTCCTGCGTCTACATCTTCTTGTGTTAATACATACTGAGCTACAAATGTAGTAGCGTCAATAGCATCAGGTGCTAAATCTATAGGACCTCCAGTTACTGTTACTAATGGGTCTGTTACAACAATATTAGTCACTGTTACATTTCCAGTGTTTGTAATTGTGAAGTTATAAGTGATTGTCTCACCAGCTTGTGCAAAACCATCTCCATCTTCATCATTGAACGTTCCAGTCTTAACTATTGCTATCATTCCTGGATCTTCTGGTAAATCTGTGACTGTCACATCTTCTTCACCTTCTACACTACTATCATCATCTGATGTATCTACAACGTCATCTCCATTAGGGTTCTGACCAGTTGCAAGGGCTTGGTTTTCTACCATTCCTGCGTCTACATCTTCTTGTGTTAATACATACTGAGCTACAAATGTAGTAGCGTCAATAGCATCAGGTGCTAAATCTATAGGACCTCCAGTTACAGTTACCAATGGATCTGTTACCACAATGTTTGTTACGGTTACATTTCCAGTGTTTGTCACTGTGAAGTTATAAGTGATTGTTTCACCAGCTTGAGCAAAACCATCTCCATCTTCATCATTGAACGTTCCAGTCTTAACTATTGCTATCATTCCTGGATCTTCTGGTAAATCTGTGATTGTTACATCCTCTTCCCCTTCTATTGTACTATTATCATCAGAAGTATCTACTACATCATCTCCATTTGGATCTTGACCAGTTGCAAGTGCTTGGTTTTCTACTAGTCCTGCATCCACATCTTCTTGTGTTAAGACATATTCAGCTAAAAACGTAGTATCATCACTAGTTCCAGGCACTAAATCAATAGGACCTCCAGTTACTGTTACTAATGGATCTGTTACAACAATATTAGTTACTGTAACATTTCCAGTGTTTGTCACAGAGAAGTTATAAGTGATTGTCTCACCAGCTTGAGCGAAACCGTCTCCATTTTGATCATTGAACAGTCCAGTCTTAACAATTGCAATTTCCGGATCTTGATTAAGAACTGTAATAGTACATTCCATACAATCTGGATCGTTAAGAGGATTATTAGGATCTATACCGGTTGGATCTTCAGATGCATCTGTTGCTAATTCTCCAGCTGGATCTTCACCAGTAGCAATTGCTTGGTTATATACAGCTCCTGCATTAATATCATCTTGAGTAATAGCGTATATCGCTGTAAATGTCATCGAATCACTTTCTCCAACTTCAAGATCTATAGGTCCACCCATTACTTCAACTAATTCATCAGTTAGAGTAATATTACTAAGTGGAACATCACCATTATTGAATACTATAAAGTTGTATATAATAGAATCTCCAAGATTTACTACCCCATCTTCATTTGTATCTTCATAATTACCTTCTTTAAATAGATCTAGTGATGGATTATCTGGAGTTACTGTTACTACTACAGTAGCAGTTTCAGTTGTTGTTGTTCCATCAGGGTTTGTTACAGTTACTGTGTAATCAAAAGTATCTTCTCCGTTGAAGTTAGGATCTGGAGTGTAAGTTACAGTTCCATCATCGTTGATAACTACAGTTCCGTTTGCAGGATCCGTAACATCTGTTACTGCTACATCGGCAGCAGGATCGAAACCATCATTCTCTAATACATCAATATCTACTGGTGTATCTTCTGGTGTTGTCGCAGCGTCATCCATTACATCCTCCTCTGGAGTTACTGTTACTACTACAGTAGCAGTCTCAGTTGTTGTTGTTCCATCAGGATTTGTTACAGTTACTGTGTAATCAAAAGTATCTTCTCCGTTGAAATCAGGATCTGGAGTATAGGTTACAGTGCCATCATCGTTGATAACTACAGTTCCATTTGCAGGATCCGTAACATCTGTTACTGCTACATCAGCAGCAGGATCGAAACCATCATTCTCTAATACATCAATATCTACTGGTGTATCTTCTGGTGTTGTCGCAGCATCATCCATTACATCCTCCTCTGGAGTTACTGTTACTACTACAGTAGCAGTCTCAGTTGTTGTTGTTCCATCAGGGTTTGTTACAGTTACTGTGTAATCAAAAGTATCTTCTCCGTTGAAATCAGGATCTGGAGTATAGGTTACAGTGCCATCATCGTTGATAACTACAGTTCCGTTTGCAGGATCCGTAACATCTGTTACTGCTACATCAGCAGCAGGATCGAAACCATCATTCTCTAATACATCAATATCTACTGGTGTATCTTCTGGTGTTGTCGCAGCATCATCCATTACATCCTGCTCTGGAGTTACTGTTACTACTACAGTAGCAGTCTCAGTTGTTGTTGTTCCATCAGGGTTTGTTACAGTTACTGTGTAATCAAAAGTATCTTCTCCGTTGAAATCAGGATCTGGAGTATAGGTTACAGTGCCATCATCGTTGATAACTACAGTTCCGTTTGCAGGATCCGTAACATCTGTTACTGCTACATCAGCAGCAGGATCGAAACCATCATTCTCTAATACATCAATATCTACTGGTGTATCTTCTGGTGTTGTCGCAGCATCATCCATTACATCCTCCTCTGGAGTTACTGTTACTACTACAGTAGCAGTCTCAGTTGTTGTTGTTCCATCAGGATTTGTTACAGTTACTGTGTAATCAAAAGTATCTTCTCCGTTGAAATCAGGATCTGGAGTATAGGTTACAGTTCCATCATCGTTGATAACTACAGTTCCGTTTGCAGGATCCGTAACATCTGTTACTGCTACATCAGCAGCAGGATTGAAACCATCATTCTCTAATACATCAATGTCTACTGGTGTATCTTCTGGTGTTGTCGCAGCGTCATCCATTACATCCTCCTCTGGAGTTACTGTTACTACTACAGTAGCAGTCTCAGTTGTTGTTGTTCCATCAGGGTTTGTTACAGTTACTGTGTAATCAAAAGTATCTTCTCCGTTGAAATCAGGATCTGGAGTATAGGTTACAGTTCCATCATCGTTGATAACTACAGTTCCGTTTGCAGGATCCGTAACATCTGTTACTGCTACATCAGCAGCAGGATCGAAACCATCATTCTCTAATACATCAATATCTACTGGTGTATCTTCTGGTGTTGTCGCAGCGTCATCCATTACATCCTCCTCTGGAGTTACTGTTACTACTACAGTAGCAGTCTCAGTTGTTGTTGTTCCATCAGGGTTTGTTACGGTTACTGTGTAATCAAAAGTATCTTCTCCGTTGAAATCAGGATCTGGAGTGTAAGTTACAGTTCCATCATCGTTGATAACTACAGTTCCATTTGCAGGATCCGTAACATCTGTTACTGCTACATCGGCAGCAGGATCAAAACCATCATTCTCTAATACATCAATATCTACTGGTGTATCTTCTGGTGTTGTCGCAGCATCATCCATTACATCCTCCTCTGGAGTTACTGTTACTACTACAGTAGCAGTTTCAGTTGTTGTTGTTCCATCAGGGTTTGTTACAGTTACTGTGTAATCAAAAGTATCTTCTCCGTTGAAATCAGGATCTGGAGTATAGGTTACAGTGCCATCATCGTTGATAACTACAGTTCCGTTTGCAGGATCCGTAACATCTGTTACCTCGTTATTGGTACCCTCAAAAGTATCATTACCTAACACATCTACATTCACAGGAGTATCTTCCGGCGTAGTCTCCGCATCATCAGCGACATCTACAATAGGACTTACCGTTACGGTAACGATAGCTGTCTCAGTGGTAGTTGTTCCATCTGGATTCGTTACTGTTACCGTGTATTCAAAAGTATCTTCTCCGTTGAAATCAGGATTTGGAGTATAGGTTACAGTGCCATTATCGTTGATCTCTACTGTTCCGTTTGCAGGATCCGTAACATCTGTTATTGCCACATCAGCATTTTCATCGAAAGTATCATTCCCTAATACATCTATTTCAACAGGTACATCTTCATCTGTATTTGAAGTATCTGAAACTACATCATCCACTGGAGTAACCACTACCGTTACAGTAGCCGTCTCAGAATCTCCATTACTGTCTGTAATTTCGTACTCAAAGGTATCAGTTCCATTAAAATCAGGTTCTGGAGTATAAAGTACAGTATCATCAGTTGGGTCATTTGGAGTTCCACCATCATCAACAGTTACAGATCCATTCTCTGGTTGTTCTGTAATAACTATCACTGAATCATTTGGACCATCTGACCCAAAACTATCATTATCTGTAACATTAATCGCCACAGCAGTATCTTCGCTTGTTGTTGCTGAATCATTAACTGGAGCGGGTACTTGATTTGTCGAAGCTACAGTAATAGTCTCTTCATATGTACATCCATTTGCATCTGTAACGACAACTGCATAATCCCCAGCATCAAGACCATCAATAGTATTAGTAGTCTCTCCATTACTCCACAAAATCGTGTAAGGCATAGTTCCACCTTCTGGTAAAACAGTCGCAGTACCATCATTTGCCGTAGCACCATTTTCGTTTGTACTAGAAACATCAGCTGTTACCGCACTAGCTGGTTGACTGATTACAGCTTGAGCTGTAGTTGTACAACCATTTCCATCAGTAACAATAACCGAATAATTTCCAGCTGGTAAAGCAGTTAAATCTTCAATAGTCTGACCACCACTCCACTCGTATGTATAATCTGGAGTACCACCAGATACTGTAAGATTTAAAGAACCTGTTGATTCTCCAAAACACAATACATTATTTACAGCAATACCTGCACTTAATACTGTAGGCTCATTTACTGTAACAGTCGACTGAGCTGTACAATTTGTAAAAGAATCTGTAACAGTAACCGTATATGAACCTGCAGTTACATTATTGATATTTTCTGTTGTAGCTCCATTACTCCAAGAGTAGGTAAATGGTCCATTTCCTCCAGTTGTTGTTGATATAATAGAACCATCTGAAAAACCATTACAAGTCACATCCTCTACCCCTGTCGTAATTGCTAAATTATTACAACTACCTGGATTAATAGTCACAGTATTCTCTACTGTACATCCATTAGCATCTGTCACCTCTACGGTATAATCACCAGGACTTAAGTTATTTATTTCTGCAGTAGTTGCGCCAGTACTCCAAGAATACGTATAAGGTGCCACACCACCAGTTGCAGTTGCTTTAGCCTCACCATTTGACAAACCAGGTCCAGTTTCATCTTCAGTAACAATTGTTACTCCTACTGCAGAACTAGGCTCTGATATTGTTACACTCTGTTCTACCGGCTGGCACACTGTCCCATCTATAGTAACACTTACTGTATAAACCCCGGCACCAATATTATCTAAGGTACTAGAAGTAACACCAGCATCTACATCTCCATTACTCCAAGTAAAAGTAAAAAGCGCATCAGGATTAGCTTCCGAGCTAGCGCTTACCGTAGTAGAACCAGTTTCCTCACCAGCACAAAGTACATCTCTCACAGTCCCTATTGCTATAACTGCATCACACGTATTAATACAGTCTACAACAACGCTCTGTGTTATTTCACAACCATTTGCATCTTTCACTGTTACAGAATACGTACCATCCGCAAGGTTTGAAATTGTTGCAACCGTTGCTCCGTTACTCCACAAGTAAGTATAAGGAGCTGTTCCTCCCGTTACTGCAGCAATAGCAGTGCCATCTGCACAATTCTGTGCAGTTGTAGCATTTTCTCTAGTAAGATTTATACTTAGTGGAGAGTCTGGCTCTGTAATTGTAAAAGACTCCTGAATTTCACAATCATTAGCATCTCTAACCACTACCGAATAACTTCCAGCAGTAACATCTTCTAAGTTTGCTGTAGTTGATCCATCACTCCATTCATAAGTATAAGGAGCTGTACCACCACTAACTGTTAATTGTACAGCACCACTATCATCACCATTACACAACACATTAGTTATTGTATCAGTTATTGACAATGCTGCGGTAGGCTGTTCTACACTAAATGTACTTTCAGCTTCACAGTTATTAGCATCTATAACAGTAACCGTATATGATCCCGCTTCAAGATTAGAAATATCTTGTGTAGTCGCACCGTTACTCCATACATATGTATAAGGAGGAGTTCCACCATCCGGCGTAATATTTATAGCACCATCGTTACCCTCAAAACAAGATACAGCTGTAATTACTGTATTAGGTTTGATTGAAACTGCCTTAGCAGGTCCACTTACAACTGCAGTTGCCTCAAGCTCACAACCATAAGCATCTGTCACAACGACTGTGTATGTTCCCGCACTCAAACCACTAAGATCTTCTGTAGTTGCTCCGTTACTCCATTCAAACTCATAAGGTGCCTTGCCTCCAGATGGCTCAAGATTTATAGCTCCATCATTACCTCCAAAACAACTTACATCAGCTACATCAATAGGTATAGCGACTTCAAGATTCTCTATAACAAATCCAGATACAGATGCTTGGGAACATCCAGTATTTTTATCTCTTACAGTTACAACATAACTACCTTCAGATAAATTTGAAAAAGTTGTGTCGGACTGGAATGGTCCATTGTTTATAGAGTATTCAAGATTATTACCTAGTGGACTCGTGACAATTAAATTAGTAGTTCCGTTTGAATTACAATCTAAATCTATAATTGCAGCCTCAGGAGGGCTTACATAATCAAGCGTTACAAATGCAGTATCACACACACTGGAGTTAGGAGCAGGCAAGCACACTTGATACTCAAATACTACACTACCGGTATAACCAGCAGGTGGTGTATAACTAAAAGTACCATTGCTATTTAAATTAAATGCTTCACCGGCAGGAGAAGGACCACTCACCACAGAGTATGTTGAACCCTGAGGAACATTATTTGAAAGATCAATATTTCCTTCAAACTTCTCATTAAGGCATCCTATCTCTAATTGATCTACGGCATATTTCTGAAGAATAAATAATTTACCATCACCATCATCTAAAGATGCAGCCACAAATTCAACTCTTGTAATTTTCGAACCTGTAGGTGCCACACTATTTAATTCAAACAGCGCTATAGCAATGGATTGGCTATTTTCAATCTCCCTATCAGACTCCCAATAATCAGATCCCGGTGCCGGTGGATTAGGACCATCACCACCTCTAAGGTCTCCGGATGTTCTAACGAAAGTATCTCCAAGTATCGTTTCTGTATTTGACCCTAATTTAGTACCATAAAAACGTATATAAAAACAGTTATTACCACCACGCTCTGTAATAGCGATGATACCATCTTGGTTAGAAGGAATAGGTGGATTATAAAATAATGTCTGTTTTTGAGCATTACCCGTATCCACAACACCACTAAAATTACCACAGATGTTTTGCCCATTACCATTTGAAGTAAAATAGTGATTTAAATTTTTATCTTGAAAAGCAGCGAGAGCAGCATTATCCCAAGCACTACCAGTGTCTGTAGGATCAAAAGTTGCACTTGCACTTGTACCAATAACTTCTCCACTAAAAGGTGGTGTAGTACGATTAAGTACTATCCCATTCCTACTATGTCTGGCAGCAATATTCCCATTTCCACCCAATCTCGTGAGTTGATAACCAGAAGGAGCCACGAAGGTGTTAAACACATCATTACCTACCGTTATAGACTGTATGGTTGCAGATCTATTATTTTCTGTATTATCAATATCATTATCCCCATTGACATCTTGATCATCCTCCCATTGAAAGGTGACACCCTGAGTAATTGAGGCTTCTTGTTGCCCTATAACTTGGGAGTGCATCTCAAATGTTCCTAAAACACTAAAGCTCCCTATTAGGAGTAACATAGTTAAACTTCGGAGTGAAGCAAATTGTAATTTTCTTTTCATCTTATTCAATTATTATGCAAACGCATAATTATACATTTTAAGCACGAAATTAATTCGACTCAGGTTTGGTTTAATAAAGTTTCAGTGATTAAAGTAATGTGAGACACACATTACATTTTGATGCAGGTTTGCAATAGAATAGACCACAACAAAAAATCAAAAAAAATCGAAACCATAGTAAACCTCATTTGAGATTTAGTCAATTTATGTCATTCTAAGTTGGGTGTCCAAATATAAAGCGATTATTACATCTACAATTTTACTTTTCAATGTATTAGTTATGCTACTTATTATCATCGACAAACTACACAAAAACCAATCTTCTATATAATAAGTTCTAACTATTATCATTGAAAAATCGCCCAATATAAAATCAAATCAGCTTTCGCGAAAGCGCCTAAAACCACCCTCAACTCAGTCAAAATTACCTTTAAAGTAGCTTTCAAATATACTTCTTATTCCTTAACACTATATAGTATCTTTACACTCTAAAATATTAGTGAATTCTATGAGTTTTAAAAAAGAAATAGCCCGTCGCCGAACGTTTGGAATTGTATCTCACCCAGATGCAGGAAAGACAACACTTACTGAAAAATTACTCCTCTTTGGTGGAGCGATTCAAGAAGCTGGGGCTGTAAAATCTAATAAAATTAAAAAAGGAGCTACGAGTGACTTTATGGAAATAGAACGCCAGCGTGGTATTTCTGTAGCCACTTCTGTTCTTGCTTTTGAATATAATGGCATTAAAATAAACATCCTTGATACTCCTGGTCACAAGGATTTTGCAGAGGATACTTTTAGAACATTAACTGCTGTAGATAGTGTTATCGTGGTAGTAGATGTTGCAAAAGGTGTAGAGCCACAGACAGAAAAACTAGTGGAAGTATGTAGAATGCGCAACATCCCTATGATTGTTTTTGTAAACAAACTGGATCGTGAGGGTAAAGACGCTTTTGAACTACTAGATGAAATAGAAGAAAAACTACACCTCTCAGTTACTCCTTTAAGTTTCCCTATTGGTATGGGGTATGACTTTAAAGGAATTTACAACCTTTGGGAGAAAAATGTTAACCTTTTTAGTGGAGACAGCAGAAAAAATATCGAGGAAACCATCAAAATCTCAAATCTTAAAGATGAAGTGCTTGATAAGCTCGTAGGCCCTAAAGCTGCCGATAATCTTAGAGAAGAGATAGAGCTAGTACAAGGAGTATACCCTGCTTTCAATCAGCAGGATTATCTTGATGGAAAGCAACAACCTGTATTTTTTGGTTCTGCTCTTAATAATTTTGGAGTAAGGGAATTACTAGATTGTTTTGTGAAAATTGCTCCACCACCACGTCCAAAAAAGAGTGAAGAACGCCTAGTACAACCTGACGAAAAAGACTTCTCTGGTTTTGTATTCAAGATTCACGCAAACATGGATCCTAAACACAGAGACAGGCTTGCATTTATAAAAATTGTTTCTGGTGTTTTTGAACGCAACAAGCCATACCTGCACGTTAGAAACAAGAAAAAATTAAAATTCTCAAGTCCTAATGCATTCTTTGCAGAGCGCAAGGAGATTGTAGACATCTCATATCCAGGTGATATTGTGGGACTGCATGATACTGGTAACTTTAAAATAGGTGACACACTTACTTCTGGCGAAGAGCTGCATTATAAAGGTATACCTGCGTTCTCTCCTGAGCACTTTAGATATATCAATAATGCAGACCCAATGAAGTCTAAACAGCTTGCTAAGGGAATTGACCAACTTATGGATGAAGGTGTAGCTCAATTATTCACGCTAGAACTTAACGGTCGTAAAGTAATAGGTACTGTAGGAGCATTACAATATGAAGTAATACAATACCGTCTTGAACACGAATACGGAGCTAAGTGCACCTACGAACCTCTAAGTGTATCAAAAGCTTGCTGGGTTGACCCAGAAGATCCAAAAAGTGAAGAATTCAAAGAATTTTTACGAGTAAAACAACGTTTTATGGCAAAAGACAAAAGAGGCCAACTCGTATTTCTAGCAGATTCTCCTTTTACATTACAGATGACGCAACAGAAGTATCCATCTGTAAAAATGCACTTTGTAAGTGAATTTAAAGACTAAGAGTTTTAAAACTAGATTTTTTACACAAAATTCAATTTAAAGATATTTAAGAGCATTTTGCAACCAAAGACAACTAGTTGCAACATGAAATTCAAACAACAGCTTAAAATAGGTTTATTTTAATCCAATTTCAATTAGCTAAATTTATTAAAAATGAATTTTGTATAGAAATTACAAATGCTCTTAATTTCTAGCTGAGTAGAGTTATTTTTTAAAAAGGTGTGTTCATTTTGATGATCACACCTTTTTAGGTTTTATAAACCTCCTTTAATTTTAATGCTTAATTAAATAATTACCAACGGCACAGGATAGACATTTATTGAGATCACAGTAGTTGGCTTTTAATTCTAGTAACGCTTGGGTTTCCTGAGCATTTTGTGCGCGATCTCTTAAGGTGTTATACTTTTTGATAATACTGTTACATTCTGGCCTGATAGCGTGCATCATAGACAGCAGCACCTCACTCTCATCTTTCCCTAGGTATTGATTATATGAAAATCGTAGTGGTATAATTGCATTTATGATGATAATATCTATAAATGAAGACGATAGCTTCTTAGCACGTTTTTTCTGATCTTTCCCAAAAGAATAGTGTGTATCCCAATACTGGGAGGCTCTTATATCAAATAGATCGTATAACTCAGCAATAGTTGAAGCAGACATCATCTTCTGAAACAAATTCAGGTGTTTATGGTAGAGTTGCGCCACTTGTGATAGTCGTATTGTCGGGAAGTTGTCTGGTCTCAACTTATAGAATTGTACCGGCAATACACCATCACTAGCTATTTGAAATTTATGAGATACAAACTCAAACTCTCCTTGTAATTGCATTGGGTATGAGTCTAGGGTGTTTTCTGGTAATAATCCACCTATGCCTAATAATAATGCTTCTAGTCTAAAGGGTTCTTGAGCGCATTTACGAATGGTAGAAAAGTCAAGTTTTTCGGCGATGGATTGAAAGGCATTTGCATTTACTTTAGTGCCAAAACTACGCATGAGCAACACAAAAAGTGCCGCTTCCCAGTCACCGTTTACCTTGTTAAGCATAGGTGTGATGTCTTCCGTTTTTCGCGTTAAGCGTTCAAAATAGAGACGTTCAAGCCAGTTGCTTTGTATCATCTCTGGCACCTCTCTTATGCTATTCTCACAATTAATCCATTGTTTTGACTGATTATTAAAGAGCTCCTTATAATTATGCAATGATTTTTCGGCAACTAGGTCTTTGAGTACTAAAGTTGGGATGGCAGTATTGTCTTTTCTGTAAATCTCTACGTCATGCTCCCACACTACATGCAGAATCACATTGTCATAAGCAGCATCTACCTCATGATTATGCGCATACCAATCTGAAGATTTTAAATGTATTTCTACGTTTCCAGCCCACTTTTGATCACCTATTACAAGTGTAGTATTAAAAAAGTCTGGACCGGCGAGATGATTATGTTGTCCTACGTTGATTAATGTAATGGGTAATCCTGTGGTTGTTTCTGCTTTCGCGAAAGCGTACTTCTTAAATTTCCATAAGTAATGTAAAAAGTCTTCTTGCATAGGAGCTTATTTCTCAAAGCTAAAATACATCTTTCTGATTACTAACAAAATACGTAATTCACAAATGATAATAACATCACAATAGCGCACAAAAAAAACGCGAGACTACGTCCCGCGTTTTTTTCTAAAAAGTACTATTTAATTACATAGCATTAATAATATCATGCTTTGTAATGATATGATGTTTACCATCACCCAGATCTACTAAGACTGCATTATTCTCTTTTGAGATAAGCTTTGAAACCTCTGCTACAGTAGCATTTTTCTGTACAATAGGATACGCTGCTCCCATTACATCCTTTATAGGTAAATCTGCCACCTCGTTGTTCTCCATATATGCTCTAAAGAGGTCACCCTCATCTACAGAACCTACAATACCTGTCACATCTTCTACAGGGATTTGTGAGATTTTATAATCACGCATGCGCTCTATAGCGTGTGACACAAGCTCCTCTGTCTTTACAGTAACGAGTGGTTTATCTATATGATTCTGGATTAAATCGCTTGCTACTTTATATTCTTGGTCTAAGAAGCCGCGCTCACGCATCCAGTCGTCATTAAACATTTTACCTACGTAACGGCTTCCGTGATCGTGAAACAATACAACAACAACATCATCTGGACCAAATTTTCCTTCCTCATTAAGTTGTAACAACCCCTTAATTGCAGATCCAGCAGAATTCCCCAAGAACATTCCTTCCTCTTTAGCAAGGCGTCTTGTGTATACCGCAGCATCCTTATCTGTCACCTTTGTAAAACCATCGATGATGCTAAAGTTTACATTAAGTGGTAATATATCTTCCCCTATTCCCTCTGTGATGTATGGGTAAATCTCATTCTCGTCAAAAATCCCTGTCTCCTTATATTTTTTAAATACAGAACCGTACGTATCAATTCCCCATACTTTTACATTTGGGTTTTTCATTTTAAGATAGCTTCCTACCCCAGAGATGGTACCTCCTGTTCCTACACCTACCACAAAGTGCGTTACCTTTCCATCTGTTTGATCCCAGATTTCTGGTCCTGTACTATTAAAGTGTGCCTTACAGTTAGAAGGATTATCATACTGGTTTACGTACCAGCTATTTGGTGTTTCTTCGGCAAGTCTTTTTGATGTAGAGTAGTAAGATCTTGGATCATCTGGCTCTACATTTGTAGGACACACTACCACCTCACTACCTACAGCACGCAAGATATCCATCTTCTCTTTAGACTGCTTGTCTGAGATTACACAGATCATTTTATATCCTTTAATAATAGCAGCAAGGGCAAGCCCCATTCCCGTATTACCAGAAGTACCTTCTATAATAGTCCCTCCAGGTTTAAGAATCCCGGCAGCCTCTGCATCTTCTACCATCTGTAATGCCATACGGTCTTTTACAGAATTTCCAGGATTAAAAGTTTCATATTTTGCTAGCACAAGACAAGGAAGGTCTTTTACAAGTGCGTTCATTTTTACCATAGGAGTGTCTCCTATCGTTCCTAATATATTTTCAGCGTATTTCATAATCTTCTTTTGTGGGTGCAAAGATACTTTTTACAAGACAGACGCGAGAATGCCTTTACAGATTATTGGCAATGTGGTTTTATACGCTTTCGCGAAAGCTGTTTCGCATTTACTTCAAGAAACGTAACTATGTTATTAATTATCTACTATTAAAACTTGGGAGATTAGAGAACTACAGCGCATTAAATCAACGAAATTATAATCTACCAAATTTTATAAAAATTGTTCATTTTTTTCATCGCTAAAAAAACGAACCAAAAAAAGCTAGGCTTAATCAAACTTTACTAAAAATTTCCCTCGCTTAAGCACAAATTAAAAGCATCATCTTATTAAATAAATATTTTCTTTATCGATATGAACTTATAGCTTAAACTATATACTCAGCTGTAGCTAATTTGCTTAACCTTAAGCTCACATCATTTTTTACGTAAAACTTGCTTAGGCCAATTAAGATGATGAATTGAATTTTAAAAAAATAGTTTTATTAGACACATAGCTACAGCGTAGAGTTAAAAAATTCACTAATAATTATACCACGCTGTACTAGTTCAATACTGCAATTCACCCTACAGCTGCGTCTTGATTTATATCTAGTCTATATTTTAAATTATTCCTTACTTTTGGGTAATCGCATACAAACACACATGGAAACCAATAGCTCACCTTTTACTAGAGAAATGTTGCTTCCTCAAGAGGAATGTCTTGAGGTCGAAAAGAAACGAGGAGAGCTCTTTATTGGGATTCCGCGAGAGACACACTTTCAAGAACGCAGGGTGTGCTTAACCCCTGATGCTGTGGGAGCACTTACTGCAAATGGACACCGCGTGATGGTGGAGTCTAAAGCTGGAAAAGGAGCTCGGTACACAGATAAGGACTACTCAGAAAACGGAGCAGAAATTACCCAAGACACTGCCAAAGTGTTTTCTTGCCCTATGATTCTTAAGGTAGAACCGCCTTCCCTAGAAGAAATAGAGATGATGAACCCACAAACGGTACTTATCTCTGCCTTACAGATCAAAACCCAGAAGAAACAATATTTTGAAAAACTTGCTAGCAAGCGTATCACTGCACTCGCTTTTGAGTTTATAAAAGACGAGGACGGCACGTATCCTGCCGTGCGCACACTCTCTGAAATTGCAGGTACCGCAGCCGTACAAATGGCGGCAGAGATTATGTCTAGCCCAGAAACAGGCACCGGTATGCTGCTAGGTAACATAAGCGGCGTGCCACCAGCAGAGATTGTGATTATAGGAGCAGGCACCGTAGGCGAGTTTGCCGCGCGATCTGCTATCGGACTAGGAGCAAATGTGAAGATTTTTGACAACTCTATCACAAAACTACGCTGCATACAGACTAATGTAGGCAGACCATTATATACCTCTACCCTACAGCCTAAGAATCTTGTAAAAGCTCTCAAGCGTTGTGACGTAGTCATAGGTGCTGTGCGAGGTGCAAACCGCGCACCGGTCATTGTGAGCGAGCGCATGGTAGAAGGTATGAAAAACGGCGCCGTCATTATAGATGTAAGTATCGATATGGGAGGTTGTTTTGAAACCTCAGAAGTTACTACGCATGATAAACCAACGTATAAGAAACATGGCGTGACGCACTATTGTGTGCCTAATATTCCTGCAAGATTTGCCCGTACGGCATCTGTATCTCTCAGTAATATTTTTACCCCTTACCTACTTGACATTGCAGAGGAAGGCGGTATAGAAAATAAGCTACGCTACGACCGCGGATTAAAAAATGGATTGTATTTTTACCACGGTATTTTAACCAAAAAATCGGTAGCAGATTGGTTTGACCTTTCTTACCGAGACATCAACCTTTTGATCTTCTAGTAACGCAATGCACATTCTTAAACGTATAGGATATTACCTCGGTGGCTTTTCCATTGGGCTTATTTTACTTGCTTTCTTTTTTAGCGGTAAAAAAACCAGTTGTGCTTACTTTCCACAAGAACGTGTACTTAAAAACCTGCGTGTAAAACCTTATAAGCTCACCCCAGAAGCAACACAGTCACTTGCTAGTATGCAACTAGATACGGTCACTATAAACCGTTTATTTAAACTAGGGGATGTAGATTTTGGAGAGAGTGTACCTCGCCGTGAGCCTTGTGGTTATTTTGTAATCACAGGACAAGACGAAGCAGGAAACGATCTCAAGATGGAACTAGATAACTGTAAAGAAGCAGTGAGCATCAAGTCCCTTACCAAAATAACCAACTAGCCTCTTCTGTACGCTTTCGCGAAAATGTGATATCACACGACCAAGTCTATTGGTAGATTATTGCGACTTGTAACAAGTATTCAAATAGCCGTTTGCAAACGTTTACAATTGAAAACATGCGTTTATACGCTGAAAATCGAGATTGCTAGGATTAAGTAAAAACATTCGTTTATACACCTGGTATGGGTATGATATATGACTAATATGTAATAACTTGCGTTTATATAAACGTTGTGAGCAATGCGAAAAAAACATTGAATGAGAATAAAAATCGAAATAATAATAATTGGAATTTTAGGAGTTTTATCAATTTCTTGCGACTCAAAAAAAACAGCTACCCTTTCGAAATCCGAATTTTTCACTGATTCAATTTTTAGTAAACATTTAAACGAATATCGAAAACATAATGTCTATTTACCAAAAAGATTTACAAAAGAAAAACAGTATCCGATTTTATACGCAACCGACGGGAGTAATAAAATTGAGAACAGTTTCATCAAAAAAACTTTAGATTCTTTAATTGAAAATAAAATTATTAAGCCTATAATTTATGTTGGAAGTCATTCTAATGGTAAAATAGCTGATAGCACTTCAACTAAAACTGGTAATGGAAAGAAAGTTTATTTGCAGTATCGAAATTATGAATATGTAAATCATCCATTTATTGAATCCATAAAACCAGAATTGGCAAATAGGTTTAAAGAACATATGCAATATTTTAAAGATGAGCTAATTACATCTATTGAAAACGAATTTAACCAAAATTCCACTAAGGATAGTAGATATTTTTATGGTGTTTCTAATGGTGCAGGTTTTGGATTAAGTATGTTAAATAATTACCCA
Source organism: Dokdonia sp. 4H-3-7-5 (assembly GCF_000212355.1). Taxonomy (NCBI): domain Bacteria; kingdom Pseudomonadati; phylum Bacteroidota; class Flavobacteriia; order Flavobacteriales; family Flavobacteriaceae; genus Dokdonia; species Dokdonia sp. 4H-3-7-5. The sequence goes on from NC_015496.1 coordinate 139,856, forward strand.
AATACTATTGGAACATATCTTTGTTTTTCAACATTTGGTGGAGATATTCAAACGAATATTTGGAAACCTAACGTAGATTATCCAAAACTAATTCTAGAGTATGGGAGTGAAGAACCTTTCTTTCTAAAAGAAGATGCGGACTTTTTAAAATCAAAATATAAGGAACTAAATATAACGGCGGAAATTAATGAGTTTAATGGTGGACACGACTATAAAAAATGGAATGAAAAATTCATTGAAATTATTAGTAAGGAATTAGCAGTCGAGTAAAGCACTGCTCACAACATTGTATATAAAAAATAGCGCAAGTCATTGCAAACAGAAAGGTTTGGGCATTTTTGGAAAGTCGCCAAATTTTTAAATTTGACAAATTCCCAAAAATAAAATAATTAGTAAAATTTAAAAAATTGGCTTGTGTATAATCCGAAATTTATCGCTTACTTTCAGTGCTACTTTTCATATACGTAGCCGTTACCCACAAGTTGAAAAAAACATTACGAAATATAATAATCATTCTATTTTTCCCTCTGACTTTGGTCGGACAAAATAATGATGCGCATGTTGAAGATCTGAATAAAATAACAAGAATAACTCGAGAAGTTGCTAAAATAAATCTAACCGAAAAAGATTTTAACGAAGGAATTGCAGAAGGACCAATTATTTACAAAAGCATATTCAGAAAAAATGGAGGTTGGACAGCATACTATCTTTATGAAAATCAAAATGACAACCCACCTTTGCGAATTAAATATAGCCAAACAGCAAAAAAAGGTTATGACGAATTTGAGTTTTATTACAAAGATGGAAAAATGATATTCGCCAAATTGACCGAATTTAAAAATCGTGGAAGGAATAAAGGCACTGAAACTAAACGCTTATTTTACTATAAAGATAACGAACTGATTTACACAACGGAATCTGAAAAGGAAAAGTACGCTGAATATATAAAGCGGACTGAAAAAAGTGTTCGGAAAATGATATATGAATAAAAAACCTGTGGGTAATCGAGTAGACGGCTCTGCTAGCAACTAGCAGAGTGCGCCTCTCACACCACCGTACGTACGGGTCTCGTATACGGCGGTTCAATAATTATACAGTTCGTTTATAGTACTCGATTAGACTAACATAACCTCTCATTTTTAACCGCTTAATAGTAATTGTAGCGCCTAGTATAGGGCTTTGAGCGACTGCCCATCCTCCCATTCTTGTGCGACTCCAAGCATAGGCGTGGTCTAAGTTTACTCCTAAACGGATTAGGTTTTTACGCTTCCGTTCTGGTTTCTTCCAGTGATGCCATATGCAGTACCTCAATCGGTTTCTTAGCCATTCTTCTAGCTTCTTAAGCTTCGACTGAATGGAGGCAGGTTTAAAGTAATTTATCCAGCCACGTATTAATAGGTTGATACGCTCATCAAAACTTGCAGGTATCGTCTTTTTGGTCAGGTATTTAAGTTTTGACTTAAAATCTTGCCATTTAGCCTAGTTACCACAAGCTGATACTTCCCTTTTTCCCCTTTCTTAGACGTTGGCACAAATCCAAAGCCTAATACTTGGAAATCTAAAGGTCTCCGCACACCGCTCTTTACCCTATTTATGGGAAGTTGGAGGTGGTCTCGCAAATACTTATAGATACTGTTACCTACACGCTTTGCAGCCTCTTTACTTTTAACGTAAATACTAAAATCATCGGCATATCTTACATAACGATGTCCTCGTTGCTCTAATTCTTTATCAAGCTCATTGAGCAGAATATTAGAAAGCAATGGACTTAATGGCGAACCTTGAGGCACGCCCTTTCTTCGTTTTTGTAATCGACCGTTAATCAGTATAGGCGCTCTAAGAAATGAACGCAATAACCGCATCGTGGCTTTGCACTGTACCTTTTTGTAAATCAACTCTAGAAGTATACAGTGTGATACTTCATCAAAGAAACTCTTTAAATCTATATCTACTATATCTTGAAAACCAGCATTGATATTTAAAAGGCTTTGTGCCGTGGCTTGATGGGCATTACGTTGTGGTCTGAACCCGTAACTATGCTTTTGAAAGTCTGGCTCAAATAAAGGTTGCAATACTTGATGTAATGCCTGCTGAAATACTCTATCAACAACTGTAGGAATACCGAGTAATCGTTTCTTGCCATTGCTTTTAGGGATTTCAACACCTAATATAGGAGACACCTGATAGCGCTTTCTTTCTATGTGCGAAATGTATTGTTTTCCATGAATCTGTAGTATAGATTTTAGCTCTTTAATATAAACGTTATCCACTCCAGCAGATCCCTTGTTACGATACACTCGCGCCTAGGCTTCGTTTAGATTCTTTTTGCTTGTTACTTGTTTAATCAATACTCATAATTTGAATTGCTGTCTCGCTTAATCGAAGGCTATTGTTTTACTAGAAAACTATCCGTAGCATAAAACAACACCTTTGGTCATTAAAGACAATTATTGTTCTGTCCTTCACTAAAATATCAGGATTTAGCTACTATGACTTCTGCTGACTTCTCTAATAGACCAACTCCTGGTTATAGAGACCTCCCCAGGTAAGAACATCTTCTTTCTCTCAATCCCTGCCGTATCTACATAATTACCCTTTTGATACTATTTAGGGCGTAACAATGATGTGCTTGCTTACCCAAATAATTATGCCTCATATACGGTTCCTGTTCGTCAGTACCGAGATTTGTAGTCCTGCTTTCTTCAGTCCTAGCTTCACAACTAGCAACCTTGCAGCTTACTAATGGTTCAAGGCGTTACCCCTGCCCATAAGGGACTTGCACCCTCTAGATAAATAAACTACTTTTAATAAGTAGTCTAAAGATGCCCATACTGGGCACACACAAAGTATATAAGCAATGCGGGAGTTTTTGCTTAATTAAAAGTAAATGTATATTTTGAAGTCGCCGAATTTTTACAAATCCGACTTTTGATAAGAAAAAAATAAAAAGCGGACTTTGTAAAAATCGGCTTGTGCTCAACCGAATGGATAAAGCCATTTTCGCCCGCAACTATTCTTATACAACAACGTGGACGGCTGATTGCCAAAGGACATGTTTTTCATCTCAAGATAAGCCACATCCAAGGCAATAGCATACTTGCAAATTCCCGCCATCGTATGGCTCCGCTTCAAAATCAGAACACCTCAAAAGTCGTTGAAATATCGAAGAGTTGGGTATAGATCAAGTTAGAGCAAATCCGCAAGGATTTTAAAGCTCCCACCCTACCAATCAGCCGTCCACAGGCCACTGCTCAAAAATGTCTAGGGTACACATCTAAAGAATAGAAAGCTCAAACGTTGTTGCAACCAGCCACAACTACAGCATAAAGCGAATGAGACATTTTTGAAAGCTCCACGCGCGGCGACAGAACCACAAATAACTGTATATTTAGACAATCAATTAATAAACAAATAAATACAGGCTATCCAGCAAAATGCCGCACTCGCTTTATGCAGTGGCCTGTTACCACACATTAGAAAATGAAAGACCTGAAAATTTGTAAAGATGAATTAGATATTAGTAATGCAGAGATTGAGAAGGCGGAAAAAATTTGGAACACGAAATTTCCTTTAGAATATAAAGAGTTTTTACTTGAAAATAATGGAGGAATTTCATATCCAAATTGGCCAACAATTCCATCTGAGAATAATTCTGAATTATGGGGAATTGAGAGATTTCTTAGTATTGGTGATGTAATTTTACAAAAGCAATATCCAATGACTTATACTCTGAACGATATTGACCAAGAAGATTTTGAACCACATAACTTAAATAAGGATTTACTCTTAGTTTTTGCTTTAGGGGAAAGAGGTATCTATTTCTTTCATTTAAGCGAAAATGATTTTGGACAAATATATTTTGCAAATTATTCAGGAGGTGATGGAATAGTAAAAGTAAAAACAAAATCCTTTAAAGAATTCCTAAATTCTTTAGATTTATGGGAATGGTCTGATGAAGAATATAATCCAAACTTCAAATTTGAAAAACCCTACTGTACAGAGAATAAAATTATTCAAACTCATCTATTTCATACACCCAACAATCCAGAATTAGGTTTTAATAGATTTAAGGAAGTAGTAGAAGTGCTTTGTAATGTTCAACCTGAAGAAATTAAAAACGCAAACATTCCACATAAATATATTAATGACATATCAAAAATAGAACATCTTATTAAAAAAGGATGCAATACAGATGTTCTTCTTTCATCTGCTAGAAAATCCAAAATAATTAAATATTTAATAGAACAAAAAGGATTAGACATTAATAAAACCTATAAAGGCAGATATCCTTTACAAAACTATCTTACTGTAGGCTCACCTAATGATGCAAAGGTTAAATATCAGTTATTATCGGAATTACTTGAATTGAAAATTGAAATGGATTGGTCTGTTACAGGAAATAAATATGATGGAACGCCTGATTTTCCAATGATAGAAAAGTTAAAAATTCTGAATGAAAAATATTTACAATATGAAATTGATGAAAAGAATTGGTGGATAAAAAATGGAAAACCAACGGGACACATTCCATATCCAAAAAGCTCATTTATTGAAAAAAAACTAGGTAACACAAATATTAAAACTGATTCTTAAGAAATAACGTGTGGTAATCGAGTAGACGGCTCTGCTAGCAACTAGCAGAGTGCGCCTCTCACACCACCGTACGTACGGGTCTCGTATACGGCGGTTCAATAATTATACAGTTCGCTTGTAGTACTCAATTAAACTAACATAACCTCTCATTTTTAACCGTTTAATAGTAATTGTAGTGCCTAGTATAGGGCTTTGAGCGACTGCCCATCCTCCCATTCTGGTGCGACTCCAAGCATAGGCATTGTCTTGGTTTACTCCTAAACGGATTAGGTTTTTACGCTCCCGTTCTGGTTTCTTCCAGTGATGCCATATGCAGTACCTCAATCGGTTTCTTAGCCATTCTTCTAGCTTCTTAAGCTTCGACTGAATGGAGGCAGGTTTAAAGTAATTTATCCAACCACGTATTAATAGGTTGATACGCTTGATGCGGTCGTCAAAACTTGCAGGTATCGTCTTTTTGGTCAGGTATTTAAGTTTTGACTTAAAATCTTGCCATTTAGACCTAGTTACCATAAGCTGGTACTTCCCTTTTTCTCCTTTCTTATACGTTGGCACAAATCCAAAGCCTAATACTTGGAAATCTAAAGGTCTCCGCACACCGCTCTTTACCCTATTTATGGGAAGTTGGAGGTGGTCTCGCAAATACTTATAGATACTGTTACCTACACGCTTTGCAGCCACTTTACTCTTAACGTAAATACTAAAATCATCGGCATATCTTACGTAACGATGCCCACGTTTCTCTAATTCTTTATCCAGCTCATTGAGCAGAATATTAGAAAGCAATGGACTTAATGGCGAACCCTGAGGAACGCCTTTTCTGCGTTTTTGTAATCGACCGTTAATCAGTATAGGCGCTCTAAGAAATGAACGCAATAACCGCATCGTGGCTTTGCACTGTACCTTTTTGTAAATCAACTCTAGAAGTATACAGTGTGATACTTCATCAAAGAAACTCTTTAAATCTATATCTACTATATCTTGAGAACCAGCATTGATATTTAAAAGGCTTTCTGCCGTGGCTTGATGGGCATTACGTTGTGGTCTGAACCCGTAACTATGCTTTTGAAAGTCTGGCTCAAATAAAGGTTGCAATACTTGATGTAATGCCTGCTGAAATACTCTATCAACAACTGTAGGAATACCGAGTAATCGTTTCTTACCATTACTTTTAGGGATTTCAACACCTAATATAGGAGACACCTGATAGCGCTTTCTTTCTATGTGCGAAACGTATTGTTTTCCATAAATCTGTAGTATAGATTTTAGCTCTTTAATATAAACGTTATCCACTCCAGCAGATCCCTTGTTACGATACACTCGCGCCTAGGCTTCGTTTAGATTCTTTTTGCTTGTTACTTGTTTAATCAATACTCATAATTTGAATTGCTGTCTCGCTTAATCGAAGGCTATTGTTTTACTAGAAAACTATCCGTAGCATAAAACAACACCTTTGGTCATTAAAGACAATTATTGTTCTGTCCTTCACTAAAATATCAGGCTTTAGCTACTATGACTTCTGCTGACTTCTCTAATAGACCAACTCGTGGTTATAGAGACCTCCCCAGGTAAGAACATCTTCTTTCTCTCAATCCCTGCCGTATCTACATAATTACCCTTTTGATACTATTTAGGGCGTAACAATGATGTGCTTGCTTACCCGAGTAATTATGCCTCATATACGGTTCCTGTTCGTCAGTACCGAGATTTGTAGTCCTGCTTTCTTCAGTCCTAGCTTCACAACTAGCAACCTTGCAGCTTACTAATGGTTCAAGGCGTTACCCCTGCCCATAAGGGACTTGCACCCTCTAGATAAAAAAAACTACTTTTAATAAGTAGTCTAAAGATGCCCATACTGGGCACACACACCGGCTATAGTTCATTGCGGCGGAATTTCCTCTCGGAAATTACTGCGTATTTGCTAACTTTGGTTTACGGCGGAATAGTTCTGCCGAACCATCCCGCAACGAAACCATAGCCAAAACCGTTGGCAGCAAGCTAAAAGACAACCAAATAGAGATTCAATTACGAACAGATTATGCAGACATTTATACACTACTTTTTACACTTTGGCTTTCCGTTTTTTATCGCCTATGGATTTTTTAGAAAAGATTGGAAAAAAGTCTATTTGATATTGCTTGCAACGATGTTGGTTGATTTAGACCATTTGGTTGCAAACCCCATATTTCAAGCAAATAGATGTAGCATAAATTTTCATATTTTGCATACATACTACGCAATGATAGTTTATGTGATACTGCTCTTTTTCCGTAAACCGTTCAACATAATTGGGATTGGACTTTTATTTCATATGCTTACAGATTTTATAGATTGTATGATGATGTATTCGAATTGTAAAGACTGTTTTTCAGACTCACCAGCGATAGAACTATTAAGAATGACTTCAAATATATTCGGAATGTAAACAAGCAAAGTATGATAATAAAAGGATTCTTGACCAGTATAAAAAAGAAAGCCAGCTGCCAATCGAGTAGACGGCTCTGCTAGCAACTAGCAGAGTGCGCCTCTCACACCACCGTACGTACGGGTCTCGTATACGGCGGTTCAATAATTATACAGCTCGTTTATAGTACTCAATTAAACTAACATAACCTCTCATTTTTAACCGCTTGATAGTAATTGTAGTGCCTAGTATAGGGCTTTGAGCGACTGCCCATCCTCCCATTCTTGTGCGACTCCAAGCATAAGCGCTGTCTTGCAAATTCCCGCCGTCGTATGGCTCCGCTTCAAAATCAGAACACCTCAAAAGTCATTGAAATATCGAAAAGTTAGGTATAGATCGAGTTAGAGTAAATCCGCTAGGATTTTAAAGCTCTCAGCGTTACCCCCTTGCCATTCCCCTGTTAGCGGGTGATGAGACTCAATAAGCTATTGTCTCTGTGTGTTCTTCTCATCTGCACGTTACCCATAAGATGCAAGAACAATTGTTTTACTCATTCTTCACCTCATTATCATCTAACTACAGCATTATTAGCTCAATCATCTGATGCTTAGTTAGGAACGAAAGGCAATAGTCATTTGATAAACAATTCTTTAATTGAAAACTTCTTATAAACTTGCGACTACCAATTAGCTACAATAACTTAAATAACGTGTTTAAGTTATTGTTGATAAAACATCTTTAAGAAAACAAAATACTTGTGTATTCTTAATTATTTTTATAAAAAAATTATAAGAAGCTATGAGACAGTTGACTAATAAGTTGTATACATTATTAATTTTAATAAGTTGTTTTTCTTCCATTTCCTGCAATAGTACTCCTGATAAAGAAATTAAGGAACCAGTTTTATTAAATGCCGATAATGAAAAAGTAATGGGTGCTGATAAAACCAAAATTTACAATTTTAATGAAGGTTGTGTAGAGACCTTTAAAAAAATAGATTTCTCATCCTTATGTTTTACTGATGAACACACTCCACCATATAGCACTGGAGACATGTCATTTATGAAAAATAGATGTCAATATACGCTAGCAGATGGACAGATTAAATTAGGGATAGTTTTTAAAGACTATTCAACTACCAAACCAGAAGAGGTAAATGATAGACTTAACTCTGAAAGAAAAGCATATATGATGACCGAAAAATTGATGTACAAGAATATTCAAATAATTGAAGATTTTAAGTATTCTGCGGTCATAAGTGAGAATAGCTTAGCCGACTCTAATGTGAAGAAATTGACTATATTTTTTAATAATATTGTAATCTTTATTGAAGCAGATAAAAATAATTGCGCAGCTACTAATGATTCCTTATTAAAGACAGGGCAAATAGTCCTAGAATCCGTTATTGAATAAAGTCATTGTATTGTAGAAAAGATAAAAATGAAATAAAGGGCTTGGTAACTCAGTTAAAAGAATATCTAGGTGGCATGGATATGGAAGAAATTAGTGAGTGGGGAGTTCAAATTCATCTAGATAGCGAAAGACATAATATCAGCATAAGACCACAAGACCCTCATGCAAGTCGCTCGTTAAAATACTCTACGTAGGAATAAAAAATCGCTCAATAGAGAACTGAGTTTAAAAACAAGCCTCTTTCGCCTAAGCTCAGCACAAACTTTAAGCTAATTTTAATCTATAGTTTTCATCGCAGGGTGATCCTGATTTTATGATCGTAAAGAATTGTTTTAAGAGCTTATTTGCCAGTATAATAGGGACTATTTTTATCTTCACTCATACTCAATATGCTTTCGCGAAAGCGTACTTCTTTCAATCAACTTTAAAACCGCTACGCGCAACGCGCAACTTCAAATTTCATTGTATACTTAGATCAAACCAACAAGACTATAAATCAAAGCAAATCAGTAATCCCGATAGCTATCGGGAGCTGTACTCGCTTTATGCAGTGGGCTGTTGGCAACAAGCGGAAAAACGAATGAAAAATATATTAGCAATTTTAATTCTGACTTTGACTTTTAATTGTTTTTCGCAAACTCAAGCGGAAATGAATAAAAACGCAAATAAGGAATACAGAAAAGCTGACAAAGAACTTAACATTGTTTACCAAAAAATCTTGAGTGAATATCAATTAGACTCATTTTTTATCGACCGACTTAAAAAAACACAGCGAATTTGGAATTCTTACCGTGACGCTGAATTGGAAATGAAATTCCCTGCTGATAATAAGCAAGCCGAATATGGAAGTGTCTATCCAATGTGTGTTTCTTTGTTTTTAAAGGAACTGACTGTAGAGCGAACTGAAAAATTACGAGTTTGGTTAAATGGAATTGAAGAAGGCAACATGTGGTCAGGTTCTGTAAAAACAAAAAAAGAATTAGACTTCGAATATGTCGCAACGAAAAAATTTGTTGAGCTTAAACTTCCTGATTCATTAGAAGTAATTCCAAATAAAAGTCTTATTGCGGACTTTAATGGTGACTTAAAACCAGATGTAGCAACACTCGTAAAAAACAAACGAAACTCAAAAATCGGTGTACTCATAGTGAATCATTCCAACGATAAAATGTTTGTTTTTGGAGCGGGAAAAGAAGTTGATAATATGACTGACTTGGTCTGGATTGAAATATTCAAAATGATCCCAAAGGGTGAAATTGTTTCACCTACTTTAGTCGACGAGGTGACTGGAGATATAATCGGACAAGACGAAAGCAAAAATTTTGAACTTATTGGAAACGGAATTTACATGAGCGTTGAGGAATCTCACAGAGGCGGAATTTTATTTTGGTCCGGAAAAGAATATAATTGGTATCATATGGAATAAAAAGCCAGTTGCCAACTATGCATATATTTTATTGCTAAGTTCTAGCTTGTTTACAAAAGTACTCGCGGACTTTCTATTCGTTTTTTATTTACTTACTTAGTCACTTGATCACGCAACTTTCCATATACATAAACGTTGACGGCTGATTTCCAAAGGACCTATTTTTCATATTAAGATAAGCCACGTCCAACGCAGTAGTATACTCGTAAATTCCCGCAATAGTTCGTTTCTCACTCGTCGAATGCAATTCTGAACTCCTTATGCGCGGCGCACAACTCCGAAATTCATTGTATATTTAGATCAAAAAAATAAGACTGCAACCTAAAGCAGATCAGCAATCCCGATAGCTATCGGGAGCCGCACTCGCTTTTGGCAGTGGTCTGTCAACCATAATTATGAAGAGAACATTGATATTTTTTTTACTAATCTCGAATTATTGTAATTCACAGAACTTCGTAAAAATTGGTGATAGTATTTTGTCCGAGGTTGATTTTCAATCTCATTATAAAACGATAAAACAATACTACTTTCCAAAAGAAACAGAACTCAATTATTTTGAAGAAGTCACCAAGAATGACTCACTTATTAAAAATGCCCACATTTCGGTGTACATGAATAAATCAGAGCACTCTCGAGGATTTTTTTATTTATTGAACAAACCATTTCCTGATTTTAAACTTAAAGACTCGAATAATATAACGTATACTAATTCATCGGTGATTGATAAATCCACACTAGTTTGTATACTAAGTTCCAGATCAATTCCTAGCATGAAAAGAATCAAAGCGTTGAATTCATTATACTTCAACAATAAATTTAATGTCATCGGCTTCATTAAAGACGAGAGAATAAAACAATCACAATTAAGGAAAATCAAATTTCCATTATTATTGAATTCTTCTCAATGGTTGGATGATAATTTTAAGAATTATTATACACCAACGTTTTTGATTTTGGATGATTGTGGTTTTGTCACCTATTTATTTCCGGGCTACCCTCACAAGAATACAAAATACATCCCGGTAGATGAAATGCATAAGACTGTGTTTGATGCTTTGATCAAATAACTACAGCCAACAAAAAACTATGTTATTCAATTTCTAGTTGTTTACAATATGTTTTAGTTACAAAATCAAAAAACACAATAGCCATTTTCGCGAAAGCGATTTTTGAAATATACACGAATATGAAAATTGCAATCACAGTTCTTTTAATGGTTTCTATAGGTTGCAAAAATGAGGCTACCACTCCAAAGCCTACGGCCTCGCTGGAAGAACTACAGACGCAGCAGTATATAGAGAGCAGTGTTTCTGCTTTACGTCGTGACTAATAATACAGCATTTAATAAAAAATAATATGATAAAAAAAGCTTTTGAATACTTGTTAATAATGTTGATTATAACAGTAGTGATAGGTTGCTCGAGTGATGACAATTGTCCTGACCAATTGACAATTAACATCGATGATCCAGAAAGTATAGAAAGAGCTGAAGAGTGTGGTCTAAGCCCAGCAGAGCCTTTAGGTGAATCACTTTGGATTTATAAAATCCAATAAGCCAAAAATTGATTAAAGCCATAGATAATATGCTCATTGTGTGTGAGACTTTTGAGACTATCCGGACAAAAGACAATTAGTAATCATCTCACTTACTAATTGACTTGAATAGTTTACTTTTAAGTATCCACACTTAAAATTATCACTATGACCTTCGGCAGAATTACTTTGATTGTATTTTCTATAGTGCTACTGCTTAGCATTTCTTGTAAAGAAGCGATACAAACTCCTGTTATAGAAGAAGCTCCTCATTTCGCCTTGAGCGATACTACCTCAGCTACTAAAACAACAATGGGGCCTACTGTCATTGATTTGGCTCCTCCTCCATTAAGCCAATTCATACGAAGAATTTTTCAAGATTCGCAAGGAACGATGTGGATGGGAACTAATGGAGATGGCGTGATACGATATAATGGAACGAGCGTAGACTACTTTTCAATAGACGAAGGTTTTAATGGTGAAGCGGTGCGCGCGATTCTGGAAGATAGAAATGGCAAGATCTGGTTTGGGACCAATCGAGGAATTACATCGCTTGACTTGACCACATCTACAACAACAGGAAAACCTTCTTTTACAAACTACACAGAAGCGCAAGGACTCAAAGAAAGTAATGTATGGAGTATGTTGCTGGATACTAAAGGAACGTTGTGGATAGGAGCTTTAAATGGCGTTAATAGCTTTGATGGAACTACTTTTAAACCTTTCCCTCTTCCAGAAACGGTGGTAGATAATTTAAGAGGTGTCTCAAGTACTAAAATCGTGCATAGTATCATGGAAGATAACAAAGGGCGTTTATGGTTTGCTTCAAACGCTGGTGCTTTTATTTGGGATGGGACTTCTCTAGATTCCTTATCTACAAAAGATGGACTTGCGGGAAATAATGTAAATGATATGCTAGAAGATCGCTCAGGAAATATCTGGTTTGCAACACACCATAATGGCGTGAGCCGTTATGACGGAACTTCGTTTACAAATTTCACTACAGATGGTGTGATTACAGGAGAAGAGATCTGGTCGCTCTTTGAAGACTCCAAAGGGAACATTTGGTTTCCCGCCGAAAATGCTGGCGTTTACAAATACGATAGTAATAGCTTTACAAACTATAATGAGAAGGATGGCTTACAAAGCAATGCTATCCAGACTATTTATGAGGATACTGTTGGCACCATTTGGTTAGGAGGATACCTTGGCCTATCAAGATTAAAAGATAATCGCTTTATACATGTCACCGAGAGCGGACCTTGGAAGGATTAATCTTGAAAAAAATCAATAAAAAAGGCGACCCTCTGGGTCGCCTTTTTTTAATAACTAAATCTAGTTGTATTACATATTACGTCTGTACTGTCCTCCTACTTCAAAGAGCGCACTTGTAATTTGCCCTAGTGAGCAAACTTTAGTCGCTTCCATGAGTTCTTCAAAAATGTTGCGGTTATTAATCGCTGCATCTTGTATCGTCTCAAGTTGTGCTTCTATCTTATCTGCTTTCTCCTTATGAAGATGGTTAAGCATATCGATTTGATATTGCTTCTCCTCTTCGGTAGCTCTAATAACCTCTGCTGGGCGTACGGTAGGACTTCCTTTTGAACTCAAGAACGTATTTACTCCTATTATTGGGAACTCACCGTTATGCTTAAGCGTTTCATAATACAAGCTTTCTTCTTGTATTTTAGAACGTTGGTACATCGTCTCCATGGCTCCTAAAACTCCTCCACGCTCTGTGATTCTGTCAAATTCTAGTAAGACTGCTTCTTCTACAAGCTCAGTAAGCTCTTCTATAATAAATGATCCCTGTATTGGGTTTTCATTTTTAGTAAGTCCTAGCTCTTTATTGATAATAAGCTGTATTGCCATCGCGCGACGTACACTCTCTTCTGTAGGCGTTGTAATCGCCTCATCATATGCATTTGTATGTAACGAGTTACAGTTATCATAAATCGCATACAACGCTTGCAGTGTAGTACGGATGTCGTTAAAGTCAATCTCTTGTGCGTGTAAGCTACGCCCAGATGTCTGGATGTGATACTTAAGCATTTGTGCACGAGGATTTGCTTTATATTTCTCCTTCATTGCCTTTGCCCAAATTTTACGAGCAACACGACCTATGACCGCATATTCTGGATCGATTCCGTTTGAGAAAAAGAACGATAAGTTAGGACCAAATTTATTGATATCCATCCCACGGCTTAGGTAGTACTCTACATACGTAAATCCGTTAGACAATGTAAGTGCTAGTTGTGTGATAGGGTTTGCTCCTGCCTCTGCGATGTGATATCCAGAGATAGACACACTATAGAAGTTACGCACCTTTTGCTCGATAAAGTACTCTTGTACATCTCCCATTAAGCGCAGTGCAAACTCTGTAGAGAAGATACACGTATTTTGTGCCTGATCTTCTTTAAGAATATCTGCTTGTACCGTACCACGCACTTGTGTGAGTGTCTCTACTTTTATGCGGCTGTACACATCTGCTGGTAATACTTGATCACCAGTTACTCCCAGCAGCATTAAACCTAGACCATCATTTCCTTCTGGAAGATCTCCTTGGTATGCTGGGCGTGTTTTGCCTTTATAGATAGCTGCAATCTTTGCTTCTACCTCTGCTTCTAGTTCGTTTTCTTTAATGTACTTCTCACAATTTTGATCTATAGCGGCATTCATAAAGAAACCAAGTAACATAGGTGCTGGCCCGTTTATGGTCATACTTACCGATGTCAGTGCATGACTTAAGTCGAAACCAGAATAGAGCTTCTTTGCATCATCAAGACAGCAAATACTTACTCCTGCATTTCCTATTTTTCCATAGATATCTGGACGCATTCCTGGATCATTACCATACAAAGTCACAGAGTCAAAAGCCGTACTCAAACGCTTAGCTGGTAATCCAGCACTCACGTAGTGAAAACGTCTGTTAGTACGCTCTGGCCCTCCTTCTCCTGCAAACATACGTGTAGGATCTTCTCCTGTACGTTTAAAAGGGTAAAGTCCTGCTGTGTATGGGAATTCTCCTGGTACGTTTTCTTGTAAACACCAGATTAAGATATCACCCCAAGCTTGGTACTTAGGCAATGCTATCTTAGGAATTTCTGTATGTGATAGCGATGCACTGTGCGTAGGGATTTTAATTTCCTTATCTCTTACCTTAAAGGTATACACAGGTGCTTTATATCTATTTACTTTCTCATCCCATCCAGTGATAACTTCCCAGTTATACGGATCAAGATCCATTTTTACTCGGTCAAATTGTGCGAGGAGTAATTTTATAAGGTCTTTATCTTCTTCTGTGTTTTCAGTAGTGAAATCGGCTAACTGTACTCCTGCTTTGTCTAGTGCTGGAGCTGTACCGGCAATAGTTTCTATGGTTTTATAGATTCCGTAGAGACGTTGTGCTGTTTCTTGTTGCGCTTTCGCGAAAGCGTCATATGCACGGTTGCTCTCTGCGATCTCACTTAGGTAGCGCGTACGAGATGGAGGAATCACAAAGATTTTCTCACTCATCTCTTGGCTTATCTCAAACGTACTCTCAAGGTCTGACTCGTTAACTGCGTTTACTTTCTCCATGATGCGCTTATAGAGCGTGTTCATCCCAGGATCATTAAACTGGCTCGCGATGGTTCCAAAAACTGGCAAATCATCTTGATGTACATCCCACAAGTTATTATTGCGCATGTACTGCTTCTTTACATCACGTAGTGCGTCTAGTGATCCACGCTTATCAAACTTGTTGATTGCTACTAGATCTGCAAAGTCAAGCATATCAATTTTCTCCAGCTGTGTTGCTGCACCAAATTCTGGTGTCATCACATATAAAGAAACATCACTGTGTTCTATAATCTCTGTATCAGACTGTCCTATTCCTGAAGTCTCAAGAATGATTAAGTCATACTCGGCTGCTTTTAATACCTCAATAGCCTCTCCTACATACTTAGAAAGTGCAAGATTACTCTGGCGAGTTGCTAGTGAGCGCATATAAACACGGTCACTATTAATCGCATTCATACGGATACGATCTCCTAGTAGAGCTCCTCCAGTTTTACGCTTAGAAGGATCTACAGAAATTAATCCTATTTGCTTCTCTGGGAAGTCAATTAGAAATCTACGTACTAGTTCGTCTACAAGAGATGACTTTCCTGCACCTCCTGTACCTGTAATACCAAGTACGGGTGTAAGCGAGTTTTCATTCTTTTTATGAATTGCGTCAAGCGTACCCTTTGCAACCTCTGGAAAGTTTTCGGCAGCAGATATTACTCTAGCGATTGCGGTAGGCACTTTTTCGCGTAAGCTATCTACAGTTACATCAAGCTTATCTCCTATGGCATAGTCAGATTGTTTTACAAGGTCATTAATCATCCCTTGTAATCCCATGGCACGACCATCATCTGGAGCGTAGATACGAGTAATCCCATAATCCATGAGTTCTTGTATCTCTTCTGGCAAGATCACACCACCTCCACCACCGAAGATTTTAATATGTGATGCTCCCTTCTCTTTAAGAAGGTCATACATATATTTGAAATATTCATTGTGACCACCTTGATAAGAGGTTATCGCAATTGCATTTGCATCTTCTTGTATTGCGGTATTCACCACTTCTTCTACCGAGCGATCGTGACCCAAATGGATCACCTCAACGCCTGTGCTCTGAATGATACGACGCATAATATTTATAGCGGCATCATGACCATCAAAGAGTGCAGCTGCAGTAACTATTCTAACTTTATATTTTGGTGTGTAAGGAGTAGCTTGTTCCATCTGTAATTATTGGTGTGTTTGATGATGTAAATTTACGTAATAATCAGTAAAAACGACGCTTGAATATGAATAACACAAAAAGGTTTGTTTATACGTGAATTGCGTTAGAATAATTGCAATTTAGGGGTGTTAAAAACCTAGTTTATGGCACATCTTACATTACTTATACATTGCAAAGATCAAAAGGGAATCATCGCTTCTGTGACTAATTTTATACTTGATCATGGCGGAAACACCACCTACATAGATCAACATGTAGATGCGCAAGAGAATGTGTTTTTCATGCGACTAGAGTGCTTTTTTGAACAAGCAGATTTTAATGTGGAGCTTTTTACAAAAACTTTCGCTCAAGACATAGGAAATCCATTTGAGATGCAATGGCAGTTATATCCTGCCACACAAAAATTGCAAATGGCAATTTTTGTATCTAAATATGATCACTGCCTCTATGATATTCTGGGTCGTTATAACGCTGGAGAACTCCAAGTACACATCCCGTTTATTGTGAGCAATCACAAGGATCTGGCTCATATTGCAGCAAATTTTGGTATCCCATTTTACCATATTCCAGTCACAAAAGATACGAAGGCACTCGCAGAGCAACGCCAGTTAGACTTACTGCGAGAATTTAAGGTTGATTTTATCGTTCTTGCTCGCTATATGCAGATTGTGACGCCTACCATTATAAGTGAATACACACATCGCATTATAAACATACACCACTCCTTTTTACCTGCCTTTGTAGGCGCAAAGCCTTATCATGCGGCCTTTGCTCGTGGTGTGAAAATTATAGGAACCACAAGTCACTATGTTACTGAAGAACTCGATGCGGGCCCTATTATTGAGCAAGACACCATACGTGTAACCCACAGCCATACGATTCCAGATCTTATTGCAAAAGGTAAAGACCTGGAGAAGATTGTACTCTCAAGAGCTATAAAATTACACGCACAGCACAAGTGTTTTGTTTACGATAATAAGACGGTGATTTTCACTTAACATATGAATAAGCTGAGTTACGCTTTCGCGAAAGCGCAATTAAAAACTATCTTTACCACACATTAAAACCCATAGTATCATGAAAAAGATTATCGCTGTATTTGCTTTGTTTTCACTAATCTCTTGTGCCGAATTGCAAGGCGTAATAGATAGTTTACCTACAGAAACTGGAACTTCTGGAATTAGCAACCAAATGATAGGGAACGGTCTCAAGCAAGCGTTAGACTTTGGAATTGATAAACAGGTAACAAAACTTACGTCTACAGATGGGTTTTATAAAAACGAATTAGTAAAAATCTTACTTCCAGAAGAGTTACAAAAAGTAGATAAAACACTAAGAGCAATAGGCTTAGGAAGCCTTGCAGATGAAGGCATCAAAGCCCTTAACCGCGCTGCCGAAGATGCAGTAAGTGAGGCTACTCCAATCTTTGTAGATGCAGTAAAGCAAATTACATTTAATGATGTGCGCAACATCTTATTAGGATCTGACAATGCTGCGACTTCATACTTAGAAGGAAAAACACAAACAGTACTTTATGGGAAATTTAATCCTGTGATAAAAAATAGTTTTACAAAAGTAGGTGCAGATCAAATATGGACTAACCTGATTACAAAGTATAACGAGTTACCACTTACTAATGATGTAAACCCTGACCTTACAGATTATGTAACGCAACAAGCACTTGAAGGGGTTTATAAAATGATTGCGGTGGAGGAAAAGGAAATCCGTACTAAAACACAAAGTAGAACTACAGATCTTTTACAACGTGTATTTGCACTTCAAGATTAACAAGATTATTCTTACATTAATTGCTTGATTTTTATATAGTTATAGTGATTTAGATTGATTTTTTTTTAATACATTTAAGTAGAGAAAATAAGTTTAACCCCAAATCAACCTAATTGTAATATGAATTCTCAATATAAACACCAGCGCATCAAGACTTACATGGAGCGCAAGCATAAAAAACTTGTAGAAGAGGCATACAATTTAAAGTACACAGATCATGAGCAAAGTGATGTGCTTACCTTTGAAGCACTGCAACTAGATTCAAAATTAAAGTTCTTGCAATTCTAGTTGAGCTCGTAAATTTCTAAAGTATGAGTATGCTGCTAAAAGCCTACTGCCATACCAAGAGAAATACTCACCGTCTACTAATACCACTCTAGCAGTGGTATTTTTTTTGAATAATGCGATGTGTTCTTCCTTAAATGGAAAAGGCTCTGATGATAAGAAGATGTAATCAAGATTTGCTAACTGTTCTGCTTGGACCTCTGGGTATCTACCTTCTAAAGATGTAAAAGTATTTTTAAAGCCAGCCTCTTCTAATAGTGTATTTATAAAAGTATCTGCACCAGCAACCATCATTGGTTCTTTCCAGATAAAGTAACCTACACTACCTTGACTTGATGTCTTTAGTTCCTTTAAAAATTGATTACGCTCTTCTGTAATAGCAGTAACTAGCTGCTGAGCTTGTGTCTCTTTTTTGAAAATTAATCCGTATTGTAGTATGAGATCTAGAGACTCTTGTACGCTTATAATATCTGATGTGTGTACCGGAGCAATAGCTCGCAAACTTTCTACAATCTCTTTTGTGTTTTCTTCTTTATTGCAGAGAATAATATCTGGCTGTAGCGCGGTTATTTTTGCAATATCTACTTGCTTTGTACCTCCTACAACTTCTTTATCACCACGCAGATGAGAAGGATGAACACAAAATTTTGTCACACCCATGATATGCTCTTCTAACCCTAGGTGAACGAGAAGTTCTGTCTGACTAGGTACTAAAGAAACAATGCGCAGTGGTGTATGATCAAACTCAAGACGAGTGCCTATTTGATCTATAACGTTCATATTAGATATATTCTAAAATAAGCTCTCTCATTTCTTCTTGCATCTGCTGTGCAACATTGCGCGCGGCGATGGCAAAGTCTTCTCCTTGAGAATTATAAATAATACCTCGAGAAGAATTAACAAGAAGTCCTATATCCTTAGTCATTCCGTATTTACAAACTTCACGTAAACTACCTCCCTGTGCTCCTACTCCCGGCACAAGTAAGAATGCCTCAGGAATGATTGCTCGTATATCTGTAAGATACTCAGCTTTTGTAGCACCTACTACATACATAAGTTGCTCACTATTTGTATATGACTTAGATGTTTCAAGTACGTGTTTATACACTTCTTTACCGTCAATTTCCTTGGTTTGAAAATCAAAGGCTCCTTTATTTGAAGTAAGTGCTAGTAATATGGTGTGCTTATCTTTAAACTCAAGAAATGGCTCTACAGAGTCTTTACCCATGTATGGAGCAACCGTTACAGAGTCAAAGTTTAAATCCTCAAAAAATGCCTTAGCATATCGAGTAGATGTATTCCCTATATCTCCGCGTTTTGCATCTGCAATAGTGAATTGCTCTGGATACTTTTCGTTGATATAGTTAATGGTTTTCTCTAGTGCTTGCCATCCTTTGATACCATAAGCTTCATAAAAAGCAGTATTAGGTTTATAGCCCACACATAAATCGTGAGTAGCATCTATAATCGCTTTGTTAAAAGCAAAAATGGGATCTTCCTCCTTCAATAAATTCGCAGGAATCTTATCAAGATCTGTATCTAGACCAACTATTAAAAAAGATTGCTTCTTTTTAATTTGGGTAATTAAATCAGCTGTTTTCATTGTCGTTTATTTCAGATCTAGATAATAATCAGCTTTATTATATTATAGTTCGCCTTCGGTAAATTTGAGTTTCTCTGTATTCTCAACAAGTCTTAACTCTTCAAGAATTTTTTGAATATCACCATTTACGATATTTTGTAAATCATATAATGTTAATCCAATACGGTGATCCGTTACACGTCCTTGAGGGTAATTATATGTACGAATTTTTGCACTACGGTCACCACTACTTACTTGAGAGTTACGTTTTGCGGCATCTTCTTCTTGTTTTTTGGCAAGTTCCATATCATATAAACGCGAGCGTAGTACTTTAAAAGCCTTCTCCTTGTTTTTATGTTGAGATTTTTGATCTTGACACTGTGCTACAAGTCCTGTAGGGATGTGTGTTAATCGTACTGCAGAGTATGTTGTGTTTACAGACTGTCCACCTGGTCCAGAAGAACAGAAAAAATCTACACGCACATCTTTAGGCTCTATTTGAACATCAAACTCCTCTGCTTCTGGAAGTACCATTACTGTTGCAGCACTAGTATGCACACGACCTTGAGTTTCTGTTTGCGGTACTCGCTGTACACGGTGCACTCCAGCTTCAAACTTCATAGTACCGTATACATCTTGGCCTGTAATTTCAAATTGGATTTCTTTAAAACCTCCAGAAGTACCTTCAGAATAATCTACCGTACTGTGTTTCCATCCTGGCACAGAATCTACATACTTAGTATACATTCTGTACAAGTCTCCAGCAAAAATACTTGCTTCATCACCACCAGTTCCAGCGCGTATTTCTACAACGACATTCTTTGCATCTTCTGGATCTTTAGGAATAAGCATCATTCTGATTTTTTCCTCTAGTTCAGGAATACCAGTTTTTGCCTCTTCGTATTGCATTTTGGCCATTTCAACCATTTCTGCATCACTACCGTCAGCTATGATTTCTTCGGCCTCTTTAAGATTTTCACTAAGTTCTATGTATACCTCGCGCACTTCCATGAGCGCCTTGAGATCGCTATATTCCTTATTGAGCTGGACATAGCGCTTTTGATCTGTTATAATATCTGGTTGTATGATGAGATCACTTATCTCATCAAAACGTTGCTTTACGATCTGTAATTTTTCTAACATCTACTTTCTATAATAAGTAGCGAATTTACGATAATTTAAACAAGGAATGAAAGGTAAATGGAGGTCTATATACGCTTTCGCGAAAGCAAAAAAACCAATTAGCTGTTAATAGAATTCGGTGAGTTCATTATTTTCTTCCTCATTATTCCTAGTATTTAATACCGTATAGACAAAAAAAGCTAACCCTAAAGTAGCGCAAATAAAATCAATATAATAGAAGAAATAAATATCGAGATAGTAACCAAGAAGAGACGACACGTCTGAGAAGATAAAACAAAATACAAAAAATACAAAGGCCAAAGATCTATCACTATTTACTACTTGGTTATACAACACTGCTATTGCGCCAAGTAAACTTATTATAACTCCAAAAAGAAAGATGAGACCAGACTGGAAAGTTCCTTGGTAGCTATCCTTAACTAAGCCTATCAATTCATTAAGAATAAGTATGTTGAGAATTATAAAAATGAGAGTACATATAATTGCTGCTCTATCTTTTAAAAATGTAGTGAACATATCTAATCGCTTAACGATAATAAGACTGTACGTCAAGCAACCAAGGAGGATATATGATATTTGCCCAAAGCTTTTATAATAATAAAAAACTGAAAGCTCCCGTAATGCTAGCATTACAAAAATTGATACAACAATGGCTCTAGTTTTGGGTGTCTTAATTATATAAAAAACTAGAAAAAACAGCACGGTAAAAAGCGGAATATACCTTAGAATGTAAATCTTATAACCTAAATAAATTGAAAGGATGTTCAAGACTATTAATCCTATCGTTATTAATGGTAAACTTTTACCTGTTTCACGTAATGAAAATTGCATTAGTTCGTTGTTGGTTGGGGGAAAACTTAAATCTTTTCACTTTTCTAAAAATATGTAAAATAAAGTCGTAAATGATACAAAAAAGTGAATTTAACAAGTAATATCAATTCATAATTACCTAATATTAAGGTACTTATATCTATCATTTAGATAATTATTAACCTTTTTATTATTTAAAAAAAAGCATTAAGACAGCATATCATACTGCTCCGCTTCTTCTAGCTGACTACTGGTTTCAATAACGGTATAAGAAAATAGACCTAAACCTATAGCATAAGCGACACAATCTACATAAAAAAGCATCTCATAACCAAAATAATAAGCAAATAATGAAGTGACATCACTAGTGAGGAAGCTTATCATAAATAAAATATAAGCTAGTGATCTATTGCTATTATATACTTGATTATAAATAATAGCCGTTGCTCCAAAAATAATCATAAATACGCCGTACACATAAAAGAGATATGGTTCAAATGGTCCTTGAAAGCCAAGACTAACTAATTTGGTTATCTCATTGAGAGCAAACGTATTTAAAACAATAAATATAAAAGTAAAAATTAAAGCGCTTCTATCCCTACTAATTACCTTAAGTATATCTCCTCGCTCTAGACAGATAGTTGCGTAAGCGACGACACCCAATATAAGATATAATTTATGTCCTAAACTAGTCTCATAATACAAAACCGCTATATCTCTTGAAAGTAATCCAAATAGAATTAGAATTACTATAAGACTCTTTTGTGAAGCTTGAAAAAGATAATATGAAATATAAATCCCTATCGTGAGTAAACGCACCATCCTCATAATTTGCATATCTGAGGTGATAACGGCGATTATATTAATCAAAATTACAAATCCAATGATTAATGGTAATCTTCTACATTTTATCGCTGATGTAATTTTCTCCATATGGATAGCTATTTGACTAATTAGGGGTAGTTAAATAATCATTTGACTTGGGATAGAAAATATACGAAAAAACGATAGCCATTGGATTTCTTGAATCATAAAAAAAACTTAAAAGAAAAAGCTAACTTTCCTAAAAGCAAATTATTACCGTATGTGAAACAAAACTTAATACTCATTTCACGTGCATAAAAAAAGATCTGTAAAGAATACAGACCTTTTGTTTAATAATAACATCCCCTCTTTTAAAAGGTGCTTTATAAAGTATATTAATAAGAAAAAGTTCCTTTCTCACTTTTTATAGTAAGTCTCTTTCCACTTTGAGAAGCTTCTACACTACCTACTATTTGTGCATCAACATTATAAGATGTTGAGATCTTTATAAGCTCTTGAGCTACCTCTTGTGGGCAGTAGATCTCCATACGATGTCCCATATTAAACACTTGGTACATCTCCTTCCAGTCTGTACCACTCTCTTCTTGTATAAGTTTAAAAAGTGGCGGAGTTTCAAATAGATTATCCTTGATAATATGTAAGTCCTCTACAAAATGTAAAATCTTTGTTTGAGCACCACCACTACAGTGCACCATACCATGTATACTGTCTGAGTTATATTTGGACAAAATATCTTTAATTATAGGCGCATAGGTTCTCGTAGGAGAAAGCACAAGCTTGCCAGCGTCTAGAGGACTACCCGTTACTGCATCTGTAAGCTTTTTTGAACCGCTATACACTAGATCTTCTGGTACTGCTGCGTCAAAACTCTCTGGATATTTTTGTGCAAGGTACTTATCAAACACATCGTGACGTGCAGAAGTTAGTCCGTTACTTCCCATACCTCCATTATATTCTTTTTCGTAAGTCGCTTGACCGCTCGATGAAAGACCTACAATAACATCTCCAGGACGTATGTTTGCATTATCAATAACATCGCTGCGCTTCATACGTGCCGTAACAGTAGAGTCTACTATGATTGTGCGCACAAGATCACCTACATCTGCTGTTTCTCCACCTGTAGAGTGAATGGTAACACCGTAAGATTTTAACTCCGCCAAAAGTTCTTCAGATCCATTAATAATGGCCGAAATAACTTCACCTGGAATTACATTCTTATTACGCCCTATTGTTGATGATAGCATGATATGGTCTGTTGCACCCACACATAATAGATCATCTATATTCATGATAAGAGCATCTTGAGCGATGCCTTTCCATACAGAGATATCACCAGTTTCTTTCCAGTACATGTATGCAAGAGCAGATTTTGTTCCTGCCCCATCTGCATGCATTACAAGACAATAATCCTCGTCTCCCGTAAGTGCGTCTGGTACAATCTTACAAAATGCTTTAGGAAACAATCCCTTGTCTACATTTTTAATGGCATTGTGCACATCTTCCTTACCTGCAGAGACTCCGCGTTGTGCGTATCGTTTAGAAATTTCTTGGCTCATCTATAAATTTTACATCGCAAAAATAGGGATTATATAATGGGCTTTAAAATTGATTTACAAACAGTTTGACCAAGTTTCTAAAATATTTATTTCTATTTTATATTTTATAATTACGCTTTCGCGAAAGCGTGATAAAAATCATTAAAAATCAGTCGTTTCTTACAAACATTTTACTTCAAACCCTCTTTAATCCAGTTATTTACACCTTAATCTAATTGAATTTTTTCTTAGCTTTTTTATAAGTATTTTAGATACTTATTGACCATTTTATTTAACTAACACCTTTGCCTTTGGAGACTACACGCTTTTTCCGAAAGGAATACTTTATGCTCCCCCTATTCCTATTAATTTTAAATAACCCTTTATTCTGCCAGCAACAACTAAATCCTAATCTCATTGGGCAGGGTTTTGACATACGTTATGTTGATGCCTTAGACTGGCTAGGATCTTCAAAAGGAAAACAACTTATCCATGGATCCGTGCATAGCACTCCTATTAATACTAGTCCAATTGAGAGTTTTCATTTTATAACATCTCCCTACGAGTTTGAAAAACAAATTTTAAATGCCGATACGCTTTCAAAACCCTATCATGCGTTACATAGTGAAGCACATTACAAAGGCTTTAATAACGATGAGTCAAATAAAACCCTATTAGTCTATACTAAAAAACAAATACCATTATCAAAAGATATACTTGTAGCTGTTTCTTCTAACGTACTAGATAGTGCAATGGTTGAAGATTTTAAAAGACTAGGACGCGATATCACCCCAGAAGGATTTATATATCGTTACGGCACACATTATGCTCATGAAGTCATTTATGGAGGTCTTTTCTTAAAGAGAAACTTAATAAAAAGTGACGACTTTATATACTCTCCGTATGATCGTGACTTATTTAAGAAAAAGGTAATTGAAGATATTAGTGCATCACATCAAAATCAAGAGGATACAGATCCATACATTACCGCTGGATCTAGCAGCTCATTTACAAAGGGAGGTGATATAAACGCACCATGGTTTACAGACTGGCAAGCTACTTTAGAAAACAATACTGCCCCCATAGATGTCTCACTACAACCCTGGACTAAGGCATTTAGAAGCCTAACTACAGAAAACATACAGGAAACAGAAAGGAAAATACAATTACTAGATAGTGTTATTGAAATAGCTGTAAGCACTTGTAAAAATCAATTACATGCCCCGCAGCCTTCTGCTTATTTCACTAAATATTCCTTACGTTTCAAACAAGCTATCGACAAACTAGTTAAAAAAAGTGCTGGCGCTACCTCAAGTGATGTGGATGCCTATACGGGTGATTTATTTTTTGGAGGATTTTCAAAAGACGAAGCTATGCTACGTACCGCACCACTCATAGATCGTGGCGGTGTACGGCTAGAAACCTTAATCACTGACGAAGAAATAAAACTCAATAAGCAAGTCATCATTACAGCAAAACCTGAGGACTTAGAAAAAGGATATGTAAGTGTATGGGATGATACAAAAAAACTAGTCAAAAGCAGAGAACGCAAGCGCTTACGAGTTTCTGGTCCGGAAGAAGCAAAAACTTTTTATAAAGAAGCACTCGTAAGGGATATTCATAAAGATGTGGAGATAACGACTATAGACGGCGATATTTATGAAGTGGCTTACGTATTGTCCCTAGAAAAGGAAAAAAAATTATTAGAAAATAGCGCACAACATTACAATACTGCATTACAAACAGAAATTGTAAGAGCTGCAAACATAGGCGATCTAGCTCGCATGAAAACTTTATTGGCACAAAATGCAACTAGAAGAATCCCGGGTTTAATCGCTGCTATTATTACTTCAAAACAATCTTCTCAAATTTTAAATTTTGTACTAGACAAAGGAGTAATACCAACCAGTGAAGATCTCGACTTACTATTCCTTAAAGAATATTTTGATGAACAAAAAGTATTAATCCTTTTAGAAAGAGGTGCTCCTTTTAAAAATAATATGATTTATAAGGCGGTTGCTTTTCAAAGTGAACCTATTATTTATGCGTTACTGAGAGAAGGAGCTACTCCTGTAAACAATGATTTATCATTTGCGCTAGACACCTATCATTATCCATCTGTCAAGGCTTTAATGAGTGTTGAGTTTGATGCATTTGAAGCAGGTAAAAAAGAACTATCTCTAGCCGTAGAAAACAATGATGCTGACCTCGCTGAAAAATTTACAATACTTGGTGCAACCGCAGATGCATCTCTTTTAGATAGCGCTCTGAGAAATGATAATGAAGATCTTAAAAATATAATCATACCTGTAACTGAAGCAAATGAAAATACTCTCGAAGTCACATCAATGCTTGATAACACAGCGTTATTCAATTACTTTATTAATAAGAATGCACGTATAAGCAGTAATAAAATCCCTAATATAGCAACAGACAATAATAATTATGAAATTCTAGATATCTCACTTAAAAATGGGGGAAACGCTTCTGAGTCATTAGAGTATGCCATCATCAAAGAGAATATCAAAGCTATCAATGTCGCGCTTCAAAATAAGGCAGCTCCAGACAGCGCACTATTTTATGCTGCTCAGAAAGATGATGCTCAATTATTTAATGATGTATTAAACCTGTATAATGGAAACCCACATGTAGCTATGAAAGCAGCTATTAAAGAAGACAACTTACCTTTTGCAGCATCTGTGATTGCTACAAAGAAAGAAGGGATGAATGTTGATAATCTGTTACCCCTTGCTGTAGCTGGTGAAAATGTTGACATGGTAAAACTATTGGTTTCTAATAATAGCAACCCTAGTAGCGGAATTAATAAAGCCATAACTATAGAGAACCAAACTATAAGTCAGTACTTAATCTCTATGGGGGCAGACACTACAGACCCACGACTCATCGAATCAGCAATTACAAATGAAAACCTAGGTCTTGTTGAGTTACTTGTGAATCAAGGAGACATTAACCTCAACCAAGCATTACTTGACGCAACAAAAACAGAAAATATTGAAATTGTAAATTCCTTATTAAAAAGCGGAGCTAAAGCTGATGAGTCATTAGCTAATGCAATGGAAACTAAAAATGAACCTCTTATTTTATTACTAATGGATTATGTATCTAGTTTAAATAGTAATGAGTTTATTCGCAGCGCAGCACGTAAAGGAAATTTATCAGTTGCAAAAAGGCTACTATATAATGGAGCAAATCCTTCCCTAGCTATTGAAGATGCTATCCGTTATAAAATGATAGGTTCTCTAAAAGAGCTTATTAAAAATGGAGCTACATGCAGTCAAGAGCATTTAAGAATAGCCATAGATTATCAGTTTACTGAAGGAGTATTACTACTTGTGAAACAGCAAGAAATAGATTTAAATACTGCTTTTGATAATGGTAATTACCCAATACATACCCTAAGTAGATCATTAACTGAAGAGAGTAAATTAATTATGCAAATGCTCATTGAACTTGGCGCTCGCATAAACATTCAAGATTCATCTGGTGATACGGCATTACATATTCTAGCTAGTCAAAAGGAATATGCGCTACCTATAATAGAACTCTTGATAACCAATGATGCAAATCCAAATCAAATGAACCATAAAGGTAAGAAGCCACTTGATTATGCATTAAATAAAACTACAAGAAGCATTTTTAAGAAAGCAATGCGGGCGAAATAGATAGAACAAATATTAAATAAATAAAAAAGAGCGCATTTATATAAATGCGCTCTTTCGTATAAAATTCCTGTGAGTTTATATATTAATAAACAACTTACCATTGATTTCCGTTATTATTCCCAATCTGGCATAAGAGCGTTTGTAAATAGTTCATCATTATCATCAGAATCATTCAGAAAGGCGAGATATATTGAAGGTATTGCTCCTTGGTTATTTAAAACTCTTGTCAATATAATTCTCCCTTCGTCAGGAGAGTAACTAGGAAAAAGATCATTCTCCCCTGCTATTACCTCTGTCTCTACCACTGAGGTCTCTTGAGTATTTACATTATATTCAAAAATTCGACTTGTGAAAATTCTATAATCTCCATTTTCTGAGCCTGAAACATCACGCGCATAGAGGACTTTATCCATATTTGCAGTTACATCTATTCCCGAAACTGCACCGAGTTGATTTTCTAAAACTGTGTATAATAGTTGACCTGAGCTCTGAGAAATAGCAAATACTCTAACATTGTAACCGTCAACATCATTGGTTTTTAAAATAATAGTATCGGGATTGAATGACGAAACAGCTACATCAGATATTAATGACCCATCATTCGTTTGATATATTTGAGATAACCCACTACCATCATTATTAATGGCGTATAGTTTATCAAAGTTTGGATAATAAAATTTTTGTCCATTTTCAGCCCAAGTAAATTGTATACTTTCCTGTCTAAATCCAGCAACAGGAACCGTGGAAGTGATTTGTTGTTCATTTGCTCCAGCAAGACTCATTGTAAAAATTTGATTTTCTCCTCCTATAGTTCTTAGAAATGCAATTTTACCGACGTTGTTATTTCGCTTAGGTCGAAAACTATTTTTAGATTCATCTGTAAGCTGTAGAACATTTGCATCAGTGGTTTCATTAACCTCATCAGAATTTGCTCCAGAAAATACAACACTATTTCCGTCTATCCTTTTTATGAATAAGAAAGGATTATTTTGCGCAGAAAATGTAGTGAAAGAACTTATTTCTGAACTTACTGATTCATTAAGTTCATCTTTTGCAGAGACTTGCCAAAAATAATTGGTCTCAAGACTTAAATTATTTACAGTATACGTAGTATCTCCTACTATTTGAAATTCTTCCATCTCATTTGTAGAACCATTTCTTAATTGAATTGTATAACTAAGTTCATCGTCCTCGGGATCTATTGAATTCCATGCAAACTCAATTTCAAGTAATTGATTTACAGATCCATCAACAGGGTTGAGAAGAACAGGTGTACTTGGAGCTCCATTTCCTGTGTTTGAAAGCACTAATTCTATAGCTACTTCAGAAGTCAATCCTTCAAGAACTTCCACTCCCTCAAACTCGGTATTATAGTTATCTAATTCGGCTTCCACTGAATATGAATTTACAAGTACATTAGAAATACTAAATTTCCCTTCTTCATTTGTGAAAACGGTATTACTAGCAGGACTAGTAGAGATCTTTACATTATTTAGTGGCTCGTTTGTGTCTTCTGCTGTAACAACTCCTGATATTGATCCGAATACATCTGCCTCTATAGTATCTTCAGAACAACCTAAGAATAATAAAATTGCAAATGTGACTATAATTAAAAAGTACTTATTCATTGTTGACATTTTTAAATTCTTCAATTTTCAATTACTATTAACTTATTATCTTTCTTCTTATGGCTTTTAAAGTTTAGCCCATACCTTAAACCAAAACCAAAATTATAGTAGAAATCATTGCGCTTTCCTTGATCAATAAAATCAATATCATCGTTAAGTAATACATTATGTTCAGCAAAAGCAGTGAAGCTCAATCTAGGTGAAAACTTATATTGTAAACCTGCTCCGTATTGTAATTTGGGAAAAGTTTTACCAAGACCTAATCCATCTTGGGCCGAGTCTACTAAATCAACTACCAAACCAGGACCTCCATATATATATGGACCAAAATCATCTTTCGGTAATAAAAACATTCTTGCATTTAAATCTACACTCCCCATAATATTTGAGTATGCGTCACCATTATTTAATTCAAAAGCACTCCCAGAAAGACCGACACTAAAGTTATCCGTAACATCGTGCTCTATAGTAAGTTTTGACATGAAACCAGGTTTGTTTGGAGTTAAATCGCCATCTATTAAGTTTACACCACCTTGAAGTGTAACATGAGTATCATACTCATCATTTACAAACATTCTATCGTAAAGACCTGAACTTTCTTCTAGCTCCTTTTCCTTCAAATAATTTGAAATAAGCTCTTCATTCACTTCACGACCATCTTTTGCACTCCAATATTGATCAATGAGCCCTTCCATTATTAAATCGTGTACTGCCCGCTCTATTGCATCTTTTACCGCAATCTGAACAGGTTCATTTTGAGTGATTCCCGTTTCTGCCTCCAACAACCGCTGAAACTTAACAAATCTAAAAAAGCTTGCGTCAAGAGCTTGTGATAAGATAGTTTTTGAGACATATATTGTTTTTAAAATCTCACCATTACTTGTTGATACAGCTCTGAGATAAACAGTTATTCTATCCTGCCTGTATTTAGCAGATCCGCCTAACCCAAAATATCTAACACCAAGACCTCCTGTAACGATATTCGTATCATAAGATACGATTCCCCCCTCTAATAGTAACCCTGCATATAATAATGGCGGCAAAGGTGGTTCATTGGGGTTTAAGTTTTTAATATATTCTTGTTTTGTATTACGTATAATATTACGTTCTGTAGATAAGTTGCTTAAATTCTCTCTTTCAATAGGTCTAAACCACCCAGAATCTTCTAGAGCTTTTATCAAAATTGTTGTTCCACCTTGGGTAACGGCCGTGCTAAAAGTACTTCCAGTTTCAATAGCTTTAAACTGCCCAGTTTGATCACTGAAATTATAAACTGCAACTTCAACAGGCAATGATGCTTCTGGAAGATCTAATAACTTTTTTGTGGTTTTCCCAAACTCCCCCGTTCTAGCAGGCTGCTGGTCAAATTTCTGATTAAAATAAGCTCCACATGAAGACAATAAAAAGAAGCTGATTACAAGTGTCAACTTTTGTAAAATTCTCATAAACATTCAGTTAGTTCTAGTTAGGTACTACTATTTGCGTTTCTTCACCATTATTGGTATCCAAAATATTTATAACTAATCCCTCAAAGGTTTCGAACACCTCTACATTAAGCGATCCAAAAGTAAAAGTTCCTTCTTCAGTAATATTTAAAGCGTTTAGTTGTGCCTGACTTAGCTGGCTCTCTATAGCATTTAATAAATTCCTATTAAGCTCTCTGCCAAACTGCTGCAGCTCCGATAAGTTCTCTTGCTCATCAACAGATTCTGAAAGGCTATTTTGTAATGTTACAGAAGTTATAATTTGCTGATAATTAAAGGTATCCCCTCCAAAAAAAGGGCTTATAGGTTTATAAGAAAATTGTTGTGCTTTCGCGAAAGCAGAAACTCCTACAGCAATAAATAAAAAAAGTAATATTCTCATATCAATATTGTATTTGTTGATCCTTTTGTTGTTCTAAAATTTGCAATATTTTACCTACTCTACTAATTGTAAACTGTGCCTGCTCTTCTAAAAATTTACGCTGAGGTTGAGAGAAAAATTTCCATACTATTTGATTATCAACCTTAACTGTTATTAATGTTGTTCTTGATCTACCAGGCACTTCTTCGATAATAATATCTTTAGGTGACTTAATAGATTTATTAAAGTATAGCGAGTAGAAATACTTAAAAAAGTCTCTTCCCGCTTTTGTAATTGTCTTCTGAATTACTAACCCCTCTATAAAAAAGCCATCTTGCGGTTTTGCTTGATCGCTTGATCGAAAAAGATCCTTCTTAGGTTGCTGGATATCAATTTCTGAAAGACTCCCATTTTCTAGAACTATTCGATCTTTACCTAAAGGTTTACCGTCCTTATCAAAAATGAGTAATGCGAGTACTGTTTTATTTGTAACCGCATTTCCCAGAACCAATGTTTGTAATACTTTTTTCTCATACGGCTTTAAAACAAACCGTTGCTTATCACTATCCTTTTGTATAGTACCATCATCTTGTGTTTTGAAAATCAAAAATTCATATTCAAGAGGTAACTCGACAGGTGTTTTATTTTCTGCTAATGCAAAAAACTTTAAAAACTCGCTATTTCTTTCTATTCTTACTGATGCAGCTACTTCTTTATTATAATATTGCGCCTGCATCCCTAAGGATGAAAAGAAAAATAGTAACATAAGCTTCTTAAACAACTTCAAAATTATCTTTGTATTTAAAATTTTAATTATCTGGTGTTCCGTTAGTGCTACTTCTAATTATTAATGATGGTGATGCTTCTGTTTGAATAAATTGTAATGATTCTGTAAGGCTATTAGAGCCTAATCTTTGAAAATTGAGATTATTTCCTTGTTGCTCTAGATCTAATGAAATATTTGCTGTTCTGTCTTGAACAATATCAAATACTACATTTCTATTACCCTCCTGTTTAATATCTGTGATTACAGTGTCAACATTATAATCTAAACCCGTAAGGTTAAAGTCTCCATTTTGCTCTATATTTATTTCACTTGCTCTACTTTTTACATTTAATAACGCAGCATTAAAGTCTCCTATTTGCGCAATAAAAACACTATTTCCCTGAATTGAAGTATTCCTAGTATTCTTTGCAGTACCTATTCCAAAATCACCAAGAGCAGCTTTTGTTACAATATCTTTCTTTACAAGTTCTACGTTTGTGAGTTTAGTAGTACCCTCAATATCCTCATTATAGGTTTGTGCATTAACCGAAATTGTCGTAAAAAAAAACACTAAACACATTATATATAATTTCATAATATTATCATATTAAGTTAATTCAGATACATATTCTAAAAAAACAGTGGACATACTTGATATCAAGTATGTCCAAGTTTTTATTAATTTAGATGTAAATCATTTTTTTGTAATAAAAATGACCCAATCTAAAATTCAATCAATTGATTTATAGACCTGAACCAGATCTAGCTCTTGCTGGAGCAGCCATAGCAGCTCTTGTAACCATATTAGCAGTTTGAGAAGTTCCTATAGCAGGTAAGATTCCTGAGAAACCTGTAGTTTGGAAAACATCAAGTGTATTTCCTCCATCAGGAAGTCCTCCTGGTACATTTTGCTCAGCTTTCCAGCTTTGTCCTATGTCTCCATCTTGACGAACTACGATAGTGTTCATATCTCCTCTTTGTGCAGTTTCTAAAGCGTTAAAATCTCCAGTTTGAAGTGCATCAACAACGTGATCTTTTCCTCTTTGAGTAGAGATAGCGTAGTTGTTTGTTCCTTGCTGATCAATTGTGATATCATTACGACGCCCATTTTGACCAGTCGCTACGTAGTTATCGTCTCCAGTTTGGTTTTGAACTACAGAGTTACCACGACCTGTTGGTGATCCAAAAATGTTTTGAAATACATAAGCTTCGTTCCCTACACCGTCTTGATTTTGCTCAGAATAATCTCCGTTAGTATCACTAGTACCATCCCCAAATTGATGAGTCTCAGCTAAATTGCTATTTCCTTCTTGTACTTGGATAGCTTTACTCCAACTTGAAACTTGACTTTCAATACCGTTAGAGATATCGTCTACACCGTTTACAGCAGTAAACTGAGCTGCAGTGTTAGCATCATCTAAAAGAATATTACTACCTTGATTAACTAATGCCTCATTTCCTAAAACGTTATCATCCGTAGTCTGAGTTTGATTTGACATATTGTTGTTACCTTCTTGGAAAAGTCTTGCATAATTACGTCCAGAAGTACCGTCAGAAAGTTGATTAATTGTTCCTTGGTTATCCACACCTAGTTGCTCAGAAAGAGCTTCTTGACCTAGGCTATTTTCTGGATCTGCTTGTTGCTTAATTTCAACTGCATTGTTTGTACCACTTTGTAACGCTAATGCATCACTGTTATCCCAAGTTTGTAAAATTCTAGCAGAGTTATCATTACCTCTTTGGTCAACGCCTGCATAATTGTTTTCTGCATTTTGAGCAGTACCTTGCTGGATATCTGCAGAGTTTCCTGTTGTTCCTGCTACCGAGTTTTCTTGATACACTTGAGCATCGTTAAAATCTCCTTGTTGCTCAATGCGGGCATCATTCTGATCTCCTACTTGATTTGCTTGTGCATCGTTATCAATGGCGCTTATGAAGAAACCTCCGTTATTAGTGTTACCTGTTTGACGCATAGAAACAAGGTTTCCATCACCGTCTTGAGTTGCATACATAGAGTTTAAATCACCAGCCTGACGAGCTCGTACTAGGTTATTATTTCCGTTTTGTGTAGAATAACCAGTATTAGGGCCTATTCCAAAAGCTTGTGGTAATGCGTCTGCCGTTTCAATAGTTGCCGAACTAGTTAAAGGAAAACCTGCCGTTACTAGTACTGGAGTGTCCTGGAAATTTGCCTCAGTAGCTTCTGTGGTTGTCTGCCCCAGAGCAACTGCTCCGATCATGAGTGCCGCAGCACTAAAAATTACTTTTTTCATAATAATTGAGTTTAAGTTAATAATATATAAATGGTTAATAAATACATATTTATAAGACACAACAAATCATCGTCATTGTCATCGCAATTGCGTCTTTTAATCTATTATTACGGGGGAGTATGTATTACGAGGGGGAGATAATGGTTGTAATACGAGTACTAAATTAGGAAAATCTATCTCTCTTCCAAGAAGTTACCAGCTGTTTTCGATGAAACGTTATGGTATTTTTAACATTTTTCGGTTAGCACTAGTGTTTACAGTGTCTAAGCACGTAGGGGTAAACACCCCTTTATAGGTGCGGCTATATTAGAATCAGATTTTTCTTACGAGTACGCTGACTATAAGAAACTTACAGTCGTCTTATACTTGTACATTATAAAGCCTTGCGACTTAAATTAAAAACATCCCTTAATTTACGAAGAGTAATTCTCTATATTTTGGTAAAGGCCATAACTCATCTTCTACTAAAAGTTCTAGCTTGTCACAATCTCTTCTTATCTGTTCAAAAAATGGTTTCACTTTCGCAGCATAACTGCCTGCCTTGTCTTTAAGGTCAAGTGCATTTGCTTCTTTTCGAGCATTTATCATTTCCGTTATGAGACTATTAATACTAGCGGTATGTTCTGAGATTGATTTAATAATGGTTGTTTGCGCTTTCGCGAAAGCGGTAAAATCTTCTCCGTATATTTCTTTCAAACCTCTTACATTGTCTATCAAAACATTTTGATATCTCAAAGCTGTAGGAATAATATGATTACGAGCTACATCACCCAGCACACGGCTTTCTATTTGTATGCGCTTAACATATTCTTCTAATTCAATCTCGTAACGCGCTTGAATCTCAACATTGTTCATAATACCTAAAGACTCAAATAATGCTATCGTACTCTTACTTATACGACCTTCAAGAGCAGATACTGTAGTCTTATTATTGCTAAGCTTGCGCTTTTTTGCTTCTTTTTCCCAAGAGGCTCCATAACCATCTCCCTCAAATCTTATTTTCTTACTATCCTTTATATACTCTCTAAGGATATTAAAGATAGCATCGTCCTTTTTCATGTCCTTATTATCAATAAGAGCATCTACCTCCTTTTTAAAAGCAATAAGCTGTTGCGCCACGATTGCGTTAAGAACCGTCATCGGGTTTGCGCAGTTTGCAGTAGCACCTACGGCTCTAAATTCAAATTTATTACCTGTAAACGCAAAAGGTGAGGTACGATTGCGATCTGTATTATCAAGTAAAATCTCTGGAATCTTACCTATTACATTAAGTTTTAAATCTGTTTTTTCTTGTGGAGATAATTTCCCATCTGTTACTTTTTCTAACTCATCTAACACTTGTGTGAGTTGCGAACCTATAAATACAGATATAATGGCTGGTGGTGCTTCATTTGCACCTAGACGATAATCATTACCCGCACTAGCAATAGAAGCTCTAAGCAAAGCTTCATGCTCATGAACCGCTTTAATAGTATTTACAAAGAAGGTGAGAAATTGTAAATTTTTCATTGGAGTACTTCCTGGGCTTAGTAGGTTTACTCCAGTATCTGTAGCTAGTGACCAGTTATTATGTTTCCCGCTACCATTTATATTCTCAAATGGTTTCTCATGAAAGAGTACCTTAAAGTGATGACGTTGCGCTACTTTCTGCATCACATCCATGAGTAATGCATTATGATCTACCGCTAGATTTGCTTCTTCAAAAATAGGAGCCATCTCAAATTGATTAGGAGCAACTTCATTATGCCTTGTCTTTAAAGGAATACCAAGTAACAAGCATTCTTGCTCTAACTCCTTTAAATATGCCAGCACACGGATAGGAATAGATCCAAAGTAATGATCATCGAGTTGCTGTCCTTTGGCAGCCGCATGGCCTAAAAGCGTTCTTCCTGTAAGCATTAAGTCTGGTCTCGCAGCTGCTAGTGATGCATCTATAAGAAAAAACTCCTGCTCCCAACCTAAGGTCGCTGTTACTTTATTTACATTTTTATTAAAATATTGAGCGACTGCCGTAGCAGCTTGATCAATCGTGTTAAGAGCTTTTAATAAAGGTGTCTTATAATCAAGTGCTTCTCCCGTGTATGCAACAAAAACCGTTGGAATACACAAGGTATTGTCATATATAAATGCTGGTGAAGTAGGATCCCAAGCGGTATATCCTCTTGCTTCAAAAGTGTTGCGTATTCCTCCATTAGGAAAACTACTTGCATCTGGCTCTTGCTGTGCTAGCTGCCCACCGTCAAATTTATCAATAACATGACCATCTGTTGTAATTTCAAAAAAAGCATCATGCTTCTCTGCCGTGGCACCTGTGAGCGGTTGAAACCAATGCGTGTAATGAGTAGCTCCTTTATCAAGTGCCCAAGATTTCATTCCTGTAGCAATGGCATCTGCGGTGATGCGATCTATATTATCTCCTTTTCGTATCGCTGTCTGCACACTGTCTATGGTAGATTTAGAAAGAAACTGACGCATAGCTTGCTCTCCAAAAACGTTAGACTTAAATAATGAAGATGGCCTTCCTAAAGCTTCAAAACTTACTGCTGGCCTGTGTTGCACATCATGCAAGGCCTTAAAACGGATTTTTGACATAATTGATCTTACATTATTATAGTTACAATATTTTCTACTAAAGAAAAATTATCATAACGCAATGATTATAAATATTTTACGAGATGTTTAATAATAGCCGTTGCTAAAAACCTAATAACACCCCTAAACTAGGGCACAAATATAAGGGAAATATAAAAATTATAGCCAAATATTACAGACCCCCTAAATTTTAAGGGGTTGTTTATAAAAATCAATATTTTTTAATAACTAAGCCCTAAAATACTGATTGCCTTTTAAAATTATTTTATATTTGCCTTCGTTAACTAAAACATTAAATGCTATTATGAGTAAGTCAAAACTAGAATACATTTGGTTAGACGGGTACACACCCACACAAAATATGAGAAGCAAGACTAAAGTTGTAAACGACTTTAGCGGAAAATTAGAAGACTGTCCAATATGGTCTTTTGATGGGTCTTCTACTAAGCAAGCATCTGGAGGAGCTTCAGATTGCCTTCTAAAACCAGTAGCTATCTACCCAGATCCACAACGTACTGATGGATTTTTAGTAATGACAGAAGTGCTGAGTGCAGATGGTACGCCACATGCATCAAACCACAGAGCAAAAATAGATGACGATGATAATGATTTCTGGTTCGGTTTTGAACAAGAATATTTTATCATGGATAGAGAAACTCAACTACCTTTAGGCTTCCCAATAGGTGGATACCCTGGACCACAAGGAATGTACTACTGTTCTGTAGGAGGTCGTCATACACATGGTCGTGATTTTGTAGAAGAGCACGCAGATCTTTGTATCGAGGCTGGTCTTAACTTTGAAGGAATAAACCAAGAGGTTGCTTCTGGACAGTGGGAATACCAATTATTTGCAAAAGGAGCAAAAAAAGCAGGAGATGAAATATGGGTATCTCGCTACCTTCTAGACCGTCTTACTGAACAGTATGGATGGTACATTGAGTATCACCCTAAACCAGTAAAAGGAGATTGGAATGGATCTGGTATGCATGCAAACTTCTCAAACACAACCTTGAGAACTTGTGGATCTGAGGAAACTTACAACACTATCTGTGAGGCTTTCCGCCCAGTAACTAAAGAACACATAAAAGCATACGGAGCTCACAATGAAGAGCGCCTTACAGGTGATCACGAGACCGCTTCTATTACAGATTTCTCTTATGGAGTATCAGATCGTGGAGCATCATTACGTATTCCTATTATTACTGTAGAGCAAGGATGGAAAGGATGGCTAGAAGATCGTCGTCCAGCTTCAAACGCAGATCCATACAGAGTAGCAGGTCGTATTATCGAGACTGTAAAAACTGCAAAGGTTTAATTCTGATTTATATAAATGTAAAAAATGCTCAACTTAGGTTGAGCATTTTTTTTGTTACGCTTTCGCGAAAGCGTACTTTGAAGACACTAAGAGCATTATATAATCAACATATTGACATACTTAATACGATTGTAAATTTTACGAGCAACCAGTTTACGTTAGGCCGCAAATGCGAGTGCTATAAATAATATGTAAGCTCCTACAAGAACCAACCCTTTAATTCTCCCTATCTGTAGTTTTGTAGGTATAAAAGCAAGTGGTAATAAGATTGCTGCAAAGCCTATCATCCAGTAAATATTAGTGCCCAAAATAGCATCATCTACCACATTAATGTCCTTAATAAGTGATGTTATCCCTAATACTGAGGCAATATTAAAAATATTAGAACCTATTAAGTTTCCTAAGGAAATAGCTTTTTCTTTCTTTAAAGCCGCAATAACAGATGCCGCAAGTTCTGGAACACTAGTTCCTATTGCGATAACAGTTACAGAAATAGCATACTCACTTATACCAACGGCTGTTGCAAGCTCCTTTGCTCCAGAAACTAACCACTCAGAACCAAAGTACAATGCTGCTCCACCTATGAGAAGCCAGAGGATTATTTTAAAATAAGATGCTTGACCTAATCCCTCATCTACACCATCACTTTCTTCTAGCGCTGCACTTTTTCTAGCTCTGCGCAATAAGAAATATAAATAAACACCAAGTGCTGCAAGTAGTCCTCCACCTTCGGTAGCGGTGAGTTTTCCATCATTTGAGAGTAAGAAAAACAAGGCTACAGAAAAGAACATCATCACCGGCCAGTTAAAACGGTAAAAATCACGATCTATCGCAAGTGCAGAAATTACTGCAGTGATACCTAAAACGAGACCTATGTTTGCAATATTAGACCCTATGACATTACCTAATGCAATATCAGAACTACCGTCTAAAGCAGCTTGAACACTCACTAACAACTCTGGAGCAGAGGTTGCAAATGACACAACTGTGAGACCTATTACCATTTTAGAAAGGTTGAGTTTAAATGACAATCCTACAGATGCCCTTACTAAAAACTCCCCTCCTACTACTAGCAATACCAAACCCACTAGGATATAAAAAATGCTCATAAATTCTACTTTTAGGGCGAAGATAAGAATTAACACTCATGTGTAATGGGAATAAATAAGTACTGATGGTCGTAATGAGTAGTGCGCTTTCGCGAAAGCGTTATTAATAAATGAACCCATATATCTTAAAAAGACATCGTTACATAAATCCTCACAAGATGTCGTTATAATATGTTGTTCATTTATGAGAAAATGGTACATTTAAGATATCATATGGAATTAACGACAGAATTTATAGAGGCAGAGAATAAGGAGCTGACGAGACAGTATAAAAAACTGTTGCGCATAAGCTATCAAACCTTATCAGAGGATGATAAAAAAATGATTCGTAAAGCATTTGATGTTGCTGTTGATGCTCACAAATCACAACGCCGAAAGTCTGGTGAGGCATACATTTTTCATCCAGTTGCAGTGGCACAAATTGTTGCAAGCGAGATAGGCCTTGATGCCACATCTATAGCCAGCGCATTATTACATGATGTAGTAGAAGATACTGAGTATACCCTATCTGACCTTGAACAAATGTTTGGCGAGACTGTCGCTCGTATTGTAAATGGACTAACTAAAATATCTAGTTTAAAAAAGGACAGAGATGTGTCTTTACAAGCAGAGAATTTTAGAAAAATGCTACTTACTATTAATGACGACCCTAGAGTTATTATTATTAAAATAGCAGACCGCCTTCACAATATGCAGACCATGGATTCCATGCGTCCAGATAAGCAATCAAAAATTGCAAGTGAGACTTTGTACATCTATGCACCACTCGCTCATAGAATGGGACTTTACAATATAAAAACTGAGCTTGAAGACTTAAGTCTAAAATATACAGAACCAGAAGTTTACAAAGACCTTTCTAGCAAAATTACAGAGAGTAAAGCACAACAAGATGATTACATTAAGGACTTTAAAAAAGTTATAGAAGACTCTCTAGATGAAGAGGGACTTAATTATGAGATAAAAGGGCGGCCAAAATCAATATATAGTATAAGGCGTAAAATTCTTGCCCAGGGTGTCACTTTTGAAGAGGTGTATGACAAGTTTGCAATACGCATCATCTATAAGAGTGATAAGGCAAATGAAAAATTCTTAGCCTGGAAAATATATTCTATCGTTACAGATCACTTTAGACCTAACCCTACTCGTTTGCGAGACTGGATTTCTTCTCCTAAAACGACGGGTTATGAAGCATTGCACATTACCGTAATGGGCCTTAAAGGACGATGGGTAGAAGTACAAATTCGTTCTGAACGAATGAATGAAATAGCAGAGAAAGGATATGCAGCTCACTTTAAGTATAAACAAGGGAACGATGGAGATTCTACACTAGACGACTGGATTAATAAACTTCAAGAAGCGCTAGAAAATCCTGATCAAAATGCAGTGGACTTTGTTGAAAACTTCAAACTCAATCTATACAACAAGGAAATCTTTGTATTTACACCTCAAGGTGAGCTTAAATCTCTACCTAAAGGCGCAACTCCGCTTGATTTTGCCTTTAGTGTACACACAGAAGTAGGGCTTCACACTCGCGGATCAAGAGTAAATGGAAGGTTGGTGCCGTTAAGTCATGAACTCAAAAGTGGTGACCAAGTAGAAATCATCACATCAGAATCTGCTCACCCTACAAATAACTGGCTTGATTATGCTACCACAGCAAGGGCGCGTGCTAAAATAAAATCATCCCTCAAAGATGAAAAGAAAGAACTTGCAGATGATGGTAAAGCTATCTTACATCGTAAACTTAAATCTCAAAAAATACCTCTTAACGAGAAAACTATTAATGAATTAGTTTCTTACTTCAAGCTAAACACTAGTCTAGATTTGTTTTATCGTATAGGTAATGGAACAATAGATAATAAAATGATTAAAGAGTTTGCTGCGCAGCGTAGCAACGCTTTAATGTCATTTATAAAAAGTAAAATACGTAAGCCTAACAGTCCTCCAGATGTAAATAAAGATGAAATTACTAACAATTATGACTCATTAGTTTTTGGACCAGAAGATCAAAAACTTGATTACTCATTTGCAAAGTGTTGTAGTCCTATTCCTGGTGATCCAGTTTTTGGATTTACAACAATAAAAGATGGCATTAAAGTCCATAAAAATAATTGCCCTAATGCAATATCTATGCGAAGCAACTATGCCTATAGAATTATAAAAGCAAAGTGGGTAGACTCGTCAGACACTGGTTATCAAACAGACATTATACTTACAGGTATTGATAATTTAGGACTTGTAAATACCGTAACCGCAGAGATTTCAAAACACCAGCATGTAGAAATAAAGGGTATAAATTTCACTACGCAAGGAGGTGTTTTTAAAGGAAAAATAACGGTACTAGTGAGAAACAATGAATTGTTGAAAACCCTGATAGAAAATCTTAAAAAAATAGACGGTATCGACCAAGTGACTCGAGTATAAATCCGTAAATTCGTCCTTTACTAAAAACGATGCCACTAAAAGCTACCATAAATAAGGATCAAGACGTTGTAAAAGGCGTTTTTACTGCCTATCTAGAAGAAAAAGGCCACCGCAAAACACCTGAACGTTTTGCCATCTTGCAGGAGATATATAGCAATGAAGAGCACTTTGATATAGAAGCTCTCTACATTAGCATGAAAAATAAAAACTACAGGGTGAGCCGTGCGACACTATACAACACCATAGAGCTCTTACTAGAATGTGGGCTCGTGCGCAAACACCAGTTTGGCAATAATCAAGCTCAGTATGAAAAGTCATACTTTGATAAACAACATGATCACGTTATACTTACAGATACAGGAGAAGTTATAGAATTTTGCGATCCTCGTATACAGTCTATAAAGAAAACCATTGAAGAGGTTTTTGATATCACAATAGACAAGCATTCACTCTATTTTTACGGAAAGAAAAACACGACTAATTAACATAACAATGGCTGTAGACTTACTACTGGGCCTCCAATGGGGCGACGAAGGAAAAGGAAAAATTGTAGACGTTCTTACGAAGGACTACGATATTATTGCACGTTTTCAAGGAGGACCTAATGCAGGTCATACTCTTGAATTTGACGGTATAAAGCACGTATTACATACGATTCCTTCTGGAATTTTTCATGACAATGCTATGAATGTCATAGGTAATGGCGTTGTGATAGATCCTGTGATTTTTAAGAAAGAACTTCAAAATCTTGATAAGTTTGAAGGACTAGATTATAAAGCAAAAATGGTGATCTCACGTAAAGCACACCTTATACTTCCTACACACCGCTTACTAGATGCAGCTTCTGAAGCTTCAAAAGGAAAGGCAAAAATAGGTTCTACTCTTAAAGGAATAGGTCCTACTTATATGGATAAAACAGGCCGTAACGGTATACGTGTAGGAGACCTAGAACTTGCAGACTGGAAAGAGCGCTATGCTACATTGAGAGATAAGCATATCTCAATGATTGATTTTTATGATGCAAAGATTGATTACGATCTAGACGAACTAGAAACAGAATTCTTTGCTGCTATAAAAACACTTAAGACGCTCAAGTTTATAGACTCAGAAGAGTATTTATACCAAGCACAAAAATCTGGAAAGTCTATACTTGCAGAGGGTGCTCAAGGGTCACTACTTGATATTGACTTTGGTACTTATCCTTATGTGACTTCTTCAAACACGACAGCAGCAGGAGCTTGTACAGGTCTTGGTGTTGCTCCTAATCAAATAGGCGAAGTATTTGGAATCTTCAAAGCATATACAACTCGTGTAGGTTCTGGACCATTCCCTACAGAGCTTTTTGACGAAGATGGTGAGACTATGGGACGCGTAGGTAATGAATTTGGCGCTACTACTGGCCGTGCACGTCGTTGTGGATGGTTAGATCTTGTAGCTCTTAAATATGCCGTACGTGTAAACGGAGTCACTCAACTTATGATGATGAAAGGTGATGTACTTTCTGGTTTTAAAACCTTGAAAGTATGTACTGCATATAAATATAAAGGAGAGACTATCGAGCACCTTCCTTATAATATTGAGCCAGAAAACGTTGAAGTAGTTTATAAAGAAATGGCTGGATGGTCTGAAGATCTAACAGGTATGACTACTGCAGATCAACTTCCTAAGGCCCTTAATGACTATATAGATTATCTTGAGAAAGAACTTGAAACTCCTATTAAGATTGTATCTGTAGGACCAGATCGTACACAAACGATACTTAGATAAGCGTATTGAAATTTAAATTATAAGAAAGCCTTCAGATATCAATCTGGAGGCTTTTTATATACACTTATTTTAAGCAAACGGCGTTAAAAGAATACCCAACGTAGAGACAAGGCAGTATTAACTGCTTTTTGATAAACTGTTATCGATTTCGGGAGGCAATTTGATTATTTTTGACACTGATGAAAAATTACTTTTACATTTTACTTACTGGGATGTTTTTATGTTCTGCTTTCGCGAAAGCACAACAAAACCAACCTAAAGAAATCCTCATAGAATCTGACATTGAACGCATCAATGAAGAAGAATTTCCTGGCGCAATTATTTTTCAGAAATCAAATAAGCAAGTATACATACAACACGAAGGCGCCGAAATGTGGTGCGATCTTGCGTTCTATTACAAAGATGAGAACTTTGTAAAAGCATACAGAAACGTACGCTTAAAACAAGGTGACTCTATATCGATGCGCGGTAGATATATAGAATATAATGGTGATACGAAGTTTGCTTATGCCGCAGGTGATGTCTTCTTAAAAAAAGATACTACGACAGTGACTACAGACACCATGTACTTTAACCGCATAAGCCAGCAAGCATATTATCGCACGGGAGGAGTTGTCACTTCACCCAATAGCAAAATAACGAGTCGCGTAGGTCGCTACTATATCGAGCAGGATAAAATTTCTTTCATCAATGATGTTGTAGTTACAAATACAGAGTATGTAATTAATAGTGAGCAACTAGATTTTTACAGCGTCCCAGAACATGCTTACTTATATGGACCTACTACAATCACGAGCTCGACATCTAAGGTATACTGCGAACGTGGTTTTTATGACACCGCAAATGACTATGGTTATTTTGTAAAAAACTCGAGAATAGATTACGACAATAGGCAGGTATATGGAGATAGCCTCTATTTTGACCGTGC
Organism: Dokdonia sp. 4H-3-7-5; assembly: GCF_000212355.1. Lineage (NCBI taxonomy): Bacteria > Pseudomonadati > Bacteroidota > Flavobacteriia > Flavobacteriales > Flavobacteriaceae > Dokdonia > Dokdonia sp. 4H-3-7-5. The sequence continues at coordinate 184,294 of NC_015496.1, forward strand.
TAGAAATTTTGCAAGTGCCACAAACAACATCAAAGTACTTGATACCCTAAATAGAAGTCTTATAAAAGGACACTATGCAGAGGTGTACAGAGCAAAGGATTCCGTTTTAATCACACAACGAGCCGTTGCTATCACAGTAGAAGACAATGACTCTGTTTATGTGCATGGAGATAGACTCCTACTTACAGGAAAGCCAGAGAACCGAATTATCCGAGCTTTTAAGAACGTAAAACTTTATAAGAGTAACATGAGTGGAAAGAGCGACTCCCTACACAGTAACCAGCGCACAGGACTCACCCAAATGATAGGAAAGCCTATATTATGGAGTGAGAAGAGCCAAATCACTGGAGATAGCATTCACCTTCTCAATAATCTAGAAACTGAAAAAGTAGACTCGCTTAAGGTTTTTGATAATGCGTTTATCGCTCAGAAAGACACAATCTCTGGATTTAACCAAGTCAAAGGACAAAAACTGTATGGCTTTTTTGATGATGAGAATCAGCTCAAGCAAGTAGACATTATAAACAACGCAGAGACCATAATGTATATGCGTGAAGAAAACGGTGACCTCACCGGTATAGATAGAGGAACCTCTGCTCGTATAGAAATTACATTTTTTGAAAATACGATAGACGAGATTAATAAACTTAAAAGTCCTGGAGGAACCATTTTTCCTGAGTCACAATTTAAGAATGAACCACAAACCTTTGAAGGATTTAACTGGAGAGGTGATGAAGAGCTACTAAGTAAGGAAGATATTTTTAGAGGAGAATCGCCTTTTGTACTTACTAAAATTCAAGGTATTCCTCTTCCTGAAATAGATGAAGGTTTCTTTTCAACTAGTGATGACTCTACAATTAAACCTCTATCTACAAGCTCAGACATTAAAGAAGGTACTCTAGAAAATAGAGAAGAAAATAAGCCAAAATACGGCCAAGAAAATCTAGATGAAAAGAGTAAAATTGAAAAAGACGCACTAATTGAGCGCAACCAAAATACCTCTACACAACGGGCGCAGAGTCCAACCCTAAAAACCACACCAAGATTATTAAAACCCGTTAAAAAAGACGGCAATTAACATGCAATTTTTGAAGTGAAATCCTCTGAGGGAAAATCAAATAGAATATGATATTCTTACAAAAAGAGCTAAATATCAGGTTTTTATACATCTAAAAGAACCAATATAGTACAGAATATTGCGTTTTGACCCAATTTATAAGTCAGTTGGCGAAAAAATTTTTATACGCCTTTTTACCCTCCTATCTTTATAGTCCCAAATCATTAGACTATGAGAAAATTTTTACTTTTACTCGTATTTATAGCAATAACTAACCTAACAGCACAGAACTCTCAGATGTTCTTTTCTGAGGCACTAGATGCTCACCTTCCTTCATATTTATTACAAGCAGAAGAAGCTATTAGGAATCTTGAACAAGACAAAGTCAAAGTGCTTTTTGATGATCTTGTAGAGGATAAACTTGTGGGATCCTTAATGAATAATTTTAAGGTTAAAACAACCTCAAAGAAAAGTAAATCATTAGCAGATTATAACAAACCTGTAATGCTACTCACCTACTCTAGCTGGAGAATAAGTAGCAAAGGAGAACAAGCAGCTCTTAACGAGCTAGCAAATCATTATGGTGATGACGTAGCGATTGTCCTTTTATTTTGGGGAGATGTTAAGCAAGTAAAAAAATTAAGTAAAGACTACGATCGCAATATAGATATACTTTATGTTGATGATTCTGATAATAATTACTCTTTAGTTATCAAGAATCTCAAACACTCTTTAGGACTTCCTCTTGCTTATACCATTACTTCTGATAAGGAAATTATAGATATAAAAAGACGTCTATCTAACAAGCTGTCTCAAGATGAGGCATTATCTACTACAAATAATTTTAAACTATACAAAGGGATGCTCACAGAGCTACTGTATAATCAGCAACTGTTAAGTGATGACCCTATAGTTATCAATTAATAGTTATTTACCCCACAGCATTTTAATAGAAAGGACGAGAAGCACCGCTCCAAAGATTCTTTTAAGCGTTTTTTGATCAAGATTTACAGCTAGTTTTGATCCTAGAAACCCGCCTACCACAAAAAACACAGCGATAACCGCAGCATATTTCCAGTTTACATAGCCTTCGTTATAGTAATTATAAGCAGCAAGAAATGTTACTGGAACTGCAAGCACAGCAAGACTTGTACCTTGAGCTTCATGTTGATTAAAGTGCAGTAACATAATCATAAGAGGTATCATAATAACACCTCCACCTACTCCCATAATACCACTCAAGACTCCGGCAATAAGACCTATGGCTATAAGCGCTATAATAACTGATGCATTCATTACATTAAATTTTGATTCAATAAAAATACCATATTAGCGAGTCTTATAAATAAAAATAGGCTTCTCATTTTACAAAATGAGAAGCCTATTAAATAATTAACTAGTTATCTGTATTATCTACCTAGCGTGTATGTACCTTTTTCTGGTATCTCTATATAATATTTCTTTCTTGAACTATTATTGAGTTTAGTCTCACGCAACCAAGGATTGTGAAGTTTAAGAAGCTTATAGTTAATGTCAAAGCGCTCTGCAAATTTTACGAAATCTGTCACTGCTGTATCGACCTCCACTTTATAAGTAGGCACCTCTGCATATAAATCCTCTGCTCTAAAGTTGAAACCATACTTCTTTGGATTGCTTAAAATCTCCTTAAGTGCAATAATTCTAAATACGTAACGCCCCGTTTCTTCTCCTAAAAGCAAATCGTAGTAATCTTGTACATTTTGTTCTTCAAAACGACGAGAAACACCGTAATTACCAGCATTATAAGCTGCTGCTGCAGCCGTCCAATTGCCAAACTTCTCCTTAGACTGCTTTAAATATTTACAAGCAGCACGTGTAGACTTCTCCACATGATATCTTTCATCCACATTATCATTTACCTCTAGACCGTATTCTCTTCCAGTTTCTTTGAGAATTTGCCAGAAACCAGTGGCTCTAGCAGGAGAAACTGCTTGTGTTAGTCCGCTTTCAATTACTGCTAGATATTTAAGATCATCTGGCACACCTTCCTCTGCTAGAATCTTTTCTATCGTTGGAAAATACTTATTTGCTCTTTTAAAAATGAGCAGCGCGTTAGACTGCCAGTAAGTATTAACCAAAAGCTCACGATCCATACGTTCTCTAATGTCAGGATTTTCTACAGGAACTGCCTCTCCTGCAAAGTTTAATCCATCTGGCATTGGGATCGCATACACGTTATAGTCATTAAGTAACTTCTTTGATGTCATTTTTTCATTCTGCACCTCTCCTTTTTCTTCTACCACTTCTTCTTGTGGTGCTTGTGCAGAGTTTATAACTAGGCCTGCAATAGCTACTACTGCAATACCTGCAACAACTTTCTTTATCATTATCATCATCTTTTCTATTTTAAATCAATGTAATCATTTTCAATCAGTTCGATTAAGTTTTTATTAAACCATTTTGCTCGAGTTATCACCATAATGTGAGTCCCTCCTTCTATATTAATACAGTTATCTATATACTTCACTGGGAAGACCTTATCTGCACTTCCGTGTATGTGAATAATTCCTGGCGGCGCAATTTCTTGATCCCAACAGACCATTTCTTTTACTGCCCAACTCAAGTATCTTCTATCATTCATAGATAGGTACTTTTTATATAGTGCCACTCTATTTTTTATGGTCTCGCCAAAGGCATATTTTGCTAGTGTATCTATATCTTCTACTAATCTCGTAGGCAATATGTTGTATAACTTTAGCTTTCGCGAAAGCTTCATTCTACGTGGTAACTCATGCTTAGTTTTAACACTACTTACAATAATAAGCTTTGCCACTTCGATGTGCTTTGCCATTTCTTGTACGAGTATCCCGCCAAAACTAACGCCTAGCAATACGACATTGTCATGCTTAATATGAGTTGTCATTCTCAAGGCATAGTCTTGTAGTGACTCATTTACCTCTGGAATGAACCATTCTAGCAAATGAATTTGATAAGAATCCTCGGGTAACTTTATATTCTCAAAAATAGAAGGATTGGCCGCCATACCTGGCATTAAATACACGTGCGTCATCTAACTTATAAGTAAGGGTTTAACATAAGAGAAGCGCTCTATTTCGGGAATTTTTTATACATTTGCAAGACTTTCTCAAAAAGAAATTATTAAGATTTGATTATCTTATTATTTCTTGCCTCTTAGGGGTCAAAATTAAGGAGAGATTTCTAATAACCCCGTTAATAATTTTACAAATACTTTAAATATTTTTCAAAATTTATGGAAGCGACGACAGCAGTTGAATTGACAGATAATGAGTTCCAAAGACAGTTTGAAGCAACATTTGCAGGGAAAATGGCAAAAATGGAATACTCGTTACAAGAGCGTAAAATCTTCCTGACAAAAATCTTCATGCCAGAAGGCACAGAGGAGCACATGAATGAATTTATTATAGCAGTATTTAATGAAGTTGCAGAGAGAGAAATAAGCCTCGTACCTACGAGTCCTGAAATTGCAAAATTCATGCGTTCTAACAGACGTAAATACAAAAAATTACTACCTGTAGGAATTAACATATAGGTGATCTTATTCTATTTAAAAACCACTCCATGAGTGGTTTTTTTATGCAATATTGCGAGATTACCTTGAAACATATATCCTATAAAATTTTACACTATTTATGATAGAAAAAAATATACCCTACACACATACTAATACATACTCCACCCTTAACGAGCTATCAGAAAAAACTAAGAATGTTTGGTTCGTTTTTCACGGCATGGGTTACTTGTCAAGATATTTTATCAATTACTTCAAGGAGCTTCCACCAGAAGAGAATTACATCATAGCCCCACAAGCACCTAGTAAATATTACCAAGACAAACGTTTTAAATATGTAGGTGCTAGCTGGCTTACTAAAGAAAACACAGAAACAGAGAAGAACAATGTTTTTAACTACCTTGATGAGCTATGGGATATGGAACTAGCAACTATCGACAAAAGTGCCGTAAACGTGATCATGATGGGGTATTCTCAAGGTGTATCTATCGTCACCAGATGGATTGCTTCTAGAAAAATAGATTGCTCCTATCTTCTGTTACATTCTGGCGCAATACCAGCTGAGTTGAATCCGACGGATTTTGAGCATCTTTCTAACACCACTCCAGTCACATATATTTATGGAGATAAAGACGAATATATCACAGAAGCTCGTGTTACAGAACAACATCTCAACGGTTCTGCTCTTTTTGGAAATCGTCTTGAAGTTGTTGTATTTTCTGGTATTCATGAGGTTCACACAGCATTCTTCCCGAAGATATTAACTGCACTGGAAGAGTAAATTAATGGTGTAGGTTACGCTTTCGCGAAAGCGTAAAACAAAAAAATCGGCAACTCATTGAATTGCCGATTTTGTTATTTAATGAAATGCTTATTAATAACCAGTGATTTCAAATTCACTACGTCTGTTAAGCTGATGATCATCTTCTGTACACTTACCTACAGGACAGTTAATCACAGGCTTTGTATCGCCATATCCTTGATATTGTATTCTTGAAGCATCGATTCCTTTACTAACTAGGTAGTCAAAGGTACTTTTTGCTCTTTTTTCTGATAGCGGCATATTATATGCGGCTGGACCACGACTATCTGTGTGAGAGCTTATTTTTATTTTAATGCGCTTGTATTTGGTAAGCTTAGCAGCCAGTCTATCAAGTACAGCTTGCGAATCTTCACGCACCACATGTAAATCAAAATCAAAATAAATAGGAGCTACATCCATAAATAGCTTACCTTCCTTCTCCACAACCTGTGGTGCATTTACATCTGTAAGCAACTCAAAACGACTTGGATCTTTCTCTTTAAGGTCTTTAGAAAGATTTTTCTCTTTCATAAGAGCAAGCTCACTGTCTGTAAATATCCTCTTTACTTTGATTACATAAGGTGCTGTCTGTATACCTCGTATTTGAATATCCATACGTCCTTCTTCATGATTATCTCCAGAAGCTATAAACGTATAATCGTCTACAGTAAGTGGTACTTGGAAAGGTGCAGCATCCTCTTTACGGTCTGCATAAACTTCTTTCCCTTGATATCCTAGGATCTTTATTGCCGCATCTGAGATAAGTTCATCAGTATCTGCGTCACGTATTTCAAACTGCGTTTTAAACTCGCGAGTTATGATTTCTCCAGTTTGTACAAAGCTATAGATATCGTCATCTGTTCCATTACGATTAGTGGCATACAATCCGTTATTATCAGAATAGTAACTTAGACTAAAATCATCATATTTAGAATTAATAGGTGCTCCTAGGTTAATAGGCTCTGTGAACCCTTTTACTGTGAGTGGTGCTACAAAAATATCAAGTAAACCTAAACCTAAACGTCCATCTGTAGAAAAATATAAATCTCCTGTGTTCGAAACAAATGGAAATTGCTCTCTATGAATAGTATTAATTGTAGGCCCTAAATTTACCGGAGTACTATACGTCCCATCTAGCTGTACGGTTACATAGTAGATATCAAACCCGCCAAGACCTCCTTCCATATCTGAGGCAAAGTACAAACGCTTTCCATCTCTAGTAAGTGTAGGATGCATGTAAGAATAATTTTCATTTACAAATGACAGACGTTCTGCATCTCTCCATATTCCATCAATACGAACACTTTTATAAAGATGAACCCTATTAGTTTGTTCTTCATCAAACATCTTCCCGCTATCTCCATTTTTATAAGCACTACGAGATAAGTACATCTCATCGCCTGCTGTGTTAAAACACAGATTACCATCATGAAGTGGTGAGTTTACTCCTTGCTTAAGTCTTACAGCTTCACCTGCGAGTTCATTTTTGTCATTTACTCGTACTCCGTAAATATCTAAGAATGGTCTTTGTGTAGTCTTAAAACGCCTTGCAAATAAGGTTCTAAGTACATCGTCATTTAATCTATCTGATGTAAAGAAAACACTATCTCCTACTCTTACGGGTCCAAAGTCGTCTGCTTCTGAGCTTATATTACTCTTGGTAGCGTCAAATTTTGGATTTTTCTTCATTAAATCTTCCAATAATTTAATAGCAGCGACTTTATCAAAGTCTTCACCTTTGTTTTTATAATAAATATCAAGGTAGTCAATACCCTGATCAGAATCTAAAGTAGTATTAAGTACGTGAAACATTTTGAAATTAAACTCATTATCATATGTTCTATCCTCGTCATTAAATCGCTGTCCTACTAGCTGATTAAGATATATAGAAGCGCTTCTATAATCTTGATCTAAATAGTAAGCGTCAATAAGTTTCCCTAGTATTTCTTTAGAGTTATTTTTTCTTAAAGCCACTTCATAATACTTTGCAGCACTAGCGTAGTCTCCCTTATTAAAAAAACGATCTCCCTTTTGTACTTGCCCAAATGCACCTGCACTTACACAGAGTATAATAAGTAATGTGTATATATTTTTCATCTTAGTAAAATCTTGGTGAGATGTAACGTTTTTGTACGCCTAGCAAATCAAATGTGTATAATAGTACTACCTCGTGACTTCCATTGTTAAAACGATTAAGATCGCTCACATTAAAGTCATAACTGTATCCTATTTTTAAATCATTTGTAATATTAAATCCTGCTAGTGCTGCGATAGCATCTTGATGTCTGTATGAAACACCGAGTTCAAATTTCTCGTCATACAAAGCATTTAGCGAAAGGTCGTAGGTTAATGGTGCCCCGCTTATCCATTTTGCAACAGCAGAAGGCTTTATTTTAAGCACATCACTCACATCATACACGTAACCTGCCATTAAATATGCAGTAGGATCCTTCTTATATAGAATAGAGGAATCACCATTGCCTAAATTATTTTCAATTTTGTACGGTATCACGCTTGGCGAACTTAACCCAATGTAGTAATTATCTTTAAAAAGAAAAGCTCCTACACCAACATCTAGTGAGGTAGTTTCCCCATTTTGAAAAGCTAAATCTCCTCCTACATTTTGATCTGTAAAATCAAGACTCTGATTATCTACGCCTAATTTTAATCCAAAAGATAGGTTTGTATTTTCTGCTACATTAATTCTGTAAGCAAAATTTACATTAAAATTATTTGTAGTGAGTACGTCTCCTATTTGATCATTTACATAGTTTACGCCTATTTCTACTCTCTCGTTAAGGGGAATATTTGCAAAAACATTTGCAGTTTTTGGCGCACCATCTAGACCTACCCATTGAGAGCGGTACAAACTACCTACTCTTATAAGTCCTGGTTCATTAATCATATAGGCTGGATTTACCACACCTTGATTGTACATATACTGCGTGTACTGTGGTTCTTGTTGAGCAAACGTAGATAAACTACAAAATGCCGCTAGTATGAATATTTTAAATTTCATCTTGAGGTTGTTTTTTTATCTACTTAAGTAAAATGATCCGTCTATTGGTTCTGAGTTTAAATCATTAGGATAGAAGATGTAAAAATATACACCTGTAGGTAGTTGATCACCTAATCCAGATCCTGTATTAGAACTTCCATCAAAAAGGGGAGTATTTCTATTTCCTCTGTAAACGATAGTTCCGTATCTATTGAAAATTTGAATATCAAAATTCGGGAAGATATTTGGTAAAGTTCCTAATTCTAAGAAATCATTCTGACCGTCATCATTGTCTGACACTCCATCAGAGATTTGAATCTGACATCTTCCGTCGCTTAGTGGTAAAACATCTGCTAGATATGGTACTCTAGGTGATTCACATCCGTTGTCATCTACCGCACTCACATAATAAGTTGTCTCATCTACTAATAAAGTAGATAATGGTAATGGATCTCCACCTTCCGCGGAAGCGTACCAAACAAAGTCTTCTACACTAACAACAAGATTCCCTAAGGTAACTCCATCATTAATACAGATAAATGGCTCATTTAATACTACTGTAGGCGCCATAACCGGTGTAATAGTAAATGTAATAGTTGCATCATTTTGACCACAAGCATCTGTAAAAACTATGTATAGATATGAGAAAGTACCTTCACCTAAGGCTCCCACATCAATTAATCCATCTACTACAGTTTCTGATGTATCGATATTTATAAACTCTCCTGTAAGCTGAGCATCATTAGATAATAATCCAAATAAAGAAGTTGTGTAATCTCCTGCACAAACAAACGTATCTATATCGTCTCCTGCGTTTGAGACAGGTACAATACTTACTGATATCGTTGCACTCACCGCATCACATGCTCCGTTTGCTGCAATACTATACACGTAGTCACCGCTCACTGCAGTCATTGGGTCAATAGAACCATTATTATCTGCTGTAGCATATCCTTCTGGACCAGACCAGCTACCATTACTATCAGGACTTCCTCCTAAAATTGTAAATAAATCAACAATAGCGCCATCCTCACAAGCCTGAAAAGTACCTCCAGTTCCAGCATTACTACTTTCAAAAACAATAAAAGATAATGTAGCTACATCTCCACAACCATCATCTGTAGTTGTTGTATACGTAAATTCAAATACTTGCTGCCCATCTACCGCAGGAACTGTAAACGGATTAGATATTACCGCACCAGTAGCTGTGTCTGTCCAAACACCTTGTGCTCCAACGTAAACTGCATCTGTACCGTTAGTTTCTAATAATGAAATTAAATCAAGAGGATTTGTAAAACTATCATCACAAAGCTCCACTCCCGAAGTGTTTTCACCAGCATAATTAGTTGTAAAAAATGAAACCGTCACCGTAGCAGTCACCGCTTCACATGCACCATTTGCGGCTATCGTATAGACATATGCGCCTTCTGCATTTACAGATGGGTCAAAGTTAGCTTCATTATCCATAGTGGTGTATCCATTAGGACCAGACCAAGTACCATTAGTATCTGGTGTACCTACTAATAATGTAAAGAGATTTATAAAGGTTCCATCTTCACAGGTTTCATAAGCTGCATCTTCTCCAGCATTACCTTGCTCAAAAACTGTAAAAGATAAAGTCGCTGTATCTTCACAGCCATCATCTGTAGTTGTTGTATACGTATAGTTAAATACTTGCTGCCCATCTACAGCAGGGACAGTAAATGGGTTACTAACTACATCGCCGGTGACAGTATCTGTCCAAATTCCTTGTGTTCCAACGTAAATCGTATCTGTACCGCTAGTTTCTAGTAATGAAATTAGATCAATAGGATTTGTAAAACTATTGTCACAAAGCTCCACTCCCGTAGTATCTTCGCCAGCATAATTAGTTGCAAAGAATGAAACCGTCACCATAGCAGTTACCGCTTCACAAGCACCATTTGCGGCTATAGTGTAAACATAAGCGCCTTCTGCATTTACAGATGGGTCAAAGTTAGCTTCATTATCCGTAGTGGTATATCCATTAGGGCCAGACCAAGTTCCATTTATATCTGGTGTACCTCCTAATAATGTAAAGAGATTTATAGTGGTTCCATCTTCACAAGTTTCATAAGCTGCATCTATACCAGCATCACCTTGCTCAAAAACTGTAAAAGATAAAGTCGCTGTATCTTCACAACCACCACCTCCAGTAGTATAAATAAACTCAAAAGTTTGAGAATCTGTAATTGATGGTATTGTAAATGGATTTACTATAACCGCTCCAGAGCTATCAGTCCAATCACCATTAGTATCTATAGTATCTGTGCCGTTATCTTCTAGAAGTGAAATTAAATCTACAGTTGTCGTTGTATTACATAACTCAACATCCGTAGTATCTTCCCCTGCATATATTGCATCTCCTAAAGTCACATCTACCGTTGCAGACGCTTCTTCACAGGTTCCGTTTGCCGGAACGGTATAGATATACTCTCCTTCTACACTTGTTCCTGGTGTAAACAAAGCAACATTATCTGTAGTTGTAAAACCATCAGGGCCAGACCAAGTACCGTTAGTATCTGGAGTTCCCCCTAAGAGAGTAAAAAGGTCAACCTCAGCTGCATCACTACAAACTGCGAGCGGTCCACTTTCTCCTGGATCGTATTGCTCATATACAGTAAAGCTTAGTGTAGCACTGTCTTCACATCCGTTTTCTGTTACCGTATTATATTCAAAGTTGAATAATTGAGAGTCTGTAATAGTAGGTATTTCAAAATTATTATCAACTACGTCTCCATTTGCAGTATTAGTCCATACTCCGTTTGCACCTACATAAATAGGAGCTTCATCAGTATTTACTTCTAATAAGTCCGTAAGTACTAGAGGACTCTCTGTTTCACAAACCTCAAGATCCGCAGTGTCTTCTCCTGCGTAGTTTGCTGGGTTAACTATTAAGGTAACTAGTGTAGATTGAGATTCACACGGCTGATCTCCAGACACGACTACTTCGCAGCCATCTGGACCTATATATGTTTGCGTGATACCTGGACCACAATGGTAACTTTCATTTACAATGAATTCAAACACATAGGTTCCTGCAGAAGTATTGTCTGTAAGTGTTGATACATCAATTGTACCGGCACTCGTATAATCAACATCTCCTACAAGCGAACATATTTCATCTAAATTAGATACAAGTCCTAGGTTAGAAGGCCCAGAGACCAACCTCCAATTTGTACAACTATTGTTTGGGTAATCAAATAATGTAGCTCCTTCTTGCGCAAAGTCTATATAATCGTATAAATTTAACGTCGTCAGAGTTTCATCTCCTACACATAATTCTGGAATATCATTTTGTTCAAAAGGTCGTATATATTCATAAAATGTAAATCTGATTGTACTTTGTTGGTCAGAACAAATTGATGATCTACTTTCTACAAAATATGTAAAGTCATAAGTTATACATCCAAATTCTGGAGTAGTAGCTACAAGGTCGTCATAAATTTCTCTAAGATTGATTATAGAATCACCAGGTCCAGATATTTGGCCTGTAGAATCCGTTAACCAAATACCTTCAATATTTTCATTTACTAGATATTCATCATCACGTAAATTAATATCCATATCAAAGTTACCTGCTAACAACTCTGTCTCACATATCACAAATGAATTTGCAAATCCTGCAAATGGCTCTTTAGTAACAGATACCAAAACAGAAGTAATTTCTTCTGCTGAACAAGGAGTAATTCCAGGCACACGATATTCTAACTCAAAAGTCTCTTCGTCTACAAGTGGTGGACCAGCTTGATACGGTATATTAACGTTAAGAAATCTATTTCCTGAGATTCCAACGTAATTAGGACTTGAACCTACATAAACCCACTCTCCATTTCCATGCGGACTAGGGTTAGATAATAAAGTTTGAAATAAATCAATATTTGTAGTACTGTCACACTCAAAAGGCGGAGCTCCTTGACACACTTGAAGATTCACTCCACCTGCGGTAGTACTTGCTGCGGTTCCTGAGTAAGGTCCTAGAACTACATTGAATAAAAACTGTACATCATCTGGACATCCTGTAGCTCCATTAAGAAACTCAAATTGGTAATCTGCAATATTTTCAGATGAGCTACCAAGATCCCATAAATACAGATCTCCAGTCACAACATCAAGTGCAAAATTAAAGTTAGGATCAAACCACATCCCATCTGCAGGAGTGATTGTTGTTCCGGTAATTGCAGAAAATTCTTCATAGAGATTTATGATTCCATCTGGAATTGAATCACCGTTACCGTCTACAACCGTCATGTCGCACACAGTAAATGTCTCTACCTCGGCACACTGACTAAAAGCCGCTACCGTAGAGCATAACAATAAAGTAAGAAAAAGGTATAATTTCCCCATAGTTAAGTTGGATTAAGGTGCAACGAAGATAAATCAGACCGCTTATACAAACCTAATATTATGTTAATTAATATCGATGAAATACACATTGACAACGTTATAACGTTACACTAATGCTGACTATCAGTATGTTACAATATAAAAATGCTTTCAAATTCATAATTAAATATAGAAAAAACTGACAGTAATTTACTGAAAACATGAAGTTTACGAATTTACTGAACACCTAAAACACCATTCAAGCCCTAATTGTAACGACATATGAATCAGCTATTTTCCATGCTATATTTTTTGTGGAATCAGGAAATAAAAAGACATAAAAAAAGTCTCACAACATACGTTGTGAGACTTTTCTATTATTGATTTGAAGTTGTATGGGATATTAAATCATACGTCTCAAATAATTCCAGTTTCGCGAAAATGATTACTTCACTTCCTCAAAATCTATACTTCGACTTCGCTCAGCACAGGCTACTTAACTTCTTCGAAGTCTACGTCTTCCACATCACTAGCGGTATCTGCTCCTGCATCTCCTCCAGCTTGTGCATCAGGTCCTGGTTGTCCAGCTCCTTCTGCTTGTGCTTTGTACATTTCTTCAGAGGCTACTTTCCAAGCTTCGTTGATTTTATCAAGCGCTGGAGTAATAGCATCTACAGACTTCGTTTCATAAGCTGCTTTCAATTCTGCAAGTGCATCCTCGATAGGCTTCTTCTTATCATCAGATAATTTATCACCAAATTCAGTTAGTTGCTTTTCCGTTTGGAAAATCATACCATCTGCTTCGTTGATTTTGTCTGCAGTTTCTTTTGCTTTTGCATCAGACTCTGCATTTGCTTCTGCCTCTGCTTTCATCTTTGCAATTTCTTCTTCAGAAAGTCCAGAAGATGCCTCGATACGAATATCTTGAGATTTTCCAGTAGCCTTATCTATTGCAGAAACTTTAATGATTCCATTTGCATCAATATCAAAAACAACTTCAATTTGAGGTACTCCACGCTGTGCTGGTGGAATATCTGTAAGTTGGAAGCGTCCTATTGTATTGTTATCTGCAGCCATTGGTCTTTCACCTTGTAATACGTGGATATCAACACTTGGTTGGTTATCTGCCGCTGTAGAGAATACTTGTGACTTTTTAGTAGGGATTGTAGTATTAGACTCAATAAGCTTTGTAAATACATTACCCATTGTTTCAATACCTAATGAAAGTGGAGTTACATCAAGAAGTAACACATCTTTTACGTCTCCAGTAAGTACACCTCCTTGGATAGCAGCTCCTACAGCTACAACCTCATCAGGATTTACTCCTTTTGATGGTGCTTTGCCAAAGAATTTTTCTACCGCTGCCTGTACTGCAGGAATACGAGTAGATCCTCCTACCAATATGATTTCATCTATATCGCCAGTACTTAATCCAGCAGATTTAAGTGCTGTTTGACATGGCTCAATTGTTCTTTTTACTAAGTCATCTATAAGTGCCTCAAACTTTGCACGACTTAATGTACGTACTAAGTGCTTAGGTCCCGATGCTGTTGCAGTAACATAAGGTAAGTTTACCTCTGTAGATGTAGATGATGAAAGCTCAATTTTTGCTTTCTCAGCTGCTTCTTTAAGTCTCTGTAATGCCATAGGATCCTTACGAAGGTCCATGTCTTCCTCAGCCTTAAACTCATCTGCAAGCCAATCGATAATTTTTTGATCTACGTCATCTCCACCTAAGTGTGTATCACCATCTGTTGATAAAACTTCAAAAACTCCATCACCTAACTCAAGGATAGAAACATCATGCGTTCCTCCTCCAAAGTCAAATACAACGATTTTTTGATCTGTATCTTTCTTATCAAGTCCGTAAGCTAGTGCCGCTGCAGTAGGCTCGTTAATGATACGCTCTACTTTAAGGCCTGCGATTTCTCCAGCTTCTTTAGTAGCTTGACGCTGACTATCATTAAAATAAGCAGGTACAGTAATTACCGCACGAGTTACATCTTGACCTAAGTAATCTTCGGCAGTTTTCTTCATTTTTTGAAGAATCATTGCACTAAGCTCTTGTGGCGTGTATAAACGTCCGTCAATATCAACACGAGGCGTGTCATTATCTCCTTTTACGACGTTATAAGCACTACGATCTGCTTCTTTAGCACTTCCGCTAAATTTATTTCCCATAAAACGTTTGATAGAAGCAACCGTTTTAGTTGGGTTTGTTACAGCCTGTCTTTTTGCAGGGTCTCCTACCTTAATCTCACCGCCTTCTACAAAAGCGATTACAGATGGTGTAGTTCTCTTACCTTCTGCATTAGGGATTACCGTTGGTTCGTTACCTTCCATTACAGCAACGCACGAGTTGGTAGTACCCAAGTCAATTCCTATTATTTTACTCATTATATATGTATTTAAGTGTTATTAATTTTCAACAAACACAAATAGACAAGGAGTATGCCACTAGAGAAAGTATGACAAGGTGTCACAGCTAGACATATGCAGCTAGTTATTTTAAGACAGATGCATGTATAATGTTGTTACGCTTTCGCGAAAGCATACTCTTAATACTCTACTATATTTCTAAAGCAAAAAATGTGCATTTCTATTGTAGCCATTGAGTTTCATATAATTTGAAATAATTTTAACTTAACTTTTGTTTAATCAAATCGCAATAACGATAAACATAATGTATCTTTACATCAAACAACAAGTACTATGGCAACTACAAAGACACCGACTAAAAAAACAACAGCCAAAAAGAAAGCAGTGACTTCGACCATGATAATTTCTGCATACATGGATTATGTATTAGAACATGGAGAGGAGCCAAAAACTATATATAAATTTTGTAAGGACCTAAAAGTTGAAGAATCAGAATTCTATCAATTTTTTGGATCTTTTGAAAACCTCAAAACGGGTATTTGGAATGCCTTTCATACTAACACCTTAGCTGTTCTTAATATGGACGCTGATTATGAAAGCTATCCAAATAAAGAAAAGATGCTTTCATACTTCTTTACAATGTTTGAATTGCTCACAGCAAATAGAAGTTATGTGTTATTTTCTCTAGACAAGCACAAAAATATGCTTAAGAACATGAGTCAGCTTAAGGAGTTGAGAGGACATCTAACCTCATATGCATCAAATCTTATAGAAGCTGGTAATGACGACAAAAACTACAAGATTACAAAAAATCCTGTTCGCTTATTTAGTGAAGGAGCATGGGTACAATTTTTATTCTTATTGAAATATTGGATGAGCGATAACTCACGAGGATTTGAGAAGACAGATGTAGCTATTGAAAAATCTGTAAGTGCAATATTTGACATTTTTGAAACTACTCCACTAGAAAGCATTATTGACTTTGGAAAGTTTCTATTTAAAGAAAACTTTGGTTCAAAATCATAAAGATTAGGTTCTCAAACAATAAATTTTAATACACATCCCTCATGGGATTATATATATGAAAACAATAGACCACATACCTACTAACAAACTCCAGCGAGCATCTAAGCTCGTTACCACTGGTGTGAAAGTGGGCGCAAATTATGCCAAATATTATGGTAAGAAAGTGGTTAATCCTTCCTTAACAAAGGATCAACTTAATGAAGATAATGCTGAGGATATATATGACGGATTAAAGAGTTTAAAAGGTAGTGCACTTAAGGTGGCACAAATGCTTAGCATGGAGAAAAATATTATGCCTAAAGCATATGTAGAAAAATTCTCCCTATCACAATTTTCAGTCCCCC
The DNA here is from genome assembly GCF_000212355.1 of Dokdonia sp. 4H-3-7-5. Lineage (NCBI taxonomy): Bacteria > Pseudomonadati > Bacteroidota > Flavobacteriia > Flavobacteriales > Flavobacteriaceae > Dokdonia > Dokdonia sp. 4H-3-7-5. The sequence goes on from NC_015496.1 coordinate 200,773, forward strand.
CGCTTTCTGCACCCTTAGTGCGTAAGACATTTAATAAATATTTAGGTAAATACCCAGAAGATCTATTTGATACGTTTGCGGCTCAAAGTGTGAACGCGGCCAGTATAGGCCAAGTTCACCAAGCGACATTAAATGGGAAAAAACTTGCTGTGAAAATCCAATATCCAGGAGTCGCAGACAGTATCAGTAGTGATCTGGCATTAGTAAAGCCTATTGCAAAGAAAATGTTTAACCTTCAAGGTGAAGGAAAAGAAAAGTTCTTTAAAGAGATAGAAGACAAGCTTCTTGAGGAAACAGATTACAATCTTGAGCTTGCTCAAAGTATTGCCATGACTGAAGACTGTGCAGCAATACCTAATCTTACCTTTCCTAAGTATTACGAAGAGTTATCAAGCGAGCGCATCCTTACTATGGACTGGATGGATGGTGAGCACCTGAGTGAATTTGTAGCGTACAATACTAATCAAGAAGCTGCCAATAAATTAGGACAGGCATTATGGGATTTCTACATGTATCAAATGCACGTGCTAAAACGTATACATGCGGATCCACATCCTGGAAATTTCATGGTAGATAAGGAAAACAATCTTATTGCAATAGATTTTGGATGTATAAAACACGTTCCAGAAGACTTTTACATTCCTTATTTCGAACTAGCAGAGCCTGCAAATATTAATAATCCTGCTGTTTTTGAAGAGAAACTATATCAGCTTGAAATACTGAGAAAAGATGATGATGCAGATACTGTAACATTCTTTTCGGCACTCTTCCACGAGATGTTGAGTTTGTTTACACAACCTATGCAACAGGAAGAATTTGATTTTAGAGACAGTACCTTCTTTGATCAAATAGCAGTACTAAGTGAGAAGTACAGTAAGGATACAGAAATACGCAAAATGAATGGTAATAGAGGAAGTAAGCACTTCTTGTATATAAACAGAACATTTTTTGGACTTTATAATTTGATGCATGACTTAAAGGCACAAATTAAGGTCAATAATTTTAAAAATTATATCGCTACAGATTCTGTAGCATAAACGGTAATAAGTGTACCGTGATCTTTACGGTACTTTATTGGTTAGGTTGTTTTTTAAAAGAGCGCTTTTAGTCGGGCGCTCTTTTTTATGCCTTCCTGTCATTAAACTATGCACGCATAGCAATTGACACATTTACGCTTTATCTCCGCCTTGTAAAAAAGTATCTTTACACCCGAGAAATTGATTAGTACGCTTTCGCGAAAGCGTATCTGCTCACAAAACACTCTTTCAAACACACATCACACACTATGTATAATTCTAAAATTACCGGTCTTGGTAAATACGTTCCTGAAAACGTCGTAACAAATGATGATCTATCAAAACTGATGGATACTAATGATGAATGGATCCAAGAACGTACAGGTATAAAAGAAAGAAGACATATAAAAAAGGGTGACGGCAACTCTACTGCCAAAATGGGAGTAAAAGCTGCCGAAATCGCAATAGAACGCGCAGGCTTGACAAACAAGGACATTGACATGATTGTTTTTGCAACGCTTAGTCCAGACTATTACTTCCCTGGTTGTGGTGTGCAAGTTCAACACTTGATGGGTATGGAAACCGTACCTGCACTAGATGTGCGTAACCAGTGTTCTGGGTTTATATATGCCCTTGCAACGGCAGATCAGTTTATAAAATCAGGCATGTATAAAAATGTACTTGTTATAGGTTCAGAAAATCATAGTGGAGGATTAGATTTTACTACTCGAGGCCGTAGTGTGTCTGTCATATTTGGTGACGGTGCAGGTGCGGCAGTGCTTTCTCGCGAAGAGGACAACAGTAAAGGTATTCTTTCTTCTCACTTACATAGTGAAGGTGAGCACGCACTGGAGCTTTCTCTAAAAGGACCAAGCACAGAGCAATGGGTTCCAGAACTTATAGCAACTAATCCGCAAGAGAACATTCCTTATTACCCACACATGAACGGGCAATTTGTATTTAAAAACGCCGTAGTACGCTTCTCTGAAGTGATTATGGAAGGTTTACAAAAGAATAACTTAGAGGTGTCAGATATTGACATGCTTATCCCTCATCAAGCCAACTTGCGTATCTCACAATTTGTGCAGAAAAAGTTTAAGCTGAGCGATGACAAAGTATATAACAACATTCAGAAATACGGTAATACAACCGCAGCTTCTATCCCAATTGCTCTTACCGAAGCCTGGGAAAATGGAAAAATTAAAGAAGGTGACACTGTTGTACTCGCTGCCTTTGGTAGTGGATTCACTTGGGCCAGCTCCATCATAAAATGGTAATTACTTGTAACTAGTATTGCTGTCAAAGAAAAGTCCCACATAGTTCTCTATGTGGGACTTTTTTATGTGTTCTAAATATCGCTACCAATTGCCCCTTTTAATTAGGCTTTCTATATGCGCATAGTGATGGTTACTATGCCATGCGTAGTGTCCTAGGTTTTCTTCTAAGGTTAGTACTTTATTTCCGTCTGGGTGCGTGAAGGTTCTTTGATACTGCGCTTCTGTCATTACTTTTAGTAATTGCACCAGTTTATGATGGACTACCTCAAGATGTCGCAATGACCATTCTATAGGTGATGCTTCTACATCTGGCAGCAATGTCCATGCCTTCTCATCATACGCCTTAATCATAGGATTATCTTCTGTAAGTGCCCATTTAAAACGTATGTAACTATTATGATGACTATCTGCTAGGTGATGCACCACTTGTCTTACCGTCCATCCTTCTGGTCTGTATGGAGTATCTAGCTGCTGGTCACTTAAATCCTTTGTAAGTGCTCGTAGTCTAGCTGGTAATTGTTCTAAAATATCAATCCACGCCGTGAGATGCTCTTGACTAATTTGCGCAGGTGCTTGAAATTTTCCTATAGGATATTGTAGTGTTTCCATATCATCAAAAATAGGAAAGCTTTGCGATACAACACATTACTGACTCAATTCCATAAAAAAAGGTCTGACGCAAGTCAGACCTTTTAAAATATGTATGAGAAACTAATTACTTTACAGCAACAAGCTCTACGTCAAAAACTAATGTTGCATTTGGAGGTATTACTCCACCTGCACCAGCGCTTCCGTACCCTAAGTCTGAAGGGATTACTAAGCGTGCTTTATCTCCTACGTTTAATAAAGAAATACCTTCATCCCATCCTGGAATTACTTGTCCTACTCCTAATTGAAAGTCAATAGGTTGGTTTCTTTTAAATGAACTATCAAACACAGTTCCATCAGGAAGTGCTCCTTTGTAGTGTACAGAAACTGTTTTACCTTTTTCTGCTTTTGCACCAGTACCTTTTTGGATAATCTGGTAACGCAAACCGCTAGCTGTAGTTTCAAAACCAGTTGCTAGCGCTTCAATTTCTGCAGCTTGTGCAGCTTTTTCTTCTTCAACACGTTTTGTTCTTGAACCTTCAAAAGTTCTAAAAGCTTCAACTGCATTCCAAGCTTCTGCCTCTGCTCCTACTCTAATGATTTCGATTTTTGTTATCTCATCACCTTGAGCCACTGCATTTACAACTTCTTGTCCTTCTACAACGTTCCCAAAAACAGTATGCTTACCGTCTAACCAGTCTGTAGGGATGTGTGTAATAAAAAACTGAGTTCCGTTTGTTCCAGGACCTGCATTTGCCATAGAAAGTATTCCTGGAGCATCGTGCTTTAAGTCTGGGTGAATCTCATCATCAAATTTATATCCTCCATCACCAGTTCCTGTTCCTAGTGGGCAACCACCTTGAATCATGAAATCAGGAATTACACGGTGAAATTTCAAACCATCATAATATGGAGTTCCTTGAGGCTTTTGAGAGTTCTCAAGGTTTCCTTCTGCTAGCGCTACAAAGTTTCCTACCGTTCCTGGCGTCTTCTCGTGCTCTAATTTTAAAATAATTTCGCCTTTAGGCGTATGTATCTTTGCGTAAATTCCGTCTTTCATTATCCTTATTTTTAATGAGCTGCAAAGATACTATTTACTAGTGGGAAGGCAAATATGCTTGCGCGAAAATGTTACAAACCTCCACATTGTCAGCTTCAAGTAATGCAAAGCTTGACTTATGAGTCTTACAAGCTGATTATCAATAGCTAATAACGACAACTACCGCGCTACCTCAATCACCTCAAGATTCTCAATCTTGCCTGAATGAACCGTAAATCTGAGCATGGTGCGCACTTTATGAAAACCGTGCTTACCTATCGCTCCAGGATTCATATGTAAGAGGCCTCTTTTTTTATCTGGCATAACCTTTAAGATGTGGCTATGGCCGCAAATAAACAACTTAGGCGGGTTACTATAAATCTCATCTTTAATAGCTGGAGAATATCTCCCAGGGTATCCACCTATGTGAGTAATCAAAACATCTACTCCTTCACATACAAATCTGTTATTGAGAGGGAATTCTTGTCGTGCTTCTGTATCATCTATATTTCCAAAAACAGCTCGTAGCGGTTTCCGTTTTGCTATAGCATCTGTTACTTTTAAGTCACCTATGTCACCTGCATGCCAGACCTCATCTGCCCAGTCTACGTGACCCAAGATATGATCATCTATATAACTATGTGTATCGCTTAATAGGAGTATCTTTTTCATTTGAGTGCGCTTTCGCGAAAGCGTATATTTGCCACAAAAATACAACACAGTGCGTTATTTTATCGAGCTTTCTTACTTTGGAAAACACTACCACGGCTGGCAGCGTCAACCTAATGCCGTTACCGTGCAAGAAACGATAGAGAAGGCACTATCTATGATTTTGAGAAAACCAGTCCAAATCATGGGTGCTGGACGCACTGACGCTGGTGTGCATGCCACACAGATGTATGCACATTTTGATTGGGATGGCGAGCAGTTTACTACTCAAGAAAGCATAGAAAAACTTACCCATAAATTCAATCGTCTTTTACCAAAAGATATAGCCTTTAAACGCATTTTTCAAGTGGCAGACAAAGCACATACACGTTTTGACGCCACTAGTAGGTCTTATGTGTATCGCATAGGGAAAGAAAAAAACCCATTTACATCAGATCACGCCCCAACAGTACGGAATGAAGTGCATATTGAAGCTATGAATAAGGCGGCAGCGATCCTGCTTGACTATAGTGATTTTGAGTGTTTTTCTAAATCAAATACTGACGTGAACACCTATCTTTGTGATATTACACGTGCAACGTGGATAGAGACCGAGGATGAGTATCATTTTCATATTACAGCAAATAGATTTTTACGTAATATGGTACGAGCCATTGTAGGTACTTTACTAGAAATAGGCGAAGGAAAGAGAGACATTACATGGATGCACGAGGTAATAACTGGTAAAAGTAGATCACAGGCAGGAAAATCAGTTCCTGGACGCGGTTTATACTTGACAGAGATTTTATACCCAGAAACAATTTATAAAGATCATGGCAGAGACTAAAGGAAAAGCTTTTGATACGCAATTATTTAAACGTCTACTCGCTTTTACGACACCGTATCGCAGTAGATTATATATAGCTGCTATAGCTGCCGTAGTACTCTCACTTTGTGCTGCACTACGCCCATATTTCCTTAAAAACGCCATAGATTTAGGGATATCACAACGATCTAGTGATGACTTATTCTTTTATATGAGGCTCATGGCCGCTGTACTCTTTGGCGAAGTTCTCTTTCAATTACTATTTATTTATTTTTCTAACTGGATAGGCCAACAAGTAATTAAGGATATAAGAGTAAAACTCTTTGATCACATGCTTACGTTCAAGATGCAATATTTTGACAAGTCGGCAGTGGGAAGATTAGTGACTAGAGCGGTAGGTGATATTGAGACTATCTCTAGTATCTTCTCTCAAGGACTCTTTATGATTATTGCAGATTTATTAAAGATGAGTGTTGTGCTGGCATTCATGTTTTATGAAAGCTGGAGACTTACCCTTATTGTACTTGCTGTTTTCCCAGTAATTTTATATGCAACACGTGTATTTCAAAAAGCTATGAAAGTTGCCTTTGAGGAAGTACGCACGCAAGTAGCAAACCTCAACACTTTTGTGCAAGAACGTGTGACTGGGATGAAAATCGTACAGATTTTTAACCGTGAAGCTATAGAGCATAAAAAATTCCAAGCCATTAATAAAAAACACATGGATGCGTGGAATAAGACGGTATGGTACAACTCTATCTTCTTCCCTATTGCAGAGATATGTACTTCTGTCACCATAGGTCTTATTGTATGGTATGGTGGTCTTAAAGCTGCGCAAAGTGATGTCATCACCATAGGATTAATAACAGCATTTATAAGCTATATCCAGATGCTTTTTACACCACTTAGACAGATAGCAGATAAATTCAACACCTTGCAAATGGGAATGGTTGCTGCAAATCGTGTTTTTGGCATTTTAGACACACAGTCTTCTATACAAGACATAGGAACCTTAGAACTTAATAACGTACAAGGTAAAATAGACTTTGAAGATGTTAGATTTTCTTATGTAGAGAATGAAGAGGTACTCAAAGGAATATCACTCACCGCAGCACCAGGACAAACCATTGCTATTGTAGGATCTACGGGAGCTGGAAAATCTACTATTATCAACTTACTTAGTAGATTTTATGAGATAGATAGCGGTAAGATATTACTAGACGGAACAGATATTAAAGACATAAAACTAAACAATCTAAGAAATGAGATTGCTGTCGTGCTACAAGATGTATTCCTTTTTGCCGACACTATTTTGAATAATATCACGCTTAACAATCCAGACATTTCTGAGGAAACGGTGATAGAAAGTGCAAAGACCATAGGCGTTCATAAATTTATTTCTAGCCTTCCTGATGGATATCACTATAACGTAAAAGAGCGAGGCTCTATGTTATCTAGCGGTCAGCGACAGCTTATTGCTTTTTTAAGAGCATATGTGAGCAATCCTTCAATTCTTGTTCTTGATGAAGCTACTTCATCTGTAGACTCACACAGCGAGCAGTTAATCCAAAAAGCGATTAATAAAATTACTAAAGGAAGAACCTCTATTGTGATTGCTCACCGTCTTGCTACTATTAAAAAAGCAGATCAGATTATTGTGATGGAAAAAGGTAAAATCATCGAGCAGGGTACTCATAAAGAACTTCTCGCTAAGGAAGATGGACATTACCGCAATCTGTATGAAGTACAATTTATGCAAGCAGAAGCTAGCTAGATGTTACTATTGGTTTGCTAGGCACATTTTCGCGAAAGCGTATATAATTTATAATGTTTAAATCACATTACCCTGCTCAAAAGTCACTAGCGAAACTTCCTCTTTTTTACCCTTAAGAAGCTCCTCACCCATAGATACTACTCGTGTAGTACCTGGCAACTTAGGTAGTATATTTGCAAAAGCTTTTGACGCTAGGATATCTACACCCTTTTCGTTACACATGCTCTGGATACGAGCCGTAGTATTAAGTACATCTCCAGAAAAGGCGATATCTCTCTTTATTTTACCCAGCTCCCCTACTGTAACTTGGCCATAATGAAAGCCAACTTTAAAATCTGGCAAAGCATTATAGCGCTTGTAATATTTTATAGATTTCTTGTAAATGATATTTTTCATACGATAATAGCAACGTAAGGCATTTGCATTTTTCACACCATTTTTCATCTTCCAGGTGATGACAACCTCATCGCCTACGTACTGGTATACCTCGCCCTTAGTTTGCATAATAGCTGGTGCGATATCATTAAAAAAATCTTTTAAGAAATTGAAGTATTCTTGTTCGCCTAGTTTTTCGGCGATTCTTGTGGCGTCTCGTATATCTGCAAACATGAAAATACGCGTCTCAGTTTTAGGATGAAAATAACGCCCCATTAAGTAATCTGGAAAAACGCCTGGACCATACTTATCATTAATCATAAGGATGATGAGCGTTAGAATGACAATAAACAGCCACACCACAAAATTCTTAATAAATATGTGTTCTGTATAAAAAGAGATCACGCGGTCATAAAGTAAGTCACTGGTAAGTTGTAAGCCTAGGTAATCTGCATAATAGTAATATGCCCCTACGGTACCTACAATAAACGCAATAATCACATAGAGTAATGTGATGTAAATAAGCGCTCTCCAGAAGGCATATTTACGCAGCCACAACTCCATAATATTTACGGTAAAAATCCCTCCTATTAACCCAGCCATGATTGACACCAATAAGTTCGCCTTAAAGGAAACTTCAAAATCAAAATCTGACGTAAGCGCATCTGCAGATACGAGTGTGGCATAGTCGTACAAGAAAATAATATTTGCAACCAGCATCCACGCAAAGAGAATCCACAAGGCACGCCTTACGTAGAATAGGATTTCGTTGTTGGTAAGTTCTCTTTTAAATAGTTTCATATATTATCTTATGCTGCGTCTATCAAAGTACCTCATATATACTAACAATCATTGCTCGTTTAAGAGAGATTTGTGAGAAAAAGTATTTTTACTACGCTTTCGCGAAAACGTATACCTACTGAGGTCTATTTTTAATCATATCTGGAGTGATCTCTAGCTCATACTCTAGACGTTTGAGACTATCTTGTTTTAGAGAGTCTAGAATTTTTTTACGTTCTGCTTGCTCTAGAGCTGGCTTCATCATATTGCCTATAAATGAGTTTTCATCAATATCTAGCTCCTCCCCTTTTGCAATCTTTACTCCTTGTACTGCTCCATATAATATAATAGGAATCGTTGAAAAGCAAGAAAATGCGAGTATAACGACTAAAAATAAAGCGCTTTTTAAAATTACACTGGCATTATCCAATTTATATAAACGTTTCAACACATACACTGTAAATACAAATAATAGCAAGACAGTTACAAAACTAAATGCAAATAGTAATGTTGTATTCCAAATAACCAAGATGTTGAGCGTTACAGATATTATTGATATATGGGAATATGTATATAGGTATATTACAAAATGTTCAACTAGATTATAATTCTTATAGTTCCAAAATACGAGTTTAGATATAAGCGCCATAATAGGTATACTAAGGAACATATATACGGACTGATATTCCATCATGGTATTTGTAACGGTCTCTGTCATTTCCACTTGAGCACTTGCCATATCTACGCCATAGAAGCTAGTTTGTGTAGCTATAAGTTCGTCAAGAAACCAACCTTTTAATATAAATGAGTAAAATCCGCTAAATGTAATTGCAATTGCAAAGTAGCTGAAGGCCGGAAGATACTTCTTGCGCATCCCATTTATGTAACCACCTATCACATCTTCTGGCTGGCGAAACATTGCTACAAAAGTCTTGACAAAAGAATTTTCTAGATTAAAAAATCGATCTACAAAGTCTTCTAGTAAGTTACGCCATGTGAGTTTATTATAAATACGCTTACCACCACAGTGTGAGCAAAACCTTTGATCTAGCGCTATAAACTGCTCACAGTTCACACAGGTATCTTTTACCTCAAGTTGGGTCTGTTTCTTTTTTAAAGTTTTTTTCTCAGCGCGAGACAACTTGGACATAGGTTGGTTTTAATATTTAAGAGATTAGTTAAGCGTATCTTTTACGATTTGCACAGCTGCTTTGACACTATCTACACGTCGTATAGAGTCCTTTGCTTTTGCAGCGGCTTCTCTAGCTGCTCTGGCTATTTCAGATTGCTGTTTTACGTCTGCTACAAACTCATCAAGCATACCAGTGGTATACATAATCCCACCCACAGCACTCATAAAAAGACATGATAGCGGTAATAGTATGGCAAGAAACAATATCGTTTTAAGTATTGCTTTTTCAATTGTTAAATCAAATATTCTATAAAGGACATAAATCGTATAAATTATAGGAAAAGCAATAGTCACCACTCCTAGTATCACCTGTGCTATATCTGACCAGATGAAGAGCATACCAAGCACAGACATTAAAATCTGAACCTGAGAGTAGGTGTACAAATAGATGACAACATGCTCTATAAAATTGTATTGCTTATAGTTCCAAAAAACCAGTTTTGAAATCACAGCATACAACGGAATACACAGAAAACTAAAGAGACTTTGATAATCAAACACAAAGTCCAAGTAATCATTCAATACTGTAGTATCAGGCGATTTGAATCCGCTAGCAAATCCATTTGAAAACTCAGAGAAACTCTCAGAATCAATAAACCAATTTCTAAAGAAAAATGTATAGACACTCGTGATAGTAAGCGCCACAGCAAAATACCCAAAAGCAGACATGTATCTTTTTCTAAGACCTTCTACATAGCCATGGATTACATCTTCTGGTGCGGTAAATAATACAATAAAGGTTTTTAAGAATACATTCTCAATATTGAGAAAACGCTCTGTGAAGTCCTCTAGAAGATTACGAGTGTTGAGCCTATTATACATGCGCTTTGCTCCACAATGAGAACAGAATCCCTGGTCTAGTTGTACTGGGGTTCCGCAGTTCTTACAGTGGTCAGAAACTACGTGGACATCTCTGCTTTTTTTAGTAAGCTTATTACTTTTTTTATCTATCTTACTGTTATCTGATGGTTTCTTAGACATAGCGTTACATTAGTTCTTGTTCTAATAAAACACGCAGCTCATCTATGGTATCAAAGAGTACAAACTCACCATCCTTTATATAGTTTATAGCACCACTTTCTTCACTTACCACTAGGGCAAGTGCGTCTGTCTTTTCTGTAATTCCTACTGCAGCACGATGCCTAAGTCCAAAGCGTAATGGAATATTGCGTTCCTGAGTTACAGGCAAAATAACACGTGTTGCTGTTATCTTATTATCCTCAATAATCATTGCACCATCGTGTAATGTAGAGTTCTTATAAAAAACACTTTCTATAATAGGTCTGTTTACCTCTATTTCCATGCGGTCTCCAGTATCTTTTACAAACTCTAGACTCGTTGCTCTCCTTATAATGATAAGTGCACCTGTCCTGGTGTTACTCATATTCTCACAAGCTCCTAGAATTGCATGAATATCTAGATTGAGAACACCTTCTTTTTTTGAAAAATTAAAATTCTTAAATAGTCCGCCCTTCGTGAGGTTTGTGCTTCCTATGAGTAATAAAAACTTTCTAATCTCTTGTTGAAATACTACAATGAGCGCAAACATCCCCACGCCTATAAACTGCCCTAGTATGGTACTAAGCATTTCCATTTTGAGAAGTACTGTGAGTTGCCAGATGAGATAAATCACCACGATACCTATAAAGATATTTATAGCTACCGTTCCCTTAACGAGCCTGTATAAATAAAACATCAAGGTAGCAACGAGCAAAATGTCGATACCGTCTAAGATGCGCAGATTTTCTAAAATTTCCAATAGTCTAGGATTTACGTAAAAATAGCAGAAAAAGGGAGAGCAAAAAATCTAGCACCTAAAAACTTAATTTTAAGTGGCACTACTTTGATTTTGCGGTCTTTACTTTCGGCTTACCTCTAGACTGCGACCCTAACGCTTAATGATATTTAAGAATTTTAAAAGATATATTTATTGAGTCACGCTTTCGCGAAAGCGTACTAATCCTACTACCCCACTTATGATTTCCACTTGATATTACAACCCATACTTGGCTTTTGGAGGGTAGATTGGGGCTTACTATTGAAAATGTTATCTAGCGCCTCTCTTAAGTCACGTCCATTTACAGGAATTCCATTACCCGGACGACTATTATCAAGCTGACCGCGATATACTAGCTTGTTATTAGGTCCAAAAACATAGAGATCTGGAGTACATGCCGCCTTATAGTTTTTTGCTACCTCTTGTGTTTCATCAAGTAGATAAGGAAATGTGAAGTTGTTTTTACGAGCATTTTGCCACATCATCTCTGGCCCATCTTGCGGATACTTAACAATATCATTACTGCTTATGGCAACAAACCCAAAACCAAGCACGCGATAATCATTTGCTATACGCACGATCTCATCTATCACATGAATAACAAAAGGACAGTGATTACATATAAACATCACCACAGTACCGCGTTCTCCTTTAACATCATGGTAACTACACAGCTGATTTGTAACGGTATCTATAAGTTGAAATTCTGGGGCTTTTGTGCCCAGATCGAGCATGGTTGAAGGAGTGAGTGACATGATATTTATTTATTTATTAAATGTAGTCGTTTGCAAAGTAACAAGTGAAGTTATTGCGCTACTATCTCATAGGACGGTAAGCTACTTAAAAAGTTACGCTTTTATAAAATCAAAAAGCCACTTTCCATAAATGAAAAGTGGCTTTTATAAAATTTACTTCTTACTAGATATAAATAATATCGAGTAAAATTATTTAATCATCTCGTAAGAACGTTTGATAAAGCTAGTAAGTTCCTCTCCTTTAAGAAGATTTTGAGAAAGCTTTGCTAGATCAAATGACTGTGTGATTAAGCGCTTTTTAGTGTCTTCTGAGTCTGCATTGAGAATTTCTGACACAAGTGCATGATTACCATTTACTACGAGGTTGTACATCTCTGGCATATTACCAAACATGTTCATACCACCGCCACCGCCAGTTTGCTGCATCTCTTTCATACGACGCATAAACTCAGGTTGTGTAATGATAAATGGCGCAGCGTTACTGTCCATCGCTTCTACTTGAACCGTATAAGAAGTAGTCCCTATCGCTTCTGTAATGGTAGTTTTTACAGTTTCCATCTCCTCATCAGAAAGTTTAGAAATCTCTTCTTCGTCTTTCTTGATAAGATTATTGATGTGATCTCCATCTACACGTACAAAGCTCACGTTCTCTTTGCTTGTTTCAAGCTTTTGAATTAAGTGCGGTACAATAGGAGTATCTAGTAATAAAACTTCATATCCTTTTGCCTTTGCACTTTCTATGTATGAGTGTTGTGTATCTTTATCACTTGCATAAAGCACCACCATTTTACCATCCTTATCCGTCTGGTTGTCTTTTATTTTTGCTTCAAGCTCTTCCCATGTAAAGTAAGAATCATCTACTGTAGGGTATAAAGCAAACTTATCTGCTTTTTCAAAGAATTTATCTTCAGATAACATTCCGTACTCAATTACGAGTTTAATGTCATTCCATTTCTTCTCAAAGTCTGCTCTATCGCTATTAAATAATGACTTCAATTTATCTGCTACTTTTCGTGAGATGTAACCAGAGATTTTCTTTACGGCACCATCTGCTTGTAAATAGCTACGTGATACGTTAAGTGGAATATCTGGAGAGTCTATCACTCCGCGTAACATTGTCAAGAAATCTGGTACAATACCTTCTACATTATCAGTTACAAAAACTTGATTTTGATATAACTGTATGCGATCCTTCTGTATGTTCATATCCTGTCCTAACTTAGGGAAGTATAAAATTCCTGTTAGGTTAAAAGGATAATCTACATTTAAGTGAATGTTGAATAATGGCTCATCAAATTGTGATGGATATAATTCTTGATAGAAGTTCTTATAATCCTCATCCTCTAGATCTGCAGGTTGCTTAGTCCATGCTGGTTCTGGGTTGTTGATGATATTATCTACCTCTTGTGTAGGTGCAGGATCTTCTTCTTTTGCGTCTTCTGGCTTAGGAAGTGTTTCTGTTTTCATACCAAACTTAATTGGCACTGGCATAAACTTGTTATACTTTGCTAGTAATCCAGAGATGCGGTTTTCTTCAAGAAACTCTAAGCTATCATCTGCAATGTGTAGTATGATTTCTGTTCCTCTGTCAGTTTTATCTGCCGCTTCAAGTGTAAAGTTAGGGCTACCATCACACGTCCAGTGTGCTGCAGGCTCATCTTTGTAAGATTTTGTGATAATCTCTACAGTAGAAGCTACCATAAAAGCAGAGTAGAAACCTAGACCAAAATGACCTATAATTCCAGTGTCCTTTGCTCCTTCTTCATACTTATTTAAAAACTCCTCTGCTCCAGAAAATGCAAGTTGGTTGATGTACTTTTCAACCTCATCTTGCGTCATACCAAGACCTTGATCGATAATGTGAAGTTTCTTTCCTTCTTTATCAATCTTAATCTCAATTTTAGGATTTCCATAATCTACACTAGCCTCTCCTATTGAAGTTAAGTGCTTTAGTTTAAGTGTTGCATCTGTTGCATTTGAAACGAGCTCACGGAGAAAGATCTCGTGATCACTATATAAGAACTTTTTAATAAGCGGAAAGATATTCTCTACCGATACATTAATTTTTCCTGTTGACATGTTATATGTGTTTTGATTTGTAATAATTCTTTCTCGCTTAAAGCGAAAAAAGTACCACAACGACATAAGTGACAAACTGACATTTTACAACCTTTTAAAGATGGTAGCTTCTTGTATCTATCTCGTAATACACCTACAATGACAGAGTTTTAAGTGTGAGTAATTACGCTTTCGCGAAAGCGTATAAAAAAAACATCCAGCATCTATACGATACTGGATGTCTTATATATTCTTACACTAAGCTATATACTTTATAGACTAGCCGTTAATTTGTCAATAGAAGGATACTTTACTGCTTTTACATTAGAAACATCATAACCAGAAAATCGTTTCATATAGCTACGTATGTTAGTACCAAAGGCATCTGCAAAACCTATTTCTCCACCAGATCTTAAAAATTTCTTTACACTACCAGGTCCAGCAAGGTGAGCTGCGGCAAGTATACCAGACTCCGTCACTCGTACTCCTGCAATCCAGCGTCCTTCAAAACGCTTAATATCACGTCTAAGAACCCATTTATTACGGGAAGCATTTAATAAAAAAGCCTGTTCTTGAAGTAGCGGATCTTCTAAAAACTCAGATCCATCTGTAATACCTAGAAGGTCAAGCGTGGATGCACCAAACTGGTATTTACCCAAATAACCAAAACGGTTAATCGTTAAGTAATCACCTCTCGATTCTTTAAAAGCAAGTGCTTCTTTAAAACCTGTATAATTTTTTCCGGTAAGTGGTGTGGGGTTAAAAACAAATGGAACTTCTTCAGTTTCATTAGGAAGGGCGACACTATAATCTAGAGATGTTCCATCTGTAGCGTAGTGAGTAAAATCATATGTTTCGTCAGATGTTGGGGAAATCATCAGAATACCTAACATAAAAGGTAATACAGTAACTTTAGTCAAGTTTCTTAGCATAGGGTTGCTTTTCGATCGCCAAAAGGTCATAATTAAAACCTTTCTTAAAGTGCTCTCTATTTCGGCGCGCAAAAATACAACTATCTTGAGTAATGGACAAGCCTAAACGACAAATCACTCAAAAGCACTGTTCTGTGCTCATTTACTTGCATTTACGAGGTTATTTACACCTCTTACGACACCTAACAGACTTAAAAACGCTCTCCTCTCTACAATCAATCCCACTTCAAAACGTCAATTTACACTACTAGACGATACAATAACAGTGCAAAAGTAGACCAGAAAACTTCCTCAATAGCAAGACATAACACTACTTTAACATAAGGCATTCAACTACATAGACCCTTAAATAATGCGCAATAAAAAACCCAGACCTATTAGTGTCTGGGTTTTTAGTAATTATAAAGTAGCTTTTGCCGACGCATTTGCGGGGATAATTGATGTATCAAAGTTGCCAAAGCGACTTAGATAAGATGTGAGAGGTACATTATTTGCATCTGCAAATACATCCTCACCACCAGAGTCAAGAAATTTCTTGACGTTTCCTGCTCCGCATAAATGTGCCGCAGCTATGAGACCACTTTCGGTAACTTTATGACCTCCTATTGTTTTACCGTCAAAGGCGTTGATATACTCACGTAAAACATATTTGTTCCTTGCAACAAGCGCATCAAATGCACTTTCTTGCATGGCTGGAGAGCTCATAAAATCTCTTGCACTGTCTACACCTACCCACTTAAGAGTAGATTGACCAAACTGGTATCTGCCTTTATAACCAAGTCTGTTTACTGCAAAATAATTACCACTGGACTCACTAAAAGCCAAAGCTTCCTTAAAGCCTATATACGATGTTCCCAAAACAGGACTATTAAATCCTCCTGGAAAATCGGGTACAAATGATTCAAGCGTAGGAGTTACAAAAGTATCTGCCTGGTTTTTGAACCACATTGCGGCTATCGCATTGCCATTATCATCTTTTACAATGAAACCTGTAGATATTATAAATAACACAGGTAGCAATACTACTAATAGTAAATAACGTCTCTTCATATAATGAATCGAATTAAAGTTTACAATTACCGACCACTTAGTGTGATCTAATCTTTAGTAATTCTCATAAGAGCTTGCAAGCGCGGCTTGCCATTATTCTATTGTAATTAAAAGAACATATTCCTGTTATAGGAATTTTCTGTTAACCGCGTCTCTATGAGAATCACGGTAACAACTTCAATATAAGGAGCTTTAGTGTGTTAGAAATATGATTTAATACCTGTTAACATGAAAGTTAACAAGGACTTAACGATTGATACCCTTATTGTTGATCCAGCGTCTGTAAGCAGCGCTATTTGCATTGTGTTGTGACAATGTCTTAGCAAACTTGTGATATCCAAAGTTTTCTACATCTGCTACAAAGTAATAGTAGCTATGCTTTTCTGGATTGAGCACGGCCTGGATAGCCGTTACATCTGGCATGAATATAGGCCCTGGAGGAATACCCCTATTTCTATAAGTATTATACGGAGAGTCTACTTCTAGATCTTTATACAGCACACGTTTTATGACCATGTCCCAGTCATTCTTTTCTCTCTTTACGGCATAAATAACAGTAGGATCTGCATCTAGTTTTATGCCATCTCTAAGTCTGTTTAAATACACACCAGCTACTCTAGGTCTCTCATCAGTTTTGGCAGTTTCCTTTTGCACAATGGCTGCTATCGAGTATACTTCTTGCGGAGTTAGATTAAGCGCTGCTGCTTTGGCTAATCGCGTGGCATTCCAGAATTTTTTATACTCACTTAGCATTCTTGCTCTAAAATCTTCTGCACTCGTGTTCCAGAAAAACTCATAGCTATTAGGGATATACATAGTGAGTGCAGTGTCATTATTAAAGTCATGTTCTCTCAAGAAGTTTGTATCGAGCATCGCTGTTATAAGCGATGTACTATCTGCTTCTATTTGGGTTGCTACTCTACCCGCCATATCTTGTAAACGCTCTTGGTTATTAAAAGCCACTTTTACAGGTGTATTTTTAATACGGATGGTATTGATAATCTCATTATTACTCATCCCCTTTTTTATAATGTAATGACCAGGTCTCACATTATCATTATATCCTTTCTTTTCGGCTACAGTAATAAAAGAATCTTCGTCTTTTAAAAGTGGTGAGAGATCTGCAACCACATCATTAAAAGCAGATCCTGTTGCAATGTATAAGTGCGCGCGATCATTGTTAAAGGCAGTATTGTCAGAAAAAATAGAAGTGTATACTGTGTAAGCAAATACGCCTCCTATAACAATGCCTATGGCAACTATAAGTAGTAAAATCTTTTTAATGTACATCTAGAATATGTGTTGGTATAGTAATTCGTTTATATATGATTCTTTTCCTGTAGTGAGACTGCGTTTGCGTCTCCACTGTTTTTTAATACCTATTAACTCAAAACCTGCTTTTTCAAATAGTGAGATACTTGCCTTATTGTCCTCTT
Organism: Dokdonia sp. 4H-3-7-5; assembly: GCF_000212355.1. Taxonomy (NCBI): domain Bacteria; kingdom Pseudomonadati; phylum Bacteroidota; class Flavobacteriia; order Flavobacteriales; family Flavobacteriaceae; genus Dokdonia; species Dokdonia sp. 4H-3-7-5. Next base: position 218,296 of record NC_015496.1, read on the forward strand.
CTATATTAGCATATAGTTGATGTAAATTTAGATGTGTATTGCAGTAATTTTTGAGAAGGTTAATACTCTCTGTGGCGTAACCTTTTCTCTTATGTTCCTCACCAGCAATTACAATACCTATACCTGCTCTTAAATTATGTGGATCAAAGTCAAATACATCAATAAGACCTACAAAACTATGTGAAGTACTATCACATATCACTAAGCGCAATTGACGTACGTCAAAGATATCACGGTGGCTGTTTGCTAAGTATTCTTTGAGCACATATTTAGAAAACGGAACAAGTGTCTCTCCCACACTCCATAAACCTTCATCATTTTCTACACGATATACGTGATCAATATCTTCTGGTTCTAGTGCTCTTAAATAGCAATGGGTGCCTTGCAATGTCTTCATTGCCATTCTCCTTTAAAAACAAATGTTGCAGGACCTATTAAATAGATATTAGAATACCCATCATTAGTTTTCTCAAACTGTACAGACAGTTTCCCACCTTGTACATCTAGCGCTACTTTATTGCTAGTGGTTAAGCCATTTGTATGTGCTGCGATTGCAACAGCTGTCACTCCTGTCCCACAGCTCAACGTTTCATCCTCTACTCCACGCTCATAGGTGCGCACTGCAAAATGAGCATTATCCAATTGCTGTACAAAATTGATGTTACTACCCGCTTCTCCATATAAACTACCGTAGCGCAATGCTGCACCTTCGGCTTTTACGTTTACTTTTTCTACATCGTCTACCATTGCAATGTGATGTGGTGACCCTGTATCTAAAAAAGTATATGTAGGTTCTTTCTTAATTTTAGATACATCTTGCATTTTCAGCTGCACGATATCACCTTCTATGCTTGCCTCGTGTAAACCATCTATCGCTTCAAAGGTTGCGTTGTTTTCTATAATAGATAACGCTTTCGCGAAAGCTACCAAACAACGTCCACCATTACCACACATACTACTTTCATTACCATCTGCATTATAGTACACCATTCTAAAATCTGCCGAAGGATGGTTTTCTAACAGCATTAATCCATCTGCTCCTATGCCAAACTTTCTGTCACAGAGCTTTGAGATGAGTTTGGTATCATCTTTGGGAAAGTATTGAGTACGGTTATCTATGATTACAAAATCATTGCCAGTACCTTGATATTTTGAAAATGGGATTGTCATTTTTAATGCTTTATTGCGACAAAAATAGCAAATCTCGATTTCGTTTCTCGTGTTAAATGGCAGTTAAATAGAAACCGTAGATATACTAAATTTTTAATTTTAACGATTATTGATTAAATGCAACGGACTATGAAAAAAATCGCAGGAACAATTTTAATCGCCGTACTAGCAGGCGCAATCACGCTAGGATCATATAAGCTATTTATTGAGGAGCCTATAGAAGTAGCCTCTTACCCTAATCAAATAGATAATACACCTACTTATAAACCGGTCAATTATGAAGCACTCACTGCTGCTGCAAGTGGTGTAGATTTTACAGAAGCTGCCGAAAGAACAGTGAATGGAGTGGTACACGTTAAAAACGTACAAGAATATAGACAGCCTCGTAATATGATGGAATATCTGAGAGGTGGCGGCCAGGCAAACAAAGGTATTGTAGGTGCAGGAAGTGGAGTTATCATCTCTGGCGACGGCTTTATAATTACAAACAATCACGTAATAGATGGCGCTACAGAAGTTGAAGTTACTTTAAACAACAACAAAACCTTCATGGCAGAAGTGGTAGGTAAAGACGCAAAGGCAGACATTGCAATATTAAAAATAGATGCTGGTGAGGAACTTCCTTATATCCCATTTGGCGATAGTGACGGCACAAAGGTAGGAGAATGGGTACTTGCCGTAGGTAATCCATTTAACTTAACCTCTACAGTAACCGCAGGGATTGTATCTGCAAAAGCTCGTGACATAGATGAGCGCGATGCAAACTACCAGTCCTTTATACAAACAGATGCAGCTATCAACCCTGGGAACAGCGGTGGAGCTTTGGTGAATATCTTTGGTGAGTTAATTGGTATTAATACTGCCATCACCTCACAAACTGGATCTTACGTAGGATACGCATTTGCCGTACCTTCAAATAATGCTCGTAAGATCATGGAAGACATCATGCAGTTTGGCTCTGTACAAAAAGGAATATTGGGAGTAAGTGGTGGTACACTTACAGCCGAAATTGCAAAAGCCGAAAACCTAAAAACTGCCGAAGGTTTTTATGTCGCAGGTGTAGAGTTTGAAAGTGGCGCAGAACAAGCAGGCTTAAAAACTGGAGATATCATTAAAAAGATAGACAATATTAACATTACAAAATTTTCTGATCTCACTGGATACATTAATTCAAAGAGACCTGATGATGTGGTTCAAGTTGAAATTTTAAGAGACGACACTAAAATGACATTACCTGTCACATTAATCAAATCAATTACTTTTGATATTGAAAGACTAGGTATACAAGTTAAAAATGCTTCACCAAAAGACCTTGCAAAATACAAAGCCAAAAATGGCGTAGTTATAAGCCAGACACTTACAGAAGCAATGAAACGTTATAGAATTGAAGGACTTGTAATCTCAGAGATAGATGACGTGATGGTAAATTCTATAGAGGATGTAAAGAACATCTTTAAAAATAAAAGTGTAAACGAACCTGTAAGTATCGTTTTTGTTGATCAAAAAGGAGAACGCAACCGCTTCATCTTCGATTAATAATTAGACACATAAAAATGAATAACCCTTCCGTACCAGAGGGGTTATTTTTTTACATCAAATTCGATAACGAAATCGTTTGCGTACCCACTTAAAATATATACTTTTGCCGAAAATTTAAGTGAATTTACATTTTTTTAAAACCAAAACAAACCTTTTAACTACATCGTAATGAGTCAATCAGAAACGTACGAAAAAGAACTATCCTTTCAAGCAGATCGCCGTAGAGCAACTGTAGAATTTATTAAAATTGCTAGTGATTTATGGTACGACAGCGCCATAGAACTTGTAGTATTTAGAAATCAAGTAATGGATCGCAACGTGAGCCAGATTCTAGATTTACACGAGTATGCAGGTGCCTTTGTAGGGAAGCCTATCTCAATTTTTGATAGTGTAGAAATCGCAGAAGCAATCAAGCAACTTAACCTTCCTCCTTCTAAGCTAGACATAGGTAAACTTACTTATGAGTATCACCTAGAGGATAATGCAAATGCAACTAGTTTTGTAGCGCAGCGCTTAAAGCCTGCCGAAAATGTAACTCCTATTGAGCCTAAAGATGTTGTTCTTTACGGTTTTGGACGTATAGGTCGTCTTGTTGCAAGAGAGTTAATGACTCGCACTGGCAAAGGAAGCCAGCTACGTCTAAGAGCAGTAGTGACTCGCGGTGTTGTAGATCAAACGGTTCTTGAAAAAAGAGCTAGTCTTCTTAAAAGTGATTCTGTACACGGTGACTTTACAGGAACTGTAACTATAGATGCAGAAAATAAAGCACTTATCATTAATGGTACCACCGTAAACTTCATAAGTGCAAATGCACCAGAAGATATCGATTATACGGCATACGGCATTAGCGATGCGTTAGTTATTGATAATACTGGAGCCTTCCGTGATAAAGAACAACTGAGTAGGCATCTAGTAAGCAAAGGAGCTGCTAAGGTACTTCTTACTGCTCCTGGAAAAGGGATTCCTAACATCGTACACGGTGTAAACCACATGGAGAATAACCCAGATGAAATCAATATTTTCTCTGCAGCTTCTTGTACTACTAATGCCATCACTCCTATTCTTAAAGCGATTGATGACACATTAGGTGTAGAAACAGGACACCTAGAAACGATACACGCATATACTAACGATCAGAACCTAGTTGATAACATGCACAGCAAGTACCGTAGAGGTCGTGCTGCTGCACTTAACATGGTAATCACAGAGACTGGTGCTGGAGCTGCAGTGAGTAAAGCGCTTCCTCATTTTGAAGGGAAACTTACTTCAAATGCGATACGCGTTCCTGTACCTAACGGTTCACTTGCGATACTTAATCTAGAACTGAATAAGAAAACAAGCATAAAGGGAATCAACACGCTTCTTAAAAAATATGCGCTTGAAGGAGCTCTTGTGGAGCAAATCAAGTATTCTATTGATAACGAACTCGTATCTAGCGACATCATAGGATCATCTGCTCCTAGCATTTATGACAGTAATGCTACGATAGTACGTAAGGATGGTAAAAACGTTATACTCTACGTTTGGTATGATAACGAGTATGGATATAGCCATCAAGTTATACGCCTTGCTAAGTACATTGCAAAGGTGCGCAGATTTACATATTACTAGGATTATACTTGTAGTTGTTACGCTTTCGCGAAAGCGTGATGTAAACACAAGACAGATTGCTTCACAGTAATCTTATGCATACACATAAAGCCACCTCACCAGGTGGCTTTTTATATTTGTGAGATTGTTAACGCAAGTAATTTTAACATTTACAGACATTTGCGCTATGAATAATATTGAGCAAAAGACTAAGCGCAAAGCGGTAAAGAAAAAAAGATACTGGATTCCGGTTACTATTATTTTACTGCTCATAATTGCAAGATTACTTCTCCCTTATATAGTAAAGAAGTATGTAAATAAAACTCTTGCAAACATACCTGGTTATTATGGCCAAGCGGAAGACATTGACATAGCACTTTACAGAGGAGCTTATGTGATAAAAGGACTCTACTTGAACAAGGTTGACGCACAAACGCAGGTGCCATTTCTCAATTTTCCGCAAACAGATATTTCTGTAGAGTGGAAGTCTATTTTTGATGGTAAAATTGTTGCCGAGATAAAGATGTATAGTCCGCAGGTAACCTACATTTTTGAAGATCAAAATACTCCAACAGAAGGACAAGAGGCAGATGTAGATGATTGGACTGCTGTACTTACAGATCTTGTACCCTTAGAAATAAACCATTTTGAAGTACATGATGGAAAACTAGGATTTGCACAAATAACCACTGAGCCACAAATAGATTTATACATGGATCAAGTTGAACTCACTGCAGATAATCTGCGCAATGTAAAAGAAACAGAGCGCAATTTACCCTCACCTATAAAAGCTACGGGCGTGACTATTGGTCAGGGCTTATTTGACCTAGATGGTAAAATCAATCTTATCAAAGAGATTCCAGATATGGACATTGATTTTGCGCTAGAAAACGCAAATATCACTGCCATTAATGATCTTACAAGACACTACGGAGGGATTGACTTCAAAAATGGCACCGTAGAAGTCTTTGGAGAGATTGCAATAGCAGATGGATATCTTAAAGGTTATGTAAAACCACTTATAGAAGATAGTAAACTGATAAGCAAGGAAGACGGTATCTTAGGAGTGATATGGGAAGGTTTTGTAGGAGTTTTTAAGTTTATTCTCAAAAACCAAGGTACAAATACACTCGCGCTTAAGGTTCCGCTAGAGGGCGATCTTAATAATGTAGAAGCAGGAGTTTTTCCTACGATATTTAGCATTTTTGAAAATGGATGGATTAATGCTTTTAAAACGAATGTAGATGAAGAGATTAATTTTTCTGACGCAGAGGCAGAAGCAGATAGAATATCTGAGGAAGAACTAGATGCAATGAGTGGAAAAGAAAGAAGAGCTTATAAAAAAGAACAACGTATAAAAAGGAGAGAACAAAGACGCAAGGAACGACAATCAGAAAATGACGCGAAAGAATCAATATAATTGCTACAGAACGGAAGAAATAATGATATTTTTGAATATCGAGACGTCCAGCATTAAGACTTTACACGTATTTTTGTAAACCGTAGGATTTCACAATCCGCAATTATATTTAAACAACAACCTATATGAGATTTTTTACTAGAGCAATTGCTTTTATATTCCTCCTGTCATTTTCTGTGACACATGCTCAAGATGCTACTAAAACAATAGACGAACAATTTACCGAAGTCATCGAGGGTTCTAATAACTACCAGCAATTTAAGGTTATTGATAAAGTAAAAATGACGCGCTTACAACAAAATGCAAAAGCACGTATTGATGTATTGCAGTCAGAAATAGAAAATCTTAAGTCTGAAATGAATAAGCAGCAATCAGCTGCGTCAAAAGTAAGCGCCGACTTAGAAAAAATACAATTAACTCTTACAGAAACTGAAGAGGAAAAGGACTCTATAAACTTCTTTGGCATCCAGATGAGCAAAGGAAGCTATCAGACCATGATGTGGAGTATTATTGGGCTTTTATTACTTGGACTTGTGTTTTTTATTTATAAGTTTAGAAGTAGTAACCTACTCACTAAAGAAGCACAACACAAACTTGATGAAACAGAAGTTGAGTTTGATGAGTACCGCCGTAAAGCACTAGAAAAAGAACAAAAATTAGGACGCCAACTTCAAGACGAGCGCAACAAAGCTCTCAAGTCTGCAAAAGGATAGTCTGCTTATTTTTAAAAAAATCAAAAAATCTGTACTTTGTAGTACAGATTTTTTTATGCACATACGCAAAGCAACTTTACAAGACCTAGACATCATAACACCACTGTTTGATGGATATAGACAATTTTATAGACAAGCATCAGACCTTGAAGGCGCAAGCCTATTTTTGACAGAAAGACTTTCTCATAATGAGAGTACTATTCTTATAGCCTTTCATGACAGTGAAGAAACGGAGGCCGTAGGATTTACCCAGCTTTACCCACTATTCTCATCAGTAAGTATGGAGCGCATGCTACTACTTAATGATTTGTATATTATACCAACACATCGTGGTAAAGGGATAGGTACTTTACTTATAAACAGTGCAAAAGAACTATGCACGTCGTCACATCAAAAAGGCATCGTTCTACAAACTGAGACTACAAACCCTGCTCAACAACTTTATGAGCGCCTAGGATTTAATAAAGACCCCGATTTACATTACTTTTGGGCTCACTAGCATAATACTCCTATTACAATAGCTCAACCTTATTAAGATTATGAGAATAGATATCATTACCGTTGTACCAGATTTACTTAAAAGCCCTTTTGAAGCTTCTATCATGCAGCGCTCTATCGCAAAAGGATTAGTAGATGTGCAGTTTCATAATCTACGTGATTACACAGATACAAACTATAAGCAAGTAGACGACTACCAGTTTGGTGGAGGCGCAGGAATGGTGATGCAGATTGAGCCTATAGATAAATGTATCTCTAAGCTTAAATCTGAACGTGACTATGATGAGGTGATCTATATGACTCCAGATGGAGAGACCCTAGACCAAGGGATGGCAAATACCATCTCTCTCAAAGGAAATATCATCATTTTGTGCGGTCATTATAAAGGAGTAGATCAGCGTGTGAGAGATCATTTTATTACTAAAGAAATATCCATAGGAGACTACGTTTTGAGTGGTGGAGAGCTAGGTGCTCTGATACTTTGCGACGCTGTCATACGTTTAATTCCTGGGGTGCTAGGTAATGAGACTTCGGCGCTGACAGATAGTTTTCAAGATGGATTACTCGCTCCACCTATTTACACACGCCCAGCAGATTATAAAGGCTGGAAAGTTCCTGAGATTTTAACGAGTGGTAACACTCCTAAAATTGAAGAATGGCGAGAAGAACAAGCATATATAAGAACAAAAGAAAGAAGACCAGACTTACTAGAGGAGTAATGAGTACGCTTTCGCGAAAGCGTAACAACCCACATTCTCAACAACTAGAAGTTTATAGCATTTTAAATTACATACCCAGTAAGGGAAGCATATGATTACAACAGACCACATAAAATCACTCCAAGAGCGCGTAGACGGCTTAAGGAGATATCTTTGACGTAGATCGCAAACGTATCGAGATACAAAACGAAGAAGAAAAAACCTTTGACCCAAATTTCTGGAACGACCCAAAAGAGGCTGAAGCCTTTATGAAAACCTTACGTTCTAAAAAGAAATGGGTAACAGATTATGAGGAGGCTCAAACCTTTGTAGAAGACCTAGAGGTCCTCTATGAATTTGCAAAAGAAGGTGAAGCTCCCGAAGAAAATGTGCAAGATCGTTACGACAAGGCAGCTGCTTTTATAGAGGATATCGAGTTTAGAAACATGCTTTCTGAGGAAGGTGATGAGCTTAGCTGTGTCTTACAAATAACCGCTGGTGCTGGTGGCACAGAGAGTTGCGACTGGGCAGCAATGCTTATGCGCATGTACTTAATGTATGCAGAAAAGCAAGGCTGGAAGGTGAAAGAACTTAACTTTCAAGAAGGTGATGTTGCGGGTATAAAAACCGTATCGCTAGAGATAGAAGGAGACTTTGCTTTTGGCTGGCTTAAAGGTGAAAACGGTGTACACAGACTGGTGCGTATTTCCCCTTTTGACAGTAATGCAAAACGTCATACTTCATTTGCCTCTGTATACGTATACCCACTTGTAGATGATAGTATCGAGATAGAAATTAACCCAGCAGACTATGATATTGTGACGGCAAGATCTTCTGGTGCTGGAGGGCAAAATGTAAACAAGGTTGAGACTAAGGTCCAACTTACCCACCACCCTACGGGTATACAAATCTCTTGTTCTGACTCGAGATCGCAACACGATAACCGAGCAAAAGCATTACAGATGCTACGTTCTCAATTATACGAGCTAGAACTACGTAAGCAAATGGAAGCCCGTAACGCGATAGAAGCAGACAAAAAGGCCATTGAGTGGGGATCACAAATACGCAATTACGTATTACATCCTTACAAACTTGTAAAAGACGTGCGCACCGCTGTAGAGACGGGTAACACTGATGCTGTACTGGATGGTAACATAGACCTCTTCTTAAAAGGTTACCTAATGATGATGGGACAAGAAGAAGCGAGTGATGAGCTTTAAAAGGATCAATTTTAAATAAAAAAAAGCCAATCGAAAGATTGGCTTTTTAAATTTATAGACTTATGACTTCTATATTCTTTCTTTTTTAAATAAAACTAAGGTTAATAAGAACCCTACAATTACAAGAATACCTCCTACCCAAGGCGTTGCGGCAACACCTAGATCAGATTCCACTACCATTCCGCCTACATAAGCCCCTATGGCAATCCCAACATTAAATGCTGCGATGTTTAATGCAGAAGCTACATCTTCGGTTCCTGGTAGGTATTTTTCGGACATTTTTACGACATACAACTGTAATGCAGGTACATTTGAAAAGGCAAGTATTCCCATAAAAAATAAGGTTGCTATGGAATAAGTCTGACTAGAAGCCGTGAAGTACAATACGAACAACACAATGGCTTGTAATGCAAACATTACCAATAAGGCTTTTCCTGGTTTATTGTTTGAAACTTTACCGCCTACAATATTTCCTATAGCAATTGCAATTCCATAGATCAAAAGAAATACACTAGTCATATCTGAAGAGAAGCCGGTCACTTTTTCTAACAATGGTGTTAGGTAAGTAAACGTGACAAATGTGCCTCCATAACCAAATGCAGTAATGGCAAGCACCAATAAAATAGACGGATTTTTAATCACTTTCAATTGGTCTACTAGTCTTAATGGAGCCGATTGTTTGATGTTTTTAGGAACCAAAACTAAACTTGCTATTGCTCCTATTAATCCTAATAATGCGACACCAATAAATGTTGCTCTCCATCCAAAATTCTGACCGATATAAGTTCCCAAAGGCACACCAGTCACAATAGCCACAGTAAGACCAGCAAACATTATTGAAATGGCAGTTGCTCTTTTGTCTTTTGGCACTAAACTAGCGGCAATGGTAGACCCAATTGAAAAGAATACACCGTGTGCAAAACCTGTCACGACTCTTGATAAGAGTAACAATTCAAAACTAGCTGAAATTGCTGCTAAACCATTACCAATGATGAAAAGCAACATAATTCCCATCAATAATTGTTTCCTTGGAATTTTACCAGTTAAAGCAGTTAATATAGGTGCGCCAATGGCTACCCCAATAGCATAAAGGCTTACTAATAATCCTGCTGATGTTAATGATGTACCTAGGTCGTTTGCAACTGTAGACAGCAGCCCTACAATTACAAATTCTGTCGTACCTATCGCAAAGGCACTTATGGTCAATGCCCATAGAGCAGCTGGTAGACTCTTCTTTTTAGTCACCGTTGTTTCTTTATTTATAGTTGTTGTTTTCATAATTTCTAATTTTTATTTCTATCCTTATTTTATGGCTACAGGATTTATTTGTACTTGTGTAGAGCCTTCATATAATGGATGACCCAATACAAAAAGGAATTCCCAAACTTTGTCCTCAACCAACTTATCTACAAGAATATTTTCCAATACTTGTACACCGTATTCGGTTGCCATCATTTGATTTACTGGGAAAGAAAGCTCGCTGTTTTCGTGTGGTACTGCTTCAAAAGACCAGTTGTCTGCACCGGCTGCTACAATTCCTTTCTTACCTAAGTAATGCGCAGCGTCCGTGCCAATTCCTGGTCCGCCAGCTAGATAACGTTTGTCATCTTTACCCATTAATTTGGTCCATCCTGTGTAAAAAAGCACTACATCACCTTTACGGATTTCAATGCCTTGTTTTTTGGCTACTTTTTCAATGTCTTCAACTGTAAAAACAGTACCTTCTTTTACAATATCTTGATTGTAGTAAGAGCGCATATCTAGCACAACACCTCTAGTAACAATTGGCGGTAATTTTTCTAGCCCTAATTTTTTCACACCAGAAACGGTTAAAAAATCTTCAACTTTATGTCCGTTATAATGAATATTGTCTCTACCGTAATGTGCCAATCCGTTTATTTGAGATCCAACACCTGTCCAACCAATTAACTGGTCATCAACGTAAGTAAATTTGTTAGAACCTGCAGCAGCAGTTTCTGGTTGTAACGTTTCAATATGAAAATATCTGTGGCGGAAAGCTGCAGTCTCGGCGTTTACCACCATTCCTAAGCGGTATACTTTTCCTTTTTCAACTAATTTTACAGCATCTAAAACCGTTTCTTCATTTAAAAGGTTAAGTGCACCAATTTCATCGTCTGCTCCATAAGGTGACGTTGGCACTTGTTGTGCGTTTGTACTTAAAGCAGCAAACAGTGTGACTGCTACGGCTATTGTTTTTAAAGTATTTACTATCGTTTTCATTTTTATATGTTTTTAAATTTCTTATACAAATTTCTGATTAATGCAATGGGTGTGCGAGGATGTACATCACCATTTTAAAGTGATGTATGTCACAGTTAACACTGCTCATAAATCACTATACTTTTCATTTTATTTAATCTTGAAGCTTCATTTTTAGCACCAAATAAGGTGGTTTACTAGCATCTTCACCTTCGTTTAACAAAGGCAGATTATGAAGCTGATTTGCTACGATATACAAGTAGTTTCCGTGTATGGCAACACCATCGGGCCAAGACAAGTCTTTTTTAGATTGCACAATGGTTTTCATTCCAGAAGGCGTACTTTCTACAATGGCTGAATTTTCAACATCGGTTACATACACTTTACCGTTTGCACCCACTTTAAATCCGTCAGATTTTGGTTTGTTGGCATAAAACTCGATATACTTATTAAGGTCGCTATCTTGCTTACTTTCATCTGCTAAAACAGCAGACGGGATGCGATAAATTTTAGTGTTTCCCATTGCACCATAGTAGATATACTTGTTTTCATCATCTATAGAAATTGGGTTTAAAGGATATCTTGGCTGAATGGTAGTACCGTCTTTTCTTTTATGAGAGACTAGTCTACCGTGAATTTTCACTGGTTCATCAGCAGGTAAAAATGATGCGTCCCCTTCCAAAACGCGTCTTATATAACCCGTTTCTAAGTTAATCACGACAAAAGCAGGCGCAATTGGCGGATTTAAAGCATCAGTCATATCTGCAATTACAGCAGTGTTATTTCTTACATCAATCACAAAATCCTGTAAAAAAGGTTTTGATGACAATACCGTATTCGGAATTGGAAACACCTTTGTTACGTTACCGGTAACTAAATCAAATCCAACTAATTTTGGAGCCTGATTTTGCTTTACGTTACCCATATCTAATACCCAAAGGATTCCATTTGCATCGGCTTGAATTCCGATGGTTGAATTGATACCTTTTATGCTTCCGTTTTCTGGTTTTACAATCCATTCTTTATCTCCGAACGGAATAGCTTCTCCACTTGGCAAAATTTCCTTTACCATATATTTTGAAGCGCTTAAGGCGCTCATCGTTACAAATATTCTTCCTTCGTTAGACACCGTTATATTCCCTGGTCTAGATTCTGGAAATGTTGCTATAGTATCTAATTGTGCTTGTGCAAATAGTGTAAAGTTCATTACAAATGCAAACAAGACTGTTTTTATAATTGTTACTGTTTTCATCGTTATTGTTTTTAAAAATTGAATATGATTTACTTAGTTGCCTAAAAACTTTTTTTGCGTTGATGGGTCTACCCAAATAACATCGCTTGGATCTCTGGCTATTGCGTCAAAAACGAGTACGTCTAATGGACCTTCTAAAATTTTTCCGTTACCATGTGCTGTGCCTTTTCCCCAAAAAAGTAAGTCGCCTTTTCCTGCAACAACAGGACCTTGATCTGCAACATAAAATTCTGCTTTGCCGTTTAAAATGTAGAGGTAGGCATCAGATTTTGCGTGGTAGTGCATAGGCACTTCGTCATATAATCGAAAGATTCTAACACCTGCGTGCTCGCGGTCTATTAATCTGATGTCTTTGATGATACCGTTGTGTTCTTTTGGTAGTAAATCAACATATTCATCTATGTTAATTACACCATAAGAATTGCCAGAAGAAAGTCCCTTACCATCTTGTGCAAATGATGTAAATCCAAATGAAATTATTGCTAATACTAAGAGTAGTGTCCTTGATGTTTTCATAATAATTTGTTTTTAATTGTTGGATACAAAATTCTATGAAAACAAAGGGGTGTGCGAGGACATACCTCACAGTTTTAATGTGAGGTAGATCAATATAAAAATGTGATTTAGATCACTTTTAGCTATTAAAACGACTTAAAGTCTCTCTAGAAACGCCTAAATAGGAAGCTATTAATTTTTTAGGCACGCGCTGTATTAAAGCAGGTAGTTTAGTAACTAGGTATTGATACCTATCTTCTGCAGTCATTGTAAGTAATGACAACACTCTTTTTTGCAGGTTTATATAACCGTGGTTTGATTTAACTCTAAAGAAATTAGCAACAGCTGGCACTGCAAGACAAATCTTCTCCCTATCTTCTAATGACAAGCAGAAAAATTCAGAATCTTCTAGACAATCTACAAATATAGTTCCTGGTTCTTGATGCTGAAAAGCACAGTGATCACTCACCCAGTATTTCTCCATTGCAAACTGGAGAATGTGCTCTTTACCTTTATCATCTATGTGATAGGCTTTCACAAGGCCATTGATAATCCAGTATTCAAAATTGACAGCCTGCCCTGCTTGAATTAAAAATTGATGCTTTTTTAATGTTTTAAAATGAAAGTGTGGCTCAATAAAATTCCACTCTTCATCTGTCAACGAGTATAACTCTTCAAAATGTTGCCTTAGTGAATGAAACTTGTTTTCCATAGTTCAAAATTACACTATTTACTAGAATCTTAATTAAAGATAAATGCTCATTTGCTATAGATTAACACGCCTCCATCCCAGGAAAGGCAAGCATTTGCCCCATCCCAACTGTAAAAAGCCAGTTACCATACAGTGCATGTTCTATAAACACCAGCGTGGTAGATCTTGTTTTCTTAAAGGTATAAGCAAATAATAGTCCTCCTAAAAATGTAAGCACAATCACTAAGGTGTTACGCAAGAATAAATGCGCCATTGCGAACATAATCGCATTTACTACAATAAGCAATCGCTTGTCTTTAAAGAAACTGCCATAACGATTAAAGAAAAAGGTTCTATAAATCAATTCTTGTGGCCATACTGACAGAAAAGTATAAAACAATAATATCATCACCCACAATCCTGGATTGCTTAATGGCACGCAGAATAAACTTGAAGGCTGCACCACATAAACATATATGGTTGTAATAATTGCTATAGCAATAAGTTTCACGGTAGTCTTCTTTATAAAAGAGTGCCAATTTATAGAGCGCTCCAGTTTGAAACTTACAGAACCACTCTTAAAAAGCATTACAAGTAAATAGGTGAAACCTATGAGTACACTAGCTACTTTTATTTTGAAATCATAAGGCAGCAAGAGGCTTAATGGTAATAACACAAAGAGTACAAAAAACTCCGAAAGCACGTAGTATTTACCGTTCATTATACGGAGATTGTTGTGGTATTCTTCACCTCACTTATCGTAAAGGAACTCTGCGTGCTGCCTATATACTTAAGCGTAGTAAGCTTGGTTACCATAAAATTACGAAAGTGCTCCATATCTCTCACAAGCACCTTGAGTAGATAATCATAATCGCCACTTACGTGAAAACACTCTAGCACCTCATCTAATGCTCTTACTTCTTTCTCAAAAGAATCTATAGCATCTTTCGCATGTTTTTCTAGTTTCACATGACAAAACACTTGAAAACCAAGTCCTACTATCTCCTTATTAATGAGTGTGATATATTGTGAAATAACACCAGAGCGCTCCATCTTTTTTACACGCTCATAAATAGCAGTTACAGAAAGGTTCAACTTTGCAGAGAGTTCTTTATTTGTGATTTTGGCATCATGTTGAAGGTAACCTAGTATCTTTTTGTCTATCTCGTCTAGTTTCATGGTAGAAAAATTATCAGTGAGGATTATTATTTTACGCTTTCGCGAAAGCTAAATTCTATTTTTTATCAAAAATACAGTTTTAAAATCTATAATTAACCCCTTACGTTGACTATAAATCTACAATCACATAAATTTACTAAACACAATCACAAGATCCCCAGCTTAATAACTAAAAGACAATTACTTTGATCCTGTAACACTAACAACAAATGTAATAGAACACCTCAACAGGTCTCTATTACAAAAACCGATATCAACCATGAAATTTAAACCAGCGAACGAGATTCAAGATTTACAATATTTTGGAGAATTTGGAGGAGTAAACCCTTCTATTTCAGACAGCTCTACTTACACATTCCTTTCGGCAAAAACAATGTTTGACACCTTTGAAGGAAATGCAGATGGATGTTATTTATACTCTAGACACAGCACTCCATCAAACTTATATCTAGGTGCAGCTCTTGCCGCAATGGAAGGAACAGAAACGGCAAACGTTGCCGCCAGTGGAATGGGTGCTATCACACCTGTGCTGTTACAATTATGCCAAGCAGGCGATCACGTAGTTTCTAGTCGTACTATTTACGGAGGAACGTATGCATTTTTAAAGAATTTTGCACCAAGACTTAATATTACAACGAGCTTTGTGGATATCACAAACCTTGAGGTTGTTGAGGCGGCAATTACAAAAGATACAAAAGTATTATACTGTGAGTCTGTGAGCAATCCGCTTTTAGAAATTGCAGATATCGCTGCTTTATCAGTAATTGCAAAAAAACACAATCTTACATTAGTGGTAGATAATACGTTCTCTCCACTTTCTATTTCTCCTGTACAACACGGAGCAGATGTGGTGATACACAGTCTTACTAAATTTATAAATGGATCCTCAGACACTGTAGGAGGTGTGGTTTGCGGTACTCAAGAATTTATCGATGCACTACGCAATGTAAATGATGGAGCAAGTATGCTACTAGGTCCTACAATGGATAGCTTGAGAGCTGCTTCTGTTCTTAAAAACTTACGTACACTTCATATACGTATGATGCAACACAGTCACAATGCTATGTATCTGGCAGAGCGTTTTGAAAAGTTAGGGTTAAGAACTGTATATCCGGGGCTTACATCACACCCAAGTCATGAGGTTTTTAATAGACACATGAACGAAAAATATGGTTACGGAGGAATGCTCACAGTAGATGTGGGCTCTCTAGACAAAGCAAATGCATTAATGGAATTAATGCAGGAAAAGAATCTTGGATACCTAGCGGTGAGCTTAGGTTTTTATAAAACACTTTTTAGCGCACCAGGAACCTCAACTTCGTCAGAAATCCCAGAAGATGAGCAAGCAGCTATGGGACTTACAGATGGCCTTATACGATTCTCAATAGGTCTTGATGCAGATATAGAGCGCACTTTTGAGATGATGAAGTCTTGCATGGAAGAAGTAGGAGTTTTGCAAACTGTCGTGGCTTAATTTTTTTCAATTTTATTGATATGCGAGGATAAAGCATAACTGCTTTGTCCTCGCTTTTTTTTTGAATGTATCTATTTTAGACACTTTAAAGACTAGTGATTTGAAACAACTCAATAAGATAGCGCTTTGAGTTATTTTTATTTAAAATACTATGTAATCTTACATTGCTGGTTTTTGAGCATACACCTTGCAGAATACCTCCTATTATTGTAACATTACGGATAGAAACCGCACAGTCTTATGAACAACGAATTGGAAGATCAAAAAAACCATCATACTGTTGAAAATCGTGAATTAAATATTTGGGAAGCACTCATACCTATCATTGTTCTTGTTGCGATGCTAGCATTTAATGTGTACGTTTTTGGTGATGATGCATTGAGTGGTTCTAATCAATTTATACTAATTATAGGTGCAGCTGTAGCTGCGATTGTGGGTTACTTTAACAAAGTGGGCTATGAGACAATGGTTGAGGAAGTCTCTCAAAATCTAAAATCTACAACTGGAGCTATACTCATATTATTAATGGTAGGTGCTCTAGCAGGTACTTGGCTTGTAAGTGGTATTATACCGACAATGATATACTATGGGCTTCAAATACTAAATCCAACCATATTTCTACCTGCTTGTGTAATAATTTGTGCAGTTATCTCAATTGCAACAGGGAGTAGCTGGACCACCTCTGCAACAGTAGGTATAGCTCTCATTGGTATTGCAGAGGCTTTGGGGATTTCTCTAGGTATGACAGCCGGGGCAGTACTATCTGGAGCTTATTTTGGGGACAAGCTTTCACCTATGAGTGACACCACAAATCTAGCACCAGCAATGTCAGGGACAGATCTTTTTACTCATATAAGATATATGACACTCACTACAGTTCCCACTATAGTTGTTACGCTTATTGTATTTATTATTTTAGGCCTTACCCTCGATACATCAGGACCTACTGATACCTCAGCAATTCTGAGCGATATAAGAACTTCTTTTAATATAACACCGTGGCTGTTTACAGTTCCAGTGCTAGTGATATTTCTAATTATCAAAAAAACTCCACCACTTATTGCACTTCTAGTAGGAACTATACTTGCAGCTCTTGCAGCACTTATTTTTCAACCGGATGTCATCATTTCGGTTTCTGGCGGTAATGAACTTAACTTTACTAACGGATACAAAGGGGTTCTCAATGCAATTACTGTAGATACAAGTGTAGCTACTGATAATACAATTCTCAAAGACCTATTCTCTTCAGGGGGTATGGCTGGAATGCTCGGGACTATATGGCTAATAATATGTGCTATGGTTTTTGGTGGAATTATGGACGCAATAGGTGCACTTGCTACCATAAGTAAAGCCCTGTTAAAGCTGTTTAGTACTACTTTTGGACTTTTTGCTAGTACTGTAGCAAGTTGTCTAGCTCTTAATTTAACAGCTAGTGACCAATACCTTGCTATTGTCGTTCCTGGTAAAATGTATAGTAAAGCTTTTCAAGATAAAGGTCTAGCGCCAGAAAATCTTTCCAGAACCTTGGAAGATTCTGGGACTGTCACTTCTGTGCTTGTACCTTGGAATACTTGTGGAGCATATCAAAGTGGTGTACTTGGGGTCTCTGTGTATGATTACTTTGTATATGCCATCTTTAACTGGCTTTCTCCATTTATGACTTTACTATTTGCTGCTTTTAATATTAAAATTAGACAACTTAAAGATGCTCGTTCGGCGGCTTAATGGTCTTAAAATTACGCTTTCGCGAAAGCGTAACTACAACATTTACAATACCTAAAGCACAAGCATAAGTGAAATCAATACTACTATAAGATTATCCCATTTTCAAACATCTTAATTCACTCTTTTTCTAGGTACTTTTGCACCCGAATTAAAAAACCTAGAAAAATGACTTTAGTCGGTAAAAAATTTCCAAACCTTGCTGTTGACGCAATGGATGAAATGGGAGATACTTTTAAATTAAACATCTTAGAAAAAGCTAAGGAAGAAGGAAAGAAAATCATTCTTTTCTGGTACCCAAAAGATTTTACATTTGTTTGTCCTACTGAGCTTCATGCTTTCGAGGCAGCTAAACAAGCATTTGCAGATCGCAATACGCTAGTAATAGGAGCTTCATGTGATACTCCAGAAGTACACTTTGCGTGGTTAAACACTGCGAAAGATAATGGAGGTATAGAAGGTGTAACATACCCTATTCTTGCAGATACTAACCGTAACCTTGCAAACCAACTTGGAATTCTTGACGTGACAAACGAGCGTTTTGATGAAGAGACTGGAACTGTAATGGTAGATGGTGACAATGTTACTTATAGAGCGACTTACCTTATTGATGAGGAAGGAACTGTTTTTCACGAAGGTGTAAACCATATGCCTCTTGGTCGTAATGTAGCTGAGTTCTTGAGACTCGTAGATGCTTACACGCACGTACAAGAAAAAGGAGAAGTTTGTCCTGCAAACTGGGAAGATGGAAAAGATGCAATGAACGCAAACCGTGATGGTGTTGCCAGCTACCTTGCTGCACACGCAAACTAAATAATAAAGAAGCTATGATTCAAGAATTAAATCAAGATAACCTTAACCAGATTGTTGCAGATAATAATACTGTTATTGTACAGTATAGTGCAACATGGTGTGGTAACTGTCGCATTATGAAGCCTAAGTTCAAGAAACTAGCTTCAGAAAATGAAAATGTAAAATTTGTAATAGTAGATGCAGAGAAGAATCCAGAGTCACGTAAAATGGCAACGGTAGATAACCTTCCTACATTTGCAACATTTACAAAAGGAGCATTTAAAAATCAAGTGCAAACTAACAAGTTTGACATACTTAAAGATCTCGTAAATGAAGTTACCAGTAATTAAACACCTCGTAAGTTTTATAGAAGAAAATGATCAAGATTTTCTTATTGAGACTGTGGAGACTTTAGAAAACCTTACAGAAGTTCCCTCTCTTAAAGATGAAGAGCTAGACGTTATAGGCGAACTCATCTCAAATATGTATGGTGCGCTTGAAGTGCACAAAGACATACAAAGTGGTACTGCAAAGAAAGAAGCTCTCAACGGCTTCATGCAACGAGTAATGGGATCTATAGACAATTAAGTCTACCTAAGTACATAAATTTTAAAATGCGATGTCTTACAGACATCGCATTTTTTTTATACGTTCTTTAAAAGTTATCTTTAGAATAAAAATGAAAAAAGCACCTAGCTGGATACTAGAACACCGCGACTCTTGGGAATATAGAGGTCAAAAAAGACCGCCATTTGCAATCACCCCTTCTGAGGGACAAGAATCTGTATGGGATTACCCAAGACCACCAAAAATTACAATAGATCAAAGGCAGATTATTGTAAAGCACAAAGACATTGTTATCGCTGCTACTACTAGAGCTTTTAGAATTACTGAAACTGCTAGCCCGCCCACATATTATATTCCGCAGGAGGATATAGATATGGAATTGCTTGAGGAGGTCGTTGGTAGTTCGCACTGTGAGTGGAAAGGAGCTGCGGCTTATTGGGATATTATACTACCATCTACTACATTTAAAAATGCTGCATGGAGTTATCCAGATCCATATGAAGAATTTCAAGAGATAAGTAATAGTATCTCGTTTTACCCAGCGATTCTAGATTGTTATATAGATGATGAAAAGGTACGCCCACAACCTGGAGGTTTTTATGGAGGATGGATTACTGATGAGATTGTAGGTCCCGTAAAAGGCGAAATACCAGAAGCATCCTTATAGATACACTCTATTTCTTAAAAATTTCTTTACCATACTTTTAATAAAATTGCTCTCGCATTTCTGTACTTTTACGTAACCAAAAAAAATAATATGGCAAATATCACTTTAGGCGGAAACGCTGCAACAACGATAGGAGAACTTCCAAAAGTAGGAACAACAGCTCCAGATTTTTCACTTTCAAAAAATGACATGTCTACTGCAAGTCTTGCAGACTTTAAAGGAAAACGTGTTGTATTAAATATATTCCCATCGGTGGATACTGGTGTTTGTGCTCAATCTGTACGCACCTTTAATGAGAAGATTTCAAGTGCAGAAAACACAGAGGTACTTTGTATTTCTCGTGACCTACCATTTGCACAAGCTCGTTTTTGTGCAGCCGAAGGTCTAGAAAATGTACACACACTTTCTGATTTTAAATCTGGTGATTTCGGAAAAAACTATGGGGTAACTATAGAAGGTGGAGCCTTTGAAGGTCTTCATTCAAGAGCTGTAGTCGTACTCGATGAAGCTGGAAAAGTAATTTATACAGAGCAAGTACCAGAAGTAGGTCAAGAACCTAATTATGAAGGTGCAATGAGCGCTATTAAATAATATCCATACCTTTAATGCTGAGTGTATCACAGACTGATATACTCAGCATTTTTTAACTATATACCTCCACTCCATTGCCTATTAAATTTATTACTGGAAGACTTAAGGGAATGAAATATTCTCTTCAAGGAGGTATACAACTTATACGCTCTGAGGCTAGTATTCAAGTACAGTTTGGCGTTGCCATACTAATTACTATTGCTGGATTATACTACAACATCTCACGCACAGAGTGGATTGCCCAAATATTATGCATAGGCCTCGTAATGACCGCCGAAGGTCTCAATACCGCCATAGAAGGAATTGCAGATTTTATACATCCAGACTTTCATGAGAAGATAGGTCGCATTAAAGATATTGCTGCAGGTGCGGTAGGTATCGCAGCACTAGCGTCTGTTGTTGTGGCTGGGATTATATATGTGCCACGTATTTTTTAGATAATAGTTTATCTTATTCTAGTTTTTCTAATAAAAGGGCGAGTATTTAGCTAAGACCAGTGTCTCTTGTTTGATAATAAACTCTAGTAATCCTTAAAGATTATTCACCCCACCTAAATTAATACTATCGTTAATTCAGAAAGATTTTAATCTGGAAAATTTACTTTGTAAGTATCAATAAATGTACATAATACCTATATTGAAGTTTGTAATCTAAAAATAGACATACGTCTAGATTATTTTAAGTTATTAAATCCAATCAAGGCGCATAACAAATGAGGTTTCTACTATTACTATTTTTAACGACCTCTTATTTAAATGCTCAGAATGACTTTACCAAATCAGGTAAATTAAGTAATCTATATCAAGTACAACTTATCAACTACCTAAATGAATATGGACTGAATGTAATTCCAAAAGACACACTATTAATTGATTTGGGCACTATCAGTTCTAATATTCGAAATATGACTAGTGGGCATTATGAAAATTACAAAGCCTTAATAGCTTCAAAAAACTCCATTAAACACATTGAATTTATCAATGAAATTCCAAAAAGAAAAAAAGATCGAAAAAAATTCAAAAATCAGATTATAGATCAAAAATCAATATTGAAAAAAATCTTCTTCTCATCTCATAATTCAACTCAAGAAGGCAATAAAACAATCAATGCTAATACAGTTATTGTTTATCCAGATAGAACATTCTTAATAATGCCCACTGACGACATTCTAACTACCCGAGATTTTTTAGAAAAAATGTACTAATTAATAATTTATCAATTTTGAATTTATCTTTAAACGTACGTACGATTATTGTTTTTATAATTAGCTTATTTATTTCTTCTATAATATATGCACAAGAGACGTATACATTTGACTATCAAATTGAATATGACGTCTCATATAGTAATGATTCTTTGTATTATGCCAAAGGAATTACGAAAAACCCTGACAGGAGACCAAAAATTATTTACTTAACAAATTCCAAAGACAACTCCTATTATTTGAAAGTTGTTAAAAAAAATGAATTAGTAGTACAGCTTTTTTTTCGCAACAATGAAAAATTTTACACCAATGATGTTATGGGAAAGGAAAATTTTAATGTTGCCGATGTTATTGAAATGAATTGTGACATAAGTCAGCGGTATAGAAAATTTTGGAATTCATATAATAATCCAGAATACTATGACTTAAAAAATATCCCTGACACAGTTAGCAACGATTATAATTTCAAACGATATGATTTCTCGATAATAAAACATAAACTAGATAGAATGCAAAGCAGAGAGGAATACATTGTAGATACATCAGGTGTTAACCATCTTCCCTTACTTACATCAAGAACTCAATATTCGCTATGGAAAGAATCTCAAAAATTACCAAATAAAATTTTTCTAGAGAAACACTCAATTAATGAGAAAGGAGAAATCTGGAGAACTGCAAGGTTATCAAGTATAAAATCTAGAATACTAAAAGTTTCTTTCAAGAGTTCATGTTTTAAAAAACAGAGATTTTGAGCAAAATTTTTACAATAACTTCTTAAAAATAGTGTCAACTTAATAAACAATACCACATTACCCTGCTATAAGACTCTATAAATACGCCTTATACATTTTACTTACTTTCCTTTATATAGTAATTACCTCTATAACGCTTCAAACAGTTTATGCTCTCGTTTTTAATATTATACTTTTTTATAAAATTATAGGATGATAGTAAATAACATCAAGCTTAATTATATTTTAGTACCTCTTACCTCTAGCAGAAATAGTTATAGTTATCGATATTTACAACTACCTACATATTAAGAACATTAAATTCTGCATTATATGAAAATCATTCTCTTACTATTAATTTTATTCTCATCAAATATTCTAGCACAAAAAAAATATGTCTTTGATCGGATAAGTACATACAGTAGAGAAATAGTAAAACCTGGCGATAGTAAAAAGGGCAAAAATGATAGTATTACAAAGCGGGAGGTAATCTATTTAACTCAAGAAAGTGACAATAGCTACTTCGCACAGCTTACTAAAAAAGACTCCCTTAATTTCACTCTCAAGTTGACAGACCGTAATGGAATTAAAATAACAATGGACATTTCAAGAATTCAATTTGAACAGCTAGAAACACTCGAAGCTACTTGTAAAAATGTCTCTGAGTATATGAATCCATATAAATATCAAGTTAAAAATTACGATTTTACAGACATTAAAGATACCATAATAGAAGGTATAGCATATAGCTCATATAAGCTTACTTCTAATAATTCAAAAAGAGCCAAAAGAAATAAATTAGGAACTAATCTATATATTATTGATAAACGTATTGCTGAGCACTTACCCTTACTCACATTTGCAACGGCCTATGAAGAGTGGAAAACTGAACGAAACATTCCAAATGGACTATTTATCGAAAAACACATGTTATTTTATTCTGGAAAAACGTTTATGAAAGAAAAAATAGTAAGTACCCATAAAATACAAAAGCAAATAATTATAGCATCTCCTTGCCTTTAATGTAGTGACTTTTAAATTTCTTCACCACTTACATTAAAGGAGATTATTCACCCACCATTATAAGTATCTATATTTAAAAACTACTCATCTTCGCCAATAAATACGGATCATAAACCAAGAAAACTTCCGTTTCAATATTGTACTTTTATCTCCCACAAAAAAACAACCTTGAACGCTTCTATGGCAAAAAAGAAATCCACGGCTAAAAAAACAAATACTAAGACTCCTAGAAAATCTATTTCCTTTAAGTTGACGCGCCAGCAGCAGATCATTTTAGGAAGTTTTTTATTCTTACTTGGTCTCGGTTTGCTGTTTTCTTTTATCTCATACTTATTTACTTGGAAAGTAGATCAAAGTCTTATCGCTACAGGAACCAGAGATGACGAAGCTTCAAACTGGCTCTCTCTTGTGGGTGCCCGTATTAGCCATTTCTTTATCTATAAAGGTTTTGGTATCCCGGCCCTCGCACTTTGTATTCTCACAGCACTTACTGGTATACATTACTTTTTTGATTACGCAAAGACGTCATTAAAAAGATTTTGGTTTTGGGGAATATTGCTCATGCTTTGGCTAGCGGTATTTCTTGGATTTTTCCATAAAAAGAATGACATCCTTGGAGGCACCGTAGGTTATGAAATCAATGACTTCTTACAAGATTATTTGGGTCTTGCGGGAGCAATCATCGTGATGGCTTTTCTAGCGATTGTCTATCTAGTTGTACGTTTAAAACTTACACCAGAACGTATATCTACTTTCATTAACAAACAACGTAGTGATCTCGCTGGTGAGTTTTCAGAAGATGGAAAGGAACCTATTATAGTAGATAACTCCTCTACTTACGAAGCCGAAGAGTTTTTAAAAGGAACTAAGGTTGAGGATGAGACCGCTTTCGCGAAAGCGGAAACCACCACACCTACTAAGCCATCTACCTTTGAACAAAACGTTCAAGATTTACAGCCTACACTTACCAAAAAAGAAGCGGAATCTACAAGCAGCTTCCAAGTAACGAAAGCTCCAGAGGAAGAAGTTGTCGTACCTGTGGAAGAAGTTGCTGTAGAGGTAGAAAAACCAATTGAAGAGGAAGAACTCACAGATAATTTAAGCTCAAAGCTCGTTGCAGATTTTGGCGAATTTGACCCTACGTTAGAACTTGGCAAATTTAAGTTCCCTCCTATCGATCTATTAAAAGATTATACAAACGGTCAAGGAATTACTATTAATCAAGCAGAGCTTGAAGAAAATAAAAATCGAATTGTTGAAACGCTTAATAACTATAAAATAGGCATCTCAAACATTAAAGCAACCGTAGGACCTACGGTGACATTATATGAGATTGTACCTGAGGCTGGGGTTCGTATTTCAAAAATTAAAAACTTAGAAGATGATATTGCGCTATCACTAAGTGCACTAGGTATACGTATTATTGCTCCTATCCCTGGACGTGGAACTATAGGTATCGAGGTGCCTAATAAGAATCCGCGTATTGTGAGTATGCGCTCTGCAGTGGCTAGTAAGAAATTCCAAGAAGCAGAAATGGAATTACCACTTACACTAGGTAAAACCATATCAAACGAAACTTTTGTGGTAGACCTTGCCAAAATGCCTCACCTACTCATGGCAGGTGCAACAGGACAAGGTAAATCTGTTGGTCTTAATGCAATCCTGACTTCGCTACTGTACAAAAAACACCCTGCCGAAGTGAAATTTGTACTGGTAGATCCTAAAAAAGTGGAGCTTACTTTATTCAATAAAATAGAACGACACTATCTAGCAAAACTTCCTGACACAGACGAGGCAATTATCACAGATAATTCTAAGGTAATTAACACGCTTAACTCTCTATGTATAGAGATGGATAACCGTTATGACTTGCTTAAGGATGCCATGTGTCGTAACATTAAGGAGTACAACGTCAAGTTTAAAGCACGTAAACTCAATCCAGAAAATGGTCACAAGTTCTTACCATATATTGTACTAGTAGTAGACGAGTTTGCAGATCTTATTATGACTTCTGGAAAAGAAGTAGAAACACCAATAGCAAGGCTTGCACAGCTTGCTCGTGCCATTGGTATTCACTTAATCATTGCAACACAACGTCCTTCTGTAAACGTGATTACGGGTATTATTAAAGCAAACTTCCCAGCTCGTATCGCTTTTAGAGTAACTTCAAAAATAGATAGCCGTACTATTCTTGACACCTCTGGTGCAGACCAGCTTATAGGTCGTGGTGACATGTTGTACACTCAAGGTAATGACGTGGTGCGTATACAGTGTGCCTTTGTAGACACCCCAGAAGTAGAACGTATTGTAGATTATATAGGGAATCAAAAAGCATATCCAGACGCTCACTTATTGCCAGAATATGTAGGTGAAGAGAGTGGCACAAGTCTTGATATAGATGCTTCAGATAGGGATGCACTTTTCCGAGATGCTGCAGAGGTTTTAGTAATTGCACAACAAGGAAGCGCTTCTCTATTACAACGTAAATTAAAACTAGGATATAATAGAGCTGGAAGAATCATAGATCAACTAGAAGCTGCAGGTGTAGTAGGTCCTTTTGAAGGAAGTAAAGCACGTCAAGTACTAGTTCAAGATATGGCTGGACTGGATCAACTCCTAAATAACGAATAAATCAAAATGAAAAAGAAACTTATTTTTTGGCTGGCTCCTATCCTTTTTAAGAAAGTGTTAGTTCCTGTCGCAGTAAAAGGTTACCGCAAATTTGCAAAACGTGCAATGCCTGTGGTATTGTTATTATTTATGACCGCTTTCGCGAAAGCGCAAACAGCACAAACCCTTCTTAAAGAGGTAGACACCAAGGTAAAAAGCTATGACAACATCGCTATTGATTTTAAATATGCCTTAAGTAATGAAGCCGAAGGGGTAAATCAAGAGACTAAAGGAAACGTAGTAATGGCTGGTAACAACTACAAGCTATCTCTTATGGGGACTACGCAATTATTTGATGGAAAGAACGTTTATACTATTGTTCCTGAAGATGAGGAAATCACCATTAGTGCAATGAGTGATCAAGATGAAAATGCAATCACACCTTCAAAAATGTTATCCTTCTTTAATGAAGGTTACACTCAGAAGATGGACATCGTGCAAAAAGTAAACGGTAGAGAAATACAGTTTGTAAAGCTTACTCCTATGGACTCTAATAGTGACGTAAAATATACGTTATTAGGTGTAGATGCACAGACTAAGCATATTCACAAGCTTATTATCACACAAAAGAATGGTACTAAAGTGACTATTACTGTAAATTCATTTAAGCCTAATCAACCTTTGGCAAAGAATGTATTTGTTTTTGATAAGACGAAGTACGCAGATTATTACATCAATAAATTATAATAGTATAATACTAGTAGCAAGGGCACAGACTTCTTATTTTTGTTTGCGCCCTCAGCTTTTTACATGAAAATACTAGACCGATATATTCTTTTTACGTTCGTAAGAACATTCCTGAGCATCTTCACTATTTTGATGTTCATTTTTGTTTTACAAAGTGTCTGGTTATATATACAAGAACTAGCAGGTAGAGACCTTGACTTTGATGTCATTATAAAGTTCTTACTTTTTGCAATGCCCAGTCTGGTAACGCTAGTACTTCCACTCTCAGTTCTTCTTACAAGTATCATGACCTTCGGTAACTTTGCCGAAAACTATGAGTTTGCAGCAATGAAATCTACGGGTATCTCGCTACAACGCGCGATGAAAAGTGTGATTTACTTTGTGATTTTTCTTGCGATAGGTTCTTTCTTATTTGCAAATCATATAATCCCAGCTTCGCAAATTGAATTTAGAAATTTACGCAGAAATATTGGTAAACTTAAACCTGCAATGCTCATACGCAGCGGGCAGTTTAATGAGATTACTGAAGATTTTAATATGCGTGTGGCTAAGAAATATGGCGATAGAGATCAATACCTCAGAGATATTGTAATTCATCAAGCCGAAAAAGGTAGAATGGGTAACTATACTGTTATTATAGCCTCTGAAGGCGAACTAATAAGTTCTATAGACTCCCCTACACTTTCCTTAAAACTTACGGACGGTAATTACTATACCGAAGTTCAAAAGAAAGATTATAAGGAGCGTAAGAAAGAACCGTTTGCAAAAAGTTATTTTGAAACATACACCCTCAATATTGACTTGAGCGAACTAGATGCTGTTGACCTTGACGATAAGGATATCAATAACAGCTACCAGATGATGAATATCGTTTTATTAGACTCTAGCATCACAGAGCTATCAAAGCGTTACGTAGAAGACAGAACCACATTTAGTGATAAGTACATACACAAAGCAAACTTAACATCCCTAGACTCACTTTATTCTGGAGTTCCTGCTCAAGATATAGAGATTAAAGACACGCTTCTAGATAATTACGAGGTAAGAGACCGTGTGCGTATACTAGAAATTGCAAAGTCTAATTTAAATAATACCGTCGCAGATCTTGAGAATCGAAAGAACAAACTCAAAGTAGATGTAAAACGCCTAAGTAAATTTGAAATCTCACTACACGAAAAGTACGTACTAGGGTTTAGCTGTATTCTACTATTCTTTGTGGGCGCTCCACTAGGTGCAATTATTCGTAAAGGAGGATTAGGTCTTCCTATTGTAATAGGTGTTGTAGTATTCCTTACCTTTCATTTTATAGGAATTTTTGCAAAAAATAGTGCAGAAAACAACTCTATAAGTCCCTTCGTTGCTAGTTGGCTTAGTACTTTTATACTATTACCGCTAGGTATTTACCTTACCTATCGAGCTACTACTGATCAAGGAATATTTGATGTAGATATTGTTCCTAAGCCTATAAAGAGATTATTTGCTAAAAAGAAAAAAAAACTTATCATTCCTCCTACGGTAGATAAATCATACGTGCTCACTGAAGATGAGATTAAATTATTAGACTCCTTTTCTTCTAACCAACTTAAGGACGTAGTAAAAAACCACAAAGATCTTGGGTACTCTAACGATATACGTTTAGCCGCCATAGACAGACTTGACCAATTAGGCATCACCATAGAAAACCTAAGAGTCCAAGGATATTATCGAGACTGCAAATAACTTTTTGCGCTTAAAACTTATACACAAAACAAAGGTGTTCCCGTATCTTTGTACAAAATATTACCTATGCAAAAGACAGCATCTACAAGCATCCAACTACATACTATTGAAGAAGCCATTGAAGATATTAAAAATGGAAAAGTAATCATTGTAGTAGATGATGAGGATCGTGAGAATGAAGGAGATTTTCTGGCTGCTGCAGAAGCAGTAACACCAGAAATGATCAATTTTATGGCTACTCATGGTCGTGGTCTTATATGCACACCTATTACAGAAGATCGTTGTGAAGAGTTACATCTCAACATGATGGTAACGAGTAATACAGATCCTATGGAGACCGCTTTTACTGTTTCTGTAGATCTTAAGGGTAATGGAGTTACTACTGGAATATCTGCCTCAGATAGATCAAAGACAGTGCAGGCTCTAATAAACCCGAATACAAAACCTTACGATTTAAGTAGACCAGGACATATCTTCCCGCTTAAAGCGAAAGAAGGAGGTGTATTACGTCGTACTGGACACACAGAAGCTGCTATAGATTTTGCAAGGCTTGCTGGTTTTAAACCAGCTGGTGTGATTGTAGAGATCATGAATGCAGACGGGACGATGGCTAGATTGCCACAGCTTCTAGAGGTGGCCAAAACTTTTGACCTAAAGATAGTTTCAATTGAAGACCTCGTGGCTTATCGTATGAATCACGATAGCCTTATTGATAAAAAAGAGGACTTTGAGATTAAAACACGTTTTGGAGATTTTAGACTTCGTGCGTATGAGCAAACTACAAATGATACGGTTCACATAGCACTTACTAAAGGTGGCTGGGAAGATGATGAGCCCGTACTTGTACGTGTAAACTCAACTCAAATTAATAATGACTTACTAGGCACGCTTACAAACAATCCAGATGCAAAACTAGATGATATGTTTCGCGCAGTTAATGAAGCTGGAAAAGGAGCTATTGTTTTTATTAACCAAGAGAATGCAAGTGCAAATCTTTTAGGAAGATTAAGCGAACTAAAAACGTTACAGAAAGAAGGAGAGATGAAAGCTCCTAATGTAGTAATGGACTCAAAAGATTTTGGCATAGGTGCACAAATCTTACATGATCTGCGCATATCCAAGGTAAAACTAATGACTAATAGTGAAGGTCTTAAACGTATAGGCATCGTAGGCTACGGTCTAGAGATTGTAGAGCGTGTAGGGTATTAAACACTCATACATCATAAATTAAAAAGCCATCTCATTATAAGATGGCTTTTTTTTTAAATCTAAATACGCTTTCGCGAAAGCTTAAAAAACAAAATCCCAAATTTCAATAGCTTATGAAATTTGGGATTCTTTATATATAGTGTCAAATTGCTTGACTTGTGCGCACAAAAAATGGCAAGCTACCTACATCACACCGCTACGACCATCTACCCTTGCTGCGTTCCCACCCTGGGGGATTCGACAGGAGCTGGTTGTGTAGGACTTGCCGCTGCAAAGATATAGCTTCTTTGAGAAGTCGCAAGGTTTTTTTGCCCGATTTTTTGTTTTAAATTGCCTTAAAATTCAACATCACATGACAGCATACGCTAAGCACCTCATTCTATTACTTTTACCACTTCTTATCATAGGCTGTGGTGATAAAGGATCACTAGATGGAAACTTCACAATCGAGACTAGTGCCATTAAAAGTTCTATAAAAAACGGTGGAAAGATTGCTATTTCGCTTAAAGCGAAAAAAAATATAACAATAGACTCTGTCGTTTATGATCTTGATGGAAAGCGCTTGGGTAGTACTAATGGCACAGGTAAATACACCACTACGCTTACTTCGCCAAAATTAGGTGGCAGAACCTTAACCGCAACTATCTCTACTCCAGATGGAACGACAACTGCTACTCAAAAAATAAATATACTGCACACTAAAGCTCCTAAAGTATATGGTTATAAAATCATAAATAGATACCCACATCAAACAGATGCCTACACACAAGGACTAGAATTTGTAGGAGATACACTTTATGAAAGTAATGGCAGCTACGGAGAATCTACACTGCGCAAACTTGACTATAAAACTGGCGAAGTACTTAAAGAAGTAAAGCTAGACAACTCTTATTTTGCAGAAGGCATGACGATCATAGGAGACAATATCTACCAACTCACATGGCAGAAAAATACAGGCTTTATTTACAACAAAGATACCTTTGAAAAAACAGGCACATTTGCTTACAATCAAAGTAAAGAAGGCTGGGGACTTACTAATGATAGAAACGTTATTTATAAGTCTGACGGAACTAGTAAAATCTGGACGCTAGACCCTTCTAATCTTTCAGAGCAATCTTATATAGAGCCTACAGACAATTCTAAAGTAACGAGTAGACTTAATGAACTTGAGTGGGTAAATGGCAAAATTTATGCAAATAATTATCAAGTGGATTTAATTTCAATTATAAATCCTATATCTGGAGCTATTGAAGGACTTATAGATTTACGAGAACTTAAAAAAGAAGTACAATCAGGGCTTGACCCTGATAATGAAGTTCTCAATGGAATCGCTTATAAAGCAAATGAGGGTCGTCTTTTTGTTACTGGAAAACACTGGAACACCTTATTTGAAATAGAGATTGTAGAAAAATAGTCTGTTTACTCACCGTAACCGCGCGTTTACTCATTATGACTATTGGCAAGATGCTTGATTAACTAGATTTACATCAGTTAATCAAGACATTATGAAAAAGCCTATCGCCATTACAATCCCAAAGCCATGTCATGAAGACTGGACTAAAATGACTCCTACCCAGCAAGGAAAACACTGCGCTGTATGTAGTAAAGAGGTCATTGATTTTACAGCACACACTACAACACAATTACGTGATCATATAGTGAGTGGAGATTCGATTTGTGGTCGTTTTAGAAAAGACCAGCTAGGTACACCCCTATCTTTATCGCATCATAAAGGCCGTAGTTTTGCGCAATATGCAGCTTCTTTGTTAGTGCCTATCGCTACACTTTCGGCTGGAGATGCGGCATCTCAAACCACAGAAGAGGTATTTATCACTGGAGACATAGCACCCGTTGAATTACCAATTAATGCATATGATAGTTCAGGAATTGGTTCGCTTTCGCGAAAGCATAAAACTCCACAAAAACTAGTAACCATAAAAGGCACTGTTACTGATATGGTTGGCCCGCTTCCTGGAGTGAACATAACCGTTCATGGAACTTCAAGAGCTTATCAAACAGATTTTGAAGGAAATTATAGTCTCAAAGTGTATCCTGGAGAAACGATTAAGTATAGCTTCTTAGGTTACGAACCACATACAATACTCGTAGGCTCACAACTTGAAATAAATGTGAATTTTAAAGATGAGGATCAAAACATTCTTTTAGGAGAAGTTCTCATACTCGATTACAAACAAATTAAGAAAGAAGAGAGAAGAGAAAAAAGGCGTCTCAAGAAAGAAAAAGGACACTAAAAACACTACACTTAATGCTTTATATTTGTTACAAACTACATTCACATGCGCAGTATATACCTACTCATCGTCCTTGCTGGAATTATAACCTTTAGCTCTTGTCGTAATGATTTTGAAACGACAGCAAGCACGGGTAATCTTGAGTTCTCTAGAGATACTATTTTTTTAGATACTGTTTTTACAAACATAGGGTCGAGCACCTATAATCTTAAAGTATATAACCGCAGTGACGAGGATATTTCAATTCCTAGTGTGCGCTTAGGACTAGGTGAATCTTCAAACTATAGACTCAACGTAGATGGAGTGCCTGGTAGAACTTTTGAAAATGTAGAGATTCTTGCAAATGATAGCATCTTTGTTTTTGTAGAAACTACGCTGGATATAAATAGTGTAGGCGATGGCTCTAATGAGTTTTTATATACAGATATTATCGAGTTTAATAGCACAGGAACAACGCAACAAGTAGATCTTGTAACCTTGGTTAAAGATGCTATATTTCTTTTTCCAGAACGTGATGGAGCTACTGGAATAGTAGAAACACTTACGGTAAATAATGTAGAAACTTCACTAGAAGGACGCTATCTCATGGATGATGAGCTTACTTTTACAAATGATAAGCCGTATGTAATTTATGGATATATGGCTGTAGGAGATCCTAATGGAATTGACGCTAAAACGCTCAACATAGAAGCTGGCGCACGCATTCACTTCCATGCAGATAGCGGCTTACTCATTGCAGATAATGCATCGCTACAAGTAAACGGATTATTAAGCACAGATAGCGTACTTCTTGAAAATGAAGTGATTTTTGAAAGCGATAGACTTGAGACTGTTTTTTCTAATGTTCCAGGACAGTGGGGAACTATATTACTTACGGATGGAAGTATTAATAACAGCATCAATCATGCGACTATTAAAAATGCCACGGTAGGAATTCTTAATGAATCTAGCGCTAACAACTCAGCTACCCCAGGTTTGACACTTAGCAACACTCAGATTTACAATGCATCTGCTGTGGGGTTACTCAATAGATTTTCGGCAGTGGAAGCTTCTAATACTGTGATTAATAACTGTGGCCAGTTTGCTATGCTTATACAATTAGGCGGTAGCTACAATTTCACGCATAGCACCTTTGCGAATTACTGGACGCAGAGTTTCAGAAATACACCCGCAGTATTTATAGACAATACCCTTCTAAGTGGAGACACTCTTTTAGTAGGCGAACTTGCTCAAGCTAATTTTACAAATTGTATTATATACGGTAATCAGGATGAGGAGCTAGGTTTTAATAAAGATGACAGCGCTCCGTTTAACTTCAAGTTTACAAATACTCAGATTCGTTTTGATGATGATTTTGGAGATTTTAATGAAAATCCGTTATTTGATTTTACAAACGTAAGTTTCTATCAAGACATTATAAGAGGTGGAGATCCAGATTTCTTTGAGCCAACAGAAAACATGCTCCAAATAGGAGAAAACACAGCAAGCAACGGCCTCGGACTTCAAAGTGCTTCAAACCAATTCCCGTTAGATATTATAGGCACGAGCCGCACAAGTAATTCAGACTTTGGGGCGTATGAAAGTGTTGTGTTTCCTGAATAATCTTAAAAGATCAAATAATGAAAAGAACAACTTTATTACTTGCCCTAATTTGCGCAGTCATGTCTACATCTGCTCAAAGTGAACAGTTTGATATAAAAGCTTATGGAGAATTCATAGCAAATGGATATGACTTTTTTGTAGATAATAATGAACCATACCCGATAAGCATCAAAATAAATTTTGACCTTACTAATTTAAAAAGTAAAGATAAAAACGGTACTGTTTATGTTATTCCAGCTCACTCAAAAAGACAGCTCACTAATTCACTAGCCATAATAAATAAAGTAAAAGCCTATAAATACTCTTACAAAACCTTTTTTAATAAAGGTAATCACCATAAAACGTTATATGATGAAAATCACATATATGACCTACCATTTAAAAAAGGTGAGGAGTATCTTTTATTTCAAGGTTACAATGGGAAGCAAACGCATCAAAATGAGAATTCATTAGACTTTAGCATGCCCATGGGGACGTCTATCACTGCGGCGAGAGGAGGCATTGTTACTACGGTCATAGTAAATAACAATAAAACGTGTTTTAAGCCAGAATGCAAACAGTTCAATAACAAAATAACCATCTATCACGATGATGGCACATTTGCAGATTATGCACACCTAAAATTTAAAGGATCTACTCTCAAGAAAGGCACTGTAGTAAAACAAGGAGAATTAATAGGATACAGTGGTAATGTAGGCTATAGCGATGGACCACATCTACACTTTGTAGTTTATAGGCAAGAGATACAAGATAGACATACCATCAAAACTAAATTTAAAATTGATTCAGGTGACACAGTGCAATTTCTAAAAGAAAAAGAAAATTATAAGAAAGGTTATTAAAAGAATTTTACAAGCTCAACCCTATCAGAAACGCACCATCATTACCTCCTAGCGCTCCTTGACCATACACATAGTCAAAACGCAATAGCCTAAATTTACCCCAACCTACATTTCCTATTCCTACGGTGAACTCTCTGTAGAATGGACTTTCATTTGTGCTAAGTACGTGAGCTCCTGCTATAAGATTGAAGTTTAGTTTATTTACAAGTGGAATCTTCCCTAGTATCCACCCTTTAAAATTATGCTCGGCATGTCCTTCTACATACCCTTGGTTTGTACTACGTTCATAATAAGGTAAGACATTAAATCGATTGAGGCGTGATGGCTCAAAAAAGAGCGAGCGATTACCATTAAAATGCTGTCTATCTATAAAGCTCACACCTTTTGCGGTGCCTAAGAAGGTCCCAGCGCGCACATCATAAGACATTCTACCCTTATTACTCACATTAAACTCTTGTTGAGCGACAACGCGTAGTTGGTCAAAGTTATAATCTGCTATAGAAGCTCCAAAACCTTTTTCATACACTAAGGTAAGTGATGGATATTTTTCTGAGGTAACATTAAATTTCCCGCTAGGATAACTGTAGTATTTCTGACCAAAATTTGCCGTGGCACTTATAAACAACTTCCCTAAAGAGTGCGCTTCAAAAGCTCCATTCTCAGTATCAAAAGAATTGAGCGGATTATTACTAGTATACTCACGATCCTCTTTTGGGAAGAATGTTTGGTCTGTAGTGTTGAAAACAGGATTACGCTGCTCGTAAGCAATAATGGCGTTTGCTCGCAAGCCATTCACTATTTCTTGTCCATAGTATAGTTGTGCAAATTCCTTTTCGTAATATTTTGCAAAGTTCTTTTCCTGAGTTAATGTGAGATATGAATTTATAATAGGGCGTATAGGGTCTGCATTATTCACTTGTAAAATATCAACTCCTCCCGTAGCACTTATAGTGGCTCTATTAGTACGATTAAAACGTCTAGTAAATCCTAATGTATAACGCAAACGATCTTCTGAAAATCCATAGTTCGCTTTCGCGAAAGCGGAAAGAGATTTACTATAATCTTCATCACTCCAACTAGAATAAGTTGCCTGCATGGTTCCGTTCCAACCTTGAACAGTATTAAACTGAATATTCTGGATAGGTGGCGTGATTCCAAATCGCCATTTATTATAAGTATCTGTATAAGAATATCCAAAGATGGGTGAAGTAATCTTAAATCGATTGCCTCGGTCATCTATAGAATCTAGATACTTCTTTGATTTTCTTATAACCTGTATGCTATCTTTCTTTACATAATCATTTATTTCAAGTGACGTTAAAGGCACGGGACGACTGCGCTCCCAGAACACACTATCTTTTTTATTTGCCTGATCTGCAAAAGACAAAATCTCTGCCGAAAAAGAGCCCTTCGTAAACTGAGGAGCAAACTCATAATCAGAATAAGCTGCTGTAAATCTACCATCACCTTTAAGTCCTAAAAAACCAAAGCTAAAGTCTATGACTTGTGATATTTTTACCCACTGACTAAGTGAGGATTCATATTTAAAATTCTGCTTAAAGTTGAGATTTTCAATAAATGGCACTTGAATCGCACTACCATCCGTTTGTAAATCTACGCCATAAAGTTGCCATGAATCTTCTACAATATAGATGGTTCCAGTAAATACCCGGTCGTTTTCTCTACGTGGTGTTACCGTTATTTTATTGATGAGTTGGTCGTTTTCAAAAAACGTTCCTTCAAGATTATACTTGTAGTAAGAGAATGCATTACTAGCGATAGGAGAAATGATCTGCGTATTGAGATCTAGGGTATTTTCATAAAAAGAGAAGTTTGCATCGCTCGCAGTATTAAAGCTAAAACCGTTATCATCTCCACTTACTTTACTCGCTACAATTACCTCGCTAAAATTATCTGGACGCTGATATTTAATATTTGAAATAGTCTCACTTAAATATATTATACCTGTTCGTGTAGAGTCCAGACCACCGCCTAAATCTCCTACTTCTTGCCCTAAAATTTTATCTGGTGCATCTTTTACCTGCCACAGACCTCTAGAGTAAAAGGAGGCCGTATACGCTCCTATCTTCTGTAAATTCTTTTTTCTTGAGGCTACTGCTCCTTGTATAATGCGATCTGCGGGATTTATACCACCTTGCACGATTACTTCATCTAGGGATGTAGAAGATTCTTCCATTACAACAGAAACTGTCATTTCTTCAGAATTTACCTCCACTTCCTTTATAACCGTTGCATAGCCTAGAAACTGAAAGCTGACATTTAATGTTTCTCCTTGATCTATTACCAGTAATTCTAGAGCGTATTGCCCATCACCATTTGTGGTAGTACCTCGGTTAGTATTTTCTATAAACACATTTACAAATGGAAGCGCCTCACCTTCTTTACTTACTACAGTACCTGTAATCTGTGCAGCTGTAACAAAGTAAAAGAGTAGTATAATAACTAATGTAAAGTATGTGCGCATGTAATTGTCTTAGAAAATGAAAAATTATGAATTACTAAAGATAAGATACTGAGCACAAAGCCATATACGAATCTGGTCTTCATTATCTTTCTTAAGTAATGCTGTGATGTTTGGGTGGTCCACCAGCTCGTTAAAAAATCGCTTAACCTCGGTATCGTCTATCTCAAACCTATCTTTTACAAAATAGGCATGATATTCATATAGACTTTCATAAACGGCGATTTTCTTATCTATTTCTACATAACGTTTAAGCCTTTTAGTACGGCCAGTAATAGCATTAATTATAGGGTCTACTTGTAGACTGCCACCTAATAAACTAAGTAGATGAATAGGTTTAAAATCTCCTGCTGTATGTAACCTACGTTCATTTGCAGTTGGAATTTTTTGTTCTCCCTGTATAATACCTACGCTCTGTACTGTTATATCTGGCTGTTCTTTTATAATCACTTCATCTAGCTCATTTCTTTGTACTTCTAATGAAATAGATAACAAAGGTTCATTTGCAAGCTGCTTGTGTATGATAACAAATTTCTCTTTGGCCGAAACATGGGATACAAGTAATACATCACCCACATCTACTTGTAGCCAGAATATTCCGTTATTATCTGTAGTGGTACTCCCCTGTGAGTTGAGATTAGTCACGTGAGCAGACTCTAGAATTTTATCTTCAAGAGTAACCTGTCCTTGCATAGACATAGGAAACTGTGCAACAACTTGGAAGGTGATAAATAATAAAAGTAGAAGTAATCTTAAACGCATAGAGAATAGTACTCTATAAAAGACGTTATAAAATTATAAATAGTTGCCTAACATAATGTTAAACTGAGAAAATGAGTTTTAATTATTAAAAGACTTCTTGATGCGATCTAAGTTTTTCTTGTTATCTCGATCTTTTATAGTTTCTCGTTTGTCGTAGGTTTTCTTTCCTTTTGCAAGTGCAATTTCAAGCTTTGCAAATCCTTTCTCGTTTGTAAATAAACGTAGTGGTACAATAGTAAGACCTGATTTATTTACCTCACGTTCCCATTTTTTGAGTTCGCGTTTATTAAGTAATAACTTACGTTGATTTTTAGGCTGGTGATTAAAATAGGTAGCATGAGAATATTCTTGCACCGTCATATTAATCACAAACATTTCTCCATGATCATTAAACTCACAAAAACTCTCTGCGATGGAGGCTTTACCTTCTCGTATTGCTTTAATCTCTGTACCCGCAAGTACGATTCCAGCAACGAGCTTATCGAGTAATTCATACTCAAAGCGCGCCCTTCTATTCTTTATGTTAACCGTATTTGACATTATAACAAATGTACAAAGTTGAAAAGAAATCTAACCTGAAATTAATCTTCAAATCAAAAAAATCATCTCTTGACTCCTAGTCTTATTTTTAACAACAAAGAGATTGTATTTTTGTAGCCTTAACACAAGCCATTGTAAGAAGTAATTATTTCTAACGACCACACCACTCAGAAAACCCTTTATATGTTTCGATTTCTTTCGGCGATTATTTTATTATTCATTATCACAAGTTGTTCTCAAAAAACACCTACTGCACAAGAGATTGTAGATAAGGCCATAGCAGCTTCTGGAGGTGCTCAAATTGAACATGCTAGTATTCATTTCAAGTTTAGAAATTTCTACTATAGAGCCACTCGCAATGAAGGTTTACGCACCTTAGAACGTTGTACGGATGCTGAATGTCAGGTACAACAAGACGTTATTAAAGATAATGGAGAATTTGTACGCTTTCGCGAAAGCGCACCTATCCCAGTAGCAGATAGCATGAAAAATCGTTATGCAAATAGCGTTAACTCTGTTCATTACTTTTCTGTACTTCCATATGGGTTAAATGATCCAGCAGTAAGAAAAAATCTAGTGGATGAAGTTACCGTAAAAGGCGAGTCTTATTACCGTATTAAAGTAGCATTTGCAAAAGAAGGTGGTGGTGAGGATTTTCAAGATGAGTACATGTACTGGATTCATAAAGAAAATTACAACGTAAATTATCTTGCCTATAACTATCAAACTTCTGAAGGTGGCACGCGTTTTAGAGAAGCTTACAATGAACGTATCATAGAAGGAATACGCTTTGTAGATTATCGCAATTACAAACCTGAAGAGCAATTTCCTGCGCTTACCACGCTTGATAATCTCTTTGAAAACAACAAGCTCAATCTTTTAAGTAAGATTGAGCTTGAGAATATCACTGTAACTATCTGTCCTGATAATTGCTAGTCTACTACCGTTGAAATATTTTTTCTATCGATTATCTCTCCCGTTTCATCATTTACAACAAGTTGTACGTGGTAAAGATGGAAATACTCAGACTCATCAATATCTTTAAAAGAGTTTTCACCTAATGCAGCATTTGCAAAATTAGGAGTGGTATTGCTATGACCTACCACTACGATATTTTTACCTGCAGTATCCATTTTAAAATCTTCTGAATATAAATCTGCTGGGTTATAGGATTGTATCTCAACATTATTTGCCATAGCAGTAGGTGCTGCAGTGCGCATTGTACGTATATAGTCTGTTGAGTACACAGCATCAATATCCTTATCTGTAAAATAAGCCTTCCATCGCTCTGCTCTTTCTTCTCCTTCTTTTGTCAGGTCTGGATTACGATTACTAGGATCACTCAAATCTTTTTCTGCATGACGAATAAAGTAATAATTTGTTGTAATCGTATTAGAAGGTGATTCCTTCTTTTTCTGACCGTCACAGCTTATGGTTGTTGCAGTAACAACAAAGAGAAATAATAGAATGCGCATCATAATAATTTATTTTAAACTCAAAGATACATTTTTGTAAGGTCTCTTATAACCAACCGACATATATAGTGTCTTTCTACTTAGTTTAAGTAGCATAGACAAAATCTGCTATGAAAAAGCAAAATCCGCTTCCATAATTGGGAGCGGATTTTGTGGTTTATAGGTATTGCAAGACGTTGAGTTATGCGCAAAAAAAACACAACTTACGTTGTGTTTTTTTTCATTTACTCTACATAGAGAAATACTGTACTAGCGCGTAAGAAGTTATTAAGAATGTGGAGAATATTACATATACCCCTAAAATTAAATTTCTTTCTTGCCTAGGATTCTGTAACTGTGTTGTGTGTACTTGAGTTTTCATAATGTCGATTTTTAAAGATTGATTGATACTATAAAGACGACACTATGCTCAAAATGTTACAATTATGAATCTGATGTCTCTTCAGCCTCTTCAGTTTCGGTTGTTTCTTCCTCCTCTACTTTCTGGCTTTCTGTGATTGCCATTCTGAGTTTACGTAACTTAGATTTCCACATATTTAAATCTTCCTTATGGCGTGCAATATTCTTGTGAACCTCTGCAACCATAGGGTTATCATCTGCTACATGCTGGAAAAAGCCTAGATTATTCTCTAGCTGATTAATCTCTGCTTTTACCTCATCTATCTTCTTACGAATAAAGAAACGTTCTCTCTCAATAGCTCTTTCATCATCACTATCAACCATAACACTCATACGGTTCTCGTATTTGATAAGCTCTGCTTCTTTTTTATCTATATCAAGTTGCTTGAAAAGACCGTCGAGAACTTTATTAAAGTCCTGATCGATATTTTTCTTTGCATAAGGAACACGGCCTATAGCTTTCCACTCTTCTATAAAAGCCTTGATTGCTATGAGATCTGCATCTCGCTCGCCAGTCATCTTAGCTTCTTTTACAGTCTTCATTAAAGCTTGCTTCTTCTCTAGGTTGTCTTGCTCACCAGCATTTGCTTGCTTCTTAGAATCCTTCATGCGATCAAAGAAGTGATTACACGCCTCTTTAAATGCTTTCCAGATCTTATCGCTATCCTTACGAGGTACGTGACCTACTTTTTTCCAGTCTGCTTGGATGCGTTTCATTACATCTAGCGTTCCAGGAATATCGTCACTATCCTTGTGCTCTTGTGCTATTTTTACAAGTGCTTGTTTCTTTGCAAGGTTATCGTATTGTTCCTTCTTTTGAGACTTGTAAAAATCATTCTTCTTGTGGTTGAATAATTTTGTTGCCTCTTTAAAAGATGCCCATGTCTCCTCGTTATTTTCTTTAGGAACTTTACCAGCCTTAAAGAATTCATCACGTAAAGCCTCTACCTTCTTGATTTTGGCTTGTACTGTTTTGTGAGCCTTGATATCATCTTGAGCTACCTCTTTTATTTTTGCAATGATTTCATTTTTCTGTTCAAGATTTTGAACCCATACAGCCTCTACTTCCTTCTGTTTCTCATCACGTGCATCATGAATTTTCTTTGTTGCCACGCTAAATTTGTCCCAGATCTCATCACTATACTCACGTGCAACAGGACCTATCTCCTCTTTCCACATGCGGTGCAGCAATTGTAATTCTTTAAAAGCTTTATTGATATTAGGCTCTGCTCCTAGCTCTTCTGCTCTTTCTATAAGAAGTAATTTCTTATCAAGATTTTCTTTAAAGTGCTTATCGCGGAAATCACGGTTTAAGTGCAACAACTCATAAAATGCATCAATATGGAAGTAGTAATCGTTCCATACCAGATTGTAACGATCTCTTGGGATGTTACCTGCATTATTCCAGCGTTCTTGGATATCCTTAAATTTATTGAACGTAGTGTTTACACTCTCTGCACCTCCTAGTTCATTGCGTAATGCTTTTACCTCTTCTATTAAGTCCTGACGTTCTCTAAGGTTTGCATTTTGATCTTTACGTTTGCGCTCATAAAATTCTTGACGCTTATTACGGTACTCGTAATACACCTCATTAAACTCCTTTTTAAGCGGAGAGAAAAATCTAAAATCAATAATATTTCCACCTTCGGCAAGAAATGCTTGTTTAGCCTCCTCTTGCGCTGCGTCAAACTGAGCATTAATCAAGGTATTAATTTCTTCTACTTGATCTTTTATATCTGTAACTCTTTCATTTTTGATCAGTAATTGCAGCTCTGCAATTAACTCCTCTTTTGAAAGAACGGTATAATCTTTTTTTGGTACTTCCTTTTTTTCTACAGGCGCCTCCTCAGTAACTGCTGTAGTTTCAGCAGGTGGAGCTTCTGTCGTGGTAGTAGCGTTTCCACTCACTTCCTCTGTAGATAACTCAGTATCGTTTGCCTCGGCAGCGAGCGCTTCTATTTCTGCATTCATAGTTCGATCTGCGGCAGGAGCCGTTTCTTCTAGATGCTCTTCAATACTTGGATCTTGGGGTTTCTTCTCTTCAGACATTTCTTTCAATGTTAGGGTTCTATTTGAATATAGGTAAATATACTATTTAGCGGGCACATATGGGCATAATGCAGCTTTCTAGCTGTTCCATATTGACCATGAGGCCTCTGCTTGCAATTCTAGCATGCGCAAACCATTAATTATGGTCGCTCCTTGCTCGCCTGCATATCGTAAAAAAGAAGACTCTGCCGGATTATAAATCAAGTCAAATGCAACATGTGTTTCATTTAAAAATAAATATGGAATATCTGGGGATTCCTCTACATCCGGATAGGTGCCTAGCGGCGTTGTATTCACTATAAAAGTCTGGCTCTCGATGAGTTCTCTATCTAGATCTTCGTAGGTTATTGTTGATTCTTTACGCTTTCGCGAAACAAAAACACATTGCACACCAAGCTGTTGCATTGCATAGTGTACCGCCTTTGATGCTCCTCCTGTTCCTAAAATAAGGCATTTTAAATCTCTACTTTTAAAGTTTGGTGTGCCAAAATCTTCAAAAAGAGAGTCTCCAAAGTGCTCCAATAAGGTATCTCTAAAACCAATAAAATCCGTATTATAACCAGTTAATGTTCCATCACTTTCAACTCTTATGGT
The DNA here is from genome assembly GCF_000212355.1 of Dokdonia sp. 4H-3-7-5. Taxonomy (NCBI): domain Bacteria; kingdom Pseudomonadati; phylum Bacteroidota; class Flavobacteriia; order Flavobacteriales; family Flavobacteriaceae; genus Dokdonia; species Dokdonia sp. 4H-3-7-5. Next base: position 261,034 of record NC_015496.1, read on the forward strand.
GTTTACAGCTCCAATAGCTTCGGCATCTGAATTGAGATTATCTACTAAGGGTATTACATCTTGTTTATAAGGGATGGTTACATTATAACCTTTCGCGTAAGCGGGAGAAAAAAGATCTTTTAAGGCTTCTTTCTCGGGAACATCAAAATTTACATATGTTGCCGCTATCGCTAGCTTGTCAAACTTATTTTTAAAATACCCTCTAGAAAATGAGTATCCTATATCTTTTCCTATGAGTCCGTACTTATCCACGAGCTTTTGTTCTTGTTCCATATTTCCCTAATGCCACGACCATAAAAATACCGGTGAGGATAAAAAATACCGCGAGCACATTTTCTATATTAATATCTGTAGGCATGTAGCGATCATAATTATCTAATATGGGGCTACCATTTCTGTCTATCGCTATCTCCCCTAAGGAGTCCCTTTTAAAAACTTCAAGCTTCCACGGCCAGACTACGCCAAGAGAGCCTATAATAAAGCCTAGAATCGCAGCATTAGTCGCCCATCTAAATTTCTTGAGTAAGAAACTTAAAAAGTGAGATAAAGTCACGAGACCTGTAAGAGAGCCCAGCGAAAAAACGATAAGCACCGTAAGTAATCGCATGTGCTCTGGATCATCTATAAAAGTGAAATCACCACCAAAAACGCTAGTCATCGTCACGAACAATGCATTTACAGCGTCTACAAGGAGCAGCACATAATTACCTAGAAGTATAAGGATAAACGAGCCTGAGAGCCCTGGCAATGTCATACCAGAAACACCTATAATACCACATATAAATACAAAAAATAGGTTGTCATTTTCTTGGGCTGGCTCCATAAGGCTTATAGCAACACCAAATATAATTCCCGAGATGAGCATCACAATATTACGCCTTGTCCACTCTTGAAAATCCTTTGCGATATAGTAAATGGAACCTATAATCATTCCAAAAAAAGCACTCCATACGAGTAAAGGATAATTGCGAATGGCAATATCTAATAGTAGCGACACGCTAAAATAGCTGATAAGCATACCAAGTATAAGTAGCCCTAAAAACTTACCGTTAATATATCTCCAGAAGCTCTTGAGACGTCCTCCAAAAAGTAACTTTAAAGCTTTACCATTAACTTTTTGAAGTGAGTAAATAAACTCTTCATAAAAACCTGCTACATATGCGACTACACCTCCAGAAACTCCAGGCACCTTATTTGCGGCACCCATAGCCAGCCCTTTGAGAACTAGCCAGACTTTATCAGAAAGTGATCTAGTCTCAGTCTGCATATACATTTTTTTTAACCGCAGCTCTTTCTAGTAATAAGATTAGTGCAAATCCAATTACGGCAAACACCACCGCGTATAACACTTGAGGATCACCATCAAAAGAAGATGGTAAAATACTTACAGCCTCTACAGGAACTTCCTCTCCGTGTCTATCTATTCGAGTAGATAGCACTTCCTTCCAAGGCCAGATTTTATTGAGCGAACCAATCATAAAGCCAGTGAGTACGGCTAGCGTGATTTGCTTTTTGTGTTCAAACATCCATTTGAGAACTTTTGAAAATAACTTGAGCCCAACGATACAGCCCATTCCAAAAAGAAATATTTTAAATATTGCAGCGCGTAATAATGCCCAATCTTTTGCTAACAATGCATCTTGAGCATCTGTAATAGTTCCTAAAACCATTCCATACGAACCTAACAGCACTAATATAAATGAACCAGAAACTCCAGGAAGTATCATTGCTATAATGGCTATACAACCAGAAAGGAAATAAAACCACCATACATTTGGCGCTTCAGATGGTGCGGCAATGGTAATAAAATAAGCTACAGCTACACCTAGAATTAGTGCTATAATTACTGTGGGATTCCACTTAGTGATTTGTTTACCTATGTATAAAATACTAGCGAGTACTAAGCCAAAAAAGAATGACCATACCATTATTGGATACACTTCTAATAAGTACTTAAAAACGCGTGCAAGTGATAAAATACTGATGGCAACCCCAAGAAAAAGGCTTCCTAGGAATTTAAGATTATACTCCTTGATAGCTGCTTTGATTCCTTCCTTCTTCCACACTTTAAGAACACCAAAATCTAACTTATCAATCGTTTCAATAAGCTCTTGATAGATTCCAGATATAAATGCGATGGTTCCTCCAGATACTCCTGGAACAACATCTGCCGCTCCCATGGCCATACCTTTTAAAATTACAAGTAAATAGGAAGCTGATGGTTTAGGCATAGGTTTATATTTTTCGCGTCAAGCTAAAATACTAGCTTTCACAATAAGCACCTACATTTAATCAAGATTTTAGAATAGTATTAACCTAAGTATTGCTGTACTAGTTCAAGCACTTCTTTTTTACTTGCAGCATAAGGGAATAGTTCGCCTAATATAATTGAGAATTCTGGTTCTATCTTTAAACCGTTAATTAAAAAATACCGTCCTTGGATATCATTACCATTGCTATAGTTAAGTCCTGCGAGTCTAAAAGCAATCTCTGCACTTTCAGGATAGAATTCCATTGCCTGCGTAAGATTTGTAATAGAGGCGTCTGGCTCTCCTAATTGCACAAGAATATCACTTCTCTGTAACCAAGTTTCAAGCTCATAATTACCAAGTTCTAAGGTGCGACGATATCCTTCCTCTGCTGCTTCTAGAAATTTAAGCTTATGATTTATGGTAGCATAGCGTTTCCAGTATAACACATTATCACTATCGATATTTATTGCTTTATTTATAAAAAACAAAGCCTTCTGATAATCTAGTCTCTTTTGATAAAAATCTGTAATTGCCATCCACCCATTATCTAGTAATGGATCTTCGTGTACACAACGTTCAAAATGCTTAATTGCAAGCTCATCGCTTCCTAGCTTATCATAGCATTTACCCATACGTAGTAACGCAAATGAGGTAGGATCTTCTAGCTCTAAAGTAATTTGATAATTTTCGAGCGCCTCATTGTATCGTCCTAGCTTTTCTAGCACTTTTCCTTTTTCAAGATAAGCACCTACAAAACGATCATCACTAATGATTGCAAACTCATAAGATGATAATGCTTTCTCGTAATTTTTAAGTCCGAAGTATTGCTTCCCTATTTGATGCCAAGCTACTTCACAATACGGATTATTATCTAAAAACATATTTAAATAATCTATCGCTCCTTCGTGTTCCTCTAGAAAATCAAAACAGTAAATCACATTATATAACGCGCTATAATCTTGATCATCTACCTCAAGGCACTTCATGAAGTTAAGCTTTGCATTCTGAAAGTCTTCTAGAAATAAATATTCCATCCCTATAAGAGAATACACATCTGCAGGGTCGTCTGTAAGATCTATTGCTTGTTCAAGCAGGTGGATGGCCTTCTCATGGTCATCCTGCTTACTGTAAATATTTGCTTTTTGAATATAAACTTCTTCGTTATGAGGATCTAGCAAGTGAAGCTCTGTAAGGATAGCATCTGCTTTGTCAAATTTATTTTCAAAAATAAAAAGTTCGGCTTTAAAAAGTCTCAAATTTGAAGATGTAGGATGCTGGTCTAGTCCTAACTTGACAGCTTTTCGCGCAAGCGCAATCTTACCACTTTCAATATAATGATTAGCAATATCCTCAAATTCCTCAGCATCAAAGAAAATCACGTCATTAGTCTTTAACATAGACTCAAAGCGCGTAAGCGATATACTATTTCCTTCTTGTCCAAAATCCATAAACGACATTTTTGAATTACACTTTATATAAATGTAATAATACTTAAGAGTACTGCTTTAAAACTAAGACTTAGTTGTCAACATAATAATGAACAGCCAAAAATCGAGCCAAATACAACATGTGACAAAATGCACGTCACAACACTGAAAATCAATTGTTAAAATAGAATACAACCACTAGCTAACCGTATTATGGTTAATGTTTTAAAATCAGTAATTTTCAATATTACAAATAACAAGCATTATCAATCATGAGAAAAATACGCTACAAAGAGACGCAGCCATTTCATCTAATTGTGATTATATGTGCAATCTCGATTGCACTTATGACCTTTTTTATTATCAAGCAATTGATTAATAATGATACCATTCCCTATACGCTAATTGCTTGCTGCCTTCTTTTTATTGTTATTCTCATATTATTTTACAAGCTAGAAATCATCATTACAAGTCGGTATGCTATTGCTAGTTTTGGAATAGGACTACTTTACAAAAAGATTGCCATTAATGAGCTAGATATTACCACTGCGAGAGGTGTAAAGATACCTTGGTACTGGGGTATAGGCATCAGGTTTACTCCTGAAGGAACTTTATATAATACTCATACTGGAGGTAATCTCCATATTAAAACTAAAAATAAAATGAATGAGTTTTTTGTAAGCACTAGCAATGCTTCATCTATAATAACCGCTCTAAGAGAAGCTCAAAACGCTAGTAATACTTAGACTTCCCTAAGTACGCTTTTATAATTTCATTCCACTCATTACTTATGCGAGCTGCGGTTGTGTATGGAATTTTATACAATGCCTCATAATCTGTATATCCAGTTTTGAGAAGTTCTTCAAGATAAAACAACGTAGCATTTACGTCACCTTCTCTTGCACTTAAGGATATTGATTGAATAAATGCATCCTGATTATTTGGATTCACAAGTGATCTCAATACGTTGGCAAATAGCAATTGCTCGATTTTAGCATCCTTACGCTGTAATATTTTATACTGCAATTCAACCTCAGATTGCACAAATCTCTTCAAACGCATCGCCGACTTGCGTTTTATAATAGCATTATCTGTACTGTCTATTTGCATATCAAGTTCGTCCATCTGGTAACTCCACCACCCTAAATTATTAAAGTAACTATTATTCATATCCTCCCGGATGTTATATTGAAACTCCTCTGCCATGAGGTCTTCTCCGTAACTATAAATAGTATAGAGGTCACGATTTGATCTATAATTCTTAAGTCTTTTAATATTTTTTAAAAGCTCTTTTTGCTCGTCGATGTCCAGTCGCTTTTTATACTTGTCTTTAAGCGTTGATACAAAATCATAGGCTTCTAGACCTTCTTGCTTTCGGTACATTGTTTTACCGAAAGCAAGATCACTATTGTAATAAGATTGAAGTTTCTCATCACTCGTAGTTTCATCTATCAAAATAGCAGTCAGCGCTTCTGCAGTATAGCCTGCACTAGGCCAGTCTACACCATCATAAGTGTGATAACTTACTAGATTCTTTCTCAGTCCATAATTACGGCTGTAAGACCTCAACTTGTAATACTGACTACCTTCATCTGGAGAGAGTAAAGCTATTTTAAGATTCTCATTACTACGCATGCTTTTTTTATCTAAAAATGCATTTCCTATTCCGATGACACCATAAATCGATTTATCACCCTGTGCTTGAGCCGTAACAACAAGACCATCCCTACCATATCCAGATAAGATAATTTTATCCTCATTAACGGCATACGTTTGAGATAGCTTTTCTATAAATTCTTTACTTTGATCAATAGCTACAGAAAGGGTATCATTTAACCTGTAGTTAGGACTAGCCACAATACTTTCAGTTAATCCTGCACCTATAGAAAATTGCTGTACCGCACTAGCTCCTCGCCCTAGTTCATCATAAATCACAACTACAGGATACGTAGCTGTTTCCGTATAATTTGCGGGTAAAAACAAAGAATAATCATTTGTTGCATTATCAAAAGTTACCTGTGGGATAACTACCCCTTTTATAGGTGTAGATTGTGCAACTGCAAGTGATGAAATAAACAAGAATATGTAAAAGTACCGCATAGCGTTTTTTTGATGAGTCTAGCAGGTATCAAAAACCGTGCACAAATAAAGGTAGCACAAAAACAATATTTTTCAGGCACCGATTGTGCAAAATTTATTTCTGTATTTTTAAGGAATTAAACCAATCCAAATGAAATACAAAATTCTAGTTGTAAGTGTTTTAGTATTCGCTTTCGCGAAAGCGTTATCACCTCAACTACACGCACAAGTGTACTTTACAGGAAAGTACGGACCTTTTGACGCTGCAATCCCGTCTCCGGCACAATATCTTGGTTATGAAATAGGTGAGCAACACACGCGTCACGATCAGATAGTCTCCTATTTTGAAAAACTAGCCGAGTTATCGCCTAGAGCAACGATAAGTGAGTACGGAAGAACACACGAGAACAGAAAACTTGTGATGCTTACCGTAACAAACATAAATAATCAAGAGAACCTACCTGCCCTAAAAAAGCAACACCTCGCTTTTGTAGACACCAAGCAACGTGCGACTAATTATGATGATATTCCTGTTTTTATACAACTTGGGTATAATGTACATGGCAATGAGCCATCCAGCTCTGAAGCCGCCTTGCTCACGGCATATACACTTGTTGCTTCACAACATCTAGAAATAAAAAAATATAGAGAGAACAGTATCATATTTATAGATCCTACCATAAATCCAGATGGGCGTGATCGACATACACAGTGGGCAAATAGCTATAAAGGTAGTCCCCTGGTATCTGATAATATAGACGCAGAGCATACCGAGATGTGGCCCCGCGGACGTACTAACCATTACTGGTTTGACTTAAACCGTGACTGGCTACTTGCGATAAATCCAGAAAGCCGTGGTAAACTAGATTGGTATCACGAGTGGTATCCAAATGTAGTTACAGATTTCCACGAGATGGGAACAAACAGCAGTCACTTTTTTGAGCCTATGCTGCCTATTGGGAGTATGAATCCTATTATGCCCAAGGAAAACTATGAAGACCTCAACAACCTTTTTGCTCCTTACTTTTCAAGTGCGCTTGATGAGATAGGTAGTTTTTATTTTACAAAGGAATCTTTTGACGGTACCTACCCTGGATATGGATCTTCATATCCGGATCTTCAGGGAGCACTGGCACTTCTTTTTGAACAAGCGAGCAGTCGCGGGCATCTTCAAGACACAGATTTCGGAACTATAAGTTTCCCTTTTACCATAAGAAATCAGTACACCTCTGGGATGGCAACTGTTAAGGCTGCAGTAGAGAATAAAGGAACCTTGCGCAAATACCAGCAAGATTTTTTTAAGTCCGCTTTCGCGAAAGCAAAAACAGATCAAGCCTCCGCTTATGAATTTGGAGACCCTTATGACGCAAACAGAACCAAGGCTTTTATAGACAAGCTACTCAAGCATCGCATTAAGTTATATGACAAAGGCGATGGACGTTATGTAGTACCTACACAACAAGCACAAAAAAGAATGGTACAATCCTTCTTTGAAACCTATAAAACATACAGAGACAGTGTTTATTATGACGCAAGTGCATGGTCTGTGGGCAACTTCTATAATATGCGTTACAAGGGATTGTCTAGCCCACCGAACTTAGGTAACGAAGTTACGTCTACAGATGAGCTCACTAAAGTTCAAATGGTAACAAAAACAGATTATGCATACCTCATCGATTATGATGATTATAATGCGCCTGCTTTGCTTGCTTATTTACAGCGTGAAGGTCTAACAGTGGCGACGGCATTTAAACCTTTTACTGCAAAAACAACGAGTGGTAATCGTGACTTCAACTACGGAACGCTTATGCTGCCTGTAAGCCGTCAAGAAAAAACTTCAGAAGAAGTGTATCGCATCGTAATAGCTGGACAACAGCAATTTCAAGTACCTATCTATGCGGCAAATACAGGTTTTAGCATCAAAGGAATTGACTTAGGTAGTCAGAATTTTCAAAAAGTGGATACTCCTAAAGCGCTTATGATTATAGGAGATGGGACAAGTTCATACGAAGCTGGTGAGATATGGCATTTACTTGATACACGTGTCCACATGCCTATTACAAAAGTGATGAGTAATAACCTTAACAGAGTAGATTTAAGCAAGTACAACACAGTAGTAATGGTTTCTGGAAGCTACGGGGATTTATCAAAGCGATTTCAAGAAAATCTCACTTCATGGGTTTCACAAGGGAACACATTGATTACTTCTGGAACCGCTAGCAGCTGGGCTATCAAATCAAAAATAGCTACTGGAAAACTTACTAAAGAAGTCAAGAAAGATTCTACAAAAACTATTAAGAGAGAGCCTTACGTTAATCAAAGACCTAATCGTGGAAAGGAGCGTCTAGGTGGAGCTATTTTTGAAGTAGACCTAGATCTTACTCATCCGCTAGCATTTGGTTATCGCTACAAGCAACTACCTGTGTATAAAAATAACAATGTCTGGTTACAACCTAGCAAGAACGAGTATAACACTGTTGCACAATATTCGGCAACGCCTCATATTGATGGTTACATTTCTGATAAAAACCTCAATGACTTTATGAAAAAGAGCGCATCTATTGTGGTCTCTCCTAAAGGACGAGGACGCATAGTGATGTTTGCAGATAATCCTAACTTTAGAGGAAGCTGGTATGGAACCAATAAGCTCTTCTTAAACGCAATCTTTTTTGGGAGTCTCATTGATTAATTGCTAGCGCAACGTTTGTTAATGAGATGTGTTTTTTATGCTTTCGCGAAAGCGGGATGTTAAAAATCACAATAAGGCACTACAAGAAACGTTAAGTTAAGATTACTCTTACAGAAAATTAATATTCTCACACGCAACCTTTTATATAGTTTTGCATCTATATTTTATAACTAACATTATTTCAAGATGCAAGTAGAAATAAAAAACAAACCTATCCTTATTGTTTCAGTAATTGTTCTCTCATTATGTGCGTTATTTTTCTTCTTTCTTTAAGAACTTAAAATAACTACCTAATTAAAATAAAAATGCCCAGTACTCCTTCGAGTATTGGGCATTTTTGTTGCTAACTGCGAGTACTTACGATCTCACTAGTTTTTTATACTTGATACGCTTAGGCATTAGATCTCCACCTAATCTCTTCTTCTTATTCTCCTCATACTCAGAGAATCCTCCTTCAAAGAAATACACTTGGCTATCTCCCTCAAAAGCAAGAATGTGTGTACAGATACGATCTAAGAACCAACGGTCGTGACTAATTACTACGGCACAACCTGCAAAGTTTTCTAGTCCTTCTTCTAGCGCTCTTAATGTATTTACATCAAGGTCGTTTGTAGGCTCATCCAGTAGCAGTACGTTTCCTTCTTCTCTTAGTGTCATTGCAAGGTGTAAGCGGTTACGCTCACCTCCAGATAGTGTTGCAACTTTCTTATTTTGCTCACTTCCTGAGAAGTTAAATCTACTTAAATACGCTCTAGAATTTACTTCCTTCCCTCCCATCATAACAAGCTCTTGCTCGTCTGAGAAGTTTTGCCAGATAGTTTTATCTGGATCTATGTTACTGTGACTCTGATCTACATATGCGATTTGAGCAGTATCTCCTACGGTAAAGTTTCCTTTATCTGGAGCTTCTTCACCCATGATCATTTTAAAGATGGTAGTTTTACCAGCTCCGTTAGGTCCTATCACTCCTACAATACCAGCTTGTGGAAGGTTGAAGTTTAAGTCTTCATACAGTAATTTATCACCAAAAGCTTTACTCACTCCTGATGCTTCAATCACATTTGTACCAAGACGTGGCCCATTAGGGATGTAGATTTCTACTTTTTCATCTACTTGCTTCTGGTCTTGACTCATCATTTTGTCATAGTTCTGTAGACGCGCTTTTTGCTTAGTCTGACGACCTTTTGCTCCTTGACGTACCCAGTCAAGCTCACGCTCTAAAGTTTTTTGACGTTTTGAAGCTGTTTTACTTTCTTGTGCCATACGCTTAGACTTCTGATCTAACCAAGAAGAGTAATTTCCTTTCCAAGGAATTCCTTCTCCTCTATCTAGCTCAAGAATCCATCCTGCTACGTTATCAAGGAAATAACGGTCGTGCGTTACTGCAATCACCGTTCCTTTATATTGTGCTAGGTGGTGCTCTAACCAGTGTACAGACTCTGCATCAAGGTGGTTAGTAGGCTCATCTAGTAATAATACATCTGGCTCTTGTAATAATAATCTACATAAAGCAACGCGACGTTTTTCTCCACCAGAAAGTACACCCACTTTTTGATCTGCAGGAGGCGTACGTAGTGCATCCATTGCAATCTCAAGTTTTGTATCTAGTTCCCATGCTCCGCGTGCATCTATCTCATCTTGTAAGACAGCCTGGCGTGCCATGAGTTTATCCATCTTATCGGCGTCAGAGTATACTTCTTCTAGTCCAAAAGAGTCATTAATCTTATTGTACTCATCAAGAATAGCAACCGTTTCGGCAGCTCCTTCTTTTACAATCTCAAGTACAGTTTTTTCTGGATCAAGCTGAGGCTCTTGCTCAAGGTATCCTACAGAAAATTCTTTATCTGAAGTTACGTCTCCTTGAAAGTTGGTATCTAATCCTGCGATGATTTTCATCAGCGTAGATTTACCAGAACCGTTAAGACCTAAAATTCCAATTTTAGCTCCATAAAAAAAGCTTAAATAGATTTTCTTAAGTACTGGTGTTTGTGCGCCTGGAAAGGTTTTTGTAACCCCAGACATTGTAAATATTATTTTTTTATCGTCGCTCATAGTTTTACTTTAGGCTCTTAGCTGTATGTTTTAAGCTAGTTGGTTTATTGTTAGTACGCTTTCGCGAAAGCGCACTGCGTATTATATCTATAATTGTAAAATAGTATTCTACGATGCAAAGGTAATTAGTTACTCAATCATCCCTTAGCATTAATTGGAATATTATGCTGTGTTAATTGTCTGAGCATTTCTGGTATATCCGCAGGCTCTAAGTACAAGTTCTTTATTCTCTTATTCTTCAATCTTAAAATCAGAGATCTATGTCCCGTAAAAGCTGTTTTATCTTGAACATAAGCAATTTCCGAAAGGTCAATCTCTTTCTGCCATGAAATGCGAAAAATACTTGAAACACTCAATATTAAAAGTATGCCGCCTAATGATCCAGTGATAATAGTGAGAATATCAACATCACTATTATTAAAACTTTTGTAAGCATATAACAAAAGAAACAGCGAAGTAGATAGACTACTAAAGAGTAATAGTTTATCCATGTGCTTATCGTTAATGGATATGCTTTCTTCTTTGAGTTTTATATTTTCTAATGTATTTGCCATAAGTCGTTTAAAGCACTAATTTACAAATCTCCTTCTAAAACTGCACGCATCGCTTTTGCTTTAAGCAAGCATTCTTCGTACTCACTATCTGGATCTGATCCTGCAGTGATGGCTCCACCTACGGAGTATGAGATATATTCATTTTCTGCATTGTATAAAATACTACGTATGACCACATTAAAATCAAAATCTCCATCTGGCGTAAAGTAACCTACAGCGCCACTATACAATCCACGTTTTGACTCTTCTTGTGACTCAATAATTTGCATCGCTCGCAACTTTGGAGCGCCTGTCATGCTTCCCATTGGGAAGGTACTTCTAATCGCATCTACCGGAGAAATACCAAGACTTAGCGTCGAGGTTACCGTAGAGATCATTTGGTGCACTTGCTTAAAAGGATAAACTTCGCATAGCTCTTCTACAATTACAGATCCTTTTTGGGCGGTTTTTGATAGGTCATTTCTTACCAAATCTACTATCATGATATTTTCGGAGCGCTCTTTTGAGTTTTCTTGTAACGCTTTCGCGAAAGCGGTATCCTCCTTTTCATCCACTCCTCGCTTTGCCGTACCTTTTATGGGCTGTGTAACGATCTTACTCCCTATTTTCTTAATATATCGCTCTGGAGAAGCCGAAAGTAAAAACTGATCCTCAAGCTTAAGATAAGTGCCAAATGGCGGCGAACTAATCGCATTAAGGCGTTTGTATATTTTTAATGGGTTTATGGTTCCCAGCGCATAGAACTCTTGACATAAGTTTGCCTCATAAATATCTCCACGATAAATATGCTGTAACATGCTGCGCACTTTTTCCTTGTAAGCCTCTTTGTGAATCTTAAGTTTTATGGATAATGGTTGCGCTTGGGAGTTAGTTTCAGAAGATTTGGTGGCAGTTATTTCCTCAAAATCTTCATCCATCTCATCATCTACCATCCCTAGATATAACATCTCGAGTGTGTTTCCTTTGAGTAAGAATAACTTTTTAGGTTGAAAAAAATGAAGGTCTGCAAAGTCTAGCTTATCATCATTTTTTGAGGTTAAGCGTTCTGTGTCATTCTTAAGGTCATAACTTAAATAGCCAAATATCCAATCCTTTATCGTACTTTGATACTCCTCCAGCTGATCAAAAGCACCTTGATAATCAGTCTTTAAACTTGTAAAAGCATCTACTGCAAGAATTGCTTCATACTCGGGATAATTCTGACGTTCGTAGCTATTACTATCAAGCCAAACGACCTCTTCAAATTGTTGAGACCACGATAACAATTGCTCTTTAAGCACTGTTATATCACTAATAGAAATAATTTTTGAAGTACGATTCATTACTGTAAAAATACATAAGAATCTGTCGCAATTAAATTGATGTTAAAAAACAATTATTAAGTAATTTGCACATAATCCTACCGACTAAGTAGACTTATAAAAATCTAACGACTAACATACTGATATTATGGTGTCAAAAACACTACAAACCACTTATAGAGAACGCCTTTTTAGACATCTAGACGGTATTGTGACAGCGCCATCTGCGTTTTCACTATATAAAAATGGAGTAACCGATTTTATTTTGCAAGAAAAAGAAGTGAGCCTAACTACTTTGAGCAACGCTTTTACTGTAAACGAAGGCTACTTGAACGTAGCATTACGTGTGCTTGCATCTCAAGGATGGATTGAGCAATCTTTGAATAATGAGGATAATGAAGTGGTTTATAAGGTAAACGAATTATCTCCAATTGCTTTTGCACTGTTTCCACTATATGAAGATGTGACTGCATTGCAAAAGCTTTCTGAGAATTACCATTTCAGAAAATTTGAGGCAGCTCCATTTAAGAAACTCCAAGATATTTTTGAGAAATACAAAGACGCTTATGGCCTCAATTTATCTTCAAATACTCAAGAACGCGAAATTCAAGAGCAGATACTTGCGCATATAGAAGGAAATATTCTAGGCCCAACGCTTGTGCACTTATCAATGAATGGTGCCTTTCATAAATACTTTATGCAAGCCAGCTTTAAGCCTGAAGAGTTTCATGCAGACGGAGAAAACTTTAAAAAGCTTCTTGACATACTCTCGTATTTTGAACTTTTTAATAAGAAAGGACAGACGTATCAGTTTACAGACAAAGGACTATTCTTTGCAAAAAGAGCAAGCTCTTACGGAGTGACTGTATCGTACATACCAACATTACGCAAACTTGATAATCTTATTTTTGGCGATGCATTGAGTGCAAAAAACCATGGCGATGGCGAACAAGAAGGCCATGTAGACAGAGCTATGAACGTCTGGGGAAGTGGTGGTGCACATGCTACCTATTTCAAAGTGGTAGATACCATCATCTTAGATATTTTTAATAAACCACTAGATGAACAACCTAAAGGTATTCTCGATATGGGCTGTGGTAATGGTGCATTTTTAATTCACCTTTACAACCTCATCGAGCGTCATACTCTACGAGGTAAACATCTAGATGAATACCCACTCATACTAGTAGGAGCAGACTACAACCAAGCTGCCATAGATATTACTAAGCAAAATGTAATACAATCTGAAATCTGGGCAAAAGTAATGTGGGGAGATATAGGTGATCCAGAAAGACTGGCGACAGATTTACAAGAGGAGTATGATATCACGCTAGGCGATTTATTAAATGTACGCTCCTTCTTAGACCACAATCGTGTATGGAAAGCACCAGAGAAAAAGCTTGAGCATGCAAGCACCTCAACGGGAGCATTTTCATATGAAGGGAAACGACTATCTAACAATGACGTGGAGGCATCTCTTGCAGCTCACTTTAGTAAGTGGTCACCTTACGTAGGGAAACATGGGTTATTACTTATAGAACTACACAGTATTCCTCCAGCAGTAGCCGCTCGTAATATAGGACGCACAGCAGTTACGGCTTATGATGCTACACATGGATATTCTGATCAATATATTGTAGAAGTGCCAGTCTTTCATGATACCCTTGCCGCTATTGGAATGAAAAGAGATGAAACCTTAAGTGCTAAGTTTCCAAATACAGAAGCAGCTACGGTAACGGTGAATCTTTTTAGACAATAGTTTCTTTTATCTTTGCAGCCTATGGAAGAGAAAAAAGCACAACCTAACAATCCGCTGCACGGTGTAAAGCTTGCAGATATACTTGAATTTCTAGTTGAAAAATATGGCTGGAAAGAAATGAGTTTGCAGGTAGATATTAATTGTTTTAAAAAGGATCCTACCATAAAATCTAGCTTAAAGTTTTTAAGAAGAACTCCATGGGCAAGAGAGAAAGTAGAGTATTTATACTTACAGTCTATATAAAGAAATAGCGCACTGCTTTACACAGTGCGCTATTAATCATCCACAAAAAAAACACTACTCTTAAACAGCAGTTTGCACACCTGCATACTGCTCTATAAATCGCACCATTAGATCATTAAGCTTTTCTACTTTAAAACTTTCTGTAGTGGCTTCTATGTGATCATTTCCTATACCACTGTCGTCAGTTAAGAACACATATGTTGCACTAGTTGACACACTAAAGGATCTCATTAAAAACTCTACTTCCTTATTTGCTCCACTGGCAACTACTGGAATAATTTTTATACCCTGCTCTTTTGCTTTTGCAATTTGACTTTTAATCATCGCAACGTTTTCTTGGTTAAAATGAGGTGGAGCATCTAACATCAAAAAGAGTATTCTAGCTTTTGCTTTCTCGTTCCATGACTGTGACAATGATACCTTAAGTGCCTCCTCTACTGCTTCTTCATAATCTCCACCACCTGCAGCATGCTGCGCCGAAAGGAAGTCTTTTACTTCATTTACATCACTACTAAAATCTATTGCACGAGTTACATAATCATCACCATGGTCTCTGTACACAGTAAGCGCTACTCTCTTTTGCTCAACACTAGCATCTATCCTGCTCATTATATTCTTGAGCTCTGATTTGAGATATGAAATCTCATCACCCATGGAACCTGTAGCATCTACTGCAAATAATATGTCGATAGCATTACTAGCTTGATGCTCATTAATTGTAAAAGAGACTTGTTTCTGATTTCTAGAAATTTTCTTTCCTTCTATTTTTCCACTATAATACAGTTGTACTAAATAAGTATCAGTTGGACTATTTTTTCCTTTAAACAGCATACTCATTCCCGAAGCATCTGTCATTCCTTTCATTAAGAGGTTATTATTTTTATAAAGAGCAACACCAACGTTTGCTATTGGCAGTCCGCTATTATCGGTTACTTGGATATCAGTTCTACCATCATGATTAAACTCCCACTTCTTTGCGATTTCCTTTGCTTCTCCGGAGTTGTAGATTTTTACAAACTCAGCGTATTTCTCTACATCATTTTAATTCACCAGCTGTTAGTTGGCCATAAGCTGGATCATTCTGAGAAATTCCAGGTGAAGGTTTTCCATCTGTAATATGTATTCCAGATACTTTGCCCTTTAAGCGCTCTGAAGCGACAATACTTACAGATGCCGTCGTCATTGTCTTAGTACGTCGTCCGTATCCCATTACCACTACTTCGTCTAACACACTACTCTATTCTAAAATGACATTTATAGTAGTCTGAGCATACAAGAATCTCTTTTGATTTAAAACCAACGTACGTAAAAACTAATGTATCTGTGGCAGCCGCTTTAATCTCGTAGTTTCCATCAAAGTCTGACTGAGTTCCTACTACACTGTTTTTTATAAGAATATTAGCTCCTGGAAGAGGTTCGCCATCATCTGATACCGTTCCTGAAATTGTTATTTCTTGCGCATGTACTTCTATTATAAATAGGAGCAGCGTTATGAATGTGCTAAGTGTTTTCATATCCTTTGGTTTTTAATTATGAGGTGAAATTAGAGTAGACACCACCTTTTAAAAACCTAGATTGAGGGAACAGGATGTTTGAGTGAGGGAAGTAGACCTCAAGTTGAAGTTGAAGTTGAAGTTGAAGTTGAAGTTGAAGTTGAAGTTGAAGTTGAAGTTGAAGTTGAAGTTGAAGTTGAAGTTGAAGTTGAAGTTGAAGTTGAAGTTGAATATTAATTACTTCTCAAAATATTTCATTAAAAACCGATTACAACTTCTTAGCCTCTTCCCAAAAAGCATCCATTTCTGCCAATGTCATGTCTGAAAGGTCTTTGCCCAGCTCTTTTGCTTTACCTTCTAAGTATTGAAAACGTTTTATAAATTTCTTATTAGTGCGTTCTAGTGCGCTTTCTGGATCTACTTTTAAGAACCGTGCGTAGTTAATCATTGAGAACAGCACATCACCAAACTCGGCTTCAATCTTTTCTTGATTGTTTTCGTTGACTTCGTGCTGTAGCTCCTCAAGTTCTTCTTGTACTTTTTCAAATACTTGTTGAGGCTCTTCCCAGTCAAATCCTACACCTGCTACTTTATCTTGAATTCGGCTGGCTTTTACAAGTGCTGGCAATCCCTTTGGAACTCCTTCTAGTACAGACTTCTTACCTTCTTTAAGCTTAAGTTTTTCCCAGTTGCGCTCTACTTCCTTAGCATCTGCCACATCAATACCTCCATAAATATGAGGGTGGCGAGAAACAAGTTTATCAGAAATACTATTTGCAACATCTGCGATATCAAAATCCTTAGTCTCGCTTCCTATCTTGGCATAGAATACAATGTGTAATAAGAGATCACCAAGCTCCTTTTTCACCTCTTCTAGATCATTATCAAGAATAGCATCGCCTAGCTCATAGGTTTCCTCAATGGTGAGGTGACGCAAGCTTTCCATGGTTTGCTTTTTATCCCAAGGACAACCTACGCGTAGTTCGTCCATTATGGTTAGTAATCTATCAAAGGCTTTTAATTGCGTCTCTCTTGTATTCATAGTCAGGGTGGTAATTGCAGGAATAATTTACTATTACCTTAAGTTAATGTTATTTATGGTGTGGGTGCTTATCACATTTTCGCAAAAGCGTACTCATCTTTAAAACTAAAAAAGCCTTTACAAATAAACTGTAAAGGCTTTTTAATATTATAAAAAGTTATGCACTATTCCTCTTCTCCGCTTGCTGCTGCGGGAGCTGCTGGCGCGTCAAAGTTAAGCATATCTTTTGCTTGTAAAATGTTGTACCACTGTACTACTTTCTTAATGTCACTAGCATATACACGATCCTCGTCATAATCTGGAATCACATTGAAGAAAAACTCTTCAAGTTCATCTTTTGAGACCTTATGATTAATAGTAGGCGCTCCATTTTCCTTGTCTTTTATGGCTTGTAACACCTCTCTAAGTGGCTTCTCCTCACTTAAGGTGTAGATAGCAATTTCAGAAAGTACACTTACGTTATGACGGATACCTACGGTAATTCTCTTACCATCTACTAGAGATTCTGCCACAAAACCACTGCGTGTTTGTTGCTTTAACTCATATATTCCAGGCTTTCCAGCGATTGCAATTACTTTATCTAAACTCATATATTATTCAAATTGGGTGGCAAAGATGCACTTTGCGATACATATTTACAAATTTTGTTTGCAAGGATTCGTTAATCTTTACACGAGACTTTAAGAATACTAGCGCTTTTTTGACGCTGCTGGAAAACGCATGCGATACTCTGCATTACACTTACCTTTTGAGATATTTACAAGCTTTCCTTTTATTAAGCGCTTTTTAAGACTTGAGAGTTTATCTGTAAAAAGGACCCCTTCTATATGATCATACTCATGCTGGATTACTCGAGCAATAAGTCCATCATAAGTCTCTGTGTACTCTTTAAAGTTCTCATCTCGATACCTAATAGTTACCTTAGGTTTTCTAAAAACATCTTCATTAATACCAGGTATGCTCAAGCAGCCTTCAGAAAATGCCCACTCCTCTCCTTCTTCTTCAAGAATCTCTGCATTTACAAAGGTTTTCTTGAAGTTTGCAAGCTGTTCCTGCTCTTCTGGAGTATAACTTTCATCTTCTGCAAACGGTGTTGTATCAACTAGAAACACACGTATAGGTAAACCTATTTGAGGTGCTGCAAGCCCTACACCGTGAGCTTCATACATCGTATCATACATATTCTCTATGAGCTCGCTAAATTTAGGATACTCCGGAGTAATATCTTTTGCTTTTTTCTTAAGTACGGGATCTCCGTACGCCACAATTGGTATAATCATATCTACTTATTATACAGGTAATCCTGAAGGATAATCGTTGCACTTATTTGATCTACAAGTGCTTTATTTTGTCTTTTCTTTTTACCGATACCACTGTCTAACATGGTCTGGAATGCCATCTTTGAAGTAAACCTCTCATCTTGTCTAATGATGGTTAACTCTGGATGTTTTTTTTCTACGCTTTCGCGAAAGCGTACAATATCTACCTCCACATCACTCGCCTCATTATTCATGCGCTTAGGCTCACCTATCACCATAGCCTCTACCTTCTCTTCTGAAAGATATTTCTTTAAAAAGGTGAAAATATCTTTTGTTTCAACCGTTGTAAGACCTGAAGCGATCATCTGCAACTCGTCTGTCACTGCTATACCAGTGCGCTTTGTTCCGTAATCTATTGCAATGATGCGTGCCATCTGTAAAATTTGTGCAAAAATAAGGAAAAACAAGCTATAAGGTTGTGCATCGCAATAGCTTTCATAATAGCAAGGTCTTGCAATCACAAAAAAGCAGCTACTTACAGAGTGGTCTATCTTTTAACAGCTAAGTTACTTCATAGCTTCACAATGCACATTACGAGAGCGCACCACTTGTTTTATATATAACAAGAAAGCCTTAACTTGTTTAAGTTTTGCACCACTAGAAACTATCAAAAAGCATTTGAAACTTTATCTTTGAACATCCATTAACGATTACTGAGAAGAGCTAACTTATCTTACTCAGCGCTTAAAAATATCAAATGACACAACTTAGAAACATCATCGAAGAGGCTTGGGAGGATCGCTCGCTCCTTACTAATCCAGTAACAATAAATGCTATACGTGAGGTAGTAGACATGCTAGACCGTGGTACGCTACGCGTTGCAGAACCTACAGAAGACGGATGGCAAGTAAATGAGTGGGTAAAAAAGGCGGTTGTACTTTATTTCCCTATCCAAAAAATGGAAACTCTGGAAGCTGGAATCTTTGAATATCACGATAAAATTCCATTAAAGAGAGACTTTGCAAATCGCGGTATTCGTGTAGTGCCTAATGCTGTTGCACGTCACGGAGCTTATATCTCTAAAGGGGTAATCTTGATGCCAAGTTATGTAAACATAGGAGCTTATGTAGATGAGGGAACTATGGTTGATACATGGGCAACCGTAGGAAGCTGCGCACAAATAGGTAAAAACGTACACCTAAGTGGTGGTGTAGGTATAGGTGGTGTTCTAGAACCACTACAAGCATCTCCAGTAATTATAGAAGATGGTGCTTTTATAGGATCTAGATGTATTGTTGTAGAAGGTGTACACGTTGAGAAAGAAGCTGTCTTAGGCGCAAACGTAGTACTTACAATGAGCACAAAAATTATTGACGTTACTGGTGATGAGCCTGTAGAAATGAAAGGACGCGTACCTGCAAGATCTGTAGTAATCCCTGGAAGTTATACTAAGAAATTTGCTGCAGGAGAGTACCAAGTTCCTTGTGCACTAATTATAGGTAAACGTAAAGAGAGCACTAACAAAAAGACGTCTCTTAATGATGCCTTAAGAGAGTACGACGTAGCAGTTTAATATGACAACGGAGCAAACTAATGACATGATTATAGATGCGGTTATCACATGGGTAAATGGTGATGACTTAACATGGCAACATAAAATCAATACGTATCTAGATACTAAAATTGATTTCTCTAAAAAAGCAGAAAGTACTCGCTACAATGCAATAGGCGAAGTGCAGATTGCAATAGCATCGATTATCAAGTTTGCTCCGTTTATTAAAAACATATATGTCGTTACCGACAACCAGGTACCACAAGATTTTGATGTCTTATCTACAAAGGCTCAAGAACAAGGTGTCAACCTAAAAATTATAGATCACACGGTGATTTTTAAAAATTATGAAGAGGCTTTACCTAGTTTCAACTCTATTTCTATAGAGATAATGCTCTATAGAATCCCAAATCTATCTGAGCATTTTGTGGTTTTTAATGATGACTTCTTCTTAATGAGAGCTACGGCCCCAGAAGATTTCTTTATCAATGGCATGCCCGTATTGCGTGGCTCATGGGAAAAGTTTAATGAAGATAGAACACTTAGAGTATACTATCAAAAGCTGCTCAAGCTTATAGGAAAGGAACCTGACCCAAATAGACCAAGCTTTAAAAGGCTACAGCAGCAAAGCGCTATGCTAGCTGGCACAAAGAAGTATGTCAGAAGATATCACACCCCTATGAGTGTAAGAAAATCTACCCTAGTAGATTATTTTAACGCACATGAGGACTTGCTCAAAAATAATATTTCATTTAGATTCCGCGATAAGAGTCAGTTTTTATTGTCCTCTTTATCTGAGCATCTCGAAATTAAAAAAGGAACCTTTCACTACTCAAAAGACACGCGACTAACTTATTTCAGATCTTACAAGAAACCTTCAAGTGTAAAAAAGAAGTTGGCTCAATTTATAGAAGATCCATCTAAAATATTTATCACCTTCCAGAGCTTAGAAAGAGCAGATCCTGCTTTACTTACACATATTAAAAACTGGATATCTAGTAGACTAGATCAAGATCTCCGCTAGGAAATTAATTTTTGATAGAAAAAAGAACTTTCTATGCAAAGTCATAGAAAAACAAATCCATGATACACAAAAAGATTCCTACTTTTCTTTTAAGTCTATATTAAAATGTAACGCTAGGTTTTCCCACTGTACTCTATTTCGATCTTCGTTAACGTTTGTTTTTTTAAGAGCAACCTTTTGACTACCTACTAGTGGTATAGGGTCTTCCACAGTATATGGTGCAAATCGAGATAATGTCCCATTTAAAAGTGCCATTGTTTTAAACCAGAGATCATCACTTTTGGGAGATAATTCTTGAAAAAGATCTACATTTAAAACTTGTTTATTAAGAGATCCTACAGGATATAAAACTCCACATACTCCTACAGGCATCATCGTCATATCTTCTCTGGAAGAAGAGGTTACATGTTTCCATTGTTTATAAGGAAGGACTTCTCCTTGTTCATTGTATGATATACTTCTTACTCTATTTGCAATAACATCCTTTGGATATTCTAGGTGGGACTTATACAATTGTCCTAATAAATTAGGATGATACATCACATCATCGTCAACGGTCACGATTATTTTATCAGGAAAAAGCTCTAAAGAATGGATAAGCTTTCGGTGAGAAAAAGTATAGGGCGAGTATCTTATCTCAAACACATCACCTTCTAACGCTTTGAGTCCTGCTGGCACAGCACTTTCTAAGTCTTCGTTAAGCCAAAGAATAATTTTATCTGGCTGAGGATTTGCACAAAGCAGACTCCTCACTGTATATTGAACAAGCTTAAGACGAGAAGGAATTGTGGTAAGTGACACAATCAATGGCACCGTATTCTTGTTTCTTGACTTAATCTTACTAACAGATTTGTTTTTTAACGCAAAACTTTTAAGTATGGATGGAAAATATTCTTTTAACTTCATAATTCAATAAAAATAGCGGCTATCTAAATAGTAACATCATGATTTTTATTGATACCATGAATTGCGTAAGTCACTTTATTGTCACGAGTATTTTTTCTAATAGCGGCATTTTTGTCAAGAGTTTCTTGTGTCTTGTATCCCCTTGCGTGATCTAAATGAACACAAATTGCAGTATAACGTATCTGAATGGATTTTATGCCAGAATTCATCAAGCGCTCACCAAGTTCTCTATCTTGTCCTCCGTACTGCATGCGCTCATCAAAACCATTTACCCTCACAATATCTTCTTTCCAACCGCTAGCGTTGTGACCATTCCAACTAGCATTTGTAGGAGTAAGAAAATTTAGGGCTCTTGAAGTAAATTTGCCAGCCGTGAGTTTTTTGTTTTTAAATGAAGATTTTAAACCACGTTCTTTTAACCAGTTTACATCAAAACAATTTTGATTCTGGATATCTGGTAAATTTATTGAATTTGATATATCTAAAGGAAGTTTGAAATAACCTCCCGAAAGAAAATAACCTTTCCTTCTATGTTTTAAATGCTCTTCAACAAAGTTATTTTTTGGTATACAATCACCATCACTCATTAATATGTAATCCGAGTTACAGGCAACTATTGCTTTATTGAGAATACGGGATTTTTGAAAACCCTCATCTTCCTGCCATACATGTATAATAGGAACTGGAAAATCTTTTGAAAATTCTTCTAAAAGCTCTTTTGTCTGTGGTCCAGATCCATCATCTGCTATAACAATTTCAAAATCAAAGGTGGTTTGAAATTGATATCCCCAAAGTGTTTTTTCTAACCAATCAACAGCATTATACGTGCTTAATATGACGGAAACTGATGGCTTAAGTGATTTCATAGGCAGGAGACAAAACTAGCTAATTATTCATAAAATAGCTAGCATATTTAGTACAATAGAACAACGTACACCATAACACAAAGCATTAACTCTATTGCTAAGTGATGATGCCCATTTTAATCAATATATTATTCAAAGGAAAGCAAAAAAAAAGCCTCTCAGTTTCCTGAGAGGCTTTTAGTATAAGAACTAGATGGTGAGAATTACTCTCCTCCTTCCATTTTCTTTTTAAGAGCTGCAAGAGCATCGTTTGCATCACCTAAAGTAGGCTTAGACTCATCTGCTTGAGTTTTAGCTTTCTTAGCTTGTTGCTTAACGATCTTAGCTTCTTCTTCTTTATGGATAACCATATGTGAAGCAACTACACGCTTGAAGTCTTTGTTGAATTCAATAATTTGGAATTCTGCTTCTTCTCCTTTTCCTAATTTAGTTCCGTCTTCTTTTTCAAGGTGACGAGTAGGAACAAATGCAGTAATATCCTCGTTAAAATCGATAGTAGCTCCTTTGTCTACAATCTCTGTGATTGCAGCTTTGTGAGTAGTACCCATTTTGAACTCATCCTCGTACTTATCCCAAGGATTTGCTTCGATTTGTTTGTGACCTAAAGATAATTTACGTCCATCTACGTCAAGCTCAAGAACCACTACTTCTAGTTTATCTCCTACCTCACAGAATTCTGATGGATGCTTCACTTTCTTAGTCCAAGAAAGATCTGAGATGTAAATTAATCCATCAATACCTTCTTCTAGTTCTAAGAACACACCGAAGTTTGTAAAGTTACGTACGATACCTTCGTGACGTGAACCTACAGGGTATTTTGAAGTAATATCTGTCCATGGATCTTGCGTTAATTGCTTGATACCAAGACTCATCTTACGATCTTCACGATCTAAAGTAAGGATTTGAGCATCTACTACGTCTCCTACTTTTACGAAGTCTTGAGCGCTACGTAAGTGCGTAGACCATGACATTTCTGATACGTGGATAAGACCTTCTACTCCTTCTTCTACTTCGATAAATGCACCGTAATCTGCGATTACAACTACTTTACCTTTTACATTATCACCTACTTTAAGCTCTTCTCCTAAGGCCTCCCATGGGTGCTTAGAAAGTTGCTTAAGACCTAACTGGATACGTGTTTTATCCTCATCAAAGTCAAGGATTACAACATTCAGTTTCTGATCAAGCTCAACGATTTCATTCGGGTGGTTGATACGTGACCAAGAAAGGTCTGTAATGTGTACCAGTCCATCAACACCTCCAAGATCAACAAATACACCGTATGAAGTGATGTTTTTAACAACACCTTCAAGTACTTGTCCTTTTTCAAGCTGCCCGATGATCTCCTTCTTCTGCTCTTCGATATCTGCTTCGATAAGCGCTTTGTGAGATACTACAACGTTTTTAAACTCGTGGTTGATTTTTACAACCTTGAATTCCATCGTTTTGTTTACATACTGATCGTAATCACGTATAGGCTTCACATCAATTTGTGAACCTGGTAAGAATGCTTCGATACCGAATACATCTACGATCATACCTCCTTTAGTACGTGCTTTTACAAATCCGTTTACGATAGTTCCCTCATCGTGTGCAGCGTTAACGCGATCCCAAGCCTTGATAACACGCGCCTTACGGTGTGATAATATCAATTGCCCAGTTGCATCCTCACGTACATCGATAAGTACTTCTACTTTATCACCTACTTTAAGGTCTGGATTGTAACGGAATTCATTAAGAGAGATTACCCCTTCAGACTTAGCGTTAATGTCAATGATTGCATCACGATCAGTAAGTGTAATTACTGTTCCTTCTACAACATCGTCATCAAGTGTATCTACAAAGTTACTTGCTACAAGCGCTTCAAATTCTTCAAGTTGCTTGTCATCTACTGTATCGATTCCTTCTTCGTACTTCTCCCAGTTAAAGTCTTTAAGAAATTGTTCTGGGTTCTCTTGAGCTGGAGATAGCTCAACTTTTGGTGCTACTACTGCAGCTTCTTCCTGAACTTCAGGATTTTTTGTTTCTTCAGCCATTTGCTAAAATTTACATCTACCTAAAAACAAGCGTTTTATAGACAGATGGGTTTTGTATTTTACGTTTCTGCGAAAGCTTAATAAACCTAGAAACCGTAAAAGGGTTTGTTTTGTTTTTTAAATACCTCACTGGCAGCTTTCTAAAGGTGGCCAAAAAGGAGTGCAAAAATACACCCTTTATCTTGATTTACAAAGGGGTTTTGAGATAAAAATTAGCACTGCTAATTATGCTGTATTCTTACAACTATCAGTTTAACTAATTAATAAACTAACCAGTACTAATCACAACAATGCTATATACTCCTTAAATCCCATTCAGACAAAGCTCTACATAACTCATTATTGTAAATTTCATTGTATATTTAGAATCATTAAAAACCTTTAATAAAGAAAAGCCGTCTAATAGATAATTGTAATAATTACCAGTAATTTTTTGAACAAAACAACCTTGCTTTGGTCTACAGCTTTCTTCTGTATTTATTATAGCGCTTAGATGAACAATAAGATTAATTCTATTTTAACGCTTATCGTAGTTAAAAAGAGAATTAGTACTAAAATTAAATTGCAAGTAATGTTAGGTAAATAGCTAGAGACGGAATTTATGCACACTAATAATCTTATATAGAATAAAAGTAGCAACAAACGCATTATGTATCCTTCCATACTTAATTATAGAACTTTAATGAGACAGGTTAAGACATTCTACTCTTTTATATTGCTAATTATTACTTGCTTGAGCTGTTCGCAAGATGATTATTCAAATAATAATGTTGCTGAACAAACCACTGATCCTTTTACTATTTCTGGACCACATCTACTTTACAATATGAAATCACTTTCTACAAAGGAGTTAATGCAATGCAAACCTTTGGTTTAGTAGACCCTGGTTTGATGAATGAATGGAAGGTAGAAATTGTAAGAGAGTTTGTTGGAAATCTTCGTGAACAACCTATTGATAGCGACCCTATTCAGGCTAGTGATAACAAGTGGTACCACTCTCTTCAGACTATTGTTAATCAAAATCGAGACAACAATAAAATTACAATAATTTGTCCTTTCGGCTGGGTTGATAATGAAGGACACCAAATACTCTTTACTGGTCTAAATCCCTCTTCGCAATACTTTTATGCTGATTATAAAACAAAAATGAAAGAAATAGCCGAGCATTTTAAAGACCAACCAGATGTCTGGATTGAAGTTTGGAATGAACCGTATCATTGGAATAATGAAAATAATTATACTCATAATTTGTGGCTGTCAGATATGACAGACATGGTAGAAAATTTGAGGCAAGTGCCCGGTTTTCGTAATATAGTAATCGTTCCTGGAAATGAACAAGGTCAATCTGAAGAAGCTATTCTTGCAAAAGGAAATACTCTTATAGAGGATAAGTTTAATGTATTATTTGATCTACATGCTTATGAGAAGTGGCTGGTTAATACTACTGAGTCTCAAATTATTTCTAGACTCAATAATTTAAAAGAAAATGATATCCCTTTCTTTATAGGCGAGATTGGGGTCAAAAATGTGGGTGATATCATGCCTATTCAAAATTTCCTAAATGCCGTTAATTCTGAACAAGTAAGCACATTAGCATGGTTATGGAATCAAAATAGTAATTATAGTAATGCTTTATTAACTAATGACGGATTACCGAACTCAAATTTTAATAATAATTATTGGGGATTGACGTACAAGGAATTTCTTGATGATTAATAACTGGTCACAAAAAACAGAGCCACGTAAAACTTACTACTTTCTTATCTTATTCGAAAAGATAAATGGTTGCAAACATTAATCAAGAGAATCTGAAAATAATACTTGCATAGCGATTACTTAAAGAAGAACTTTTTTACTTCAAACAAACTCCACCGAGGCTAGTTTCTTTCTCGAACCTTCCATTATCTTTTATCTATAGTTCTAAAGCTTAGCTTTCTATAGTATAACATTGAATTTACTAAGAAATAACACGTCTAAAGGAAAACCTTAAGGAAATGTGAGCACGTAATTGTAGATTAGCTCTATCAAATTGACTTCGTCTAACACATAGATTACAGCTTAATTTTTTACGCTTGCGCGAAAGCGTAAGTTGTTTAATAAGCAGTCAAAAAAACATAACTATGAAACTCTTTCTATACCTAATTTTAGCTTGCACACTCCTACTTATCTCTTGTGGTAGTGATGATGATACCACAAATATCGATAACCTATCAACTCTAACAGACTTGAATGGTGAAACTGGTTTATCTTATGAAGAAAGTTTAAGCAAGTGGTCAGACTTAAAAAGTAATCATGGAAAATCATACATCTATCAAACAGATATTATCTCCTTTACAGGTGATGGAAGCACCACAGAAATTAAAGTAATAGAAAACAGTGTTGTCTCTCGAGTATATCAAACTTTTACCATAGATGGTGAGACTGGGGAGCGATTGATTACAGACACCTATTCTGAAAACGAAGCTGCATTAGGAACAAACCAAGAAGGCGCTGCTCCGCTCACAATAGACGAGTTATATGATTCTTGTGTAAGCGAATACCTCGTAGTAGACCAGGAGAACAACACGATATACTTACAGACTGAAGTAAATGGGTTACTTACATTATGCGGTTTCATACCTAATAATTGTGCAGATGATTGTTTTAGCGGCATTTCTATAAAAGCCTTTGGCTGGATTAACTAATCTTACTTTAAAGTATTGCATATACTTATGAAGTGGACTACTTCAAAAAAATATTTCCTAGTGTGACACATCTATCAGCAGCTCCATTAAAAGAACTACAGTTACCGTAACTAATCATAATATTGTGCGTTTATATTTTACAAAAACAATACATATAAAGGAAAGCCGTAAATTAATTCACGTATATAGTTGTAGATTTGCCATCAGAAATCTACTTCTTACAATTGCCTAATAAGTAGACTGTTATAAAAAACTTATGAAAACAATAAGAATACTACTGTTTATACTTTTTATATTATTAGTGAGCATAAGCTATAGTCAAAACTATAAGTTTGATAAAATTGTAAAGAGCAGTTTTTCCACACAATTATTTCCCAATCAAGAATGGACTCATTTTTTTAATTCTGAGGATGATTCATATCATATGTATATATACAAACGCAATGATTCTCTAGTCTCTAGAATTTTTGATACCAAAGAAAATGAGGAGCATTACTTTCACATTGATAAATCGAATTCTTTAAATTTTATTGAAACAAAAAACTTATCAAAAAAAGTAAATGGACATAAATTTGAATTCTCTAAAATAGAACAGCGTAAAGGAAATAAGGAAATCACTTTTAAAATTCTCAACGACAGAGATAAAAAAATTGCTAATTACAAGCTTAAGATTAAAGAAACTGATGAAGATTTTTTCTCAATATATAAGCTATCTGCTCTTGAGAATCAATTATTCAATAAAATCAAACCTTCCAAACACTTTATCGTTTTAGAAGCTAAAAGAAATTCAACAAAATACAAACTTGACTCCATTGAGGATATAAATTTGACAGTTACAATTCCTCATTAAAACTAGTTCTACCCATAGACGTAGGGCCCATTTGCTATAACAACCAAATTAAAATAACAAACAGACTCCTAAATTGAAGCTCGAACAAAGACAAAACCTCAATTTATAGAAGGTGTAGAGAAAGTTATCAAAGAGGCTAAAGCTCCCTTATCTGGAAAGGATGCTCTCAAACCAATCTCTTAACTTAGGTCTATCAATAACATAAACTGCACAGATACGCTTTCACGAAAGCAAATTGCACTAGTTTCTTACACCGAGCGTAAGTATAACATTGATTTTTTACCTTAGATAAAATAAACCTTAAAATAAGCTAGCAATCGTAAGTACACATATTTGTATTACACACAAAAATTAATTGGTATTAGAACAACATGGATTGGAGCAGCTTTGAGATAGACGATAAAATATTTAAGTGGGAACAAACATTTAATGATGTCTTTGAAGTCTTTGAACACAAAAACCTTAACAAGAATACGAGCTCTTGGAAACTTCACAAAGTACCTTCAAACGAGTTTTTAGGCTTAGATACTGTTTCGTGTGAATTCTACGGACCTTCTTATGACAGACCTATTTCCTCTATTTCATTTGGATTAAAACCTATTAAAAAAGGATGGTTTCAACAGCACCACTCGCCGTATATGAAACAGCTCATATCTATACTAGGCGAACCTGATAAAGTTCAAGAAAATCCATTAACAGATGGTAAAAAGTATAACGAGGGATATAGTAGCGGCAGTGTAATTTATGCTGCACACTGGTGGTTTGGCGATATTAGGATTGGCCTCTCTGCGTATGGAGGAATCAGAAATGAGTCATTAGGAGAAACAGCGGCACTCCTCCACATAGGTTGGTACAATGAGATAGCAATGGCTAAGCCATACATCAATGACTTTTATAATAGAGAAGCTCGCATAAGCAAACAACTTACTTTGATAGAAACCTTTACCCTCAGCTATGGTCAATTAAAAATGTTGCGTAGGTCTTATGAGTTACCTAGTGATTTGCTGGCAGGTAAGGAAGATGAAATTCACCTAGCACAGCTCGCTTTATACCACGCTAACGTTTATAGAACCCCAAAGGAGCTAGCACAACAAATGCAACCCAACCAGCTGCGGCTTTTATCTCTAGACACTACGCAACAATACGCACTAGCCACTAAGCACGACTTCACGGTCTTTGACTATGGTAGCGAAATCGTCTTTACTAATATACTACCAGCAAAAGGAGCCGGAGCAACAGAAATCACTGTAAACAACTTAACATATAGAGACAGTCCTAATAGTGTCCCGTTATCTGAACTAAGAACCAAACTTAAAGCTTTAGGTTTCACCATTAAAACCGCCGAGTTTTTCGATGCTTGATGATTACAAATGACGTTCATAACTCCTTTATCAAGTTCGCATTCTACAACATATTCCGATTAAAATGAGTGGAGTTAGGCTTTCGCGAAAATGTTCTCTCAACCACTATTTCTAGTAGCGATACACGCTGCGCAAGATTTATAAATAAGTGTATATTTAGACAATCAATTAAAAAACAACTAATTACATATCTTTTCTGTGATATCAAAATTTTCAATGAGCCTTCTATGATTTGAACTCTGGCTGCTTTATAAGATTGCTTTTTATCCACTCACAAATGAAAAATATATACACAATACTTTTACTTCTTGCACTTCTAAGTTGTTCCGAAAAAAAGTTAAGCACTCCCTACGAGCCTCTAGTCACCAATAAAGATGCAATTGAAAAGAGAAATGAGGTATTTATAAAAGTACATGACAGTGTGGATTCTTTCTTTACAAATTTAACGCTGGATGAGATGCAAGCTATGCCTGACATTTTATACCTAGGCAAAAAGGAGAATAAGTCATCTATAACAATTCCTACAGACACTACAGTTTATATAATAGGTGGAGACCCTTTCATTTCAATATTTTACAAACTTGAAATTGATAAAGGCGACAGCATTTTAATTGACGTGGAAAACTTAAAAGTCAACTCCTCTAAGCAAGTTCAATATCCAGTCTTTACACACTTAAATAGTGATAAACCATGGAGCGAAACTAACTTTGATTATCTTCTGTTCAAGCAAAATCTAAATAGTGAGGCAATCGTAATCGACGAAGATAAATTTCAAAACAAAGAGTTCTCAATAAAACAAATACATGAAAACTCAAACTTGCTATTGGATAGTCTAAAAGCTATTAATAGTATCTCAGATGAGTTCTACAGAAGTACAAAGCTTGACCAGCAACTTAAGTACGCAACATCGAAAGTAAGAGAAGCTAGAAAGCAGCATTTACAATTGGATATTGATACTTTAGATATAAAAATAAATAGTGAAGAATTATTTGAACGCAATGAATACGTAAGTTTTTTAAAAGCTTTGGTGTTATATAAATATTTTCAAACCGATAAAAGAGTTTCAAACACTGTACAATTTGATGTTGTTACTAAAGAAACAAAGCTATTTAATCAGTCAACAAAAGAAATGTTACTAAGCGCTTATCTTAAAAGCATTTATTTTTTAGAAAAATCAAAGTTTGACAATTATTTAGAAAAGTTTTACACTTTAAATACTAGCAATAAGTTGGAAGACAAATGGAAGACAATTGTCGAAAATCAACAAGAAAACATTGAGAAATTAGACATAAATGATCGTACTATTGGGGTTTTATCAAATTTAGTAAATGACAACCAATTGACATTTGAGGAGATTCTTTTAAGAGAAAAAGGAAAAATAGTGCTAGTTGATTTTTGGGCAAGTTGGTGTGCACCTTGTAGAAAAGAAATGCCATTTTTAGAAGATTTAAAAACAAGATTTGATAAAACAGAATTTGAAATTATTCAAATTTCAATTGACAAAGAATACGCAGCTTGGCTTCGAGCAAGTACATTAGAAAATCTATCAACTGAAGAGAATAATTATATAATTGCCAACTGGAAAAAGTCAAAACTATATAATAATTACAATATAAAGACAATACCACGGTATCTGCTTTTTGATAAATTTGGAAAAATCATTGATGACAATGCCCCAAGACCAAGTGATAATGAACTTGCATCCTTGATTATAGCTAACTTATAAGAAATACCATTAATACTTATAAACTCCGCAGTTGCACGGTGTACTTCATAATCAGGATTCTGACACACCATTATCAACCTAACTAATAAAGAGTAATGTGACTAAAAAGGAATTGGGACTATAAAAACAAAATCAACCCTGCTTCATTTCCGTAAATTCAACCCAACTTTTGATTTTCTAAGCTTTGGAGCAATTCCCTATTTTCGCGAAAGCGTAAACAACTATCATAAACAATAAATCACCTCATTTCCTCAATGAAAAATTCCCTAAAAACAATATTTCTTCTTGTAACCTTATTTGCATTTCACACTGCCACTGGACAAGAAAATTTTGAAAAAACAACACTAGTCAAGAACATCTTCTCTGCGCTGAAAAGCCAAGATGATACAAAGGTCATTGAAAGTCTGGCTACCAAAGATGACATCTTATACCTCATCCCTATTGTACAAGCAAATTCTAGCGAAAAAATACCTGAAGTAGCAACCATAATAGCCAATTTTAAAACAGAAGCAGCCAAGGATTTTAAAGAAGTACTGAGAAAGGGATCCGCCTTTAAGGTGCAATGGGAAGATATGCAGTTACAGACCGTACGTTATGAACCTCAACCAGACGATAATATCGCTATTGAGAAGGGACATATCATTCTAGTATGTAGTAGTAATGACGTTAACTTTGAAGTGATTTTAAGAAAATCTATCAAAATAAAAGACCACTGGCGATTAATGGATAGAATGAAGTTTAGACTGCTGTAATTACATAAATGCCTTAACAAAGATTTAATCGAAATCCTATTTTCGCGAAAGCGTAATTATCTATCTTTATCTAGCACTTTAAAAACAAGCATATGAAACTTACAGACGATCAAATCAACAATAGACTAGAAGATTTTCCAGACTGGGAGTATGACGATAACGCGATACACACCACGATTGAGTTTGAAAACTTCCGCGAGGTGTTTGCAACCATGACGCGTATTGCCTTTGAGTGTGAGAAAATGGATCACCACCCTACCTGGACAAACACGTATAATGAGCTAGAAATCTCTCTTAACACACACGATGCAGATGGTGTGACAGAAAAGGATTTTGACCTTGCAGCGGCTATAGATGATATTTTAGGCGCATAAAGGACTATAAATTTTAAAGAAATCAACCGATTTCATATTTTTACCGCGGTCAATACTATTTGTATTGATCGCGTTTTTAATTACACTATTATTAAAAAAGAGATTTTTGCTTACGCGAAAATATCTATTACTTTATAAACATGGGAAGAGCATTTGAGTTTAGAAAAGCACGTAAAATGAAGCGCTGGAGCGCAATGTCTAAGGCATTTACACGCATAGGTAAGGATATTGTAATGGCCGTTAAAGAAGGTGGTCCAGATCCAGACTCAAACTCGAGACTACGTGCGGTAATACAGAATGCTAAGGCGGTAAATATGCCTAAGGATAACGTAGAACGTGCCATTAAAAGAGCGTCAGATAAGAGCCAAGGCGACTACAAGGAAGTAATCTTTGAAGGATATGCACAACATGGTATCGCCATACTTGTAGAAACCGCTACAGATAACAACACACGTACGGTGGCAAATGTGAGAGCTGCTTTTAATAAATGTGACGGTAACCTAGGTACTTCTGGATCTGTAGTATTTATGTTTGACCACACTTGTACCTTCCGCGTGAATGCAGAGGGACAAGATGTAGAAGAGATAGAACTTGAGTTTATAGACTTTGGTGCCGAAGAAGTTTTTGAAGACGAAGACGGGATACATATCTATGCGCCTTTCGAAAGCTACGGAGCGATACAAAGCGCCCTTGAAGAAAAAGGGATTGAGATCTTAGAATCTGGTTTTGACCGTATACCACAAGTAACGAAGCAACTTACTCCAGAGGAAGAGGCAGACGTAAACAAGCTTATCGATAAGCTTGATGAAGATGATGATGTGCAGAATGTATTCTCTACTATGCAAGCAAATGCGGAGGAAGAGGAATAAAAAACTAGAACGCATAAAAAAACCCTCAAGAAATATCTTGAGGGTTTTTTATTGGAATTATGTGATTACTATTCTTGGTATAAATACAAAGATGAAGCTCCAGCTAATTCATTGTTTACTGCTGGTGCAAGGTCTCCTCCTGCTTGTACGCTTGCAAATGCTAGTACTCTTCCTCCTCCATTTGCTCTCTCTGCAATATATACGATATCGTTTACTGCGTCATACTCTGCACTAATTGGATTTCCTAAGAACGTAGCTGCTCCTGCAACTCTTACTTGGTTTCCAGCTACGGCTAGTGTTTCACCATTTTCAACAGCGTCAAATTTTGAAGCAAAGTTTGAAATAACGTGGAAACCACCATCTGAATCAACACCTGCATCTCCAATATCTGTAAGAATCATTGTACCATCAGTTTCTGCAATACCGTGTGTTCTTACAATTCCTTCTATAGTAATTCTCTTACTCGCTGAAACAGTTGCATCTGCACTGTTATCTAAAAAGTCTTCAAATTCTGCTACATCAGATGTTTTATCAACTACTGCATATAGAGAAGATCCCACAAACTCAATTCCCCATAAAGCAAATTCAGTTGTTACCGTGTTTCTCAATGTAAAGTTTCCTCCAGATTTTTGGAAGATAAAGATTCTACCGTCTGCTGTATCTGGATCTCCATCTACATCTGCATTGTCTGAAACTACGTAGAAATCACCACTTACGGCAAGATCACGTGGGCTTACTAATACTGCACTACTACTTACTGTTGCAGTAAGGTTTACTCCTGCAGTAGAAAGTAGTACGTTTCCGTAAGCGTTTAATTGTAGTCCTGATCTAGATGCCTGAGTTACCTCATCACTAGAACCATCATAATAGATACCTTCTGCATCTGTAGAAACTGTTCCAAAGCTAGCAGCTGTAATATTTGATGTATCTCTCACATCATACACCGTTACATCACCATCACTATTACTTGATGCATAAAGTTCTGCACGTGAGTCTGCAGTTACAACAGTTGTTCCTCCTTCATCGTCAGATGAACAG
Source organism: Dokdonia sp. 4H-3-7-5 (assembly GCF_000212355.1). Lineage (NCBI taxonomy): Bacteria > Pseudomonadati > Bacteroidota > Flavobacteriia > Flavobacteriales > Flavobacteriaceae > Dokdonia > Dokdonia sp. 4H-3-7-5. The sequence goes on from NC_015496.1 coordinate 295,222, forward strand.
CTTGCAGCTACTAATGCTGCTCCTAAAAGTAATCCACAAATTTTTATTGATTTCATAAACGTAATTTTTAAAGTTAAATTGATTATTGTTCTGCATATGTACGTTGAAAAAAGGTTGAAAGGTTTTCTAGGAATACGAGATTAACACAGTTTAACGATTAACACACCTATTTGGCTGTCATTTAACGAGCGCAAAATTTATTTATTAACAATAATTTTATGAATATGGCCTCCTCATTATTAAGAATATAGCGACCCGTATTTGAGCGCCCAAATATTACTAACAACAATAAATAGTTAATTTTTTGTTAATTACTTGACAGGCTATTTCACCAATTAAAATTTGAGTTTATGTTTGCCGCGCAAAATAAGTTCGTTCAATCGAGCTTATTGCCTACTCTAAAATGAAAAACGATTTCATATTCGGGCTTAGGATGATCACAAAGTCTAATCCAAAAGCTGCCCAAAGATTTGGGAACCGAATGTTATGGCCGGCTTGTAACATCAATATCGCTATAAAGCGTTTAGAAGAATTTGCATTCTCTCCATTTACTGTATTTATTTTCCGCATCTGAGGTTCATAGAATTAACTTTTTCTTAAAGGGAATATCTCCCTCATTTCTATACCTTTTATACCTTACACATTTAAAACTAATTAATGAAGACCAAGTACATTGATCTCATCGAGCAGACGTATTATTTCCCACAAGAGGAATTTAACCTTAATAAAAACCACTTAGAGTTTCATGGCATAGACCTTATGAAACTTGTAGAGCAATACGGTGCACCACTTAAGTTTACTTATTTACCTAAAATCTCTGATAACATACAGCGAGCAAAAAAATGGTTTGCAGATGCTATCCAGGCAAATGGTTATGAAGGAAGTTATAACTATTGCTACTGTACAAAAAGCTCACACTTTAAGCACGTGCTTAACGAAGCACTTTCTAATGATATACATATCGAGACTTCGTCTGCATTTGATATAGATATTGTAGAGAGTTTAAAAGCTGCGGGAAAAATCACAGACGATACATACGTAATAAGCAATGGGTTTAAACGTGAGAGGTATGTAGAAAACATTGCTCGTCTTATTAATAACGGGCATAAAAATGCAATTCCGGTAATTGACAATTACGAAGAGATTGACCTTCTAAGCAACCAGATTAATGGCAAATTTAAGGTAGGAATTCGTATAGCATCTGAGGAGGAGCCTAAGTTTGAATTCTATACTTCAAGACTTGGAATAGGTTACAAAAACATCGTTCCATTCTTTAATAACCAGATTAAAAATAACGAGAAGGTTGAGCTTAAAATGCTTCACTTCTTTATTAACACAGGGATACGCGACACGGCTTATTACTGGAACGAGCTCATGAAGTGTATCAAAGTGTACATCAATCTTAAAAAGATTTGTCCGTCACTTGATAGCCTAAACATAGGTGGAGGTTTCCCTATAAAGAACTCACTTGCTTTTGAGTATGATTATGCATACATGATTAATGAAATCATCGCACAGATCAAACAAGCTTGTGATGATGCAGATGTAAAGGTGCCTAACATTTTTACAGAATTTGGCAGCTTTACCGTTGGCGAAAGCGGCGGAGCTATTTATGAAGTACTGTACCAGAAGCAACAAAACGACCGTGAAAAGTGGAACATGATAAACTCTTCATTTATCACAACATTACCAGATACTTGGGCTATAAACAAACGTTTTATCATGCTAGCCGTAAACCGCTGGAATGAGGAATATGAGCGTGTTTTATTAGGTGGTCTTACCTGCGATAGTGATGACTACTATAACAGTGAGCAGCACATGAACGCGATTTATATGCCTAAGTATAAAAAAGATAAACCACTTTACATTGGTTTCTTTAATACAGGAGCATATCAAGAGTCTATAGGAGGTTTTGGCGGACTGCAACACTGCCTTGTTCCTTCTCCTAAGCACATCCTCATTGACCGCAATGAAGATGGAGAGATTACCACAGAAATATTTGCAGAACAGCAAACGAGTGAGCAATTATTAGGTATCTTAGGGTATTAAATACGCTTTCGCGAAAGCAAAATAAAAAATATTAAATCAATTATATAACCACTAACAGTAACAACACCGAGAAAACAATATTCTCACTTTACATCTAACATCTAGTATCACCATGAAAACGTACGCAGGCATACCACAAGAATATGCAGGAGCTGAAAAAGCTAAAATTGTTTTACTTCCAGTTCCTTATGACGGAACTAGTACTTGGGGCAAAGGAGCAGACAAGGGTCCTGAAGCATTTTTACATGCTTCTGAAAATATGGAGCTTTACGACATAGAAACTGAAAGCGAAGTTTACAAACAAGGGATACACCTTGCAGATCCTATCAAAGAAAATACATCACCAGAAGCAATGGTGGAAGCTGTACACAAGATTGTAAAGAAAAACATTAAACGTAACAAGTTTGTTACCATGTTTGGTGGAGAGCATTCTGTATCTATAGGTGCTATTCGTGCATTTAATGAAACATTTGATAATCTTACGGTATTACAACTAGATGCGCATGCAGATTTACGTGAGTCTTATGAAGGTTCTACTTGCAATCACGCTTGTGCCGTGTATGAAGCAAACCAAACTACAAATCTTGTACAAGTAGGAATACGTAGTATGGATGCCATTGAAAAAACAGTGATGAATGAAGATAATGTTTTCTTTGCTCACGAGATGGCAACAGACGATTACTGGATGGATAATGCGATTGAGGCAATGACAGAAAATGTATATGTAACATTTGATCTAGATGCCTTTGATCCATCTGTACTTTCTGCTACTGGAACTCCAGAACCTGGAGGATTATTCTGGTATGAAACGTTAGACTTCTTACGTCGCGTGTTTGCAGAGAAGAATGTTGTAGGTTTTGATATTGTAGAGCTTTGCCCTAATGGAAATAGCAAGCCTTCTGAGTTTGCAGCGGCAAAATTATACTACAAAATGCTTAGCTATAAGTTTGAGCAAGAAGATGCTGGAGAAGAGTACGAAGTAAGCGGATTACAAGAAAAAAGCAAAAAAATTAATCAAGAAGAAGACGATTATAATGACTAATAAAGGAGCAATATCACAATTTATTGAGAAGTACTATCTACACTTTAACTCAGCTGCGCTAGTAGATGCTGCCAAAGGGTATGAAGCACAACTAGAAAAAGGATCAAAAATGCTTGTTTCTCTTGCCGGAGCAATGAGTACTGCAGAGATAGGAAAAATCTTTGCAGAGATGATACGCCAGAAAAAAGTGCATATCATTTCTTGTACAGGTGCAAACCTTGAAGAAGATATCATGAATCTTGTGGCTCACAGTCACTACAAGCGTGTACCTAACTATAGAGATCTTACTCCTCAAGATGAGTGGGATTTACTAGAAAAAGGACTCAACCGTGTTACAGACACATGTATTCCAGAAGAAGAAGCTTTTCGTCGTATTCAAGAGCATATCGTAAAGATATGGCAAGATGCAGAGGCTGCTGGTGAGCGTTATTTACCGCATGAGTACATGTATAAGCTGTTACTTTCTGGAGTATTAGAGCAGTACTACGAGATAGACATCAAGGATAGCTGGATGTATGCAGCTGCAGAGGCAAACTTACCTATTATCTGCCCAGGTTGGGAAGATAGTACTATGGGTAACATCTTTGCGAGCTACGTGATGAAAGGCGAACTTAAAGCTACGACTATGAAGTCTGGAATTGAGTACATGACATTCCTTGCAGACTGGTATACAGCAAACTCAGAAAAAGGAATCGGTTTCTTCCAGATAGGTGGAGGTATTGCTGGTGATTTCCCTATTTGTGTCGTGCCTATGCTTTATCAAGATATGGAGCGCACGGAAACTCCTTTCTGGAGCTATTTCTGCCAGATAAGTGACTCAACTACTAGTTATGGATCTTATTCTGGAGCGGTACCTAATGAAAAAATCACTTGGGGAAAACTAGATATGGATACTCCTAAATTTATCATTGAGAGTGATGCGACTATTGTAGCGCCATTAATCTTTGCTTACCTCTTAGATATGTAAATAAGGTGTCTCAACACATCTTTAATAATAAACGCATAATGAAAAAACCAAGTAACCTAAGACGCGTCATTGTAGACTATGCAAAACTCAATGATGATATATTAAATTTACTAGTAGCAAAGTATCCAGATGGATATGAGTCTCATCATATTATCTCTTTTAAAAATGCTCAAGGTGAGATGGTAGATTGTGTAGAAGTAACTACAGAAGACACCTTGTACCTTGTTAAAGTAAGTAAGCGCCTAGTTGTGGCGATGGAGGACTTTGACCAAGATGAGTATGACGATGATGATACGGATGATGACGATCTAGATCTCGATATAGAAGACGAGGATCAAGAAGAACGAGAGGATTAAAAATAATTGCAATTATTTAAAAAAAATGTAACACCTTTTGTAACATTCTTATCTCCCACTACGTATAAGGTATAGGGTAAAATCCTAGATTGGGAAATCTATTTGATAGTGGTCGCACACGCGGCAATTTTAAATTAACAACACTTTTTAATTTACACTATTATGAAAACAATGTTTATTGCCCTTTTTACAGTGGTTACACTAGCTCTTAATGTACAGACAACAGATAGCGTTACCGCTACTTTTACTGGCTATGCAGAAGGTACGTTCTATTTTGAAGATGCAGATGAGCTTACACATTCTTTTGATGCCATGAGTGATGCTGCTGCAAAGCAATTTGATCTTACTACTGAGGCGTTTCAAGGGCAAATGTTTAAAGTAACGTACACTACAACTTCAGAGATTAATGAAGATGATGAGGAGTATGAAGTACTTTCTATTACTGCTCTTGAGTTAATTAAATAAGCTCAATAACTTTATAACCATAGGGCAGTTGGTAATACCTTCTGCCCTATTTTTATGGATTTAATGTACGCTTTCGCGAAAGCGGTATTCCCTCCACACTAAGTAGCACTCCACAAGTTTAAGTTTTAAAATTATGAATCTTAAAGACGGTGTAAAATCATCAGACAATAAAGTATCCTCAGAAGCGATGGCACTTAGTCTGTTTGTAAAAGACACCACAAAATCACTTACAGACCGTTTAGAATCTTACGAAGACATTATCAACTTAGAAGTAGGCGATACGGGTCTTACAAGAGCAAAATCTCTTGAACGTGAGTTTGATATTAGACAATTATACATCAAATACGAGGGTGATAACCCTACGGGAACACAAAAAGATAGAATTGCCTTTGCACAAGTTTATGATGCGCTGCGCAGAGATTTTCACACCATGTCACTCGCCACCTGCGGTAACTACGGTGTCGCAGTTGCACTTGCTGCAAAGTTAGGCGGAATTGCTTGTAACATTTACATCCCAGAGTCCTATCACACAGATCGTATCATAGAGATGGAACGTCTAGGAGCTACGATTTTTAGGCTACAAGGTAGTTATGAGGAGGTAGTTACTGCCAGCAGCAAACTAGCACAAGAACATGAATGGTATGACGCAAATCCTGGAGGTGCAAACACACCGTTACAGATATCTGCATACTCACAAATTGCTGTAGAGATTGTAGATGAGCTGGGTGATGCGCCACAGTATTGTGCTGCTCCAGTATCTAATGGAACTTTATTTGCTGGGATTTATAGAGGCTTTGTGAGTTTATACAAACGAGGTAAAACCTCTCGCATTCCTAAAATGATTGCAGCTTCTTCTACAGGTAAAAATCCTATTATTCAATCTCATAAAGAAGGACTAGACCACTGTCGTGATCTTGATCCAGATAAGATTAAAGAAACTAAGTACAATGAGCCACTTATAAACTGGCACAGCTTTGATGGAGAGGAAGCTCTGTATGCTATCCAGCAATCTGATGGAAAAGCATTTAACATTAGTGATAAAAAAATGCGAGAGATGAGTACGCTCCTACTTAAAAAAGAGGGACTACGCATTCTTCCTGCATCAACTGCTGGGCTTATCGCTCTCTTAGAACTTGATGAGAAGGAGAACCTCGCTCCAGATCGTTTTGTAGCAGTACTTACCGCAAAAAATTAACTACTACCAGCAGTCGCTGGATATAACTTTAAAACATACCTGTTTAGTCAGGACACATATATGAAAAAATCAATAGATGGAAATGCTCTTGTATACTGTCAAGGCGCTTTTAACACTCCAAACGGAAAAACTGCTCACGGCTTAGTGCGCTTTACAGAACGTTATAATGTCGTGGGAATTATAGATAGTACGTATACTGGCAAAGATGCTGGCGAAGTGCTGGACGGGAAACCTAATGGAATACTAATTTTTGAAAACATCGAGACTGCTATTTCATCATTACAAGGCGAAAAAGAGTTTCCTAAATCACTTGTGATCGGTCTTGCGCCTGATGGTGGGCGTCTTCCTAAGGAAGCAAGAGCAACTATTGCAACAGCGATTAAACAAGGCTGGAATATCGATAGTGGTCTGCATGATTTCCTTACTAATGATGAGCATCTTGTAGCGCTAAGTAAGGAGCACAACATTCAAATACGTGACGTGCGTAAAACTCCAGATCGCGACACCCTTCATTTTTTCTCCGGCGAAATAGAAAAAGTAAACTGCCTTAAGATTGCTGTTTTAGGTACAGATAGCGCTATTGGTAAACGAACAACCTCATGGTTAATCGTACACGGACTACGCAACGGCGGAAAAAAAGCGGAGATGATTGGTACCGGTCAAACTGCGTGGATGCAAGGAGCAAAATACAGCATGGTAATGGATAGCTGCATTAACGACTTTGTGTCTGGAGAGATAGAGCACGCAGTAGTGAGTGCATACAATAATGAGCAACCTGATGTAATCGTGATAGAAGGCCAAGGAAGTCTTATGAACCCAGCATACCCTGGAGGATTTGAAATACTTGCAGCTGGAAGACCAGATTATGTAATCTTACAACACGCTCCTACACGTCTGGAATATGATGGATTCCCTGGCTATAAATTGCACACATTACAAGAGCAGATTAATGCCATCGAGGTAATCTCTGGCAAGAAGGTCATTGCGGTGACAGTAAACCACGAGAATATGACACCAGAACAAATTGAACCAGCTTGTAAAGCGATTACAGACGAGACAGGCCTTCCCGCTTTTGATGTACTTGCTCATGGCGTAGAAGGGTTGATAAAGGTTCTTGAACAACACATTAAGTAATCAATGAAAATCACAAACGTTAGTTACGAGCGGCTAGAACTTACACTCACTGCACCTTATACGATTGCTTATGAGACTGTATCGCAGGCAACTAATTTTATTCTCAAAATAGAGACAGACAGCAACAACATAGGTTTAGGTTGCGCTGCTCCAGATCTTGAGGTAACTAAGGAAACTGGTGATGATGTGGCTAGAGCGCTAGACCTTGTGATCATTCCATATCTTAAAGGTAAAAATGCACTCAACTATGCGCGCATTCTTGATGAGTTAAAACCACTGCTCAGCGTTATCTCCTCTGCGCTGGCGATGGTGGACATGGCGTTGCTAGACATTGCTTCAAAAAAGATGAATGTGCCGCTTTATCAATTTTTAGGCGGTTATCGTGATAGTATTGCAACGAGTATTACAATAGGTATTTTAAGTGTAGAAGAGACTTTGAAGCAAGCTCAAGAATATGTAGACCAAGGATTTACAATTATTAAGCTCAAAGGAGGATTATCGCTGGAGGAGGATGTAGAAAAAATACACCGCTTGCGCGAAAATCATCCACACCTCACCCTACGTTTTGATGGAAACCAAGGCTACACCGTAGCGCAAGCTGTGACATTTGTTGAACAAACAAGAGCGTCTCGCATAGAGATACTCGAACAACCTACCCTAGTCGCAGACGAAGAAAAACTAGGAGAAGTAACGAGAAAAGTTCACATCCCAGTTATGGCAGATGAAAGTTTAAAATCACTGAAAGATGCCTTTAGACTTGCTCAAAACAGCCGTATGAATATGGTAAATATCAAGATTCAAAAGGTAGGTGGCATTATGGAAGCAATGCATATCAACTCTGTAGCGAGAGCTGCTGGACTAGAAGCAATGATAGGCTGTATTGATGAGTGTAGACTTGGCATTTCCTCAGGATTGCACTTTGCATTATCTCGTCCTAATACAGTGTATGCAGATCTTGATGGACATCTAGATTTTGAGAATGATCCTTTTAAAGGATTGTTTAGCCTAGAGAAAGGAATCTTAAGACCTAATGGAAAAGCTGGCTTGGGATTGAGTGATTTTTAGGGAATAATTCTAACTGTAAAAATAAGCGTCTATTGTGATTCATACTTATCGCGGTAGACGTTTTTATTATATTGAGATTTACAAATAAGCAGCAACTTATCAATCACTTAAAGATTGATCGTGTTGATTATTCGGATTATGTCATAATTGTCAAGTATCAATTGGTAAATATCATTCTTCAATATCATAAAATCTAAGATTCCATAAACCCCACCACATCATGACAGCTTCGGCTATCATTCCTGCGCCGTATTGTGGTGACCAGCCATCTAGAATGGTGCTGACTAGCCTTCCTCCTGCGAGACCACCCATAAATAGTATGTTTACTATGGTTGCAGATCTCCAGTGGTTTTTATTAATAATACCATAAATCCAGTAACCACCAAAGGCGATGTAGATTCCCATAATCGCTCTAAAGATATTCTTGAGCTCTAAGTCTCGAACTTCAAAACCAAATATATAAGGCAGTATAACACTGGGATGCGCTCCATAAATAAATGACATGGCTATCACAATACATGCAGATAGCGCTAGTTGTAAATTTTTAGGGAGCCTAGACATTATCGATTAACGAGACGTTTTGCAATACGATCTTTTGCCAGTTGTAAGATAGTATGAAACTGATCTTCAATATTAGTTTCTGTATTGTCTATCTCAATAGCATCGGCTGCTTTTACGAGTGGAGAATCTTCACGAGTAGTATCTATGTGATCTCGCTCTACTACGTTAGAAAGTACTGCTTCGTAACTCACTTTATCACCTCTTTCTACAAGCTCATTGTAACGACGCTTTGCACGCTCCTCTGCACTAGCAGTCATAAATATTTTAAGCTCAGCTTTAGGAAATACTACGGTACCTATATCACGACCGTCCATCACGATTCCTTTTTCTTCTCCCATGCGTTGCTGCTGCTCTACAAGTTTAGCGCGCACTTCTGAGATGGTAGCTATAGGACTCACAAAGGAAGAAACTTCTAGGGTTCTTATGTACTTCTCAACATTCTTCCCGTTAAGACAAACCTCTGCTTTTCCAGAAGCGGTATCTCTTGTAAATGAAATCTCGATATCATCAAGCCTTTTTACTAGAGTTTCTTTGTCAAAAAAACCGTCGGAAATAAGGCTATTTTCCATTGCATATAAGGTTAGTGCGCGATACATTGCTCCAGTATCTACGTAAATGTATTCTAGCCAGTCTGCAAGTTGTTTGGCTACTGTACTTTTTCCTGTGGATGAATATCCGTCTATGGCAATGGTAATTTTCAAGAGTATGTGTTTTACACAAAAATAGGAAAACGTATGCTAGTGCTTACCATATAGATTTAAAGATTATTTCTACTAGTATAGATGAGCATACTCGCTTCTTTAAATGGAAGAAAGCGACAGCATGACTCGCTAGCCCCGATTGCAATGAAAATCCCGCAGTGTAGCGATAGCGCAACGAGGAATTGTAATGAAAAACGGGAAACCACCTTGCAAATATGCACAAAATGGACTGCTCCTAAAATTGAAAAGAATTATTGTAAGTCGATGCCTAGACCAAAAAAACTACTTGCCGCAGCGCTGTTGTAACGAGCATATGCATAATTGAAACGCATCTTGTTAATCTTGATTCCAAAGCCTGCACTGATACCAGCAAAACTACGCTGATTGATAATACGCAGCTCTTCACTCCTGCGGAAGTTGTAGCCCAGTCGCACGTTAAAACCACCTTTAGGAAACAACTCTACGCCTACAATCGCGTGACGAATTACATTATCGAGAATTCCTATTTTTTCTGTGGTGGTATTGCCGTCAAGATCTGTGGTACCTCTAGCTTCATTTTCGAAGGCGATGTTCCATAATTGAAGGTTTTCTAGCGTGACATGCCAGCGTATAGGCACGTTAGGTAAAATCTGAGAAATACCAGCGTCTACCTCTAGCGGAAGCTTCTCAAAAGTATCTACATAGGGTGTAAACTGGGTTCCTATATTACGTACCACTAATGCTGCATTGAGATCCCAATCTTCGTAATTATAGGTAAGTCCAAGATCTATCGCTCCTCCCGCCGAAGAATACTCGGCTAATGTGGAGGTGATTAATTTTACGTTTGCCCCTACGTGAAAATCTGTGTACGGAATATTAAGCGCGTAACCCAATGAAAGCGACGCCTCACTACCACCAAAATCTCCAGTAGAGTTCCCATTCTCATCCCTACCATCAAAGGTTCCATAATTTACGTAAGTGATTCCCGCATGCAAGACCTGCGTGCGTCTATCCCATAAATAGGCATAAGATGCCGTCCCATAATTGATGTCTGCCAGATAATTTACATAGTTTACAGAAAGCTGATTATCCATCCTATAATTAATGTTGGCTGGATTATAGAGCGCAGAGTCTGGGTCGTAGTCGTAGTTTGTAATGATTTTCCCTCCTAAAGCAGCTTGCCTGGGAGATGACATCAAATTGAGAAACTGATAGGTAGCACGTCCTCCTAACTGGCTATAAGCCGTTAGTGAACACGCAAACAACAATAAAAAGAGTCTCTTTTTCATTAATCAGTACTGCATCATGATACATAACGATTGCAATGATAGTATATTTTGAGAGGGATGGGAAATAAATAGAACTATAGGATAAAGAAAAAGGGAAACTCGTAATGAGTTTCCCTTTTATAATTTTTACGCTTTCGCGAAAAATTGACAATCTAACCTTAAGCTAGTGTTTTAGCATTCTTTACTTTTTGCTTAGTAAGTGCTAGTTCTAACACCTCGCTCATGTCACTTACGTAGTGAAATGTTAAGCCTTTTAAGTAGTCTTGCTTGATCTCTTCTATATCACGACGGTTTTGCTCACATAAGAGTATTTCCTTGATTCTAGCACGTTTGGCAGCAAGAATCTTTTCTTTAATACCACCTACAGGCAGTACTTTTCCTCTCAGGGTAATCTCACCCGTCATCGCTAGATTTTTCTTCACTTTACGTTGTGTAAATAAAGAAACTAAAGATGTAAGCATGGTAATACCTGCACTAGGACCATCCTTAGGAGTTGCTCCCTCTGGTACGTGAATGTGCACATTATAATTATCAAAAATGGTAGGCTCTAGTCCTAAAACCTCTGCATTTGCTTTAATGTACTCCATCGCTATGGTAGCACTTTCTTTCATCACTTTACCTAAGTTTCCTGTGATAGATAGTGTTCCTTTACCTTTTGATAAAGCAGATTCTATAAATAAGATATCTCCTCCTACTCGTGTCCACGCAAGCCCTGTAACTACTCCAGCAACTTCGTTATTTTCATATTTGTTACGTTCCATTTTTGGAGAGCCTAGTATCTCGATAACATCTTCATTAGATATTTTCACATTATACTCCTCTTCCATCGCAAGGTTTTTTGCCCCGTAACGCACCATTTTTGCAACTTGCTTTTCTAGTCCGCGCACTCCAGACTCTCTTGTATATCCTTCTACAATTTTTTCTAGTTGTGGCTTTGCTATTTTAAGCTGGTCATCTGTCATACCATGCTCTTTAAGCTGCTTTGGTAATAAGTGACGTTTTGCAATCTCTGTCTTCTCCTCTATCGTGTATCCAGTAACGTTTATAATCTCCATACGATCTAGCAGCGCTGGCTGTATGGTATTTAAACTATTTGAAGTTGCAATAAACATCACTTTAGAAAGGTCATAACCCATCTCAAGGAAGTTATCGTGAAACTCACTATTCTGCTCTGGATCTAGCACTTCTAGTAATGCAGAAGACGGATCTCCCTGACTTCCTGTACTTAATTTATCAATCTCATCAAGTACAAAAACTGGATTACTAGTTCCTGCCTTGCGCAAGCTCTGGATAATACGTCCTGGCATTGCTCCTATGTACGTTTTTCTATGCCCGCGTATTTCAGACTCGTCACGCATCCCGCCTAGACTTACTCGTACATACTCACGACCTAACGCTTCTGCTACAGATTTACCCAGTGAAGTTTTACCTACTCCTGGAGGTCCGTATAAACATAAAATAGGCGACTTCATGTCGTTACGTAATTTTAGTACCGCTAGGTATTCTATAATACGCTTCTTCACATCATCAAGACCGTAATGATCACGGTCTAAAATTTTCATCGCACGTTTTAAATCAAATTTGTCTTTAGAAAACTCATTCCAAGGAAGGTCTAAAAACAAATCAAGGTAATTGCGCTGTATGCTATACTCAGCTACCTGAGGATTCATGCGTTGCATTTTTGAAAGCTCCTTGTTAAAGTGCTTCTCTACTTTTGCATCCCACTTCTTTTTCTTTGCACGTACACGCATTTCTTCTAGATCATCCTCAGAGCTAGCTCCACCCAATTCTTCTTGGATAGTCTTCATCTGCTGGTGTAAGAAATACTCACGCTGCTGCTGGCTCATATCATTTTGAACCTTGCTTTGAATATCATTTTTGAGCTCCAACTTCTGGCGCTCCATATCCATAAACTTGAGCGTTTCTAGCGCGCGTTTATGTAAGTCATCTATATTGAGTAGCTCTTGCTTCTCTGCAACAGAGAGGTTCATATTTGAACTCACAAAGTTGATTAAGAAAGAGTCACTCTGGATATTCTTAATTGCAAATGAAGCCTCCGAAGGAATATTTGGAGAATCTTGGATAATCTTAAGCGACAATTCTTTTATAGAATCGATAACTGCTTTAAAACCTTGATCACCTGCTTCTGGGCGTACTTCTACATATTCCTTAATAGTAGCCTTCATGTAAGGCTCTACTTGCGTTACTTGATCTACTTCAAAGCGTTTTTTACCTTGGATAATAACTGTTACGTTACCATCTGGCATTTTAAGCACACGTAAAATACGCGCTACTACACCTACTTTATGAATGTCATCTTCACCTGGGTTTTCTACCTCTTCATCTTTTTGAGCAACTACTCCTACTACTTTCCCACCTTTATTTGCCTCATCTATAAGCTTTATAGAAGTATCTCTTCCTGCCGAAATAGGAATGACTACTCCTGGAAAAAGCACGGTGTTGCGCAAAGGTAAAATAGGCAAGCTCTCTGGAAGCTCCTCGTTATTAATTGCCTCCTCGTCTTCTGGAGTCATTAAGGGGATTAATTCTGCATCTCCATCTATCTCTTGCAGTGACAATCTGTCTAATGTTGTAAATTTTGGTTTTGCCATATATAAAGTGTGCCACAATGTCGTGTACTGCTACGCGCCTTGTGGATGTATAACTATTAGTATTTTCTTTAAATCTAGTGAGTTTAGCCTATCATAAGATAATGGATACCCTCACTGTACGCTTTAATTCAATTGTTGTGCCAAGGGAGTATTTTGCTTTCGCAAAAATTTGAAGAACCATCACAAATGCGCGTTCTTTATCTATGAAGTAAATACCTCTTTACAATCAACAGATTCAAAATAATGTTGCCAAATTTTCACGAAAGTGTAACAAAGAAATAAAACACGCATCTTTACTATAGAATGAACCAAAAGTGAATTTTACCAACCATCAAATAACGGAATTAATAACACTGTGCCAGCAAGGTAATCAGGGTGCTCAAATGGAGGTGTATAACCGCTACTATAAAGCGATGTACAATACTTCGTTACGCATTGTGAAACACGAAGCAGAAGCAGAGGATATTATGCAAGAGTCCTTCTTAAGTGCTTTTACAAAGCTGGATAGTTATAAGGGTGAGGCATCTTTTGGGAGTTGGTTAAAACGTATTGTGGTAAATAATAGCCTCAATGCTTACAATAAAGGAAAGAAACTAGATGAAACACCGCTAGAAGATCATTTATATAAGATAGAAGATGACGCAGAAGGTGTGAGTGAGGTAGACCTCACAAGTGTGAGAGCACAAGAAGTAGTAAAAGCTATGAGTATGCTTAAGGATAATTACAGACAATCACTGTCTTTACATCTTATAGAAGGCTACGACTACGAGGAAATGAGTGAGATTATGAATGTAAGCTATGCAAACTGTAGAACAATGGTGTCAAGAGCAAAAGATAGCTTACGCAAACTATTAAATAATAATGAAAAAGGAACCTATAGATCAAGTATTTAAACGTCTGGAAGGACGTCTCGATACAGCTGCACCTAGTGCAGATCACAAAGCTAATTTTCTAGCAAAATTACAGGCGCAAACTACAGAAGATATTCCTGCAAAGGAAACAAAAGCAATACAGTGGATGCGACCACTGTTTATTGCGGCAAGTGTGATTCTTATTGCAGGATTAATGCTCACACAGTTTAACAACACACCGCAAGCTAAAGAACTGGCAGATGTTTCTCCAGAGATGGAAAACACGCAAGATTTCTTTACAAAAACCATAGAACGTGAGCTCTTTGATATTAAAGAGAACATGAATCCTGAGAACCAAGCCATGGTAATGGATGCCATAAAACAACTTGAAATCTTAGAGAAGAACTATGATAATTTAAAGAAAGACCTTTCTGAAAGTGGAGAAGATAAGCGTGTGATCTACGCAATGATAGACAACTTCCAGAATAGAATTGACCTCCTACAGCACGTAGTAGAACAAATGGATGCCATCAAAGAATTAAATACTATTGAAAAAGCCGTAACGCTTTAGTTACTTAAATAATAATCTTATGAAAAAGAAAATAACGCAACTCTTACTTATAGCGCTCATGATCCCTTCTATCATGATGGCCGCAAGTGTAGATCCTCAGGGAAAATACACTAAGGAAAAGAGAATCAAAAAAGAATATACTGTAAATCCTGATGTAAAACTGGTGATTGACAATAGCTACGGAAATGTTAATATGGTGAGCTGGAACGAAAACAGAATCGTCATTGAAGTTCTAGTAAAAACTAATGGTAACGATGAGGAGCGTGTAAAAGAAAAACTAGACGAGATAGATGTCAATTTTGAAGGGTCAAGTAGCTATGTGAGCGCAAAAACAAACTTCGAAAAAAGCAGCAGTAGATCATGGTGGAACAGTTGGAAAAATAGCAATGTAAATATGGAAATCAACTATACTATTAAACTTCCAGCAACTAGTATGGTAGATGTAAGCAATGATTATGGAGGTATAAATATTGATCGGTTAGAAGGTAATGCAAAAATAAATTGTGACTATGGGAAAATCACGATAGGCGAACTTCTTGCAGAAAACAACTACCTCAACTTTGACTACACTAAGAATAGCACTATAGGCTATATGAAGAGCGGACGTATTAATGCTGATTATTCAAGCTTTTTCTTAGAAAGAGGAGGTGACATTGAGCTTAATGCCGATTATAGTAAATCTGAATTTGGACGTATAGATAATCTAAACTATAACTGTGACTACGGCTCTGTAATTACTGGAGACAGTAAAGATATTATAGGTCGAGGAGATTACATCTCTGCAAAAATTGGTATAGTACACGGAGACCTTAACATCAATGCAGATTATGGAAGCATACGTATAGAGGAGCTAGCGAGCGATGCTGGAGACGTATCGATACAAAGTGACTACACCGGTATTAAAGTGGGTTATAATTCTCAATACAACTTTACTTTTGCTATTAAACTTGAGTATGCTGGATTAAGCGGTAAGGAGGATCTTACTTTTAATAAGGAGCGCATAGAATCTTCAGACAAATACTACGAAGGATATAGAGGAAACTCTAATACTAATAATCATGTGAACATCAACTCAGAATACGGTGGTGTCACTTTATTTAAAAACTAATAATCAATCATCAAAAACAACAATCATGAAAAAATTAATCACACTAAGTATTATTCTTTTAGCAAGTACGCAGATACACGCACAATGGTGGGGAAAAGGAATAAAAGGTAATGGTCAAGTAGAAACAGAAACGCGTAGCGTAGGTGAGTATGATGAGATAAGCATTGCGGGATTCTTTGATGTAACACTCGTTGCTGGAGAAGAAGGAGAAATCACTTTACAAGGTGAAAGCAACCTCCTTGATTATGTAGAGACAGAAGTGAGCGGCGATAGACTTACTATCAAAGTTCAAAACAAGCAAAATCTAAAGACGAGCTACGGAAAGGATATTAAAATTAAAATTCCTTTTAGAGATTTAGATCGAGTGTCATTATCAGGATCTGGGGAGATTATGAGTGATGATGTGATAAAATCAAATACTTTTGAAGTTTCTGTCTCTGGATCTGGAGATGTTGCTCTTATTGTGGAAGCAAATCGTACTGAGAGTCGTGTTACAGGATCTGGTGACCTTATTCTTAAAGGCTACACAAAAGACCACACTGTAAAAGTTACAGGCTCTGGTGATATAGAAGCTGGGCGTTTTAAAGCAGAGACGGTAGATGCTCAGGTTACAGGTTCTGGTGACATACGCGTAGCTTGTGAAAAAAGTATCAAAGCCCGTGTAACTGGTTCTGGTGACATAGAGTACGTAGGAAACCCATCAAAACAAGACACTAAGGTCTCTGGTTCTGGAGATATTACAAGGGGATAATCCTTAAAAACATTTCTTTACAAGAATAAAAAATGCCCTCATCTGAGGGCATTTTTTATTGACTTACATCTCGTAATACTTATTCCTTTTTTAAGATTTTTGAGGTTCCTGTAAAACGTTCTATCATTAGTTTAGGTTCGCCATACACATGAAGCTCTGCTTTTTCATCAAGATCAACAATAATCTCTTGGTCTGCAGTTACAATGGTCGTTGAGCTTCCTGTAGCGTTTATATTAATCACATCTGTATTAAATGTTTCCGCCTTGCACTCAGCATTATCATTTAGATCCAGCGATACTGTTTGAGCATTTCCTTTTAACTCTAGGTCTGATCGTCCAGATGCAGAGAGGGTGATTTTTTTTGTATTGATATCCGCTTTCGCGAAAGCGTTATCCGTAACATTCATAGTCAAGTCATCTCCCATATAATCCATCTCAATTTTTGAATTTGAATTTGCAGTTATGGTAGCTTGTTTTGCTTTTATCTCTCCTTCAAACTGACTATCATCTAGAAAACTTCCTCTAAAAAAATCTGATTTGAGAACAGATTGTGCTTTCACCTTACTCTTTGCATCTAAGCTTACAGAATTAAGCGTAACAAAACGCACCGTAATATTAAGACGTTTTGCACTTCTGATATCCTTCCTCGCAGAAACTAGCAATACACTATCACGCACATCAAAACTTATCAATTCAATAAGGTTATCATCCATCTCAAGCTCATAACTTGGTTGAGAATCTGCAATAAGTGTTACTTCTAGACCATCTGTTACTTTTATATCTGTAAATGGACGTAATACCTCCGATACATCTTTCACATTTCTACTCCCTTTTACTCGCTCTCTTTGAGCACTTACTGCCGTAGTCACAAACATAAGCACAGCAATAGCTATACTTTTCATATATAGTTTTTTCATAGAATTAAATGTACAATAAATGAGCCATCCTTTTATAATTGGCATAAAAAAAGCATCTGGTTACAGATGCTCTTTTAAAATATGTCGTTTATGGATATTAATAGACAATATTAATCACTCCGCCTGCTGTTAGTACTTCTTCGTTATCTGGATTTGTAAATGTTCCAGAAAAAGTTCCTACGATTGCAGTACCATCGTTTGCAGTAATATTATTTACAAATGGCGTCGTTGCTTCTATAGATGCTGTGTGCACAACTCCTCCTACTGTTAGAATCGTATTTTGCATTACATTATCTCCTGTTTGTTGTAATACGATATCAAAAGTAAACGTATCTCCTGTATCTATATCAGTTGCAATCACGCTCAGTAAAGATCCGCTTATGCTTACCGTTGCTGTATTAAAATTTGTAAATATTTCTCCTACGGTTACTTGTACTGGCCCATCTTGTTCTGGTGGAGAGCAATCTCCTAGATTTTGTACAATAGCAGTAAGACTTCCATCTGTATCTCCACAAGCGGCTATTTGCGCTTGTAAAGCCATTGAGTAGTCTGCACAAGCCGTAGTATATGCATCTTCATCAAGAGGATCTACAGCATTAAATATTTCTCTAGCTTCTGATGTAGCTACCTGTGCTGCAGCACAATCACCACCACAATTCAATGCGTCAATGGTAGCCTGTATATTTCCGCTTACATCACCACAAGCTGCTATTTGAGCTTCTAAAGCGGCGCTATAAGCAAGGCATAATTGTTCTTCGTTATCACTAGAAGCATTATTTAAAGCTCCCAAGGCTGCATTTGCAGCAATCTCCGCTTGAAAACAAGGATCTGGCGTAGAGCAGTCTCCTAGGCTTGTAAGAGCAGCTTGAAATGTTCCAGATGCATCACCACAAAGTTGTATTGTTGCTTCGAGAGCTATAGCGTAGGTAGTGCATGCTTGAGCATAACCTTCATTAGATGCCACTGAAAATGCAGCTTGAGCTGCAGTTAAAGTTTCAAACGCTATCTGACATTCTTCACTATCGGAATCAACTTCAATAGGGTCAGAACCGTCACCTGTTACGCTAAAGACGCCTTCGAGTGGTTCATCATCACAAGAGACAACCGTCACTGCAACCATCATTATAAATAAAAATAAAACGTGTAGTTTTTTCATTGTAGTAGGAATTTCTAAATCTGAAACACAAACATAATCAATTTATTGCACTGTTTTGCTCTTAGACTATGAGTCCTTGCGAGCCTTTAACAGGTTGTTCTGCTCTTGCATAAGATGCTCAATATTTGCAAGCAGCTCAATATTTTTTGGGGTTTTTTCTTCTGTATTTTTTGGATCTTCTGCTTTGTCCTTAAATCTATTTATTCCTTTAATGACAACAAAAATGGTAATTGCAATTACTAAGAAGTCTATTGAAACTTCAATAAGTTCCCCATAACCTATTGCGATTTCTTTCCCTTCACCTTCGGCAGCACGTAAAAGATACTTTCTATCTGCGAGATTAATACCATCTGTGAGTAGTGATAGTGGTGGCATTACGACTTTTTTTACAATAGTATTTACCACATTATTAAAAGCAGTACCTATAATAATACCTACTGCCATGTCGATCATGTTACCTTTGATCGCAAAATTTTTGAATTCTTGAATAAATCCAGCCATAACTGTCTCTTGTTTGCCGTAGCAACTTAATTATTGATTAATAAACTTTAGAAAAGCCCTCTCTTATTATAAGATTGGGAATTTGAATATTTACGCTTTCGCGAAAGCGTAACCTACGTAATTACCGTCCTGTCTTTAGGCACTCGAAGTAATAACACGACGCCTGCTGCAAAAAATAGAATTAAAAATACAATCGAGTAGCGCATACTGCCCGTAAGCTCCTCAATGAAACCGTATAAAAACATACCGATGATGATCCCTATTTTCTCAGCTACATCATAAAAGCTGAAGTATGAAGTGGTGTCCTCTGTTTCTGGTAAAAACTTAGCATACGTAGATCGTGATAGTGATTGTATACCACCCATTACTAAACCTACAAATCCAGCTGTAATGTAAAATTGAAACGGTGTATATACAAAGTATGCCCAAGCACAAATAATAATCCAGATAACATTAATAATCACCAGAGCTTTTATATTACCCACACGTGCCGAAAGTTTTGACGTAAGTATGGCTCCTAGTACTGCTACAAGCTGTATCAAAAGTATACTCACAATTAATCCCGTTGTGCGCTCGCTATCACTACCCCACTCTAGTTCTTGCTCTCCAAAATATGCTGCTGCAAGCATTACCGTCTGCACTGCCATACTATATACAAAGAATGCGATAAGATATTTCTTGAGACGTAGTTGGTCTTGCATAGAAGTCCAAATAGCTCTTAGCTCCTTAAAGCCGTTAAAGAATACATCTTTGGTAAGTTTTCCTTGCGCTTGGTTTCCCTGAGGTAAATAAGCGTAGGTATACTGACTAAAACCTATCCACCAGACACCAGTAAGCACAAATGATAAACGTGTAGGAAAACTTTCGTCTTCAAAACCAAATGTCTCATACCCAAGTATCATTGCTAAACAAGCTATAAGTAACAACACACTCCCTATGTAGCCTAGAGAATACCCTTTTGCACTAATGGCGTCATGCTGCTCTGGATAAGCAATATCTGGCAAATATGAATTGTAAAAAACTAAACTCCCCCAAAAACCTATCAGTCCTAAAGCATAAAGTAGCAAACTCAAATAAATATGGTCTAAGCTAAACCAGTAAAGTCCTATGGTCGCCAGCGCTCCCATGTAACAGAAAAACTTAAGAAAGTACTTTTTATTACCTAAATAATCTGCTACTCCAGATAGAATGGGAGAAATAAGAGCTACTATTAAAAAGGCCACAGCAGTAGTGTAAAATATAAGCGGACTGCGACGTAACATCATCCCAAAAACTTCAATCTCTTCTATGCCGGCTCCTCTAAAAAGAGCACCGTAAAACAATGGAAAAATAGCAGATGCAATGACAAGACTGTAAGTGGAGTTTGCCCAATCATAAAACGCCCATGCATTTAATAATTTCTTGTCACCTTTTTTGAGTTGTTCTTTCATAGTACTAAAATAGAAAAGCTGTGCGATTGCACAGCTTTTCTTACTATATATTTCGTGTAAAGTTCTATTTAAAAGAAGTCACTCCAAATTTTGCAGCTTCTGCTCTCGCCATTGGCGCTTTGGCAGTAAGATTTGCAATACGACTATCTGAAGATGGGTGCGTACTCATAATCTGTGCTGGAGCTGCACCTCCACTTGCAGCTTTCATACGTTTCCATAACTCTGCAGCTTCGTCTGGATTGTATCCTGCTATTGCTGCAATTACGATTCCGATTTCGTCTGCTTGTGTCTCATGGCTACGCGAGAAAGGAAGCATTCCTCCTACTTGTGTACCTATACCATAAAGCTGCATAATTTGTTGTTGCTTTGCTTGATCTTGACCTCCTACTGCAATAGCAGTGGCAACGCCACCATATTGTTGTAATTGTGCAGCACTCATACGTTGTGCTCCGTGATCTGCAAGTGCGTGAGCAAGCTCATGCCCCATTACCATGGCAAGTCCAGTTTCTGATTGAGTAATAGGTAAAATTCCAGTATATACCACAATCTTTCCTCCTGGCATACACCAAGCGTTTACTGCTTCATCTTTAACTAGATTGTACTCCCAGCGGTAATCTTGTAAGTATCCCGGCTCTCCTAGTGCTGTTAGGTAACGCTCTGCTGCCACGGCTATTTTTTCACCTACGCGCTTTACCATATTAGCATCTGCCGTTCCAGTAATCACATTATTTTCCGATAGGAATGCGTCATACTGTTGGAATGCCATTGGAAATAATTGATCGTTACTTACAAAGTTAAGAGTCTTCTTCCCTGTAAATGGACTCGTCTTGCATGCACATACCAGAAGTACGGTCATGATAAGAACAAATGTATTTTTAAGTTTCATAATGATGGTTTTAAATCAGAATATAAAAATACGCAAATGTTAAATACCGCTCAGATGAAGCTCCGTGAAATCTTTGTTAATGATTAAAGCACATGTTATCGGGTCAAACTGCACATCTTCTAGACTTACTTTCTGATTGTCTAATTCTATATCCTTAATTTCAAAAGGAAGTCCAATCAAGTGAATTCTAAATGTATCGTACGTAGTAATAAAATCACCGCGTTTATGTTGTTGTATAATCCAGTCTTTCTCACGACCTACCATTTTAAAAGTACGGTAACTATAACGATCTTTCTTGTAATCATATCCATCTTGAGCATCTTCATACAATTTGGAAGCATTTTTACCTAAACCATAATACACTTCAAGCTCTACCTGCTCAATGGTAAGTTCGCCTACATACTGCTGTAATGGATATTTAGGAAGGATGGTTCCCTCTTTTACAAATAATGGCATCTCATCAATATCTGCATCCACCCATTGCTCTTTACCTCCTTGCACAATTTGCTTTGTCCAATAGTTGTACCATTGTCCTCTAGGCACGTACATGCGACGTCCTTTAGCATTAGGCTCTAATATAGGACAAACTAGAATATGATGTCCAAAGATAAACTCATCTGTACGGTAATGCGTTTGTGCATCATCTTGATCAAAATAAACAAGCGGCTTTAATAATGGCGTACCTTTCTTGATATACTCATAAAACATAGTATATAAATAAGGCAATAATCTATAACGCAAGTTGATAAACTTACGAGCAATATCTGTCACACCTTCGTCAAAAGTCCACGGCTCTTGATCTCCATGATGCCCAGAAGAGTGGGTACGGCAGAAAGGGTGAAATACTCCTAGCTGTATCCATCTTGCATAAAGCTCTCCAGTAGGTTGCTCTGCAAACCCGCCTATATCTGTACCTGTAAAACTCATCCCCGAGATACACATACGTTGCACTTGGATGTTTGCTACCCAAAGGTGCTCCCAGCTAGCTACGTTATCACCCGTCCATGAACTTGTGTAACGTTGCGCACCAGAGTATGCAGACCTTGTGATTACAAACGGTCGCTTAGGATACGCAAATTTCTTCACACCTTCATAGGTGGCGCGAGCCATTTGAGTACCATAAATGTTATGCGCTTTTAAGTGACTACAAGGATGACCATCATAATTATGACGCACATCTGGAGGAAATGTTTTTCCTGGAACCTCCATTACTGCAGGCTCATTCATATCATTCCACACTCCTTTTACACCTACATCTTGTATAAGCTCTTTAAATAATCCTGCCCACCAGTCACGTACTTTAGGATTTGTATAATCTGGAAAATTACATTCTCCAGGCCACACTTTACCTTTCATAGCCGGTCCATCTGCACGCTTACAGAAGTAGTCATTTTCTACTCCTTCATTATAAACCCAATAATCCTTATCAATTTTAATCCCTGGATCTATAATAACAATGGTTTTAAAACCATCATCTGCCAGTTCTTTTACCATTCTTTTAGGGTCAGGAAAATGATCTTTATTCCAAGTAAAACATCTCCAGCCATCCATATAATCAATGTCTAGATAAATCCCATCACAAGGAATTTTGAGTTCGCGAAATTTACTTGCAATCTCCTTTACATTACTTTCTGGAAAGTAACTCCATTTGCACTGGTGATATCCCAGCGCCCATAATGGCGGAAGCTCAGGAACACCTGTAAGATTCGTATAACTTGCTACAACCTCAGACATATCTGGACCATATATAAAGTAATAATTCATCTCACCTCCTTGCGCCCAGAAGCTTGTAACTCCCATACGCTCATGAGCAAAATCAAAATACGTTTTAAACGTGTTGTCAAAAAACACACCGTAAGCTTTCTTTTGATGTAGCCCTATGTAAAAAGGAACTGCTTTATATATTGGATCTTGATCCTTTGCAAATGCATATTGATCTGTAGCCCAGTTATGCATACGCTTTCCTCGCAAGTTAGAATGCATAGGCTTATCACCTAGCCCATAATAAGACTCGGCATGCTGTGCTTTTTTACTCATCTTAACGATGTTACCTCCATACTGGAAGCTCTCCTCGTAATGAAAACCTAATTCGTCTTCATTAATAAGATTCCCATTTGTATCGTAAATACTGGTCTGTAGACTCTCTTTCTCAATACGTATATGGAGCTTTGCGGTGTTGACATGGTAATATTTATCATCATCTGTAAGTTCTAGATGATTGTAGCCACGAGGTGCATCCTCATCTATCGCATAAGAAAAGTCTGGCTCAAAAACGCCACCTGTTGCAAAGCGAAAACGTATCACACTATCTCGCAATACAGTAAGTTCTAAAATTACCTCGTTTGAAGTAGTAAAATATAAGATGTCTGTCTCTTGCTTGACATCCACCACATTTTTAGGAAATTGATTCCCTTTTTGCTCTAATTCTGTATTTACAATCATAGTAATTGTTATTTCCTTTCAAATAAACACTATATCGTGTAAAAATGAAGTTAATTCGTAATTAGTTATTAACGCTAACGTTTTCGTAAGCTCAGAAAAGGTATTCATATCACCTTTAGAGCGTTTGGAACGCACAATCATGGCTTTTTTGCTAGATGTTAATCCCGCTTTCCATTACAATTCCTCATCGCGACTTTGTCTGCTCTTGTGGGATTTTCATTGCAATCGGGGTTATAGAGTCCCGCAAGTGTGCATTTATATAAGCCTAATTATTCTATCAGTTTCCCGAATTGAAATGTAGTATGCCAACTACTTTTTCAGCTCAAAAATCACTCCCGCCAAGGGCCCTATTTTTACCTCTGCCGAATGGTCTTTCCCATTCCAATAGGTTTCGGTAACATCGAGTTTTTTGTTATGATAATCACCTGTTCCAGCATACTTACTTGCGTCGCTGTTATGTATTTCGCGTAAGCTTCCTTTAAAAGGTAACCCTATGCGATATTGAGGCTGCGGTGTAGGTGTCATATTAAACACACACACAACTACGCTATTCTCATCATTGCCCTTTCTAATGTAACTTAGTATGGCATTTGTATTATCATCGTGTGCAATCCATTCGAAACCTTCTGGTTCAAACTGCTTCTCGTACAAAGCAGGTGTCAATGTATACAGGCCATTAATATCCTTGAAAGCACTTAGTGCTGCTTTGTGAATATCATATTCAAGCACGTACCAATCTAGCTGCTCTTGAAAATTCCACTCTGTACCTTGACCAAATTCGCTTCCCATAAACAGTAACTTACTACCAGGATGCGTATACATATACGTATACAAAAGCCTGAGATTTGCAAAGCGTTGCCACTCATCTCCAGGCATTCTACCTATAATAGATTTTTTACCATAGACCACCTCATCATGAGATAATGGTAGCATAAAGTTCTCTGTAAAACCATAGGTCATTGAGAAGCTAATCTCATTGTGGTGATGATTTCTATAGATAGTGTCCCTCTTGAAATAAGCAAGTGTATCATGCATCCATCCCATCATCCACTTTTGACCAAAACCTAGACCTCCTGAAAATACTGGCCTACTCACTGCTGGAAAATTAGTAGACTCCTCTGCAATGGTTTGAACGTCTGGAAAACTAGCATACACCTCTGCATTAAGTTCTTTTAGAAACGATATTACGGCGAGGTTTTCTCTTCCTCCTTGATCATTAGGCTCCCACTCGCCTTCTTCTCTACTATAATCGAGATATAGCATAGAAGCAACCGCATCTACTCTCAAGCCATCTACATGATATTGCTCTAACCAGAAGAGCGCATTACTAATCAAGAAGCTTCTCACTTCATTACGTTCGTAATTGAAAATAAGTGACTTCCAGTCGGGATGCCATCCTTTCTTTCTATCTGGGTGCTCGTAACAGGCTGTTCCATCAAAGTTACCAAGACCATGCGCATCTTCTGGAAAATGAGAAGGTACCCAGTCTAAAATTACCCCAATATCATTTTGGTGCAACGCATCTATCAAAGTCATTAACTCTTCAGGATATCCAAATCGAGAGGTAGGCGCAAAATATCCTGTAATTTGATATCCCCAGCTGGGATCATAAGGATGCTCCATCACTGGCATAAACTCCACATGTGTAAAGTTTAATTCTTTCACATAAGCCACGAGTTCGCTGGCTAGTTCTGTATAGCTAAGGCTACGATTTCCTTCATCTTGCTTTCTTCTCCAGCTTGCAAGGTGCATTTCATACACAGAGTACGGCGCATTAAGACTGTTGTGCTTATGGCGTTTTTTCATCCATGCAGCATCCTTCCAGTTATGATTTGTTTTATAAACTACAGAAGCGGTTTGAGGTGGGTGCTCTGCTCGTCTCGCGTAAGGGTCTGCCTTTTCTGTGACAACGTCGTTGTGATTGGAATGAATTTTGTATTTGTATACTTCACCATGAGCGATCTCAGGAATAAAACCTTCCCAAATCCCGCTTCCATCCCATCGCACGTTAAGAATATGCTCTTCCTCATTCCAGTAATTAAAATCACCTACAACAGATACTCGCTTTGCACTAGGTGCCCATACGGAGAAATAAGTTCCATCTACACCATCTACAGTTATGGGGTGACTACCCATTTTATCATGAAGACGATAGTGTTTCCCTCCCTTAAAAAGGTCAATGTCAAATGCTGTAAATAAGCTATGTGCTATTACTTCTGCCATTAAATAGTTGTTCCTGACACTATAGTAGCTCCATTCTTTACAACCACGATGCCATCTCGCACTACATAAGTATCTGTTTCTACATCGTCTAGATGTTTTCCTCCAGTAATGCGAACATCGTCTCCTATTTTTGCATTTTTATCAATAATACAGTTGGTTATAAAACAGCGATCTCCTATACCTACGTGTGGGATTCCTTTGTCACGAGCCGCATTAATCTCTTCAAGATCTAAGAAGCGATTGCTACCCATGACATAGCAGTTTTCAATAACCGTTCCTTTACCTATACGTGATCGTATTCCTATCACAGAATTTGCAATACGACTACCGTGTATGATACTACCTTCTGCTACTATAGATTTTTCAAGTGTTGTTCCTGAAATCTTTGTAGGTGGCAATACACGTGGTCTTGTGAGTATAGTCTGTCCTTTATTAAACAAATTGAATTTAGGCATATCTGACGTCAAGTCTATGTTTGCCTCAAAAAAGGAATCGATATTCCCTATATCTGTCCAATACCCTTCATAGGCATAACTAAGTACTTTGTGATTTTCTATAGATTGCGGAATAATCTCTTTTCCAAAATCCATAGTATCCGTCCCCTCTAGCAGATTAATCAATAAGTCTTTATTAAAAATATAAATCCCCATAGATGCGAGATAATGTTTACCCTCGCTCTTCATTGCTGGTGAAACCTCAGATTCCCATTCTGGAAGAAGTTCGGCAGCTGGTTTTTCTATAAAAGAGTCTATCATATTATCCTCTTTTGTTTTAAGTATACCAAAAGATGTAGCATCTTTTGCATTTACAGGCAGTGATGCAATACTTATCTCTGCTCCCGAAGCTTTGTGAGCATCTAGCATTTCATTAAAATCCATCTGATACAATTGATCTCCAGAGAGTATCATAATATAATCAGACTCATAACCTTTAAAGTGGTGTAAGCACTGTCTTACAGCATCTGCAGTGCCTTGAAACCAGCCTTTATTTTCTGGGGTTTGCTCTGCAGCAAGAATATCTACAAAAGCATCAGAAAAATATGAAAATTGGTAGGTATGCTTAATATGCTTATTAAGTGAAGCCGAGTTAAACTGAGTTAACACGAACATCCTTTTGATATTTGAATTCAAACAATTTGAAATAGGAATATCTACTAGACGATATTTACCTGCAATAGGAACAGCGGGTTTTGATCTCTGTGCTGTGAGTGGGTATAATCTTGAGCCTTGACCTCCTCCTAATATAATCGCTAGTACTTCCTTATTCATTATTTATTGCTTTTAGAGTTTGGAATTTTTATTTTTTGATAGTTACTTTTTTTGGTATCATTTCTTCATATAATGAGGCGTAAGTTCCAGCTGCATTTTCCCAGCTGTGGTCTATCTCCATCATTTGTTTTTGATTTGCACTAAAGGCTTTCTTATCCTTATAAAAAAGAGAAGCACGTTCTATACTGTATACAACATCCCATACAGAAGTTTGATCATGACAAATACCATTACCGCCATCACCTATGTCTACTACTGTATCTTTTAAACCTCCCGTACGGCGTACAATTGGCATACAACCGTATCTCAAACTATACAACTGATTTAAACCGCAAGGCTCCACCCTGCTAGGCATTAAAAGAAAATCTGCTCCAGCATATACTTGGTGTGACATTCTTTCTTCGTAGCCTATATGAGCATTATATCTTCCTTTATAGGTGGTTTTAAGTTCTTCTAGTTGGCGCTCCACTTCTGGCGAGCCGCTTCCTAATAAAATGATATTGACATCATGCTGTTTCAAAGCAGTATCGATAATCTCTGGTAGTAAATCTGCTCCTTTCTCCCAAACAAGTCTACCTATAAACCCAAAGAGTGGTTTTGAGGCGTCTAGTCCAAACTCATCACAAATAGCCTTTTTATTAGCCTCACGGCCTTTAGCTCTTGTCCTTATTGTATAATTTTTAATAAGATAATCGTCGGTGGCAGGATTCCATGTTTCGGCATCAATACCGTTTAGAATTCCAACGCACTTTAATTTCTCTTCTCTAAGCAGGCCTTCTAATCCATTTGCTTTTTCTTGTAATTCCACCATATATGATGGAGAAACGGTATTCACTCGCCATGCACATTTAATAGCAGCAGCAAGTGGGTTTATTTCTCCATACCAATCTAGTAGTCCTAGATCGCTTTCGCGAAAGCGTGGTAACATCCCTACCATATCATGAGAAAAATTACCTTGATACTGTGCATTGTGAATAGAAAGCAACGTAGGCACTTTCATAAGGCTATCGAATTCTGGGCAATGCTGCATCATAAAGGGTATAAATCCAGTATGATGGTCATGGCAATGTATAATATCTAATTTTCTCTTTAAACTGAGCACCCATTGCATCACTACTCGCTGAAAAGCGACAAAGCGTAAAGGATCATCATCATATCCATACACGTTTTTCCTATCTGTGAGCTCTGTAATTCTTACTACAAACAATGGAAAACCCAGCTCACTATCTACATCTATAACTTCGCTAAAATAAGTTTTACCCTCTATTACTAGGTTATAAAAAAACACGATAGAACCAGTTGCACGCTCCACCCAGCTAGTCTTATAATATGGCATAATAACTGCCGCTGTATGACCTATGCGATTTTGATATTTAGGAAGAGCACCTACCACATCTGCTAGCCCGCCCACTTTTGCGACAGGATAACACTCGGCACTTACATGAAGAATATTCATAGTTTCAGGTAATTAGATAATATCTTAAATGTAACGGTTATTAAGATTACGACTCTTTATGAGCTATTAAATATAGGTTAAATCATAAATAACTAAGCATGATTTATTCACATTTATAAGATAAAAAATCAAGTGATATCATAATTTTTTAATAATACCATAACAATACATGATGAACAGAAGTCTATTTTATCCCAATAAATGCAAACTTATAATTGCGTATGATATGTCATTTTCACAATGCTTTAACGACCAAGTCTACAGTAATGAATTAACTTTACTAAAAAAGGAAATAGTTATGAGAAGAATAATAGGAGTAGTTGCTTTATTGAGCATTTTTGCTAGTTGCAAAGGGTCTGCTCAAGAGAGCAAAAAAGAAAGTTTTGAGATTACAAAAACAGATGCCGAGTGGAAAGCTCAACTCACAGAAGAGCAATATTATGTGCTGCGTTTAGAAGGTACAGAGCGACCTAATTCTAGCCCGCTCAATAATGTAAAAGAAGCAGGAACTTTTCACTGTGCTGCTTGTGATACGCCGCTTTTTAAAACAAAAGATAAATTTGACAGTGGTACTGGATGGCCTAGTTTTGATAAAGGTATAGAAGGCAATATAGCCTATAGTACTGATCGTAAACTTGGTTATACTAGAACCGAAGAGCACTGTGCTACTTGTGGTGGACATCTAGGACACGTTTTTAACGACGGCCCTAAAAAAACTACTGGAAAGAGACATTGTATTAACGGAGACGCACTTGTATTTGTGCCAGATTCAAAATAATATGAGCTACCCAATAGAAAAAACGGAGGCTGAGTGGCTCGAAGAGCTAGGCCCAGATCGTTATCGCATACTTAGAGAAAAAGGAACAGAACGTCCATTTACTGGAACCTATAATCTACACAATGAAGAAGGCGCTTACCATTGCGGCGCTTGTGATC
This sequence comes from Dokdonia sp. 4H-3-7-5, assembly GCF_000212355.1. Lineage (NCBI taxonomy): Bacteria > Pseudomonadati > Bacteroidota > Flavobacteriia > Flavobacteriales > Flavobacteriaceae > Dokdonia > Dokdonia sp. 4H-3-7-5. The sequence continues at coordinate 325,132 of NC_015496.1, forward strand.
AAAAGCTTTTTGAAAGCGCGTCAAAATTTGACAGTGGTTGTGGATGGCCTAGTTTTGACGAGTCCATACCGGGAACTGTGGAATATGTACGTGACAAAACGCTAGGGATGATAAGAACAGAAATTCTTTGTTCTAATTGTGGTTCCCACTTGGGACACGTCTTTGATGACGGCCCTACTGCAAGCGGACAACGATACTGTGTAAACTCGCTCAGTATAGACTTTGAAAAATAAGAATCACGCTTTCGCGAAAGCGTAAAAACACCAATAAAAACCGAAGCAAACACTTCGGTTTTTGTGTTTTATATATGACGGGATAATCCGTATTTTTGAACTACAATAATTAGACTTAAAAAAATCTAGATATGAGCAAATATGATGTAATCGTTTTAGGAAGTGGTCCAGGCGGATATGTAACAGCAATACGCGCAAGCCAGTTAGGCTTAAAAACTGCGGTTATTGAAAAAGAAAGCCTAGGAGGTGTGTGTTTGAACTGGGGTTGTATCCCTACAAAAGCCCTTCTTAAAAGTGCTCAAGTATTTGAATACTTAAATCACGCAGAAGACTATGGTCTTAAAGCAACAGGAGTAGAAAAAGACTTTACTGCAGTTGTAAAGCGTAGCCGTGGTGTTGCTGAAGGAATGAGCAAAGGTGTTCAATTCTTAATGAAGAAAAATAAAATAGACGTCATAAATGGCTACGGAAAAATCAAGCCTGGTAAAAAGGTTGACGTAGACGGTAAAGAATATAGCGCAAACCATATTATTATTGCAACGGGAGCTCGCTCACGTGAGCTACCTAATCTTAAGCAAGACGGTGAGACAGTAATAGGATACCGTAAAGCGATGACACTTGAGAAGCAACCTAAATCTATGATTGTAGTAGGGTCTGGAGCAATAGGTGTTGAGTTTGCTAGTTTTTATAACACAATGGGTACAGATGTAACTATTGTAGAGTACTTACCAAACGTTGTTCCTGTAGAGGATGAAGATGTATCAAAGCAATTTGAGCGTTCTATGAAGAAGGCTGGAATTAAAGTGATGACAAACTCTTCTGTAGAAAAGGTAGAAAAAACAAAAACTGGTGTAAAAGCTACGGTAAAGACTAAAAAAGGAGAGGAAATCCTTGAGGCAGATATCGTACTAAGTGCAGTAGGAATCAAAACTAATATTGAAAACATAGGCCTTGAGGATGTAGGTATCGTAACAGATAAAGACAAAATTATCGTTAACGATTTTTACCAAACTAACATGCCTGGTTATTATGCAATAGGAGATGTAACTCCTGGTCCTGCTCTTGCTCACGTAGCATCTGCAGAAGGAATTACTTGTGTAGAGAAAATTGCGGGTATGAACGTAGAAAAAATAGACTACGGCAACATTCCTGGATGTACCTATGCAACTCCAGAGATCGCATCTGTAGGAATGACAGAAAAGCAAGCAAAAGAGGCTGGATATGAATTAAAAGTGGGTAAATTCCCTTTTTCTGCATCTGGTAAAGCAAGTGCTTCTGGAGCAAAAGATGGTTTTGTAAAAGTAATCTTTGATGCAAAATATGGAGAGTGGCTAGGATGTCACATGATAGGTGCAGGAGTTACAGATATGATCGCAGAAGCTGTATTAGGACGTAAACTTGAAACTACAGGTCACGAAGTATTAAAAACCATTCACCCACACCCTACAATGAGTGAGGCTGTAATGGAAGCAGTGGCAGATGCTTATGGAGAAGTAATTCACTTATAAGAGCTACACTTTATACATATAAAGTTTTTAGAAAATCCTGCCTTTGGCAGGATTTTCTATTTTATAACCTCTCAAAATAGTTAGCTTTACTATTGGTAATTAACAGCTGTATGATGAAACATCTTAATCTCTTTAAATTATTATATCTCTTTGTAATTTCCTTCATATTAGTGTCGTGCGGGCCTGCTTCAAATACGAATCGTTTCGCACCACTTACCACAGTAAACACTGCAGAGTCTATAGAGAAACCATATGTTATATTAATATCACTAGATGGTTTTAGACATGATTATGTAAATACTTATAACCCTCCTTATCTAAGTTCATTTATAGAAGAAGGATCTCAAGCCGCTTCCCTAATACCATCTTTTCCCACTAAAACATTCCCTAATCATTACACGATCGCAACAGGAATGTATCCTGATAACCACGGGCTGCTTGCAAACTCATACTATGATTATGATAAGAAAAAAACGTACAGCATAGGTAATCGAGAGACCGTGGTAGATGGGTCTTTTTATAAAGGAACTCCATTATGGGTAAACGCAAATAGTACAGGGATGGTAACAGCTAGTTACTTTTTTGTTGGCACAGAAGCAGATATTCAAGGTGTACATCCTACTTACTATTATAATTACGATGGAAAAGTAACCAATCAAGAACGCGTAGATCAAGCTATAAAATGGCTAGAAATGACCGAAGAGACAAGACCACATCTCATTACTCTATATTTTTCTGATATGGATGATACTGGACATCGTTACGGCCCTAACAATAAAGAGAAAATTAAAGAAGCGCTATTAAAGTTAGATAGCACGCTAGGAGATTTATTTGATCGCGTTGACAGCACAGGTTTACCTGTAAATATTGTCATTGTATCAGACCATGGTATGGCAGAGCAATCTATTGAAAAACTTATTACCACAGATACATTAGTAAATGATGTTCTTTACAACATGATTGACAATGGTGTCATTCTCAATGTACACCCTCATAATAATGAGGAAACTGATAACATTTTCAACCAATTAAAGCAATTAGAAAGTAATTTCACAGTTTACAAAACCAAAGACACACCACATTTTGAAAATGTCCCAAAAAATAAGAACTGGGGACCCATACAAGTAATCCCTGATGATGGATATTACTTTAGCTCAAATAAGAGTATCGAAAGAAGAAAGGCTGGAAATCAGGAAGTATTTGGTGTACATGGGTATACTCCCGCTTTAAAAGATATGCACGGCATTCTTTATGCAAAAGGCCCTGCTATTAATGTGGGAAGTAGTTTACCTTCTGTAAAAAACATTCACGTTTACCCTATGATATGTGAAATTCTAGGGCTTCCTGTGCCGACTAATGTAGATGGTAAATTATCTTACTTAAAAGGTATGCTACAAGAATAACCCCTGAATGAAGAGGATTAAAATCTCTTTCAATCCTTCATCAAGAAATTCTCAATAGCAAGATTATAACTATTAAGACCAAAGCCTACTATTACACCCTTAACATATTTAGAAAGGTATGAATGATGTCTAAACTCTTCTCTCGCAAATGTATTTGAAATATGCACTTCTATAACTGGAGTACTTATAGCTGCTACAGCGTCTCCTAATCCTATAGAGGTATGGGAATAAGCTGCTCCGTTTAAAATCACTCCGTCAAATGTGTCATTTGCTTCGTGTAATTTTGAAATGAGCTCTCCTTCTATATTACTTTGAAAATAGCTAAGCTCAGTGTCCTTATAAGCAAACTGAAGTTGAGTGAAGTAATCCTCGAAAGTTTCGGTTCCATAAATTTCTGGTTCACGCTTACCTAACATATTCAAATTAGGGCCATTTATTATAAGTAATTTCATAGATTATAGTTGTTGAGTGCGCTTTCGCGAGTGCGTAAAAATACAGATTTACAGGGCGTAAAAAAAGCGCCTATTATAAGGCGCTTTTTACAATTCTTATTATTTAACTATTAAAATGCAAATCCAGCTCCTAACATAAATACTCTATTACGAGCATCAAGGTCGAAACCTCCTAAGTCCTCACTACTAAAAACGTCTGAAAGTCCTAAGTTATAACGTGCGTTAAAATATAAACCATTGTTAAGTTTATATCCTAGTCCACCGACAACAGCAAAGTCTATCGTGTTTATAGCATCGTTATTAAAATTGATATCTCCAGAATCACCATCAGGATTAGAATCAATCTCACTATTTACATTAAATCCTATTTGTGGTCCCACTTCTCCATAAAACCCATCTACAAAGTAATACTTTGCAAGTACTGGCACATTAATGTAATCTAGCTGAAACTCAATATCATCTCCGTTATCAACACTCTGGATATCGTACCCCTGACCCGAATAATAAACCTCTGGTTGTATTGAGAATTTCTCTGTGATAGGCACTTCTACAAATCCTCCAAAATGGAAGCTTGTTCTTGCATCTGGATCATCAAAATCGTCTCCTCCTACAGTTGCAAAATTAACTCCTCCTTTTGCTCCAAATGACACCTCATCTTGTGCTTGAACGGCTACAGTTCCAAATAAGGCTGCGATTGCTACTACTACTATTTTTTTCATGTTTGTGTTTGTTTTAAATGATGTCCAAAGCTATCCATCATCGTGTTAAATGCATGTTAGGCACTTTCTAAACTCTTGTTAATTGAGAATCCTTTAATAATTGTATTTTCACTTTCGTGAAATGGGAAACAGGCATATCAAATTATAAAAGTTACTTACGCATAGAACGTGGTCTCTCTGAGAACACTATAGACAACTATGCTCGAGACTTAAAAAAACTAACCCGCCATCTAGAGCAATTAGATAGTGCGCCAGATCCTATTACTATAACTAAGGATGATATTCAAGACTTTATATACACCATAGCCAAAGAAGTACAAGCCAGATCACAGGCTCGTATTATCTCTGGGCTTAAAGGCTTTTTCAATTATCTGATATTTGAAGATTATAGAAAAGATAATCCATTAGATCTTATAGAATCTCCTAGATTAGGTCGTAAACTTCCAGACACATTAGCTGAAGAGGAAATAGACGCCCTTATCACTGCCATAGACCTCTCTAATCCTCAGGGAGAACGCAATCGCGCTATGCTAGAAACACTCTATTCTTGCGGACTTCGAGTAACAGAATTAATAAGCCTAAAACTTTCTGACTTATATTTTGAAGAAGGATTTATAAACGTGATAGGAAAGGGTGACAAACAGCGCTTTGTCCCTATAAGTGAGCATACTCAAAAGTACATCAACATATACCGTAATGAAATACGAACACATACAGACGTCAAACCAGAGTATGTAGATATTTTATTTTTAAATAGAAGAGGTCGCCAGCTCACACGTGCCATGATTTTTACAATCATAAAAGATCTCGCAGTAAAAGCTGGAATTAAGAAAAGTATTAGTCCGCATACATTTCGTCACAGCTTTGCTACACACCTTTTACAAAATGGCGCCGATTTGAGAAGTATTCAGCAAATGCTAGGTCACGAGAGCATTACAACTACCGAAATCTATATGCATGTAGATCGCAGTGACCTCGCTCGAGTGATGGAGCAATATCACCCTAGAAAGAACTACTAGGGTTTTCTTTCAATTTTTCGCGAAAGCGGACTTATAATTACTTCACAATAAGTATTTCTTCTTGCCTTCCTGAAACATATCTAAAGCCATCTTCACCCCAAAATCCTGCTTCCTCAAGCATAATTCTAATGTCCTTATTCCACTCTGGAATGGTTACGGTAGTATTGAGTTCAATAGCGTATGCTGTGTTCTCATAAAGCTTGTAGTCTCCTGTACCTGGCACACCACCTTGAGAGTCCCACATTCCAATCGTTGGCCCAGCGGCATGACCGTATAGTCCAAGTGGATGCGTATAGATAGAAGGCACAAGACCTTCTGCTCTAGTCTCCTTTAATGATTTTAATAGAATCTCATTTCCAGTTCTACCTGTCTTAAAATTTGAAGCAAGTACATCTTGCACGCGGTTACCGTCTGCAAATGCTTTACTCAAGAACGCTGGCAGTTCCTTCTCGTCATCCTTTAAAACATATGCGTGCTGCTGGCAATCTGTATTAAGACGTAGATAAGTAATTCCAAAATCACAGTGCAACAAGTCACCCTTCTGGATTACTTTTCCTTCTGGTCTATTAGAAAATGAAACAATATGACTCTCTAGCTTTTCTTCAGATCGTTGAATATCAACCGTAGGGTGAAACCATGTTTCTAATCCCATATCTGTAACTCGCTGGCGTAAATACCACACCACATCATCTGTAGTTGTAACTCCTGGAACAATCACTTTATAGCTGAAGGCATCCTTAATAATATCATGCGTCACATCTACTAGCTGTTCAAAATATTTCATTTCAAGCGCCGTGCGTGTTTCTAACCATCCCACTGCAAGATTCTGTGCAGAGACTACTTTTGATTGCTGAGTAGGTGATAGTTTTGATATAAAAGCCTCATAATCTGTCTTTACAATTCCGTCTGCAAGTCCAAAATCATCAGAATAATTAAGTCCAATTTTTGAAGGGTTGCGCTCTTCTATAATCTCTAGAAGACGTGCCCATTGATCTGGTTGTTTTTCTTTATCCCAAGCAGAGATGATATTCTTCCCTACGTTATATCTAGCTACTGCTAGCTTTTCAATAGTATTCTTTTCTTTATTTCTGTAAAAAACTAAAATAGTTCTCCTTCTCGCATTAAGCCACGTAGAAGGAAGCATTGTTTTTATAACAGGATCTTCATTATATTCTCTAGAAATCACAACCCACATATCAATATCTGTGCGGTCCATTAATGTAGGTAGTAAATTATCAAATCTATCTGCTAAGACCTCATCAATTACGTCCGCTCTATCGCGTTCTGTTAAGATTTGACCATTAATGCATGCAAACGGAAGTAGTAAAAGTAATAGTAATGTTTTCATAGTTAAGTTGCTAGTCCTTAAAAATACTAAAAACAAAAAAAGAGTATTCATCTGAACACTCTTTTCTTAATTATAAATTGATGTAAGACTATTTTACCTGTCACCTTTATTTCTACGCTTTTTCTTGCGTTCCTTTTTCTTTTCTTTTTCTACTTTCTTATCAGTTCGTCCTGACTCTTCCTCTGCTATGATCTTCACCACTTGTTCCTCGGTGAGAATATCTCTTAATTGAGATTCAAATTTCTTTTTTTCTAATTCCGCTTTTTTGCGCTTATCATCAATAACCATGTCCTTATCATCTTGGATTGCCAATAATACAGTATAGTAATCTTTTAAATAACTTCTAAGCACCTCTTTACCAAAAACGTCTAGTTCAAACATTTCCTGGTATACGCTTGATCGCTCTAAACTTAACACATTAGGGTCTGGTTTCTCATTATAAGATGCTGCTACTCCTGGTGTGGAAGGAACTAAGCGCCTGCCTCTACCACTAAAGTCAGTCCCATTTTGACCTCCAAATCCTTGAGCTTCAACACTCACTAGACACAACAACATCACTACCACTAAAAAATATCTCATCATCTTATCTATCTATTTTTGCAAATATGCATAATTATTTCGTGAATACTCATATTCAATAATGATGCCCAAATCTTTAATCCTTAATTACATCAAGTATTTCTGGCAATAAAGTGAGTGCAGTTAAAGCAATCGCTCCGCCTAAATTTTTATGATCTGTAGCTCTTGATTGTTTACGCCGTTCTCTTTCTTGTCTTCTTTTATCCCGACTAGAAACTCCTATTCCTTGGTATAATGACGTGCTACTAGCTCGACTTTTAATATCGTTGGCGCTGGCCATTAACTCTTGAGCATCTTCAATAACATCAATACCGGCACCTCGTATCATGATCACACTACTCAATTTTTTCTCATCATAATGTGCCTCCATCATATCATACGCTATAGAAATTCCCGAGGAAGTCATCGCCATAAACTCACCCTTAAACAAACTCTCTACAGACTCTAGCAATACTGCCGCTTTGCTTACTTCTGTAAATGGAAGAATATTTGCACTTATCGCTCCATAGGTTCCTATCGCTATCATATCATTATCATCAAGCCTTTTAACGAGCAGCTTTATTCCTTGCTCTATGTAAAACTTATCTTCGGGAGAGATTCCTGCTTTTCCCGTCTCTACCAAGATATAGAGTTGCTGGGCATCTTCGCTTGGGAAGTTTTCGGCAGCATAGGTGATGAGATGTTCTGCTCTAATTACTACAGATTTGGTCTCAATTTCATTTTGACTAGGTAGTTGGAATGCAATAAATAATAGGACTAGTGTGAAGATACTTTTCATAGGTCATACATTTTAAATGAATTGTAAACCTATAGCCTATATGATCTCATTTCCAGTTAGAATGAGCAAAAGCCTAGTACCAATGAGTGAAGTAATATAAGATGATTATTACGCTTTCGCGAAAGCGTAACTTCAACTCTATAAATTGTTTAAATACTCTTTTAAGGTTTGCCCTCTCTGTATTTTACCTGTAGCCGTACGCTGAAAGGAGGTTAATGAAACCGCAAGTTTAGGTAGTTCAAAAGACCCAAAAGCCGATATATCTGTAATATGCTCCTTTATAAAAAGAGGTTCTTCTTGCTCTACAAATAACGTTAATTGCTCGCCAAGCAGTTCATCTGGAACTCCGGCTACAAAATATGGAACATGGATAAATGGCGCCAACTTTGCCTCTATCTGTTCTGGAAACAATTTTACTCCACCGCTATTAATTACATTATCAATACGACCTAGCCAGATGAACTTCTTATACGTTATGAGCTCTACAAGATCATTTGTAATCACGGGATCCGTGCTCACCTTAGGAGCTTTTATTACAAGACAATCCCTATTATCGATTTCGACTGTAACTTTGTCAAGTACTTTAAAAGGGATGATTCCTTCTTTATTTTTTTTTGGATTGACTCTTCTTGCTGCAATGTGAGTTACAGTTTCTGTCATTCCATAGGTTTCATAAACCTTGGTTTTAAGTCCTTGTAGTCTTAATGACAGTGCTGGTGATATCGCTCCTCCTCCTACAATAAGCTTTGAAAGTAAGTGTAATCGCGATAACGAATTATCAAGCTGAAAAGGCGTCATCGCACAAAAGTCATACGTTCTATAAACAGCATCCAGCGGGTTTGATTTTGGCTGCGCCATATCAATACGCCATCCCAATGTCATGGCTCTTACAAGCATCATTTTTCCAGCAATATAATGCGCAGGAAGACAAAGCAATGCCGTTGTTTTTTCAAATACATCAAAGTGCTTTGCAGTTGCTTTTGCACTATTGATCATATGTTCCTTGTTTATCTTAATAAGCTTAGGTGTTCCCGTAGATCCAGAGGTATGTACCGTCACATACTTCTTAGCATCTAGCCACTCTATAATAAACTCACCTACAGATTCCTCATAAGGTTCTCCTTCTTTAATAAAGGTATGCGCTTGCTCCTTTAATGAAGCAATGGTAAATGAAGCACCATTAAGTTTAAATTTAGGGTGTAAGCGCGTATATTTTTCAGCAAGCTCCGTCATATCATTTAAATATACGGGTTCCTTGTAAGATTAATATTAAGCAAATGTAAAATGTAAGTCTGCTCAACTATTTAAGCGCCAGCAAGAGGCTTTACACTTCCTGTGAGTTTCTCTTTCCAGTTAGACCATTTATATTTTCTAGCAAAAATATACATGAGAATAGGTAGTATAATAAATATAGGAACAATCTGCCCTATAGCCGAAGGCTCTGCAACATCACGAAAGATAGAATTAGTTTGTAATGCACTCCAATCTGAAGTTACGAGCAGTGCAATTAACATATTATTTGCCGCATGAAAGCCTAGAGCAAGCTCCATTCCATCATCCATAAGCGTTATAATCCCGAGAAAGAAACCTAAACCTATGTAGACCGATAGTATGCTGTATCCAAGCTTTTCTATTTCAGGATTAAGCGCGTGCATGAGTCCAAAAATAAGTGAAGTAATAATAAGAGGCACGAGCTTATTACCAGCAGCAACTCCTATCCCCTGCATTAAATATCCTCTAAAAAGAAATTCCTCAAAAGAAGTTTGTAAGGGTAGTAGTATTAATGTGATGGCTAGAAGCCCAAGAAAAGGCATAAGATTAAAATTCCACACAAGATCTTCTGGAGCAAAATAGTATGCTACAAGTGTGGATACTATAGAAAACGCACCCCAAATAGCAAAAGCAAAGAAAAAACGAGACCAATCTATTTTTTTTCTAGCAGTTACTAGCTTTGTAAATCGCTGCTTATGTAGATACTTAACAACAACAACGAGTCCAAGTAACCCCCCTAAAAAGGTGCAAAGTGCAAGTACTAAGTAAAAATTACTTTCCCCTTCAAAAAGCGGAAAAAAATTCTCTTCTCCTGCTTCTAGAAAAGTATTTATATCACCAGCTCTCATCCACGAGCCTACCATTAATGGAATTGCTCCTAAGATTTGCCAGCCTAAAATAAATATAATCAAGAAACCTATTATATATCTCCAACCCTCATGTAAACTCTTATACGCCTGCTCAATATACATATGTTATAATTTAAAATTCCAGTGCTTATTATTATCCGTTCTTAAAGTTCCATTCACTACTTCTAGTGGTGAAGATATATTATTTGTAAAAAGGCTCCCCGTACCTAGTCCTTGAGGCCCTTTTGCTCCTAATTCATGGGTCCATTGTGCGATAGCATTAAGACCAATATTACTTTCTAATGCAGAGGTAATCCACCATGCGATCCCTAATGAATCTGCTACGTCAATCCACTCTTGACTTCCTTTAAAACCTCCAATAAAGCTAGGCTTTAAAATAATATATTGTGGTTTTATAGTTTCAAGCAGCTTGCGTTTTGAAGGGAGATCTGTCACTCCTATAAGTTCTTCATCTAGCGCTATTGGTGTAGGTGTACTCGCACATAATGATGCCATTGCCTCCCACTGTTTTGTAGCAATGGGTTGTTCTATAGAGTGAATATCTAGCTCGGCTAGTTGGAATAGGACTTCTTTTGCTTTCGCGAAAGCAAAACCACCATTTGCATCTACCCGCAAGGTAAGCTGCTCATTATTGTAACTCTTTCTTATAGAGGAAAGAATCGCCATTTCGTCTTTAAAGTCAATGGCTCCTATCTTCATTTTTATACAATCAAAACCTTGCTCAAGCTTTTCTGCTACCTGCGCTCTCATAAAATCTTCATCTCCCATCCATATCAAGCCATTGATTTCTATAGCAGAGGTTCCTTCCGTAAAGGTAGATGGAAATAAAACATAGGGATGATTAGATTTAAGTGATAAAAACGCCATCTCAATACCCGCTTGTATACTTGGATAGGCTATTAGTTGTTCCCAAAGAGCTTGAGGTCCTTTAGTTATATTACTACATGCCCATTCCAGCTTCTGCTCATAATCTGGCACATCATCATAACTAAGGCCTCTAAGGATTCCACATTCTCCTACACCCATCTTCCCATTATCATCAATGATAATATACCACGTCTCTTTTGTACGTAAGACACCTCGTGAAGTACCGCTGGGGCTCTTGAACTCTAATATGTGCTTTTTATAATGTGCTTTCAATACGATCTTATTGGTCTAGTAAAAGTACTTAATCATGTGCATAAAACATCTACAGAAATGAATTCTCAATATGATTTATTACATATATTTTCTTCAAGAAGTAAGCGGTTCATCCCCTATTTATTACCTTATATCTATGTTTTTTAAATACTAAAAAAGCGTTTTAATTTATAATTAATTAAATTACAAATAGTTACATAAGATTTTTACTAGTTAAATATATTAGAAATAAATTTTTTGTAATCTAAAAAATAGCTAGATTTATCTATATAAACGTCACTATTATGATTGCATATCCTACAAAGGGACATTTATTAGTTGCCGAACCATCTATACTAGGTGATACATCATTTACAAGGTCTGTAATTCTTCTTGCAGATCATAATGATAAAGGCTCTGTAGGGTTTATTCTCAATAAACCGCTGGATGTCAAACTATCAGACTTAATAGAAGGCATAGAGGATTGTGAGATGCCTATTTACAATGGAGGACCTGTAGAGCAAGAGAATCTCTATTTTATACACACCGTTCCTGATCTTATAGAAGATAGCCTAGAAATAGCCTCAGGTATTTATTGGGGAGGGAATTTTGAGAGAGCCCTAGAACTAATTATGAACGAAGAAATCTGCTGTGAAAAAATTAAATTTTTTCTAGGATATAGTGGATGGGAAAGCAACCAGCTTGACCAAGAGATCGTGCAAAACAGCTGGGTCATTCTTGAAAATGACCAACAAGATGCACTACTCAAAGATAACCACACAGCACTGTGGAGAGATAAAATTATAGAAATAGGCGGTGATTATGCCTTATGGTCTAATGCTCCAGAAAACCCTCAATATAACTAACCTAATCTTACTTTTACATTAAGTTTTTTTAACAAAGCTGAAGCAGCATCAATTTTAAACTCCTTTTTTCTATACTTTGTTATAGGCTGTATTCCCATAATGGTGTTTGTAATAAAAAGCTCATCTGCTTTTTGCAATTCAAATGGTGATATAGATGCCTCTTCAAAAGTGTACTCATCCATTAGTCCTATAATATTAATAAGTTGTTTCCTTATCACACCGCGTAAGCAACCATCAGTAAGTGGTGGTGTCTTAATATAGTTTCCTTTTACTAGAAATAAATTCCCTTGCAATGCTTCGGCTATATTTTTCTCATTATTTACTAGTAGACAATTATCATATCCATTCTCTTGAGCATAGATACTTCCTGTAACGTGCACAATCTTATTAGTCGTTTTAAGGGTAGATATTAAATCTGCATTTATATAATGGTCTTTATACAACTCCACCTCGTAAGGTTCTTCGCTTAGGAGATAAAAAGGATTAGGGTGCGCTTTCGCGAAAGCGTAATAACCCACACCGCGCTCTTCTGGAAGATACGTGCCGCCACCAGATCTATACACTGTAATACGTATGCGAGCTGTTTGATCAATTAGACCAGAAGCTGTCAAAGTCTTCAAGAGTTCTTCTTCAAGAAACTCTGGCGTGAACTCCATTGGGATTTCCATGCGAAGAATGCGCATAGAAGCCATAAGTCTAAAGTAGTGGTCTTCCCAGAAAAGGAGTTTACCGTTTACTGCTTTAATTGTTTCAAAAAGTCCATCGCCATAAAGTAGCCCTCTATTAAATGGATTAAGTTGCGCATCCTCTGGTGAGGATAAAGTTCCGTTGTGATTGATCATAAAAAAACCGCCTTTTAGGGAGGCGGTGCAAAGATATTAATTAGGCTTTAGTTATGATGAGCCTATTACTTGTTTCAACTCTGAAATTTGATTTTCCCAGAACATTTTACCTTCATCTACTTCATCTTCTTCTGCAAAGTCTGTTACCATGAGTGATACATCCTTGGTAATCTCATCTACTTGGAGACGTAATTCAAAATAATATTCCTCTCCTTCATCTGCCGCCCATTGGAATTTTATGCGGTCATCGTTCTTTTTGGTAAGGAGTTTTGCTTTCTCCTCACTTCCGTCCCAAATAAAAGTGTAGTGGTCACCTCTTAAATTTACATTATCTGCAAACCACTCACTCATTCCTGATGGAGTAGCTATATATTGGTATAATAAAGAAGGAGAAGCTCTTACAACAAACTCAATCTCATATTTTATTTTATCGCTCATAGAAAGGTATTAATAGTACGACAATATATTGAAAGTAATTAGTAGAACAAAGCAATTAAATTAATTTTATTTAAGAAAGAGGTTTGCACAACCACAAATAAATTTTATATTTGCACCCGCTTAGGCACATTGCTTATGCGAGCACACAAAATTGCTTTTATTATTAATAGCAATTTTAAATTATGGCGAGGTAGCTCAGCTGGTTAGAGCGTCGGATTCATAACTCGGAGGTCGGGGGATCGTGCCCCCCTCTCGCTACATAATTATAAAGGCTTTACAGAAATGTAAAGCCTTTTTTATTATACAAAATTTCACTTAAAAGTCTTAGCCCACATATTTTTATCGCTCTCTTATTTAACAATAAAGTTGACTGCTCTAAAAATAATTAGGATATAAAACACAACATCATTTATAATTATGCCCCTATCCTATGTATCGACGGGAGGTTTAAAAGAAATTTAGATCTTAACATTATAATCTTCTTTAGACTTTACTAATATTTGATACTTAAATTTGTAGTGAATGGTAATTGTAAAGCATGAAACAAAAACTAGCATCACTTATTTATTGGATTAAAAGTTTATTAGTCAAGATATTTAAAAAATATGATGGTAGATGGGCTTATATTATCACCACAATCATCGCCTTAGCACTCTTTATAGGTGGTATAAAATTATTTATATCCCTTACAGAAACTTTAAAAAGTACCTATCTAGCTGCGTCTGATACGGCAATTTCAAACTACGTTGCCAGTTTTAGGACGCCTTATCTCACAAACTATTTTATTTTTGTAACAGATCTGGGTGATGCTCTAGGTTATGTTATCACATTTATATTATGCACGATTATATTCTATTTTACATTTAAAAAATGGCGATATGTTGCTCAACTTGCATTTGTGATGGTGCTTGCTTTGAGTTCTAATCTTATTTTGAAACAAATCATTAATAGAGCGCGACCAGATGCCGAACATCTTGTAACAGTAGAAACGCTTAGTTACCCTAGCGGGCACGCGATGATGGCAATGGCTTTTTACGGGACACTGTTATTCTTAGTAAGTAAATTCCCAATTAAGAAATTTTATAAAATTCTATTTATCACTCTGTGCTTGATTTTGATACTAAGTATCGGCGTTAGTCGTATTTATTTAGGCGTTCATTACCCCTCAGATGTCGCAGGTGGATTTATTGCAGGCTTTGTTTGGGTAGTGTTTTGTGTGATTGTTTTTGATTTAATTCAAATTTTTAAACGAGACCCAGCAACCTAATGTTATATTTTACGCTTTCGCGAAAGCAAAAAAAAACTCACCGTATATTAAAAAAGAAATCTAATGAACTATAGAAAATATATACCTCACCTATTTATTGTCACTCTCGCAATCATTGTCACTGTAAGTTGTGCAAATAGCTACAATGGTCAGAGCGATGAAAAAGACAAAATAACAATTAAAAAAAAATCTAAAAAAGATTATACGATTGTAAACACTTGGAAAATGCCCAAAATTTTAAATGAGGTAAGTGGCATCTCATGGATTTCTGACAACAGACTAGCTTGCGTAGAAGATGAGGATGGCACCATTTTCATTTATGATCTTAAAAAAGAAAAAGTCATTCAAGAAGTAGCCTTTGCTGGTCATGGAGATTATGAAGGTATCACAGTTAATGGTAAGGATGCCTACGTGATGCGCAGTGATGGACTAATTTATGAGGTATTACGCTTTCGCGAAAGCAATCCAACTGTTACTAACTTTCAAACAGCATTTAGCGGTCGCAACAATATAGAAACCCTCACTCTAGACACAAAAAAAAATAGTTTAGTTATAACCCCAAAAGATCGTGATAGTAATGAGGATTTTAAAGGTCTATATTATATCCCTTTAAACTCTAAAATAATGCCTGTAAAACCAGTCATTCGTATAAATATGAATGACAAAGCTTTTGAGGATTTTAAAAAGAAAAAAGCGTATCGCACTTTTAGTCCTTCTGATGTGGCAATACATCCAGTGACGGGTGACTACTATGTGCTTGAAGGTAAAAAACCAAAGCTGGCAATACTAGATAGCGACGGTACCGTTAAAAAAGTATACCAACTCGATAAAGACGACTTTGCTCAGCCAGAGGGAATTACTTTTAGTCCTGACGGAAGGCTTTTTATTTCTAATGAAGCTAGAAAGGACGAAGCTACGATTGTAGAAGTTGTCTTTAATTAAGAAACGCAGATTGGCACCTGCATTAGCGTATTACTTAACATTCTCTAGGCTATTTTATCATTTTTAACTCATTAATGAGCTTTATCAACTTAGGTATAATTAATTCTGTATTTCTATAAGAAATCTCATGGCCTTTGCCTGATACTGTGATGATCTCAACATTCTGAAAATTTTCTTTGCTAAAGTTTACATTTTCATAGGGAACAATATCATCGTTATCGCCATGAATGTGAATCACTGGTACTTTTAGATTTTTCCAGTCAGCTTTTATAAAATCTAGTTCGGCTGCGTGTATTTTCTTTTCATCTCCTGCTACGCGATAAGCTGTGGGCACAATCCATCGCGTTATTTTCCACTGTGTAAAACGAGCTACCCAAAAGTCTTTTTCTATAGAAGGATCAATCGCTGGAGAGATCATAACAACAGCTTTTACTTCTGGATTTAAAACTCCTATTCTTGCTGCAATAGGCCCTCCGTAAGATGAGCCTACAGCTATAATATTTTTTATTCCTTTTTCTTTAAGAATAGTGGCCATTAATTGGGCCTGACGTTCAATAGACGGGAGTTCTTTACCAAAATTAGAGTAGCCGTAGCCAGGCCTGTCTATTGCATAAATATTTGCATTTTTAATGAGAACATTATTTGAGATATAGCCCTCCCAGGCAGCGATAGAACTAGGTGCTCCATGAAAAAAAACAAGATTTACATCGCTATCTGCGGTAGTAACCTCCTGGATACGAACTTTTAAATCAAGACTATCAACTTGAAAATATGAGATTTTACTTTCAACTTTTAAGGCAGTAAACTTTTCATGAATCTCTTGATCAGACTTACGCCATTGTAATACACTACAAGAACAAAAGGTTACTATAAATAACAGAAATAGAGGAACATATAGAAAGATCTTTTTCATATTTTCTATAGAAATCGTATGTATGACAAAAGTTAAGCAGTACAGCTATTAATTGCACTTATATCATTATCTGTACAATTAATGCAGCTAACAGTTTATGGCATCAAATCAAAAGAGATTTTTACTCCTTCTATGATCATTCCTGTGCCAATAATCCCTATTATCAACCCCATAATCTTACCTATTACAGAGATTACATTATTACCCAAAACCCTAACAATAAGATTGCTGGCACTAAATGTCATGTACATCAACATGCACATAACAGCAAAAATCAAAATCACAACCCCTATCTCCATGTAAGTTGCATCTGATACTGAATTCATTGCAGTTACAATTGTACCCGGACCTGCAATAATTGGGATAGCTAAAGGTGAGATTGCTATATTCTCATCTACATCTACCTCTTTTAAGTGCTTTACGTTTACCTTCTTAGACTGCAACATATCAAAACCGATAAGAAATACTAAAATCCCACCAAATATCTTAAAAGCCGGTATTGTTATTTGGAATAACTCGAAAATGAATTTGCCTAATAACACAAAACCAGCCACAATAACAAAAGCAACAATGTTTGCTCTTTTATTGATATTTTGCTTTGTCTTTTTATCTGCTCCCTCTGTGAGGGACAAAAAGATGGTCATATTTGAAATTGGATTTGTTATAGCAAAAAAGCCCGTAAATACGGTAATTGCAAACGTAATTAGGTTATCCATAAATCGCCAGATTGATTTGACTGTTATTTTATGTTAGCGCTGCACAAAACACTATGTTTTAATAGCCTGTAAATATATAGTATGTTTTTAAACTAAAATCAATATTCGTTTTTATCTATATATGAGAAATACAATTTTTGTGAAAATTCATAGGGTAAATAGTAATTAACATAGTCTTATTTACAATTCTGAAAATAGTTAAGAGTACAACTTATACCTTACAACTGTAATACTGATTAGAATCTTAAAAGGCATCGCGTCTATAAAATTGACAACACAAATTGCTTATTATTTATCTTGTAGTTCCGCTGATATAATATGATTTTCCTAATGAAAGTAATTTCTTAATTATTTAACAAAACACTAACTATTGTCATCTTCGTTATTAAATTTTTAAATAATTGTGAGAAATTATGATCACTTTAAAACTATTTTAACTTGACGGTATGATTTGAAAAACCAAACTTACTTAGTTTTATGAATTGCGGTAATTAATTACAATTATTGTTGAATTTAGACTCCAATCATTAATTTCCTTAGACTAAAAATAATACTATGAAAGATTTTGACAATCCAGAAAACTTAGAAAAATGCCCTTTTCGTGGGACACGTATTGGTGGTGCATTTGGCACTTCCCCTCAAATTGATGATTGGTGGCCTAATAGATTACAAGTAGAATTGCTTCATCAAGAGCAGCCTGTTGCAAATCCCCTAAGTGATCAATCCTATAAGGAAGCTTTTAATAAAATTGACTTTCAAGAATTAAAAAAAGATATTAAAGAAATGCTTGTCACTCATCAAGAATGGTGGCCAGCAGATTACAATAACTATGGTCCTCAAATGATACGTATGGCTTGGCATTCGGCTGGTACTTACCGTATAGCAGATGGTCGTGGAGGTGGTGCACAAGCGATGCAGAGATTTGCACCTATTAACTCATGGTGGGACAATGGTAATACAGATAAAGCAAGAAGGCTTGTATGGCCTATAAAAAAGAAATACGGCGCGTCACTTTCATGGGCTGACCTTATTATGCTTACAGGTAATTGTGCGCTAGAAATAATGAACTTCCCTACCTATGGTTTTGCAGGTGGAAGACGTGATGCTTGGGAACCAGACCGCAGTACGTACTGGGGACCAGAATTTTGGAATGGTAAGGCATATGATGAATCACAAACTACAGGTAATCATGTAGGCCATCCAGAAGAAATGGTAAACAATAATTTGCGTTGGAAAGGAGATGTAAAGGAAGAATATCATGATTTAGAAAACCCCTTGGCTGCGACACACCAGTCTTTAATATATGTCAACCCTGAAGGTCCTGGAGGAAATATGGACGCAATGGACTCTGCTAGAAATATTAGAGAATCATTTAAGCGTATGGCGATGGATGATGAAGAAACCGTGGCACTTATTGCTGGAGGACATGCTTTTGGAAAAAGTCACGGAATGGTTGATCCAGAAAAAATAGGGGCAGCTCCAGAAAAGGCACCTATTGAGGCTCAAGGTTTCGGGTGGCATAATCCAGTAGGAAGTGGTAATGGTGCAGATACAATGACTAATGGAATTGAAGGATCCTGGACTCCTAACCCTACAGAATGGGACAACACTTACTTAGTAAATCTATTTAAGTATGAATGGAAACAAATCAAAAGCCCCGCAGGAGCAGGACAGTGGACTCCAATAGACCCTAACGCTCCAAAAACTCCTGATGCACATATAGAGGGAAAAATGAACGATTTAATGATGATGACTTCTGACATAGCATTAAAGGTAGACCCTGCTTACAGGGAAGTATGTAAAAAATTCATGGATGATTTTGAGTACTTTACTCAGGCATTTTCAAAGGCTTGGTATAAGCTTACTCACCGTGATATGGGTCCTACAGATAGATATTTGGGACCTGAGGTTCCTGAAAAGGAATTATTATGGCAAGACCCAATCCCTAAACTGATTAAACATACTATCAATGAATTTGATATTGCCTTTCTCAAAACAAAAATTTTAGAAAGCGATATCTCTGTTACTGCTTTAGTAAACGCTGCTTGGTCTGCTGCATCAGTGTATAGACATTCTGATAAAAGAGGTGGAGCAAACGGTGCTCGCATAGCTTTAGAACCGCAAAGAAGTTGGTTATTTAATAGACCTGGTGAATTAAATAATGTCATTAAAGCTCTAGAGGAAATCAAAGAAACATTTAATGTAATGGATACCCCAAGAAAGGTATCTCTTGCTGACCTAATTGTTTTAGGAGGTTGTGTAGGAATAGAAAAGGCTGCTAAAGATGCGGGGAGTACTATATCAGTTCCTTTTACTCCCGGTAGAAATGACACTACTCCAGAACTTACAGATATAGAAAGTTTTGATTGGCTTAAACCAGTATCAGATGGCTTTAAAAACTATCATAACAATAAGGTAGGTTATCATGTTCCTTCTGAACGTATATTTTTAGACCGCGCTCAGCTTTTAACGCTCAATGCTCCAGAATGGACAGTTCTTGTGGGAGGACTTCGAGTGTTAGATCAAAATTTTGATTATTCTAAGCACGGTTTATTTACCGAAAATCCAGGACATTTAACTAATGATTTCTTTAAAGTATTAACGAGTATGGATTATGCGTGGGAGCCTCAAACTAATGATGCACAATTATTCAATGTTCGAGAGAGATCTACAGGAGATATAAAATATACAGCAACCCGTTGTGATTTGATATTTGGCTCAAATTCTCAGTTAAGGAACATCTCAGAAGTATATGCCGCCAATGATGGTAACGAGCGATTCTTGAAAGATTTTGTCGCTGCTTGGGATAAAGTTATGATGCTAGACAGATATGATGTTAAGGATGAATAATAAATAGTTAGATTAATTATTAAGCCCAACTTCAAACAAGTTGGGCTTTTTATTTGAAAAAATTCACTCGTAGAAATATGTTCTTAGACAAACGCTTTCGCGAAAGCTTAGTAAAAAGTTTACAACACAGCAATACAATACAGATGTAAAGACTAATGACTATGAATCACAAATACATAAATCAACAAGTAAGGAAACTATCCAATAAAATTTCTTGTAGAACTTTGTTATGTCCAGAAAATTATTTCTTGAAAATCATCATCTATAGAGAGACTAATTTGAAACAACAAAGGGTATCTCTCGATACCCTTTAAAATACAAACTAAATGTAAATAAACAAACTAATTCAAATAATTGTGAGCCTTATGATGCTCTTATTTACCTCTTATAACTTTTATTAAATCAATAGCCAGAGCTGTCTTTTCTTCTATTTTTTTATAATCCCATGCTCCATTCTCATCTAGAGCAATGAGTTTTGAACCTAGTCCTACGCAGGTTACTCCTGCATTAAACCATTCTTCTAGACTTTCTCTGGTAGGAGAAACACCGCCTGTAGGCATCACTGACGTCCAGGGACATGGTCCTTTTATTGCTTTTACAAACTGGGCTCCATAAATACCTCCTGGAAATAATTTTACAATCTCACAGCCTAGTTCTTCGGCACGGGCAATTTCTGTAAGTGATCCGCAACCTGGTGACCATAGCACTTTTCTTCTATTACACACCAAGGCGATATCTTCACGCAATACAGGAGTTACCACAAAGTTTGCTCCTAACTGCAAATAAAGAGATGCTGCTGCTGCGTTCGTAACACTACCTACGCCAAGTATTAACTCAGGTAATTCCGCTTTCGCGAAAGCGCACAACTCATCAAATACCTTATGTGCATTATCACCACGGCTTGTAAACTCTATTACTCGAGCACCACCGCTGTAACAAGCTTGTAATAATTGCTTGCCTACCTCAACAGATTCATTATAAAACAAAGGAACAATTCCCGTGTCTTTCATCGCTTGTGCTACTTCTAATCTTGTAAATCTTGCCATAATTATCTTGAAACTTTTCCTGATTGATCTCCATCCATAAATCGTTCTATATCTTGTAAAGAGACCAAATTGTAATCACCATAAATGGTATGTTTTAAACAACAAGACGCTACAGCAATATCTACTGCACGCTGCTTGTTTATAGGGTCGTCTATGAGTCCAAAGGCTAGACCGCCCATAAATGCATCTCCACTCCCTACACGGTCTACTACGGGCGTTACTTCTTGAATGTG
Organism: Dokdonia sp. 4H-3-7-5; assembly: GCF_000212355.1. Taxonomy (NCBI): domain Bacteria; kingdom Pseudomonadati; phylum Bacteroidota; class Flavobacteriia; order Flavobacteriales; family Flavobacteriaceae; genus Dokdonia; species Dokdonia sp. 4H-3-7-5. Next base: position 346,544 of record NC_015496.1, read on the forward strand.
TGCCCTATACACTTGCTCACCATCATATAATAATCCTCCTATGCGCTGGTGAGATGCACTCACAGAGTATCTTAATGTGGTCGCAACCTGCTTGAGGTTAGGGCATAGTTTAAAAAGCTTGTCATATAAAACAGGGAGTGATTTTTCATCTTGATAGTTAGGTCCTACTTTGTCCTCACCTAGCATAAAAAAAGCAGTATCTATATCTCCTAGTATTAAATTACTATACTTAAGAAGTTCTGGCATTACCTCCTTAGGCTCCTTGCCCCATTTCCAAAGTTTTGAACGGTAATTTAAATCTGTAGAGATGCTGAGCCCCAACTTACTTGCGACTTTTACAGCCTCTAGACACTCTAGCGCTGCTGCTTCTGATATTGCTGGAGTAATACCACTCCAGTGAAACCAAGTTGCACCTTCAAATATTTTTTCCCAGTCAAAACATCCTTTTGTAATAGTAGCCATAGAGCTACCAGCGCGATCATATACCACGTTGCTAGCTCTTGTTCCGGCTCCTGTTTCTAGAAAGTAAATCCCTAGTCTATCACCTCCTCTTTTAATATACTTATCGCCTACTCCAATTTTCTTAATTTCTTGAAGAGCTGTATCGCCTATCTCGTTACTAGGAAGCCTAGTAACAAAATCTGCAGAGACGCCTAGATTATTAAGTGAGACTGCTACATTAAATTCGCCTCCACCATAGGTTACCCCAAAGGTTTTGGCTTGAGAAAATCTCAAGAATCGCTCTGTCGAGAGCCGTAACATAATCTCACCAAAAGTGACTACTTTACTCATATTCTAAGAATATAATGTTTTATTAAATACCTAATGCTTGACCACCGCCTACTTGAATTGTTTCGGCAGTTAAGAAGGCGGCATCTTTACTCGCAAGGAATGATACTACACCCGCTACATCATCTGGCTGTCCAAGACGACCTAACATAATATTATTTGCCCATGAAGCAAACACTTCTGGCTTAGTCTCTTTAATTTGCTTGTGGAAAGGTGTATCAATAGTTCCTGGTGATACTGCATTCACACGGATACCATATTCTGCAAGATCCTTTGCTAGTGCTCTCGTGATTGTATGCACTCCAGCTTTTGAAGTACCATAAATACCTGCTCCTGGTCCACCTGCATTCCATCCAGCATTAGATGTATAGTTAATGATTGTAGGGTGATCTCCTTTCTTAAGGAATGGTATTGCTGCTCTAGAAGCAAAGAATACTGAGTCTAAGTTAAGCGCCATTACAAATCTGTAAAACTCTGTAGTCATCTCTTCAAATCTTGAACGACCACCTAGTCCACCAGCGTTGTTTACAAGTACATCTATCTTACCGTACTTCTCACCTATTTTCTTGATATTTTCTGTTACAGCTTCATCATTAGTAACGTCAAAGCCATAATACTCGGCAGTAATACCTTCTGCCTTAAGCTCCTCAAGTCTTTTTGCACCATCTTCATCTTGAATTCCGTTAATTACAACGGTATATCCATCGTGGCCTAGTCTTTTTGCTACTGCAAATCCTATTCCTCCTGTGGCTCCAGTTATGATAGCTACTTTTCCTTTATTACTCATAATATTAATTTTTACTTTTTATTATTATCTATTTGATTTAAGAAGTTCAATTTTAGGAATCAATATCCATACACTTGCTATTACTATAAATGCTAATGCTGCGCCTATTACAAATGCTGGTGTATAATTACCTCCTACTGTTAATTTAGGCACTAGTGCAACGAGACCTGCTCCTGTGAGTTTTGCTGCTGTTCCTGCAAAGCCTGAAAGTGTACCTACTGTCTTTTTACCGTACAAATCACTTGGTAGTGTTTGTACATTTCCTATTGCTGTTTGAAACCCAAAGAGCACTACTGCCATAATCAATACAGCTGCTATAGGTGATCCTGGATTTGACAAAGCAAGAAGTGCTGGAAGCATAATAATACAACCAAGAGTAATTACCATCTTACGGGTTTTATTAATATTCCATCCTGATTTCAATCTATTTTGCGCTAATAAACCACCAAACCAAGCTCCAAACATAGCTCCTACATAAGGAACCCAACCATAGATACCTATCGCTTTTACATCCATACCATACACTTCTGAAAGGTATATAGGGATCCAAAAAACAAACAGCCACCATATTGGATCTATCGCCGCGGAGGCAATGATAACTCCCCAACTTTGCTTTTTAGATAGCAACTCTCCTACAGGAGGGTTATACTCCCTTAGTTTTTCATCTTTCTCTGTCTCTTCTTTTATTTTTTGACCTTTTAAAATATGCTGCTTTTCTAGTTCTGTTAACCACGGGTGACTCTTAGGTGGTGCTTTTACTAAAATTAACCAAGGAACTAACCATAACAATCCTATAAGACCGATGATTACAAATATCATTTGCCAACTAAAATAAACAGTCAAAAAAGCAATCGTGGGGATTGCAACGATACCGCCTATAGCCGCTCCAGAATTAAATAATCCTTGTGCAAACGCTCTCTCTGTGGCTGGAAACCATTCGGCATTTCCTTTGGCTGCTCCAGGCCAGTTTCCGGCTTCAGAAACTCCTAATATTGATCTGAAGATTGAGAAACTCAATACTCCATTTGCTAGTGCATGTAGTGCTGTAGCGATAGACCAAAATCCAATTGATAATACAAAACCAAATCGGGTCCCTACTTTATCAAAGATTTTCCCAAAAATGGATTGTCCAAAAGCATATGAAAACATAAAAACTACCGATATCAAAGCGTAGATTTCTTTTCTCTCTGTTGTAGTCTTATCTGGATATAAATCTTCTGCTATACTAGGCCATAAAACAACTAGAGCTTGACGGTCTATATAATTAATAACAGTTGCCAGTGCAATAAGCCCTACAACCCACCATCTTAGTCCTTTAAGTTTCATAAACTATAATTTTATATCTAATTAATTCTTTTAAATAAGGCAAAAAATCACCCTAGCCATGCGTAGATGACGTTCAATTTTTTCAGTCTTTTCTTGAGTTTTACGCTTTCGCGAAAGCGTATTTCGTCACTTAAATATTATAGCAATATTGATACAGTGCTTTGAAGTGTTTTTTCATCATTGCTTTTGCTTCTTGAGGATTTTGTTGCTCAATTGCGAGGTAGATTTTCTCATGCTCTTCTATAGCCGATTGTGACATTCCGGAATCACAAACATGATATTTTTCAAAATTTGTAATAATTTCTGGAGTAATAATCAGCATGAAATTGTTCATTGTACTATTACCAGATGCCTTTGCAATGGCAAGGTGAAAGAGCAAGTCTTCTTGAACCGCATCTTCACCATTAATTACTTTTTCTGTGTAAGCGTCTAGCGCTTGTCGCATTTTTTTAAGATCACTATCTGTACGCCTTATTGCAGCCAGTCTGGCAGTTTTAAGTTCTAATAGAATACGTGTTTCGACTAACGATTTGAAGTCTGGATCTTCAAGTTTAAGAATATCATCTATCATCCCATTAAGGGCAATCACACCTATGTTTGCCACAAAAGTTCCACTCTGAGGAATCGATTTAAGAATACCATAAAATTCTAATTTTTGAATAGCTTCTCTCACACTACTGCGAGTCACTTCAAACCGATCAGAGAGCATACGCTCAGAAGGTAACTTATCACCAGGCTCCAGATTTTTCAAATTTATTATATCTCTAATTTGACCAATAATCTCTAAACCTGTATCCTTATTTTCTGTCGTCTTTGTACGTGTCTCCAGTTTCATATCGTAACAATTTAATTCCTAAAATAATTCTTCTTAATTCTTAAAACAGTAACTTAAAATCTATAGAAAGTTATTGATTTATAATAGATAACAATGTGATTTATCATTTTAATTAATGCTCAACCTCTATATTGTAGACTCTAACATCTGCAAATGCATTCTCGTCTCTTGTTTGAAGATAGTTTCCAACCTTAAAGTAGTTTTCAAAAACACCCCATCGTTGCATGTGTACATCTTCATAAGTTTTATACTCTTGACCATTAAGAGAGATTACCATTTTCCCTTCTTCTACTTCTACCTCAATAGTAAATTTTTTAAAACCTACCTTTTGTTCAAAATTAAAACCTTCATCATCAACCCACGATTCTTTTTTTAGAATTTCTACAGGTCCAATATTAGAAGTTCTCAATTTCTTTGTTTTTACTCTTATTTTACCATTCTGCCAATAAATTTTTAAAATAGGAGGCGCATTATTATCTTTCTGTCCAATCTCATCACGCTGCTCATTAGTAAGTCTACCGTGTATCTGCGTGATAATTGTTTTGTGATACTTACCATTCTCATCACGAGAAATTTTATCCATGGCCATTTTCACTTTAAGTTTACCGCCTTGTGCAAAAGTCCAGTTTACAGAATTATTACCTGGCACCATCTGCTCTCTGAGCTCTGACCTAGAATATTTTGTATTTGTAGTGGTCTGTGCAGGTACTGCATGAAAAACAAGAGCTCCTTTTGTAGAGTCATTGTACATGTAGGGTTTTAAAACTTCATTTGTGGCATAATTCAAAATCTCTGGAGGATCCACTTCAATAATCTTCGGCTCACCTACTGGAATTGTTACTTTCCAGTGAGATAGATCTACCTTTGGTAACTTATATTTTTTACGTTTTTTCTTCCTTTTTGATATTTTACTAGTACTAATTTCATCTCGCCCAGAAGGTGAGTTACCATTATTTTCTGAAGTTTGCCCTAAAGACAAACTTGCAGAAAGTAATAGTGTGCATAATATTATAAAAGTCTTCAACATCGTTTTATTATTGTACTGCTGCAGTAAAATTGTCTACTCTTGCTTCGACACTAGCATTATAAATTAGAATACTTACCGTGCTACTCACGCCTGAGTTGAAATTAAGCGTTGTAAGAGTGTAGTCTTCTTCTGATCCTGTAAATTCTACAATTGCAGCTCCTTGTGCTACAGTAAGATCTGTATAACCTCCACCTGGTAAAATAGCAACAGTTGCTTCTCCTCCTGCTCCTTCTAATCTATAAGAGTACGTAATAGTATAATCTGTGTTAGGAGTCACCTCAATTTCTTGGTATGCAATTCTGCTTCCGTCACTTGGAAATTTTGCTGCTTGACTTCCATCAGGAACAGAAGAGCTTGTATTAATCTGGATAACGCCTCCTAAGTCAGAATTTCTCCAAGAGTCACGTCCATCTCCAGTACCATCTGGCAAGGAGTTATCTTCAAAACTAGCTTCTAGTATTACTGGAATAATCGCATCTGGTTCTTCTGGCTCAATTACCTCAATATCTGATGAAAATGTACTTGTTATACCTAAAGCATCTGATGCTGTTAGCGTAATCGTATATACTCCTTCAGCAGCATATTGATTTTGACCATCAATTGTCGTTGACGTATTACCATCTCCATAATCCCAACTATATGCTGTTGCGCTTGTTGAAAGGTTGGAAAACGTATAAATATCAAAGTTATTTACATCTCTTGTAGCAGAAAAGTTAGCTTCTGGAGGCATTGTATCTGCGCGACTTCCCGCCTCTGGAAGATCTAATTCATTCTCACAAGAAACTGAAATAACCATACCTATTAAAAGAAAAACGAATTTTCTTGGTGTTATAAAATATCTCATAGTATTATTTTTATTATTAGTAGCCAGGGTTTTGTGTTAATAGACCATTACTCAAGTTAACCTCAAACTGAGGAAGTGGTAATAAGAGATCTGTAGCACTAAAGCTATGTCCGTTGGCATTAGAAAAATCAGTTAGTACTTGTTGTGCTGTTCCAAATCTTTTCAAATCATGTATTCTATGATTTTCAAAAGCTAATTCAACACGACGTTCTATTAGTAATTGCTCTGATGTAACTTCTTCTACAATATCAGTTAAGCCTGCTCTGTTTCTTACTTCTTGAAAAGATTCTAAGGCGTTTGATGATTGAGTTACTGCACCTCCAGCTAAAATAGCCTCGACATGCATAAGTAATACATCAGAATATCTAAGAATAATCCAATCATTACCTGCACTTGTAGGATCTGAGCTTGTAGGCTCAATTCCTAAACTCGCATCACCATTAGGTAAATACTTTACCACTTGTGTTTGTGTAGGCTGTCCTGCATCTACTCTCTTTGAATATTGTGCTCTATCTCCTCCAAACTCATCTAATGCGGCAATTGCCTCATCTGTCACATAATTTACACCACTCGTACGACCAACACCGTTAAGCATCTCTGCCGAAAAGTTTTGACTATCTAGTGAAGAACTTGCTACATAACCAACAGTAAAAATGTTTTCACCATTTGCTTCGTTATAAAATACTTCTCTAAAATCAGACTCAAGAGCATATTCTTGACTTGCTATAATTTCCTCTAGTAAACTCTGAGCTTCTCCATAGTTGCTTCTTTGCGTTAAATACACTTTGGCTAAGATTCCTTGAGCAGCAGCTTTTGAAGCTCTATTTGCAGTAGTCGTACTTCCTAACTTAGAAGCCGCAGATTGTAAGTCTGCTACAATAAAGCTATAGATTTCACTAGTAGGAACGCGTGTAAATTGTGTCTCTACATCTTCTATTGAGATTGGGCCGTCTATTAATGGTACATCTCCAAAAGAACGTACAAGATTAAAATAAGCTAGTGCCCTCATAAAACGAGCTTCTCCTTCAATACGGTCACCATCTGTAATTGCTAGGTCAATATTTTCAAGAACTAGATTTGCTCTTGTAATGACGCTGTACATACTACGGTAGTAATCAAACACAAAACCATTAGTAGGCTGTACTGTGAAGTTATCAAACTGTCCTGCCTCTCCTTCTCCACTTTTTGACCTTGTGTTATCACTTAACATTTCTGTTACATAAAACTCTATTTGCTGCCCATGATTAAGATTGTTATTTGTAATCTCAAGACTATTAACTCCTTGAAGCGCATCGTAAACTGTAGTAAGAACAGATTCAAGATCACTTTCATTTGTTGGAAAAGTATCACCTACTAACACAGCTGTTGGTACAGGCTCTAAAAAATCGTCACCGCAAGAGGCAAAGCTCACAACAACTAATAACATCATTAAAAATTTATATGTTTTCATAGTTCTGTCTTTTAAATTTTAAAATTCTAAGTTTAATCCTAATGATATGGTACGAGCTATAGGATTTCCTCCACGCTGATATCCTACATTTAAAGCACCTTCATTTTGATATGATTCCGGATTCCATCCTGTATAACCATCTGCTGTGAAGTATAAAAGATTTTGTCCTGAAACATAAACCCTAGCACTACTTAAGCCTACTTGACTTATAAGATCTGAGTCTAATGTGTAACCTAGATTCAATGTGCGTAATGCTACGTATGATGCATCTGAGATGATAGCATCTGTAAAAATCTTTTGTTGTAAGAAATTCTGATCTGTAGCTACCTCAAGGTTTGTACCCTCACGACTACTGAAGTGATTAAATATATATTGATCTGCTATGTTACGCACTTCTGCTCCCCAGCTTCCTTGAAAGGTGAAGCTAAAATCAACATCTCCTATTTGAAAATCATTTGCTATACTCCATACAAGATCTGGAAAAGGGTCTCCTATAACTGTTTTATCATCATCATCAATTAAGCCATCTCCATTTAGATCTCTTACATATACATCTTGAGCTTCTCCACCTACCACTGCGTAAGGATCTGTTATAAATTCTACAGGCACCTCTCTATCTACTACAAAACCGTAGAAAGAGGATATAGGCTGTCCTTCTAGTGTAATCCACTCTGCAGCTCTTTTATCATCTACATTAGTAATAAGTCCGCTTGCCCCAGCAAAGTCTGTCAACTCATTTTCATTTGTAGATGCCAGTATTGTCGTTCTCCATGTGAATTTCTCATTAGTAATATTGCGAGTTCTCAATTCTACTTCAATACCTCTATTTACAACCTCTCCGCGATTTGCAAGTCCTTCTCTAAAACCTGTTGTAGTTGAGATAGGCACATTTAACAATAATTGGTCAGAAACTTTATTATATGCATCTATAGATCCAGAGATCCTACCATTAAAGAAACCAAAATCTAAAGCTACGTTTGTTTCGCTAGAACGTTCCCACTGCAAATCTGGATTTGCAACATTTATTGGAGCTAAACCACTAGAAACTTCGTTTCCAAAGACTGCAGAGTTAGGTCCATATAGTTGTAAAGAAGGGTACAACTCAATATTATCAGAAATTACACCACTACCAAGACTAATATCTTTGTTTCCTGTAAATCCGTAACTTCCTCTTAGCTTTAAATCGCTTATTACATCACTCTCGCTTAAGAAATCTTCTCTAGCAAGGTTCCAACCAACAGACACTGCTGGGAAATAACCATATTTATTGTTTACACCAAAAGATGAATGTCCATCTGTTCTTAAACTTGCAGAAGCTAAATATTTATCTTCAAAAGAATAATTAACACGTCCAAAGAAAGAAACTAAACGCTCCTCTGTATTATATGAAATATTTTCTATTACAGATGTACCTCCACCTAGGGTTTGTATTAAATCGTTTTCAAATCCATTTACACCAATAGCGCTATACTCGCGATCCCACTTCTCTGCCGATGCTCCAAGAATAGCACTTATATTATGCGATCCAAAAGAGGTATCGTAAGATAATAATCCCTCCGTTAAGATGTGAATTTGATCAAACGTATCAAGATCTAACTGCGCTGCAGAAGCTCCGTTACGACTAGCTTCAACACCTTGCCAGCGTCTTTGCTTTCTGTTTTGATAATCCCCACCTAAGGTAGCTTTGAAGCTAAGACCTTTGGCTAGTTCGTATTTTCCATAGAAGTTACCGTACATTCTAAACTGCTCATCTGTTCTATGTCTTTCTAATACTTTTGCAGCAGGATTTTGGTTACTTGTAGTACTTATATCTACTAACTCGCTTCCGTCTCCAAAAAGATCATAGTTATCAAAGTGACGCTCTTGAGCATAATCACCTATCTGAACATTTGGAAAGACATTGCGATCTACATACTGAATTGAATTTTCATCGTGATACGTAGGCAACCAAGGTTGTTGTCTTAAAATATCATGTGTAGAACCATCAAAACGTCTTCTGTTTGTGTATGACGGAGCAATATTTGCTCCAAAAGAAAACTTATCATTTACCTCTGTATCTACTTTTAATCTAAAGTTATATTTTTTGAAATCGTCGGTAAGAAGTACACCTTCATCATGTAAATAAGAAAGTGATGTATTAAATTTTGTTTTCTCACTACCTCCTCTAGCACTTAGAGAATGACTCTCTATAATACCACCGTCAAAAATGCGATCTTGCCAAGACTGATCTATACCTATAAGCTCTCTATACTGAGAACGCAAAGAAAGTTCGCCAGTTTGTGCGAGCTCTTCTGCATGTGACTTTGCTACACTTATGTCATAAGCATCACTTTGTCTAGCTTCTTTAAAACCAGTAAAAGTATTGTAGCTAAAACGAGTTTTACCTTCCTTACCTTGTTTTGTAGAAATGATTATTACACCACCAGATGCTCGCGAACCATAGATTGCCGCCGAAGCCGCATCTTTAAGAACCTCTACAGATTCAATATCATTTACATCTACTGTGTTTAAAAATTCGGCATCTAGTACAACACCATCTACTACAAGAAGAGGTCCACTAGCTCCTGCTATTGACCCAATACCTCTAATGTTGATAGTTGAATTTGATCCTGCTTCTCCTTCTGTAGCTTGTATATTAAGACCTGCTACTTGCCCTACTAAGGCTTCATTAGCGGTTCCTACAGCTATTTGATCAAGATCTTCATTTTTTACTTTTCCTACAGCACCTGTGATTTTTGTTCTAGATTGAGACCCATAGCCTATTACAACAACCTCATCTAGCGTTCCTGCATCAATTTTCAAGACTATATCTGCTCTAGTCTGTCCAGTTATCGTTACTACTTGTGGAGTAAAACCTACATATGTAAACTGCACTATATCGTTTGCGGTAACAGAAATCTCATAGTTACCATCAAAATCAGTAGAAACTCCCGTTTGAGAATTGAGCACTGATACATTCACACCTGGGATAGGAGAATTCCCCTCCTCAGACACAACAGTTCCCTTTAATAAGTAACTTTCCTGCCCATACAGTAAAACACCGCATAAAAGAAAAAGGACTAAGGAAAACTTAGTTTTTACATTCATAATTAATGATTTAGATTAAATTAATTTGTTTTATTAAATAATCCTCAGAAACCTATTAACTGTTCTAAACTCTGTATGCGATTTCATACATTTACAACAAGTAAGCTTACTGAGCTTATTTATACTTCGTACCAGAAGTAATTATAAAGAGGACGGTGTCGAAGCTGTCCTTTTTTTTGGTTTACCAAACTGGTCAACCAAATTGGTTTACCAAATATGAGTATAATATTCTGTTAATACAAAAATTAATGTGTTAAAATATTAACTATTCCATAAAATCTTCTCTTATTGGCGAGAATACGTCAATTAATACCCCTGCTTCGGTACAAATTGCTCCATGTAATTCATGTGGAGGTATGTAAAAAGAGTCACCTCCTTTTAGCGTTTTAGTCTTACCATTTATAGTCACATCAAAAGATCCACTTTCTACATAAGTAACTTGTGAGTGGTAATGCTCATGCATAGGTCCTATTCCGCCCTTCTCAAAGTGCACTTTTACAAGCATGATTTTGTCATCATAGCCCATTATTTTACGTTTTACTCCTTCACCTACAACTTCCCACTCAATGTCGTTGCCTTCTATAAATTCTTTACTTGCTCCAAATGATTTCATATTCTTAGTTTTTAATTTGTTTTAAAGTGTAATTACCTTTCCAGGTGTATGTTTGATTTGATAGGGTTATTGAATGTTGCGCTTTCGCGAAAGCGTTATCTACCACCACCACAAGTTGCTCCTCCCCAGATAGCATAGTGATTTTTATAGCCACATATCCTTCTGGTGCTTTTTCTTGAGTTATAGATGCCACAGATGCATATGCATCCTGCGCTTTTTCTGTAACCGCATTATAGGTACCATGGGATTCTATCACCTGAGCGTACACTGCGTTTTTAACATCTGTCTTTCGATGTATAAACATAGGATCTCTGCGTAGGTTAAACGATGAATCATTTGCTCCCACACGACCTAAAATAAATGTATCCTTACTATCTGAAAGTGTAGTAACACTGTAGAATCTGTTATTATTAAGCCAAGTAAATTGACTACTTCCAGCCTTTGCATTACCCATGGCCTCTTTCCATATGTGTTGATATCCGTTTGCCGTTCCTAATGCGCGTAATGATGCTTCCTGCTGTAAATCAAAACTAGTTGAGATGACCTGCCCATGATAATAGATTGGTAAGTCTATCTGATGCGCTTGATTGCTGTTTATTTGATTAATATCTATTATATATGGCTTGTTACCACCTTCTGGTGTTACCATCATCATAGTGCGTGTAATCTCCGTTCCAGGGTAAGCGTTGTTTTCTGTGGCGCTTACTACTTGTAGTTTTTCATCATTAGTTTCAAAAGTGATAATCTCTGGGTGGTGTTTTGAACTTTCCTTAAAACTACCTTTAAAGTGTGATGTCTCATCAATCACCACTGTATTATGAGCAATAGTTTGCTTTGCCCAAGTCGTATTTTCTTTTAGGTAACCACCTCCATTCTTTTGCTCGACATTTACAAAACGTGCGAGTCCATAATCTTGCAATACCTCTGCTCCATCTTCATAAAGAGAATAAGAGAGCTTATCAAAATGCCCATGACTCAAACCATGACTAGCATTTTTCATCACTAGTGCCATCGTTCCTTGACTATAATTTGCTCTTAAAATAGCAACACCACCTTGATTACCTTCTGGGCCGTCATGTAGTAAAACAGATTCTTTTGTGAATGGGATTGCTTTACCTGCCTCAATTGCCTGAGCTACTGCAAGACCGGTAATATCAAGTTCTACTTGTCCTTGCTGCTGCGCTACCGATAGTAAACGTGCGTCTTGATTCCCATAATAATAAGCAATATCCACTGCAGAAACCAATGATGACGTGTTATAAGACATTCCTTTTTGACCATCATTTAGTGGGAAAAAATCACCATTTTGATCGGTGAGGTTAAGAAGTGCATCTACTGCTTTTATTAAAACTCCGCCATTGTATTCAAATATTTTGAGTTCCGGTTTTTTAGTTTCTAACGCTTTCGCGAAAGCTAAAAAAGGATACATCGCATATCGCTGATAGTACGGTCCTTCTGTATAATAACCATCTGGCGAAAAAGGTTCATCTAGATTTGCTAGAAACCCTGTTTTTTGACCCTCAGCCTTTATGAGTCCGCCATCATTATCCGTCGCGGTCGCCGAAATACTATCGTTTTTAATGCCGTACAATGCGCGGTCTACAAGCTCATCATCATCCATTACTAAACCTATCATACCTACAGCGACAGTACCCCAAGTACTATGATTATGAATGCGGTTAAAAAATTGTGGTGTTTCTACAGACAGAAAATCTGCAAATGGACGAAATAACTTTGTATCGAGAATCTCACGATCTTCTTCTGGTATCCAACTACGTATGGCGTCATACGCCTGGCTCATATGCACTAACCAGTTTGCATCATTGAGACATTGCCAGAATATCTTCCCACGAGAATATGATCGTTCTTGCGGGTGACGTGGTAATGAAGGATACATCTCTGCATATTTCATTAATACATCTCTCGTATACTGTGCATATTTCTCTTCTCCCGTGAGCTGAAAAATCACCCCTGCCTTATGAAGTATGGTATAATTTAATTTATGCTGTGTGTGGGTATAACCTCCAGCCATGTCCTTTGGGATAGGCACTTGTATCCCTTTTTCCATTGCTGCATCTACTTCTTGTTTTGCTACAGCTAGCGAACTATCAAACAACGGAACACTTCCCAACTTAGCTCTTATATCTTCAACCTCAGTTGTGGTAAGTACTACATTTGGATTTGCGCCACTTGTAGTAGCGCCCGATGTGTCTTTACTAGTTCCCTGCTCATCACAAGAAACGAATAAAGTCGAAAGTGTGATACCAACTACAAGAGCCGTATTTCTGCTAATTAATTTCATAAAGTCTTACTTAATTTTATATTCTAGCAGAGCTGCGGGAGCTAGCGGCTGAGATATGTTTTGTTTTCCTTGGGTAATCGTAACAGTGGTAGGCTTATCACTTAATAGTGTAATGTATAAACGGTCGTTTTCTACTTGCGTCATCACATCGGCCTCTTGTGAAAAATCAATAATCACATCGCCTATTGTTAATTGTGAAGTAGCAAAAGATATGTTAGTATCATCCTTAGATAAGGTGATACTATTGTTTTGAGTATCGCTAGTAGGGCTAATTGACCAACCGGCAAATATACTACCCATGCTATCTTCATCTATTCTCTTATCGTAGGTGTCAAATGGATAAAGCACCGTCACAAAACTGAAGTTATTTGTAGCTGCTTTTTGCACCACAGACCATTCTTTACCACGTTTACCGTCTGTGACTACACTATCTACAGCATTTAACTGTAAAATATCCAGACCACTTCCATTATCAAAAGTGGCTCTAAGAAGCGCTGGGCTGTAGTCACTACTATAATGTCCTTGCCATACTTGCTTATAAGTATGAGGATTCTTTGATTCAAAATTATCTTTGACAATCCAGAATTCATTCTCAACATTTATCACCTGTCTACTATAGTTGACACCTACATTTTCAAATCCGTTGTGAGAACCCACAAAAACATCTGCTGTAGCATTTGCGCTCCACCCTAAAACTTTTGGCGTAGGAAGTTCTTTAAATTTCCCAAAACCGCTTCCACCTTTATTTGAAGTGTATTGCTTGCCTTGTAACTCCTCATCCACAAGCGCAACATTCTTTACCATACTATTTTTGAAGAGCTCCAGGTTTTCTAGTGAGTAACGTACTTGATAGTTAGGCAATATTACCTTTCCATTTGCCATTGCTTGAATTCCCAGCATATCACCATGCTGATGATCAGGTTTATCTGCATCAAGTCCGGCAGCTATAACAAGCATATTATCTTGATTGTCCCAGCCTTCCCTCATGACGTAGTAACCTGTATCTTCAAAGGCATAAGATCCTACTTGAGGCGCTGTAGCTTTAATCTCTTTTAAAGCACCTAATTGCTCTTTACTTAAATTCCATAAATATTTAGGTTTTACCGTGCTTTTTGCAAAGTATCCCATCTCAGGATCATCAAATAAAAGATACCCTAAGGTAAGTGTTCCAGATATATCGTTTTTTTCTGCCCAAGGAGCATCTGTATCATCAGATAATACTGGTGCAGATCCGTCTGGAAATGCGATCTTAGTAAGTGTAGTAAAAAGAGATTTTAAACGTTCTTCCCAGATGGCGCTTACTTTCTTATTACTTTTTTGAGCGAGTTGATAGATATAAAAGTAGTTATCAATATCGCTTTGATGATAATGAATGGTACGTTCAAACTGGAAACCATCTTCATTGATCTCGCGTTGCAAGTGCTGCTCGAGAATACTCATTGCCCTTTCATACCATAAATCTGCATCCTGAAAATCATTGAATATAATGGCAAGCATAGCCAGCGCACTTAATCCTCTCGTTTGGTGATTACCAGATTTAAACTCGGCATTATTTTCATATAAATGTGAAGCGTGTTGCAACAATGTTGCTACCGTAGTAAGCTGCTCTTTATCTGAATATGCTTTTTCTCCAAGAAATCCATTATGAATTTGCAGCCAATTGAGAACTCTGTAACCAGATCTAAAAGCTTCGTAAACTCCGTTTCCATCGGGAATGGTTTCATATTCACCTGTGATTAACGCATCATTGAGTGACTGTAATTGACCAGTGAAGTAATCTATATATTGTGCATCTTTATCCTTGTAGCGATATAGAAAGGCAATATCTACCATTTTATGCTGTCTCGCTAGGTGCCTGAGACCGTATGCATTAATGGGAGTTTCATTTTTGTAATTAAAAGGTAACTTCCAGTGCGTACTGGCATCAAATTTATCTAAGTGATCTTGAGCACGAGTAGTATGAGAAACCTCCATCGCTGGATACAATGTTTTATACTCCTCAAAACGAGTATCATTCTCTGTCCATTCGTAAAAGTAACGTTCTTGAAAAACAGTTCTAAAATGAGCAGCAAGCTTCTCTGGTGAGTCATCACCAAGTTCATCTTTAATCTCTTTTTTTAGATAAACAGCAAGGTCTTCTACAGCTACCACCTTATCTGATGGTAATTGCTGAGAACAAAGCGCAAGTGAGAATAAACAAAAACACCACTTCAATAAAGGGAACTGTTGTGGCTTATACATTAGTAAACCAGTTTAAGTTTCAGATTTTGAACTACTTTTATTTCACCAGAGTTAGATACTGTATTATTTACTGGTTCTTGACCTTTTTCTCCCCAAAGAACCGCGACATACTTCACACGATTATTTGTAAATGTGTTATTTGCTAGGGTAACATTTACAATACCTCTTGTTTGTAATAAAATGTTAGCGCTATCACTAGCACCACATTTTGTAAATGTGTTACCAGTAACCACCAGGCTTCCACCTATGGTAGACTCATCATAACCTCCACGGTAATAATCTAGCACATCACTGGCTACATTTTCAAACTGAGAATCTTCTACAAAGACAAAAGCTGCATTATAATCACCTTTATCATTTACTTCTTTATTAAGCTGTATCCCTCGCTGTGTGTTTTTAATCACACTATTTTTAATCATGATGGTATCTGCAAAAGATGCTTTACTCGTTTCTAGCACACTTTTGAATCCATCTATTTCTACATTATCAAGCCACAGTTCATAAGACTGCCCCATGTTTTTGTCAAGGGTTGCAAAAGCATCTGTAGTTGACGTTCCTTTAAGTGAAATGTTTTTGAGCTTGAGTTTTGCTCTTGGTTGTAGCTCAAAACCTTTGGCAGTATTACTAAAAGTAAGTACCGGTTTTTCTGAAGATGAGGATTGAAGAGTTACCGCTTTCGCGAAAGCGTACTTTTCATTAATCTCATAATTACCAGCACTAAGCTCGATAGTATCTCCATCATTACTTGTCGCAACAGCCTCTGTAAGCTCTGCTGCAGTTGACACTTTTATCGTTTTTCCTGCTTGCTTTTCTGGATGTGGGTTGAACCATGACGTCCCGTAATTAGTTACGTCGAGCAATGCCATTGCTCCCGTACTCGCTCCTGCAATTGCCCCCACCCTATTAGTGGACGCTCTTTTATTGCCAAAAATGTCAGTCTCAATCTTATCAAAGTCAAATCCATTATACATCTCAGTCTCTAGTGATTCTGGCGACTGGAAGATTTCTGTAGGCGATGATAATGTCACTTCTTTAGTTAACAAACCATCCGTTTGATAAGCACTTTTATTTTCTACGTTAAGTATGTTATTTTTAAAAGTAACCCCAGTGATGCTATCGTAATTTTTGATAATTTCTGTAGTTTCAATATCTCCGTAGACTAAGTTATTTGCCACAATCATACGTTCTGCACGTGCAGAGCGTATTTCTGAAGCTGGAAGCACTTCTGCCTGATTTAGGTTTGCTCCTACTCCAAAATGCCAAGGCGTCTTTGTATTTATAAATGAATTGTGAGCGACTACCACATCTGTAACCTGATTATAACGATTGAGCGGGGACTTAGGAATACCATTCATTACTGCGAGCGGTGCGCGAAATTCATTTCCTTTTAAGTTATAGAAGTAGTTATTTACAATAAGATGACCCGTATTTATAACACGTATACCTCCTATAAACTCAGATGCATCATTGCCTATAAATACATTACCATCTATGGTCGCATAATTACCGTGACGAAGCACTAGCGAACCTTCTGACTCAAAAAAGACATTATTTTTAAACGTATTATAATTAGACTTACTTGAGATAATCTCTACTTCTCCATTACACTTCTCAAAATAATTGTGTTCTACATTTACATAGCCCGGTGTCATAGACGTATAACTATCGCCTAACTGCATAGTCTCAGCACGAGGCCCACCTTTTCTAGGACGTGGTCCAAAATGGTTGTCCTTAATCTGATGATACGTATTTACATTTTCATTTCCTTTTAAAAACACGCGAAGTGTAGGGCCTTGGTTTGTTTTACCAGTAATATAATTATGATCAAATGTATTGTGCTGTCCCCATAATTCGATCCAGTGGTTTTTACTATCGCGATCTGGATTTGTAAAATCTTCTATTACACAATCTGTTACTTGCGAGTGATATGCAATCTTCTCATCATCTATTTTAAAACGTATAATGGCATTCTCTGTGGTATAACCATTTTTAAAATAAAGTCCTTCTACTACAAGGTGCTTCCCTCCTAGTTTAAGTGAAGAGTTTCCTTCTAAGATTACTTTTCCAGCATTTTCTGCCTTAAGAGTAATAGGATTTGCTTCAGTGCCTTCTCCGTAAAATTTAATAGCTAGATCTTTCCACACCCCATCTTTAAGACTTATTACATCTCCTGGCTCTGCATCTTCAATTGCCTCTTTTAATTCATCTGGGGTAGTGACTGTCTGTGATATTATAGGCATAGGTTCTTTGCATGATGCAAAGATGATAAGGCTACAAAAAAGAAGAAGATATCGAGTCATAAATATGTTGTGAGTACTAAGAGTACGCTTTCGCGAAAGCAAAAAAACAATACACTTATATTAGAATTATCTAAAATTACTCATCTGCAACATCACTGTTTGAGCGTGAAATAATTTTAAATTTGAATTTAATGTAAATTGGTTATCCAAACTGGTTTACCAATTTACAATCTCAAATATATAGATAATTACGATACTCACAATTATTTACACAATTATTTGTCGAATTATAATATAATAAGGAGGTAATCACTTATTTCCTCACTCGAAAAAATTCCTAGCTGAATGTTAGAAAATAAGAGTAGATTAAAATAGCTACTTATTCAAAAGTTTTATTCAAATATAGGTGCAGATACAATACTACTTAGAAGTAGAATTACTAGCGCTCCAAGAATTATTATAATGATATAAAATTTACGATTGCTCATCTCAATGGTTATTGGTGTAATGCAATCAAAGGACTTGAAGATAAGGGTCCTAAATTTGTGATGGTTGAATGACCTAATCCGTATTTACGGAGAAAATCTGGCTTTTTATCAATCAAGCTAATGATATGGTTGCTATGCGTATTTGCAAACTCTTTGATGTCTGATGTCGTGTTGAGATAGTCAACTACCACTGAACTATTAGTAAGTGTTCTCAAGTAATAACACACCTTCGTCTGGTTACTTATCTGTTGATTAGTCATCTCGTTCATACTGTTGCTCACAACAATCTTGAGAGTACCATTCGAAAGTTTTACGATTTCATACCAGCTCTCTATTTCTTCTTCAGATACTTCAGATTTAAAATCTGACACTAATGCAAAAACTGGATTTCTTTTTTGTTTGGTAGCCGTAGGCATTATAAGAATAGGACATTCTCTTATTTCATCGATGATAAGACTGGTGCTTTTACAGTACATATTGACATCTCTATTTAATTTGTCCTTACAAGAAACTACCACAATATCAATTGCTAGCTCGGTGATGTTTTTTTTAATACCAGAGATAAGTCCGGTGCACTCTGAGATTGCATTAAAGCCGTGATTCTTATTTCTATTATTATAAGAATACTTTTTTATCAAACGACTTAGGCGTTCTTGCGATTCTTGTTTAGGACGTTCAAACCAATCCTCATCTGCTTGTAGTAGTTGGATTGCATTGAGACCTTGGACGTTGTAATTGTAGGTATTGAGAAGATAGAATTCACACACTTCTCGTTTAAAGAACTTGACAGCATAATCTATAGCATCACAGTTATGATGATTTAAATGAATAGGTATTAATATCTTTTTCATACGTCTATTGTTAGCTGCGTTTATATCTAGAGAGCGCCATGTAAATAACCTTTCTTAGTTGTTTAAATTCAATCATAAGATTGCTATACAAAACTCTTCTTCCCTCGTGTTCCTTTGCTCTTACTGTGTCATATGCTCTTGCGCTGTATTCATATTCTCGTTTTAATTCCTGCTCATATTTGCACAATGATGCCATAACGAGGGTGTTTTTCCTTCTAAAACCCTGTAGCATTGCAGAAAGGGTGCTATTTTTAATAAGTCTTTTCTCTATTAATTGCAGGTAATCAATTTCAAGATTAATACTTTCAATGGCGTCTATCCATTGGCTCAATTCAATGAGATCTTTTTCTATAAACAACCTTCTATAAGCGTCGAGTTTATGTGATAATATGGCGTCCAAGTAGTATTATTTTTAGGCATTATGCTGGTTGAGCTACTTGAGAAATTTTTCCTTGAAGCTCTTTAAAAAAAGTGTCTTTAAGTTTGCGGTACTTATCTATGTGATATAAATACATCCTTCTACATTTTTCATGTTCTTGTATAAACGTCATATCACAAAGCACATCCTCACACTCTGCAATAGTATCTCTAGAAACCTTAAATTTTTGGAGTTCTACTAAGATCACATCATTATCTACTTGCTTCATTTCAAACCGCTGAGAGGTAGATTCTTGTTCTAATCTTTTTTGAGCTGGCTGTGCATTATAAAAATGTATAAGATTACTAAGCTCTTTACGTATGTAAGTAAGATGGTTAATCCAGTTATGAAGCTCCATCGTGTTGATTTTATGTGCGACATCTACCTCACTGTCATGAGCATATATTTCTATATTTAGTCCTTTCATAGTATTTGTTTTTTTAGAGAACAACTTCCATAGTGTGTTCTAGTGCATCTTGTATAACCTTTGTTATGGTGAGCTCTTGCATTCCACTAGGAAACATCCAGTTTATAATAGCACCTTCTTTATTCCCAAATATTGCAGAACCCATAGGTGTGAGTACAGATACCTTACTTAATGCCACATCCTTATCTGCAGGTGCTACCACTTGTAGTGTTTTCTCCCAGCCTCGATCTGAGGATACTGTTACCTTGCTATTAAAGCGTATTACGTTTAAAGGCATATCACAGTCATCTACTATATGAGCACTTTTAAGCTCATTACTTAACCGCTGCAATGACTTTTGCGTTTCAAAATCATCTACATATCCCGAGATATTGAGTACGCGTTTTAAAAACACGTACTCTCTCTTTTCTAATATTAGACCATTACATTCCATATTATAGTGATTAGATATCCTTAAAATCAAGGAAAAATCCCTCGTTGTATGTAAGCCTTTTCTATTCTCTTTATGGCAATACAATAAGCTGCCGTTCTCATATCCATAGACTCGCTTTGAGCAAAAGCATGAACTTTATTAAATGATTCTCTCATTTTTTTCTCTAGCTTGACCATTACCTCATCCAGTTGCCATAACTCTCCATTACGGTTTTGCAACCACTCAAAATAACTCCCTATCACTCCTCCAGAATTACATAGAATATCAGGGATAATAGTTACACCTCTATCTAAAAGTATACGCTCACCGTCACCGTTAGTAGGTCCGTTTGCACCTTCGGCAATGAGTCTTGCTTTTATAGTAGGCGCATTTTCTTTAGTAATTTGGTTTCCTAAAGCTGCAGGAATACAGATATCACAATCTGTTGCATAAAAATCATCTTGTGATAACATAGTAGACTCAGGAAAGTCCACAATGCTTCCATTATTCACCTTGCTATAATTAAAGAGATCCTCTACGTTAATTCCCTCTTTATTTTCAATCGTACCAAAAGCATCTTGAACCGCTACTAGCTTTGCTCCTTCTTGCTCTAGAAAATGTGCAGCCCAGTAACCTACGTTACCAAAACCTTGTACAATAAACTTCTTGTTGTCTAATGACTCCTCATTGCGCTCTGCCCAGTATTTTATTGTGAGATATACACCGTAACCTGTTGCACGATCACGGCCTTCTAGACCTCCACTCCCATCTGGTTTTCCCGTAACTACATGCTGGTTTGCGGTGCGCTCTGCAGGAGGGCGCGTACTCATATACGTATCTGCCATCCATGCCATGGTCTGGCTATTTGTATTTACATCTGGTGCAGGGATATCATGCTCTGGACCTATATTATCTGCAAGAGCAAACGTAAATCTGCGCGTAATACGTTCTAATTCTGTTTGTGAATATTTTGAAGGATCTAGCTGGATTCCACCTTTACCACCACCATAAGGAAGACCTGCAAGTGATGTTTTCCAGGTCATCCACATGGCAAGAGCTCTTGCTGCATCAATATCTACCGTAGGGTGATAACGTAAACCACCTTTATAAGGTCCTAAGGCATTGTTGTGCTGCACTCTATATCCTGTAAAAATCTCAACATCTCCATTATCCATTTTTACTGGAAAATGAACCACAATCTCATTGTTTGTGATGCTCAATATTTTTCTAATGCTAGGGTGAAGTTCAATATGATCTGCAGCACAATTAAACTGCTCCATCACATTATCCATCATACCTCTTACAGGTACTTTTGTACTCTTCTTATCTATAGTTGCTATTTCCATAATCAAAGCCACTAGTGGCTATTTATATATTATTTAAAAAGACGATTTGAAATACTTCTTTCCTTGTATCTCTCTGTGATATATTTACTTTTTGGTTTTTTGCTACCCGCTTTTTTTGGAGCTATAGCGCTTAACATTGAATTGAAATTCATCGTACTACTCTTTAAATTGTTTTCTATTTTTTATTGTTTCACAAAGATTAGGAGCAATAGCCATCTCTACAGATGATTTAAGTTCCTTTTACTTTGCTGTGATAATGGCAATCTATATGCCAGCACGTGTGCCAGAAAGAGGTATAAATAGAAGAACGCAATGTTTATAAGGGTTTTCACGCTTTCGCGAAAGCGTAACAAGAAACTACAGCTGAGTAATAATTACCCAGCTGAGGAAAAATGTATCAATACTATATATTGTTTTATGGAAATATGAGTGCCATGCTGATACGGTAGCATGAGTATGAAGACACTTTTGAAAGAACCTGTTAATCTTCTAACTTACTACGCAAAGTCTTGCGATCTATACCTAGAATTTGGGCTGCTTTGGTTTTGTTATTTTCCATAGCACTGAGCACTTTCCTTATATGAATTTTCTCCATTTCCTTGAGGGAAAGTAAGCCATCCTCAGGAAAATCAATAGTATATTTAAGTGCTTCTGGTAGGTGTGCAACTTCCACGACTTTATCACACATAATGACAGCTCTTTGTATGATATTTTCGAGTTCGCGTATGTTACCAGGCCAGTCATAACGTTGTAAAATGGCTGTTGCTTCTGGTGTGATTTTTATAAAACGATCTTTAAACTCTACACCATATTTGAAAAGAAACTTTTCAATAAGCAACGGGATATCCTCCTTGCGTTCTCGCAACGGAGCGACATCGACCTCAACCACGGTAAGACGGTAAAAAAGGTCTTCTCTAAAAGTTCCTTTTTTTATCATCTCCTTGAGATCACTATTTGTTGCTGTGATAACGCGCACGTCTATTTTCTCAGGTTTTTGAGCGCCTACTTTTACCACTTCCTTTTCTTGAAGTACGCGCAACAATCGTGATTGCACGGCAGTAGATGCGTTACCTATCTCATCGAGGAAAATAGTCCCACCATTTGCCGCCGGAAAAAAGCCATCCCGATTTTTATCGGCGCCTGTAAAGGCTCCTTTTGTGTACCCAAACAACTCTGACTCTAATAGATTTTCTGGTATACCGCCACAGTTTACGGCAATAAACGGTGCTCGCGAAAATTTACCTTGATAATGAATAGCTCGTGCTACAAGCTCTTTACCTGTACCACTCTCACCTTTTATAAATATGGTTGCTTTATTATCCTTTACACGCTCTATAATCTGGATAACACTATTAATCTTATCAGAGTTTCCTATAATCTCACCATAGGGTTTGTGCTGTGTGTTACTAGTAGACTGCGGTTCTTTGCGGTTAGTAGCTGCACTTCCGTCATCATTTACGAATGACTTATTAATAGCCGCTTTTAATTCAATTTTAGTAAAAGGCTTTGTCAGGTAGTCTACAACTCCAGACTTGATTGCAGCGAGGGAATCTTGCACAGAAGGATAGCCAGTCACTATAAGTTTAGGCAATTGCGGGTAATGCTCAGACACAAAATTAATGAGTTCTGTGCCATCTATTTCAGGCATTTTGAGATCTGTGATAAGTAAATCAATATGTGTATCACGTAGTATTTGAACTGCCTCCTTTACAGAAACTGCCTTATAAGTATGATAGTTCCATGATTGCAAGTGACGCTGCAAGAGCTCTAAGATATTGATATCATCATCTACTATTAATATGTTCTCTTTATTGAGTTGCATAGCGTCTTAAAATCTAGGTAGCATTACGGTAAATGTAGCGCCTTTGTCTTTATTATTTCTAGCTGTAATAGTGCCTTTGTGGCTCGCAACAATACCATGTACCACACTAAGACCCAGCCCTGAGCCATCACCCGTAGGTTTTGTTGTAAAAAAAGGCTGAAACACTTTATCTAGCACCTCACTAGATAATCCCACGCCTTCGTCTTTGATTTTTAAAATAATAGATCGATCAGATTGCGATGCCGTTATTGTTACAAGTCCGTTTTCTGGCGAAAAATAAATAGCATTTATGATTAGATTAAAGATAATCTGAGTGATTTGAATCGTATCTGCTTTAAGCCATAGTTCTTGATCATCGATATCTATCAGATAATTAACCTTTGCTTTTTTAAACGAAGCTTCTAGTAATGCTACGGCACCTTTAATACTAGGCACCATATTAAGCGCTTGCATTTCTTGCGGCATCTCGCAGGCAAAAAACATTAACTTTTTTACAACCTCACGGGAGAAAATAGCATTCTTTATAATCTTATCTAGATCTTCTGTTGCGCTTTCATTACTCGCTATATCTTCTTTTAAAAGCTCTGCAAATCCTAAAATATTTGCGAGAGGCGTGTTAAGTTCATGTGCAATTCCCGCAGTAATCTCACCTAGAATACCCAGACGATCTGCACGCTCCATCTGCCTCTTGAGAGAGGTTTCATTTTGCTGTATTTCTATACGCTCTAGTAGATTTCCTATTTTCTGAGCGACACTATCTAGTAATTGTTTTTCTTCTTTTAAAAAAGAGCTCTTACCTATCAAGTAGGCGGTAATCATCCCATTAGGCTTATTAAATACATGAATAGGCGCTTCTAGACATATGGCTTCATTGGAACGCTCTGTAATGGTAGACCATAATGAGGTCTCAATAGAAATCTCTGTATTGCTAGGATATTGAAAGCCTTTCTTTAAGCTAAATGCAATAGCATTTAGCGTTTCTTGCATTTGATCTACATCTGCATGTACGATAATAGAGGACACTTCATAAAGGCAAGTAAGCTCTTTAATCCTTTCTTTAAGTTCGTCTTCTGTAGTTGCCATACTCAATGGATTTCATTTATTTACAAGTAGCTACTATCTCTATGAACGCAATAGCTTTTTACCTGTAGTGACAAAAGAAATTCCTTGCTGGCCGTAGGTACTTATCATAATCGCTTCAATGATAGGCTCATTTGTATTAGGCTCTATTTTCCAGTCGAAGATAAAGTTTGCACCCGTTCCTCCTTCTTT
Source organism: Dokdonia sp. 4H-3-7-5 (assembly GCF_000212355.1). Taxonomy (NCBI): domain Bacteria; kingdom Pseudomonadati; phylum Bacteroidota; class Flavobacteriia; order Flavobacteriales; family Flavobacteriaceae; genus Dokdonia; species Dokdonia sp. 4H-3-7-5. The sequence continues at coordinate 371,121 of NC_015496.1, forward strand.
ATCCACACCATCTATAACAATCTGAACGGTCTCCATAGGCTTGATAAAAATGGTCTTATCAAAATACACACGTATTGGCTCGCCATAAGTGTTATAATACACTGCCTTGTCAACATACACCTGCGCTTCTCGATTAGGATTATGCAAACTTATAGTCGCCGTTAAGTCTGCTTGATCATTTTCTGTACGTAAATATATTTGAGAATAAATAGAAAGAAAAGTACTCCCAGACTCGAGTGAATCACTAAGCGCGCTCTTGACTGCCCTCTTGTCCCAGTTCACTGGATCTACAGAACTTAGTGGCTTAGGTTCCTCACAAGAAAGAACTAATAGATATACTAATGCAATGGGAAGTAAATATTTCATAATAAGGTTGAGATAGATGTAAGGTATACGCACTATAATAGATAGGTACTACAAGATATCAAATTTCTGAATTTAAATTGGTATGAAGTGTTTGTATCTCTTGTTTTAGAGGGAATCTTTCTAAAAAATATAGTTGACATTTTTACTAATAGAGATTAACTTGAAGTAGCTCTTTACATTAAGAATACCTTAGAAATTTACATATAAGTAAATTTTTAAATCAAGCTTTCGCGAAAGCGTAACAACTACTCAGTAAGGTCATAAGCATTTACAGCATCAGAAATTTCATAACCTAGACGTAATCCTTCTGTGCAGTCCATTCTCACATGTACTCCTAGAGGAAGCCTTGAGTAAGCGTTTTCTTGAGCCATTTCTGAAAGCGAACTATATTGTCTAGAAGCTCCTCTAAACTCGGCCCTACCTTCGTGCGTTTTGTCTGTAAAATTTATAGTGTTTCCAAACTCATTGATAAATACCCCAGCTGCCGCCGAAGAAAATGCAGAATGCCCCGATGGATATCCTGGAAATGACGGATTAGGCCAGTTAATAAATCTATATAAATTAGTTTGATAAGATGGGTCAATGTGCGCTTGAATGTAGACACTTGGGCGCATGACCATATACTCATACTTATCTGCCCACGTGGAAACAGCAGCATCATTTAATGAAAAGCCTAACTTTAAAAGCATTATAAGTGATTGCTCATAACTCACATCTAGTTGATCTATCAATTGATTTGCAATTGATATTTGACGACCAGGAGGACTTATCATGAGACCTTCTACATCGTCAGACCAGAACTCTGCTATCCATAGATCATCATTATCTTCTTCTCTTGCTGTATTGTTGATGGTATATACTTCCATCATTTCATTATAAAAATCACTATCTATGCTTGTACTATAATTGATTGTAGGCGGTATACTTGATGTCTCTTCTGACGATATTACAAACGTTCTTGCACTAGCCCAATAAGGAAACCAAGCTCTTTCCTCATCTGCACTGTAGGTCCAATAACCTTCACCTGCTGGAGGTTCATAAGCATAGGGTTGTGGTTCTATTATTTGAGATTCTGCTGCAGCGTCGGTTTGGCTGTATAAAATTACTTGTTCTGCAACATAGGTTCCCCAATCCATAGAATTTGTAATTACATCTGCACTTAAACCTTCTTGAAGTCTGATTTCTTGAGCATTTTTATGCTGGTCAATTTTCACATCCACATCTGATTGCACATTATACATGAAGTGATCAAAAACTAGTGCATAGCAAGTATTCAGAGCTACTTTAATGTCTACATTATCTGGGCGCTCACTAAAGTCAATAGTTAATCCATCAAGATTATTTACGTTAGACTGGTTTCCATCTACATCTGCAACTGCTACTTCATATGCCGCAAGATGTATATAAGCTAAGGATCTGGCAGTAGCAACAGGTCTCATACCATAGGCATATTGATCTACTTCTAACCAAAGCGTATTCCAGTCTGTAATGAGCTGTGTGGTTGGGTCTGTAACTATTATTGAAGTATCAATAATATCAGATACTGCTACATTTTGATTAAGACTCACATCATCTACATCATCTTGACAAGATTGAAATAAGAAGACAACAAGGAGTCCTAGTAGTAAAGGATTAATACATGAGATTCTCATAACGAATTATTTAAGCAGTGTATTACACATCTAATCACCATAAACTTAGCCGCAAAATACTATTAATAGGCTAGAAATAAATTTTTATTTCTTCAAATGATAGTCGGATTTCATTTATCAATATTAAATATTCTCAGCACAATAAAAAAAGCCTTAAAAATCTAAATGTCAACAAATTAGCCCAGCAAGTAAATATACAAGTACTAAAATTTAAATATAACCAAAACGTCGACGAAATACATTTATCGTCTACAAAATACACAATTTAACATTTTTATTAACATTTATCCTTGGTTTTTTTCTAGTTTAGCAGCTTTTAAAAATAAACCCCTAACGAATTAAGGCATCCCAAATTCCTTAATTGACTTAAACCTACTATTGCTATGAAGCAAACCTACTTAAAGGTTGTTATCCTTATCGTTGTACTTGTCTTTGGTACAATCGCTACAGTTCAAGGGCAACACAATCACGTAAATGGAAAACGTATTAAAATTTCCAATCCAACACCAAACCAACTCACATTGATTGCTACCTCGGGTATAGACCTTAAGTGTGGTGCTGAGATTTTTGGCAACGAACTTGTATTAGAATTAAGCAATCAAGAGGTAGAGATAATCGAGCAACTTAATATCTCCTTTACTACCATTATTGATGATACACGGGCTTATTATAAAGAACAAAATGAGGTTGAATTACCAAAAGCAAAGCAGGAACTTAATGCCTTAAAATCTTTAAGTTATTCTAATAATGAAACTAGATCCTTAAGTACGACTGGTACTACTATTTCTAACATTATTCAATACGAAGGGGAGACTGAAATAAACTGGCAGACTCCACAAAATTTTGAGTTAGGAAGCATGAATGGTTGTCTAACCTATGGGGAGATGCTTTCAGAATTAGATAGAATGAGGCAATTATATCCTCATTTAATTTCTGTCCGTAAAGATGCATCACTAGCTGAAGATGGGTCTGGTACTCCTATAACTACCCACGGTAATAGCTTTACTAATGGTGGTCAATATGATACTTGGCCTGGACAAACTGTTTATTATGTGCGCATCTCTGATAATCCAAATACAGATGAGGCAAACGAACCAGAATCCTTCTATAGTGGTATGAGCCATGCCCGTGAGGCAAGTAGTATGATGAACCTTATCTACTACATGTGGTATATACTTGAAAACTATGAAACTGACGCAGATATCAAGAATTTAGTTGATAATCATGAGATGTACTTTATGCCAGTAGCAAATCCAGATGGGTTGCTTTGGAATGAGCAAACAGATCCTAATGGTGGAGGATTACAACGTAAAAATTTAAATCCTGATGCTAATACAGGTGACAACTCTGCACGTGGAGTGGATCTTAATAGAAATTACGACTACTTTTGGGGTGCAAACAACGCTTACACAGGTAATGGAGTAGGATCAAGTGCCACACCTAGTTCTCAAGTATATAGAGGTACAGCAGCATTTTCTGAACCAGAGACAAGAATCACAAGAATATTTGTAGAAAACCACGACGCAAAAACCGCACTCAATCACCACGCGACATCTAACTTACTACCTCATGGCTATAATGCCTATCCAGGTTCACCAGCTTCTGGGCGTGAAGATGACTATGTGAAATTTTGTCATGATCTTACAAGATTTAATAGGTACATTTATGGGGAAGCTCCTAATGTTCTTACGGTTGCAAATGGAGACATGAGTGACTGGATGCTAGGTGGTGATCCAGACCCACTTAATGGTGGTAGTGTAGGATCAGGAAAAGGCATCCTTGCTCTTGCGCCAGAAAATGGAAATGCTTTAGGGGAAGAAGCAGATCCTCTTTTCAACTCTGGATTCTGGCCATCTCCATCCCAAATTGTAATCGTAGCAGCTAGGGCAACAAGAATGAATTTAGTGAATGCATTATTTGCTGGAAAACTAGCGCAACTACATGATGAAACTCCATTTAATATTTCAACACTCACTGGTGATTTAAAATTTGGAATTGAATATTTAGGAATGACATTAAGCCCTCTTACCTTAACAGTTACTCCGGTATCTACAAATATTATATCTATAGGTACTACTCCAAATATTAATCTTGCTAAACAAGAACAAACAGATATTGCTATTTCTTATCAATTAGGAACGATTGCCGCTGGAGATACTATTGAATATGAAGTGACCTTAAGCAATGATACACACATTATATATCAATCGACAATTCAAAAAACATACCAGCCATCAGAACTTTTTATTGATGATATAAATCCTACCTCAATTTCTAACTGGACGAGCTCTGGTAGCGGGACGGAATGGGTAACATCTGCAACAAGTGGTTTTGGAAATTCTAGAGGTATTACTTTTGATGCTACTCCTCCATATGCCAATGATAGAAATGTTCAACTCACGCTTAATCAAAGTTTCGACATCTCAAACTTATCTTCTACTACCCTTATACAGTTCTATGCTAAATGGGATTTAGAACGTAATTTTGATTATGTTCAATTACAAGGTCGAGATGGCAATTCAGGACAATGGATTCCATTAAGTGGTAAATACACAAAACCAGGCTCTACGCTTGCCTCTATGCGCTACAATCCAGCAAATGGGTCTGGTGGCATAGCAAAATCAACAGCAGATCGTGATAATCAACCTGACAATCTGCCGTTATTTGAAGGCTTTAAAGGTAATAAATGGGTGCTTGAAGAGATAGAAATTAGCCCCGAAGCCAATAATTTCTTAGCAGGAGCATCAGACCTACAACTACGCTTTGTCTTTGATAGTGATTCATCAAATAATGCTGACGGTTATACAACTACGTTTGCAGGATTTTCCTTTGATGAATTTAGAGTCTTAAATGTAGCTACTGATAGATCTTGTATTTCTGGAACTACACCCGTAAATCATGAAGATTTTGAAATAGGTCTAGGCGACTGGACCCAAAATTTAAATGATGACGGTGATTTAACTCATGGATCTGGGAGTACTGCAACTACAGGGACAGGGCCTAGTGCTGCTTCTCAAGGAACTTATTATTTTTATACAGAGGCATCAAGCAACTCTATTGGAGTAGGTTCTAATGCAGAGGTGATAATTACTAGTCCATGTATAGACTGGAGTGGTGGTCTTACTGGCTCATTTGATTTTGACTATCATATGCTAGGTACAAACGTCGGATCTCTAGTCGCAGAGGTAAAATTAAGTAGCGATTCAGCTTGGACACAAATATTTGCTCGATCTGGCGCACAAAGTACAAACGGAACAGACTGGAAAAATGCAACCGTAAATTTAAACGCATATAGTAATGAGATTTTTCAAATACGATTTGTAATAACCACAGGAAATGGCGCGTCTAGTGATATTGCCATTGATAATCTTAGAATTGACCCTACAGACACAACGGACCCTATTGCCACTTGTAAAAACATCACAGTGAGTTTGGGATACGATGGAATCGTAGTATTACAACCATCGCAAATTAATGATGGCTCTACAGATAACATTGGAATAGAAACTTACAGCTTAGATATAGACAATTTTGACTGTACAAATGTTGGAGCAAATACTGTTACTCTTACAGTTACAGATTTTAAAGGAAATATAGATACATGTACAGCTACTGTGACCGTGGTCAATGATGAAGCTCCGCTAAACTTACAAGCAAGTAACATTCAAGCGACAACCGCTACACTTAATTGGGTAGCAACACCTAACAACTCCTACACAGTACGCTTTCGCGAAAGCGGAATAACAACTTACACTAGTGTAAATACCACAACTAATAGTCTTAACCTAACTGGTCTAGAGGTTGGTAAAACATACGAAGCTCAAGTAAAGGCTACGTGCACAGCAGGTAGTGATTCTCCATATAGCGAAACTATTAGTTTTACTACACAACTCACGTATTGTGGATCAGAAGGAAGTATAGATTTTGCTAATGGAATTACTCGTGTTATTCTCGGAGGTATAAATAATCCATCTGGACCCGAACCCGCATACACTGATTTCACCACAGAAATAGCAACGCTTGCCCGAGGATCTTCACATAACCTTTCAGTACATCTAAATACTTTAGGGAACAATAGTCACACGACTACAGTTTGGATAGATTGGAACAGAAATGGAGATTTTACTGACGCTGGAGAATCATACGATTTAGGAATAGATATTAATAAAAATGATCAAGCTACAGATAGTTCTCCATTCACAATTACAGTCCCTATAGATGCAACACTAGGGAATGTAAGAATGAGAGTAAGTAATAAATTCAACGAGGTATCAACCCCTTGTGAGGTTGGTTTCTTTGGAGAAGTAGAAGATTACACTATTACTATTGAACCAGCGTATTACATCTATAATGCTGGAGCTTGGACACCTCAAGATCCAAGTGGTATCGCTACAAGTAATGACAATATTGAAGTACGTTCTGGAGCTCCTACCCTATCTGCAAATACAATAGTAAATAATGTAACGATACTTGCTGGCGCAACATTAGATCTAGCAGCTACTACGCTGGATGTAAACGGTGACCTTACTAATTCGGGTGAGATCTCTGGAGCAAGTGGTACACTTTTAATGACGGGAAGCTCTCCTCAAGAAATTGCAGGTAATGCTCTTGAAATCGCCAACTTAGTAATTGATAATAGTGATACCACTCAAGGTGTTACCTTAAGCACGGCAGTTTCAATCAACAAATTACTGACGTTAACAGATGGAACTCTTAATACTGGAGATACACTTACCCTATTGAGTAATCCTACAAGAACTGCAATGATTGATATAATTACGGGTGGGACCATCTCTGGTAATGTGACTACAGAAAGATACATTCCAGCAAGAAGAGCTTTTAGATTACTTTCTAGTCCTGTAACTACCACTACAAGTATTAATGCAAACTGGCAAGAAGGGGTTAATAACACAGGTACATCCTTCCCTACCGACAATGTGAATCCTAACCCTGGTTATGGTACTCATATCTCAGGTTCCTTAACAGGTGAAAATGGTTTTGATGCTACGGCTTCTGGAAATGGTTCTATCTTTAAATTAGATAATGCATCTCAGTCTTGGCAAGATGTTACAAATACAGATGTAACTACCTTAAATGCTGGTGAACCGATTAGACTTCTAGTAAGAGGTGATCGTAGTGTTAACGTGACAAGCAACGCTGCTACTCCCACTGCTACCAAGTTAAGAGCAACAGGAACTATTGCAACCTCTCCTGTAAGTGTAACTGGCAGTACACTTAACCACAATGCGGGAGCTTTTAACTTTATAGGAAATCCATATCAGGCTTCTTTAAACATAAACACCGTACTTTCAGCTTCTACAAATGTGAGAACTGGTCAGATTTGGGTATGGGATGCTACTCTAGGTTCGAGAGGACAATATGTAACTGTTCTTCTAGACGGAAGTGGTTCTAGTAATGGAGCAAATTCTAAAGACTACCATTTCATACAACCTGGTCAAGCTATTTTTACAGCAACAGATGCTACTGTTACAGATAGTAGTACTGAGATTGTCTTTAACGAGACAGATAAAGTTCCTGGTAATATAGTACCGCTCTATAGTAATTCATCAAATGCTATTGCTACATCACCACACCTTATAGGTAGATTGTATAGAAGTGAACACTATGGTGAAGAAATAGGCTTACAAGATAACTTTGTCATCCTTTATGGTGATAGCTATAGTAACGACGTAACATCAGAAGATGTTTCAAAGTTCTTTAATATTGATGAGAACATGGGCGTTTTGAAAGATGGCGGACTCCTAAGCATTGATAAAGTAGCTATGCCTACAGAAGATGATCAAATACAACTTTACAATGCACTATATCGCACTAGTAATTACACATTAGATCTTGACATCTATGGATTAAATGAGGTTGAAACATATCTTAAAGACAACCACACAGGTGAGACTACCTTACTAGAAGAAGGATTAAACACTATCGCTTTTACGGTTGATAATGACATTGAAACAAGTGTCGATACAAATCGTTTTGAAATTGTTTACCAGCGAGAAGTATTATCAACTACAACTGAAGAAGTGATTGATTTTGCAATGTATCCTAATCCTATAACAAATGGAAGATTAACCATTACATCTACTGCACTCTCAGGAAGCGATGTAGATGTCGTAATTACAAATTTACTAGGACAAACAGTTATGAGTAATGAGGCATCCTTTAGAGGGAACAAAACGGTAATTCATGATCTTGACCAACTAAGTAGTGGTATGTATATACTATCTATTAAAGGTGAAAAGATCAAGATTTCTCATAAAATTGTTATTCAATAAACTAATAAAACTCATATGACTACATATAAAAAACATATCATCACAACACTCCTCCTTTTATTCATAACTGTTGGAGTCCAAGCGCAAATCACCTTTGCAAATGATGTAAATGACGAAGCTCCTGCTGCACCTATAGATGGATTTATAGCAATTGGCCTCGCTGCAGGCGCGTATCTAGGATTAAAGAAACGCGCACAGTCGGAAAAATAATTATTTAGTGTTAATTCAAGGCTTGAGGAGCATCCTAACTTAGGATGCTCTTTTTGTTTTTAGTAGTTACGCTTTCGCGAAAAATTGAATAAAACGCTAAAATAAATTAATCAAAATATCATTTTGGCTCTTTTGTACTATCCAAAACTAACTAACTAACTAACTAACGGCTAATCAAAAACTCTTGAATGAAATGATTAAAATCACCGATGAAATACACATCATTACAAAAGATTACTTGTAATTCATCCATTCACCAACTAAAAACATCGATGAAATACACAAATAGCAGTTGAATTACGCAATTTTTACTGTTTTACCATTGTAAAACCAAGTTTTTTTATAATTTAGCCGTCCCAACTCACTACAATACTCACCCCAACAGTTTTGTAGCGACAAATCTTATTAAATGAAAAAGCCCTCAATTGGTAGAGTACTACTTCTCGCCTCCGTAATTTTGGTTATTACACAATCTGTGTCATCCATTAGTGCGCAAACCGTTTTATTCAACGCAGACTTCTCAAATACGACTGGTGATAATGCGTGGACTCAGAGCATAAACACCAATGGTTCATTTGATGCAGTAGACTTTGTTTTAAATAATCAATTTCCGAATTATGCAAACAATGCATTATTTGCTCTTGAAAGTCCTATAATTGATTTAACAGGATATTGGAATCTTACTCTTGATCTACGTCATTTTTACAAAACAGAACCCTTTCGAGATGGGATTCAAATGCAATATCGTATTGATGGAGGTACTTGGTCTGTACTGGGAACCGAAGCCAATGGATATTATAATGACACAGACGTAAATGGAATAGCAGATAATACTGATGGATGGTCAGGTGATAATACTCCATTTAGTGGTAATGCATTTACTGCTGCACCTACATTGGACTTGACCACCTTCAATACCAATTTTAATAACGCATCTAATGTGCAATTACGTGTTGTTTTTGGTAGTGATAACACAAGTGATCTTTTAATAAATAACGACGGAGCAGCCATAGATGACGTAATCATAAGAGGACGATTAATTGGGGAATATTGCACTCCTCAAGCAATTAGCAATCCATCTACAATACGAAGAGTCGCTATTAACACTATCGATAACAATACGCCAATACAAAACAATGGATATTCGGATTTCACTACCATCTCTACAGATTTAGAACAAAATTCTTCTTATCCATTAACTGTACAAGTAAACACAAATGGAAATTTCACTTTCAACACTAGAGCTTGGATAGACTGGAACCAAGATGGAGATTTCAATGACGCCGGAGAAGAATATAATACTGGAACAGCATCAAACGTTGCAAATGGTGCAACCTCAAATTCTCCTTTAAATATAACCGTACCTGCCGGAGCTAACCTAGGGCCAACTGTGATGCGTGTTCAAAGTAAATGGAATGGAACTGCAGGTAATCCCTCACCATGTTTAGCTAATAATTCATACTATGGAGAAACGGAAGATTATCAAATAAATGTTACATCATCAGTACCCCAACCAGAAATTGCAATTTTCGGATCAGGAATAGAAATCATTGACGGAAGTACAACTCCAAATGCTGGGGATGGAACTAACTTTGGAACCATCACCGCTGGATCGATACTCAATCGCACATTCACCATAAGAAATACTGGTACTGCAACTCTCAACCTATCAGGAAGTGTATTAGGTGGCACTAGCGCTTCAAGTTATACTATCACATCGCCTCCACCTGCAACTATTGCTGCGGGTAGTTCGGCAACGTTTACTATTACATATAACCCTACAGTAGGAGGTGTTCATAATGCTACATTCAGCGTTGCTAACAATGATAGTAATGAAAATCCATACAACTTTAGTATTACAGGAACAGCTACAGGTCCACAGCCAGAAATATCATTAAATGGTCTGGGTAATATTATAAATGATGGCGATACCACAACACTAGTTAGTAATGGCACTAATTTTGGAGCCAGCCTAATAAACGGTAGTATAAGCCGAACTTATACCATTGCAAATTCTGGAAGCGCAAACCTTAACCTTACAGGTGCTTCTCCATATGCTATTATAACTGGAAGTCCTTACTTTACAGTAACCGCAATACCTTCTAGTACTATTATCCCAGGTGGAGGCTCTACTTCTTTTGAGGTTACCTACAATCCTATCTTAGTTGGAAATCACTCTGCTACAGTTACTATCAATAATAATGACAGTGACGAAAATCCTTATACATTTGTTATTGAAGGACAATGCACGCTGGTGGTTGCTCCAGAGATAGATATTTTTGGAAATGCTGTAGAAATTGTAGACGGTGATACTACTCCAAATACTGCAGACGACACAGATTTCAGTAACGTGTTCTTAGGATCCTCTGATGCAAATGACTTTACAATCACAAACACAGGAACAGCAGATTTAGTACTGAATGGCACACAAGTTCAAATTCAAGGAGGTGGAGGTAATTTTGCAATTTCATCAATGCCGTCGACTACAATAGCTGCTGGAGAATCGAGCGTTTTTCAAGTAACGTATACACCAAATGCTGTTGGAACTCATAATGCGACTGTGAGAGTTACATCTAACGATATAAATGAAGGTGACTATACTTTCGATATTGAGGGTTCATCCACAATTGATATATCTCCCCGATACACTATCCATTATAATAATTTTGATGTTAGCGCAGAAGGTTGGACTGTTTCAAACCTTGGAGGAGCATCCGTATGGACGTATGGAGCAAACACCACCGAACCTGGAACAGATGGAAATTACTTTTATACCAATAACTATAACGACTTCGCACCAGGAAGTGACACTTATGCTATAAGCCCTGTTATAGATCTTACTGGTTTTACGGACTTAAGATTATATATTGATGTGAGATTTAATCTCGATAATGATCTAGAAGATGGAATGAATATAGAATATTCATCAAATGGTGGAACTAATTGGACAGTATTAGGAACTTCAGGTCTAGGAGCTGATAATAAGTGGTACAACGATGCTAATGTTTTAGGTCTAGGAACTAACGTAAATGGATGGAGTGGTATTAATGATAGTAATTTTAATGCTGCTAAATCACAGTTTATGACATCATACCTAGACTTGCCAGCATCTCTAGTTAATAATCCTCAAGCTCGCTTTAGAGTGAGATTCTCAGATGATAATGACGCTACAAGGGATGATGGTGCAAATTTTGATAATTTTATAATTGTTGGAAACCCACAGATTCCTTTTGGAAATCCAGCTTCGGGTCCAGCAGATGTAGCTTCAAACTTAAAACTTTGGTTAAAAAGTAATTCTGGAATAACTGCTACAGATGGAAATCAAGTAAATGTGTGGTCAGATCAAGCTCAAGATAATGATGCTACCGTAAGTAGTTTTGACGCACCTACTTATTTTAACAATAGCGCTGAAAATATAAACCATAATCCTGTACTTAGTTTCAATGAGGCAGATAAAACTCAGCTTAAAGGTAAGGGAGGATTCTATTCTCAAGATTATTGGGTAGTATTAAAACAAAACGGCACAATAGATGGCACTACACCAAACGCCTTTGAAGGCGTTGTTGCTGGTAGAGCTTCAAACAGACAGTTTTCTGAAGATGGAACTGGATTTTGGACTGGTAAAATATCTATACGCTTCTCTGGTAATGATAATATGTTAAGCCACATGATTGGTTCTACTCCAGCTAGTGCTAATTCAACTACTCCAAATACATATGGACGTGCTTATTCGTCTAATTCAGACAGTTATACTGATGAAGTAATTATTATAAATATTAAGAGAAACGCTAGTGGGAATGGTTCAGAAATTTACAAGAATGGTATAAGAGTAGATAACGTAGATGCGTTTGCATACAATCAGAACACAAATACAGTTGGTAATGTGTTACCATATGATGACATTAACAACTCAATTTATGCCTTAGGAGTAAGTTTTGCCGGCTTAAATAGAACAGACATATCGTCTTGGTTTAATGGGAAGATAACGGAATTCATAAGCTACAGCTTACCTAACTCATTACTTAATCAGAAAAAAATACAATCATATCTTGCTTTAAAAAATGGAGTAACACTTCATCGTACCAATAGTACTACAACTACAAGACAAGGTGATGAAAATTATATTGATAGTGATGGTACTACTATATGGGATACCACCATAAACAATGGTTTCACATATGATATAGCTGGGATAGGTAGAGATGATGCTGCTACTTTAAACCAAAAACAATCTACTTCAAGTAATCCAGGAGCAATTGTCACTATGGGACTTTCAGATATATACAACACTAATTCGGAAAATATCAGTGCAAATACCAACGTTATAAATGATAAAAACTTTCTTGTATGGGGAAATAACAACGGTTCTTTTGCTGCCTCTGCTCCTATTCAAGTTGATTTGAGTGATGGTATAGCTGGTTTAAATACATTAGTAGATTTTTCTTCTATTTTACGCACATGGAAAGTAGTCGAAACTGGAGCTGTTGGAGACGTAAAAATCTCGGTTCCTGAAGCCTCACTTTCTGCCACAATAACACCGCCTGGAAATTTCTTAATGTTTATATCAGACACGCCTTCATTTAGTCCAACCTCAGAGTATCGAGTAATGACTTCAAACGGAACAAATATTGAAACCATTTACGATTTTGATGGTACTAAATACATCACATTCGGATATGCACCAGAATATATCTATGAGCGATCAATTACATTTGATGGTACAAGAGATTATATGGATGCAGATGATGTTGCAGACCTCACGGGACCATTTACTATATCAACTTGGATAAAACCTGGTGCAAATGCAAATGGAACTGATATTATTTCTAAAAGAAATTTTGGATCTTTTACTGAAGGTTACGCACTTATACTTAATAATGCCTCAAGACCTCGCATCGTATGGAGGAATGCAGCGGGAACTACTGAAGCTCTAAGTGCTTCTATTGCGCTACCTCAAGATGAATGGCACCATATTGCTGTAATATATGACGGAAATAGAGCTACATTCTATATTGATGGTATAGAAGATAATTCAGGTGTACGAAATAGCCCTGTAAGCTCAAGCCAACATTTTATGGTTGCTGCTGCAAACTATCAAAACCCTACAAGATTCTTTGATGGAACTATAGATGAGGTAAGAGTATGGAATCAAGCGTTATCACAAGAGCAACTACAGTTCATCATGAATCAGGAAATTGAAAAATTTACCGATGACTCTGTAAATGGTAAAATCATACCTCAAAATATTTCTAAAAATGAAGTAGCTAGCATCCCTTGGGCAGATCTTGAAATGTATTTACCTATGAATAAATACACTTTTACAAACGTAAAAGACGAGTCTGACAATAATTATGTAGCAGCCATAAAAAATCTGCAAACTGTAGATTTCCAAACGGCTCCCCTACCTTATGTTTCAACTGCAGATGGAGTTTGGGCAAATACTAACACATGGACTAACGGAGCTACACAAGCTCTACCAGGAGCGCCATCATTAGTTGATGCAACGCAAACCATTGATTGGAATATTGTTCAAACAGCACATAACATTTCTACAGCATCAAATAACACGGTTCTAGCACTTGATGTAAGTACTGCCGAGTTAACCGTAGGAAATGATAGTAAGATGGAAGTATCTCACTATTTAAAATTAGACGGTGTTATGGATCTTGTTGGAGAATCACAATTAATACAGACAGAAAATAGTGATCTGGCAGCTGCTAGTATTGGAAGACTTGAAAGAGATCAGCAAGGTACGTCAGATACCTTTTCATATAATATCTGGTCATCCCCCGTAGAAAAAACAAATCCTGATGGCACATTTACTATAGCATCTATTATGAACGATGGGACTGATGAAAACAATCCGCAATCATTAAATTTCAGTACTGGATTTAATGGAGCGAACACCATACCTAAGACGGTGAGTGCTTATTGGCTATTTACCTACAGAAATGACCCTGCAGACACCTATAGTGCTTATGAGCAAATAGGTCCTTACGGATCTTTAGATATAGGTGATGGCTTTACAATGAAAGGTCCCGGTAGTGGTGGCATCACAGATCCACAAAATTATGTTTTTATAGGAAGACCTAATAATGGCACAGATGCAGCATCTATTGACAAATTAATAAATGCAGGCAATGACTTTATGATGGGTAATCCTTTTCCTTCTGCCCTTGATGCAAATAAATTTATTAATGATAATCCACACCTAACGGGTACTTTGTCATTCTGGGAACACTGGGGTGGAGGTAATCATTTCTTAGCAGATTATGAAGCTGGATATGCACTCTATACTTTAAGTGGAGGTACTCCTGCAGTAAGTCACCCTGCTCAAAACACGAGCGGTGTAGGTACTAAAACTCCTACTCAATTTATTGCAGTAGGTCAAGGGTTCTTTGTAAGAGCAGCAACTACTGGAACAACTAATTTTAACAATACACAGCGTGTCTTTGCAAAAGAAGCATCTTCTGGTTCATTTTTCTTTAATGGTGAAACAACACAATCAGAAAATGCCCTTAACGCAGAGGATGATATTGTACAACATGAGGACCTAAGAGAAAAATTTAGAATAGGTTTTGATTCTCCTAGCGCTTATCACAGACAGCTTTTAATGACTATCGATGAGAATACGACTTTTGGATATGACAGAGCTTATGATGCCGTTATTGATAACCACCCACAAGAAGATATGATGTGGATGCTAGATGATAATAAAGCCATAATTTTAGGAGTTCCTGCTATTGAGAATGACCGAAAATTCCCTTTACGTATTGGTTTACCTATGGATGGTGAAATTTCTATCGGTGTAGATGCACTTGAAAATGTAAATACAGAAAATACAACTGTTTATGTGTTTGACGCCCTTCAAGATACCTACACAGACATCACGACTGATGATAAATTCACTTTAACGCTAGAGGCTGGAACTTACTTAGACCGATTTTATATCGTGTTTGAACAAACGGCAGCAGCTGAAGAAGATACTGATGATACTACACAACAAACTGATGAACAAGAAGAAAATAATCAAGATATCGAAGTGGTTGATACGGACATTATTGATGAAACTGAGGAATCAGATAACTTGAGTATCTACTTCAATAGCCAGTCTCATGATATTGTAATTAACAAAAGAGTAGATTATGACCTTAAGTCAATACAGCTTTTCACTATGTTAGGTCAACTTATAAAAGAGTGGACACCAGATAGCGAAACCTCAAGAATAGAGTTGCCAGTGCAAGATATAAGTACGGGTGCTTACATTATTAAAGTGCAGAAATTACAAACTACATACACTCAAAAATTAATTATTCACTAACATTGCCCCAAATCGCAACGTTGACAAAACCTCCTCTTTCAGGAGGTTTTTGTTTTTTATACGCTTTCGCGAAAGCGTACTACTACATCAAAATTTTAAGAAAACCATAACATACTTACATGTAAGTTTAGTAAGCTTTGCAAGACAACATTTATCTAATAATCTAACCACATTATGAAATATACATTACTTACCATAGCAGCCAGTGCACTGCTTACAATCACATCTTGTAAACAAGAAAACACAACCACTACTCCTACATTAGAAGTAGCTACTGTAAATGAAAATCTTGCAAAAGTTGAAACCTCATGGATTACCGAACGTGTGACTAAAGCAAAAAAGAGACTAAATAATACTGAGGCCGGAAAAATTGTATGGCAATCTATGGAGGCTCATGGCGGACTGCAACGTTTTTTTGAAAACGGACCACTTTCTTTTCGTTTTGATTATGTTCCATTAGATGGAAGTACTCGTCGCTATACAGATGAGACACTAGACACGTGGAATAATAAAGCGGTACACTGGAAACCCGAAGATACAACGCAACGTTTTGGATGGGATGGAGAAAAGGCTTGGAAACAAGTATCAGACTCAACAGCATTTCCTTTTGATATGCGCTTTTGGGCACTGACACCTTATTACCTTGCTGGCTCACCTTTTATTTTAGATGGTGAAGGTGTCAACCTTGAGAAACTAGAAGACAAAACATGGAAGAATAATAACTACGACGTCGTTAAAATTACCTTTAGTAAAGGTACTGGCGACGCCCCAGATGATTATTATATTATTTATGTAGGTAAAGAAGATCATAAGGTAGCTGTTGTACGTTACATCGTGTCATACCCTAAATATTTTCCTAACGGCGGCGCTGCTCCAGAAAAACTCATGGAAGTTCAAGGAACAACTATAGTAAATGGTATAGAATTGCCTACAGGTTTCCACACACACTGGTTAACAGAAGACGAAGAAGCCGGAGAACATATAACTACTATCACAATAGACAACATCCGTTTTAATCCAGAGATAGAAAAAAGCTACTTTGACATTCCTGAAGGTGCAATTATTATTGAATAAATAAACACACTTTCGTGAAAGCGAAATAAAAGTTAAAGCCAGCTCGCTACCGCGTGTTGGCTTTTTTTATTTAACATAAAGCTCCTTAATAGCTGTTAAGAAATCTAACTTATTGTTAAAAGCGACATCTGTTGAAATCCAAAAGATTTATCTCTACGTAAAACTACCTCACCTTGATATAGAACTTTGATTTAAAACATATGGACATTAAAAACAACCTTCCAGAAGAATTAGCATCAACTACTACCGAGAAAAACTCAGTTGTAAATAAAATATCTAAAAATCCTTGGGGAACTACTGTACTCATTACAACATTCTTGCTCCTAGTCATATCTGCTTATATAGCATATATGTTGCGTTATGACTTTTCACAACTAGATTTTGAACGTAAGAGTACTATCTTTGGCTATGCATTTATGACGGTTGCATCCGTATTTCTTGCCTATAAAAGTGCCTTCTTCTTATATACACTTTATAACTATTTCCGATACAAACCCGTAGCATCTGTTACAGATGAAGAGTTACCTACTGTAACTGTAATTGTACCTGCCTATAATGAAGGAAAGCAAGTATATGCAACACTCCAAAGTCTTGCTGCCAGTGATTACCCTGTAGAAAAAATACAACTGTTATCAATAGATGATGGTAGTCAAGATGATACATGGCATTGGATGCAAGTCGCCAAAAAAGAACTAGGTAATCGTGTTTCTATATGCCAGCAACCTAAAAACATGGGTAAACGTCATGCATTATACCGTGGTTTTCACGAAGGAACTGGAGAGGTTTTCATCACTGTAGACAGTGATTCTATGGTGACTCCAGACACGCTTAGAAATTTAGTTAGTCCATTTATTGATAATGAAGATTGTGGTGCTGTAGCAGGTAACATAAGAGTATTGAACAATGAGAAGGCATTATTACCAAAAATGCTTGACGTGAGTTTTGTACTTAGTTTTGAGTTTGTACGATCTGCAGAGAGTAACCTCAATTCTGTATTATGTACTCCTGGAGCGCTTGCTGCTTATAGAAGAGATGCTGTTTTTGCTTGTCTAGAAGAATGGATTGATCAAACGTTCATGGGGAAACCATCAGATATAGGTGAAGATCGCGCGATGACAAATATGATTCTTAGCCAAGGTAAACATGTACTTTTCCAGAAAAATGCATATGCTTACACTAACGTACCAGAAAACTATAAAGGACTTTATAAAATGTTCATTAGATGGGGAAGAAGTAACGTACGTGAGAACATCGCAATGGCAAAATATGTGTTTACAGACTTTAGAGAAGGCTCAAAAACGGGCACGAGATTACTTTTTCTGAGTCAGTCATTGCAGATTATCATGACATATCCCTTCCTAGCTTTTATGTTATTTTTTATAGCGACTCATCCAGTGCTATTCTTAACGTCAACACTAGTGAGTATCCTTGTACTATCTACATTCCCTGCACTATTTTACGGTAAAAAATATAATATCGCAGAGTCTTTTTATGCATATTCATACAGTTTATTTTACACCTTTGGCTTATTCTGGATCACTCCTTACGCCATCGCAACTGCTGGTAAAAGTGGCTGGTTAACGCGTAGTTTACCACAAGCAGTATAATTGACTATAATAAATAAGAAAGGCTCAAATTCACATGATGAATTTGAGCCTTTTTGTTTTTACTTAGTTTGCTACGCTTTCGCGAAAATATGATTACACTTAAACAAGCAGTTGAAACAGCTCTGGTTTATCATTAAGATATTCACCATAGAATTTACGTGCATGCATTCGATCGAGAAGCGGCTGTAAATCTTTTGAAGATTTTATTTCTAGACCTACGATTGCTGGTCCCTGTTCCCTACTCGTCTTTTTAGAATATTCAAAATAAGTGATATCGTCTGTGGGGCCGAGCACCTCAGCCACAAATTCTTTTAATGCTCCCGCTCGCTGCGGAAACTTCACAATAAAATAATGTTTTAAGCCTTGATGTAGTAACGCACGCTCCTTGATTTCTGCAGTACGGGTGATATCGTTATTGCTTCCGCTTACGATGCAAGCGATATTTTTACCTTTAATTTCTTTAGCAAATTTATCTAATACGGCAAGCGTCATTGCACCTGCAGGTTCTGCTACAATAGCATCTCTGTTATATAAATCGAGAATAGTCTGGCATATCTTACCTTCAGTAACCGTAACTACCCTATCCACAAATTGCTGAGCAATTGCAAAGTTGCGATCGCCTACTCGTTGCACTGCCGCACCATCGACAAATTTATCAATCTCTTCTAGCGTAGTATTTTCCTTTTTTGAGAGCGAAGTGAGCATCGCAGGAGCTCCTGCTGGTTCTACTCCTATAATCTTTGTTTTAGGTGACAGGTGATGAAAAACGCTAGACAATCCAGCTATCAACCCTCCGCCACCTACTGGAACAAAAACATAATCTAACGGCTGCTCAGACTGTGTTAATATCTCTAAGCCTACAGTCGCCTGGCCCTCTATTATTTTTTCGTCATCAAAGGGATGTACAAATGTTTTTCCTTCTGTGGTACAAATATCACTCGCTCGCGCAAAAGCATCATCAAAAGTATCACCTTCTAACACGACAGTAATCCAATCTCCACCAAACATTTCTACTTGCTCCACCTTTTGATTAGGTGTTGTAGAAGGCATAAAGATGGTGCCATGAATACTTAAACGAGAGCACGACAAAGCTACGCCCTGGGCATGATTACCTGCACTGGCGCATACGATGCCTACTCCTTTTTGTTCATCTGTAAGCGTACTTATCTTATTGTAAGCGCCTCTTATTTTATAACTGCGAACTTGCTGTAGGTCTTCACGCTTTAAAAAAACCTCTGCATCGAACTTGGTTGAGTATGTAAAGCTGCGCATAAATGGTGTTTTTATGGCAACCTTCTTTACCCTATTTGCTGCATCTGTAATAGACTTTAGCGTGGGAATAAATATTGTTGTTGCTACTGTCATTTATACATATTATCCATTCTCATTAATCTCAACCTTACTGATATCTAAATCCTCCACAAATTAATGAAGCACCTATTCTTTAAGCCGTTTTCACTTTCTTCATTGCGACCATAGCTCTTCGTAATGTTGCTCCTATTTCCTCAACAGGATGATTGCGTATGGCATCGTTTACAGCAATAAGTTCTTGATTATCTACATCATTTTCTTTTGCGAAAGCAGAACCTATAATATTTGTATCTACCCTCTTCATAAAGTCAGTTAATAACGGTTTACAAGCATGATCAAAAAGATAGCAACCATACTCTGCTGTGTCAGATATAATACGATTCATCTCAAAAAGCTTCTTTCTAGCAATAGTATTTGCAATAAGAGGCGTTTCATGTAACGACTCATAATAAGCACTTTCTTCTATAATTCCCGCAGCGGTCATGGTTTCAAACGCGAGCTCTACTCCTGCTTTCACCATGGCTACCATGAGTACTCCGTGATCAAAATATTCTTGCTCCGAAATCTCTGCGGTAGTGATTGTCTGTTTTTCAAAAGCAGTTTCTCCAGTGGCAGCTCTCCATTTGTGAAGATTCTTATCATCTGCAGCCCAGTCTTCCATCATGGTTTTTGAGAAGTGACCAGAGATAATATCATCCATGTGCTTTTCAAATAATGGACGCATAATTTCTTTTAATTCCTCGGCTAGATTAAAGGCTTTAATCTTAGACGGATTATTAAGACGATCAATCATGGTTGTGATTCCGCCGTGTTTTAAAGCTTCTGTGATGGTTTCCCAGCCGTATTGAATTAATTTCCCAGCATATGCAGGGTCAATTCCTTTTTCTACCATTTTATCAAAACATAAAATAGAACCTGTTTGTAGTACTCCACAAAGGATTGTTTGCTCACCCATAAGATCAGACTTCACTTCTGCTACAAAAGAAGACTCTAGAACACCTGCTCTATGTCCTCCTGTCGCTGCTGCATAGGCTTTTGCTTGCGCTAGCCCTTTCCCTTCTGGATCATTATTAGGGTGTACTGCAATTAAGGTAGGTACTCCAAAACCTCTTTTATATTCTTCTCTCACCTCAGAACCAGGACACTTAGGTGCCACCATTATTACCGTGAGATCTTCACGTATTTCCATTCCTTCTTCTACAATATTAAAACCGTGAGAATAAGCAAGCGTAGCTCCCTTTTTCATTAATGGCATTACAGCTTTTACAACAGCTGTGTGCTGTTTATCTGGTGTTAAATTGAGTACCAAATCTGCGCTGGGTATTAACTCTTGATATGTTCCTACAGTAAACCCATTAGAACTAGCATTTACAAAGGATGGACGTTTATCTGTAATCGCTCCCTCACGAAGTGCATAAGAAATATCACAACCGCTATCACGCATATTAAGACCTTGATTAAGACCTTGCGCGCCACAACCTACAATCACAATTTTCTTCCCTTCTATAGCAGCTATTCCGTCTTGAAATTCGCTAGCATCCATAAAGCGGCATTTCCCTAGTTGTGCCAGTTGATCTCTAAGTGGCAATGTATTGAAGTAGTTCATTCTAATTAATTTTCGGTAAAGACGGTGGTTAGAAATACGTCTTTATAATGATTAGTTATTGTTTCTTTAGACTCTGTATTTGAGGTGTTACGTTTTCGCGAAAGCGGCCTCCTGCTCATTCCTTATTTGTTGCAATAATGAAGAGATAGGCATCTCTGTCTTAGTAACTGCAATTCTACCCGAACGAGTAAACTGCATGATACCAAAAGGTTTTAACTCGCGGTGTACCAAATCAATTTCAGACCTGCGGCCTGACTTTTCTAGCACAAAGAAGTCTCTATTTACTGTAACTATGCGCGCATGGCTATCTTTTATAATATTCTGAATTTGAGGCTCTTCAAAAAGCAACTCAGATTTGATTTTAAAAAGTGCGCTTTCTGTAAAAATGGTCTCTTCATCACTATGGTAAAAAGCTTTAATGACCTCAACCTGACGTTCTATCTGACCTTTGATTTTCTCCATTTGATGTTCTGTAATATTTACCACTAGTGTAAATTTAAAAACATCATCTATCTCACTTTCTGAGGCAGAGAGGCTTTCAATATTAATTTTACGACGTTGAAATATAGCAGAGATGCGATTGAGTAACCCAATGTTGTTCTCGCTGTATATTGTTACCGTGTATGTTGTTATTTGCTCACTCATATATGTTGAGTTTAAGTACTAATTATTTTATTGTAGCAAAACCGTTTAGGTTGTTCTATATAATCAATGATATTCTTATGCTAAGCGTATATCTGATACTGATGCTCCTGTAGGAATCATAGGAAATACATTGTCCTCTTTTTCTACCATTACTTCTAGAAAGAAACTATTTTTTGAAGCAATCATACGAGTAATAGCATCTTCTAGTGTGCTTCTGTCTGTGACTTTCTGAGCTTCAATATCATAAGCCTCTGCTATCTTACAGAAGTTGGGGTTCTTCATTTCTGTGCTGGCATAACGCTTGTCAAAAAACAGTTGCTGCCACTGGCGCACCATTCCTAAAAACTCATTATTGAGCACTACAATCTTTACTGCAGCTCCGGTTTGAAAAATAGTACCAAGCTCTTGTATGGTCATCTGGTAACCACCATCACCTATAATCGCTACTACTTCGCGATCTGGTGCTCCCATTTTTGCTCCTATTGCTGCAGGAAGGGCAAAGCCCATCGTCCCTAGACCTCCAGAGGTGATGTTACTCTTAGATTTTTTGAAGTTTGCATAACGTATACCTACCATCTGGTGCTGGCCTACGTCTGTTACTATAATGGCGTCACCATTTGTTTTAGTATTAATGAGTTCAATTACCTCACCCATCGTTAGTCCATCCTTTGTAGGATGAATGTCGTTCTTTATGACTTTATCAAATTCTATGTTGTAATGGTCTTTAAATCTTTGATGCCACGCAGTATGTTCTTTCTTTTCTATCAGCGGCAATATTCGTTCAAGCGTATCTTTAGAATTACCTAATACTGGTATGTCTGCTTTTACATTTTTATTAACCTCTGCTGGATCTATTTCAAAATGGATCACCTTAGCTTGCTTTGCATAGCTTTCAAGGTTGCCCGTCACTCGATCATCAAAGCGCATCCCAATAGCTATTAATACATCACATTGGTTAGTAAGTACATTAGGTCCATAATTGCCATGCATTCCCACCATACCCACATTAAGCGGATGATCTGTAGGAATTGCAGATACCCCAAGGATTGTCCACGCAGCTGGGATTCCAGATTTTTCAACAAAGGCTTTAAAAGCTTCTTCTGCCTCACCAAGAATAACGCCTTGCCCCCATACGATCATGGGTTGTTTTGCATTATTAATAGCTTCGGCAGCTGCTTGTAATTGTTCTTCCTTTACTTCTGGAACTGGCACATAACTGCGTATGTGTTCGCATTTTTCATAAGAAAATTCAAATTCTTCAAACTGGGCATCCTTTGTTATATCAATTAATACAGGCCCTGGACGCCCAGAACGTGCTATATAAAAAGCTTTTGCTAGTACTTCTGGGATTTCCTTAGCACTCGTAATTTGATGATTCCACTTTGTAACGGGTGTAGAAATCCCTATAATATCGGTTTCTTGAAAAGCATCACTTCCTAATAGGTGTGAGCCTACTTGCCCAGTAATACAAACCATAGGCGTACTATCTATCTGAGCATCTGCAATACCTGTAATTAGGTTTGTGGCCCCTGGTCCTGAAGTCGCAATAGCAACGCCTACTTTTCCAGTTGCTCTAGCAAATCCTTGTGCAGCATGAGTAGCTCCTTGCTCATGACGTGTGAGTACGTGATGTATCTTATCTTGATGTATATGTAACTGATCATAAAATGGCATGATCGCCCCTCCGGGATATCCATAAATTAAATCTGCTCCCTCTGCCAGTAAACAGTGAATTAATGCCTCGCTACCGTTCATAGTGGTAGTTGTCTTTGCTGGATTATGTATGGTTTTTGTCTCCATATACAGGTATTTATGTGGCATTTTTTAAAACGTGCCCTTGTTTATTATCTTCTTAACGCTGTAAACTCTTTCAGTGTCCTTTGTGTAATAAAAAGTGAAAAACTCGTAAGTAATTCGTGGTTATTTCATTAAAACTCATCGGTAACACAGCCCTCACTTGCAGAGGAAACCATTCTTGCATATTTGTAGAGCGATCCTCTTTGTACCTTAAGTGGTGGAGCAATCCAGTTTGCCTTACGGCTTGCCAGTTCTTCCTCACTTATCTCCATATTTATGGTGTTATTTTCTGCATCAATCACAATCATGTCTCCATCTTGTATGAGCGCAATACCACCACCAGTTTGTGCTTCGGGAGTAATGTGACCTACTACAAAACCATGTGTTCCTCCAGAAAATCGACCATCTGTAATAAGTGCTACGTCTTTACCAAGTCCTGCACCCATAATTGCTGCTGTAGGCTTGAGCATTTCTGGCATTCCTGGACCACCTTGCGGCCCTTCATATCGTATAACTACAACATCTCCTTTCTTCACCTTACCTTCACCTATACCTGCGTTTGCCTCATACTCACCATTAAATACACGTGCGCTTCCGCGAAAATGTAACCCCTCCTTCCCCGTAATCTTTGCAACCGAACCTTCACTTGCAATATTTCCATACAGTATGCGGATGTGTCCTGTAGCTTTTATAGGATTCTCTACGGTATGAATTACATCTTGATGTGCTTTTAGATGGTCAACCTTTGCTAGGTTTTGTGCAATGGTTTTACCTGTTACCGTCATGCAGTCTCCATGTAGCATTCCTTGATCAAGCATATATTTTAACACTCCAGGAACACCACCTACGTTGTGAAGATCTTCCATTAAGTATTTTCCAGAAGGCTTTAAATCTGCTAGAAATGGAGTCGTATCACTTATCTTCTGAAAATCTTCAAGTTTAAAATCGATTTGCGCAGCTTTTGCAATCGCAAGAAAGTGCAATACCGCATTTGTAGAGCCGCCAAGAACGGTCACGAGCTTTACTGCATTTTCTAGTGACTTGCGCGTCACAATATCTGAGGGCTTAATATCTTTTTCAATCAAGTTTCTCAGAGCAGCTCCTACTCTAGCGCACTCTGCTGTTTTATTTGGAGAAACTGCTGGGTTTGAACTTGTATATGGTAAGCTCATTCCTAAGGCTTCTATGGCAGAAGCCATTGTATTTGCAGTATACATACCACCACATGCTCCTGCTCCTGGACATGCCTTTTTTACTACTGTCTTAAATTCTTTCTCGCTTATGGTTCCTGCAACTTTCTCTCCCCATGCTTCAAAAGCAGATACCACATCTAGCTTCTTATCTTCATGACAGCCAGGTGCAATAGTTCCTCCATAAACAAGTATGGAAGGTCTATCTAAGCGTAGTTGTGCCATTAAAGCTCCAGGCATATTTTTATCACATCCTACAACCGTTATTAAGGCATCATAAGACATTGCTTGCACCACCGTCTCCATGGAATCGGCTATGATATCACGAGATGGTAGAGAGTATCGCATACCAGGAGTTCCCATCGATATACCATCACTTACACCTATTGTATTGTAAATCAGCCCTACTAAATCAGATGTCTGTACACCCTTTTTAATATCGACAGCGAGCTTATTTAAATGCATATTACATGGATTACCTTCGTAACCTGTACTAGCAATACCTACAAGTGGTTTTTTAAAATCATCATCTGTGAGACCTATTGCGTGAAGCATAGCCTGTGCTGCTGGCTGCGTAGGGTCTTGAGTGACCGCTTTGCTGTATTTATTAAGTTCCTTCAAAAGTATAGTGTGTTTGGAATGGTTAAAATTATTATTCTAATATCAACTAGACAGTTTATAATAATAAAGCTGCCGATAACCAACTTAACACATTTACACTTAAATTACTGAATAACAATTACTTAAATACATTAAAAACATACTTCTACAAGAATATACCGCCTTATTTAATAAAGAAACAGCGTTATACAATTCATACTTAACAAACTAAAAAGAGCTCAAAACTTCACCTTTTAAGTTAATAACAACATCCTTAGGCAATACTTTATATTAAATCTTTCAGAAAATCAGCGAGGCTCCCTTAATAAGTCCCTATTTTTGGTAAAAACACACTGCCGTGACTATTCCTCAACTACTAGAGACTCAAAGAAATTATTTTGCAACCGGACAAACTAAGAGTATTGCTTTTAGGAAAGATTGTTTGGTACGCTTTCGCGAAAGCATAAAAAACAACGAGCAGGAAATCATTAATGCCCTAGCAGATGATTTTAAAAAACCAGCTTTTGAAAGTGTGGCTACAGAAATCAGTATTGTGATGATGGAACTTAATAAGGCCATCAAAGAAATCTGGAAATGGCAGATGCCGAAAAAGGTTTCTTCATCGCTTTTAAATTTTCCATCCAGTGATAAAATCATGTATGAACCTTACGGCACTACACTAGTAATCTCACCATGGAATTATCCTTTCCAGCTTGCGGTAGGACCTCTAGTAGGTGCAATTGCTGCTGGTAATACGGTTGTGTTAAAACCTAGCGAACTCACTCCTAAAACATCAGAACTATTAGCTAAGATCATTGCCGAAGTTTTTGACAAAGGACACGTAGCAGTTATTCAAGGAGCTAAAGAGGTTGCGCAAGAATTACTGGCACAACGATGGGATTATATCTTCTTTACAGGAAGTGTTCCCGTGGGGAAAATAGTTTACAAAGCAGCTGCAGAACATCTTACGCCAGTAACTCTTGAGCTGGGAGGAAAAAGTCCTTGTATAGTAGATGAATCTGCCAAAATACAACTAGCAGCAAAGCGAATTGTGTGGGGTAAATTTGTAAATGCGGGACAGACCTGTATCGCTCCAGACTATATCCTCGTGCATACTTCTGTAAAAGATAAATTGCTCACCGCACTCGATGTGGAAATCACAAATGCTTATGGTGCAGATCATGCAGTCTCTCCAGATTTTGCAAGAATCATAAGTGATAAAAACTTTGATAGACTTTCAAGCATGCTTGAAAACGCCACAATATTTAAAGGTGGAAATACTGATAAGGATTCACTTTACATTGCTCCTACGGTGCTTGACAGTGTTACTATAAAAGACAAAGCAATGCAGGATGAAATTTTTGGCCCGATTCTCCCTGTACTCACTTATGAAACCAAAGAGGACATTTCCAAAATTATAAATTCCATGGAAAAACCACTGAGCGCCTATGTGTTTTCTGAAAAGCGCTCTTTTAAAAAATGGTTTAATAATAGTTTTTCTTTTGGTGGAGGTGCGATGAATGATACACTTGTTCATTTTGTAAATGATAAATTACCATTTGGCGGAGTAGGTCACTCAGGAATAGGAAGCTATCATG
Source organism: Dokdonia sp. 4H-3-7-5 (assembly GCF_000212355.1). NCBI lineage: Bacteria > Pseudomonadati > Bacteroidota > Flavobacteriia > Flavobacteriales > Flavobacteriaceae > Dokdonia > Dokdonia sp. 4H-3-7-5. Next base: position 398,391 of record NC_015496.1, read on the forward strand.
GCAAGAAATCCTTTTACACCTTCAGTCATGCAAAGGCAATTGTAAGCCGCGGTACATGGATAGATGTCCCAATGCGTTATGCTCCATACAAAGGGAAAATAGGTGTACTCAAGAAGTTTATGAACTGGTTGTAGTACTTTAACTATAACAATAAAATAAGGGCATTTACCCCTACTAGAATAATCACTTCCCTAGTACTTTTACGTATGTTCAATTTTCCCCCCACAATAAAATTCTTATGGGAAGACCAACAAAAACAGAACGTTTAAAAGAAGCCAGACCAATTATTATGCAATCAACCCTAATTTTTTGCAAACTGAATTTACAAAAGATCTACGCCCGTAGTCGTCGTCTAGAACTTACCCACTGGAATGAGGATCAAGACTACGCAGATTATATCAACAACCTATGGACAACAATGATGAAGCACGATGCTATCAAAAAAGATGCTTTAAAGCTTGACGAAATGTTAGGAACAGGAGACGTTGTGCAATTACTAAGTGATATTGTCATGGAGCATAGAAAATCAAGTAACATTCAATAAAAACTGACTACCCTGTTGCATTTGCGCCAGTTTATTAAGATCACTAGCGACTACTTGTAGTACTCTAGGATATCCTCCTGTAGTCTGACAGTCATTCATTAAAAAAATTAATTTACCAGAGGGTGTAAGCTGTACTGTTCCTGGTATAACGGGACTTGTATATATACCTTTTAGCGTGTTTGGTAAAGGCTCAACAAGTTGTATTGCCATCCTATTCCATAAGTTTGAAACCGTAAATACATGATCACTTAATTGTTGTTGCTGGTTGTAAGTGAGCTTTGAAAACTCAGGCCCCTGATAAACTTTAATAGTAACTACAGATGAATGTATTACCCCAGATTGTGATTGCATCTTGAGATGTGCACCTTTTGATTTGCCATATTTCGAGATACCTAAAGGTAGCTCCATCCCTACGGTGAGCTTTCCTTCTGGTGTAAGTGGGTAATACCAGCTTTTACTACCAAGTATTGTTTGAGAATCTAGTCCTCCTGCAAAAGCGAGATAGCTTCTAGATCCTCCGTTTATTTTAGACATTTTTAATACTTGTTTGGCTTTCGCCAAAACAGGAACGCCTTCCATTACCTGAGCCCCATCTAGCGTAGCTCCTGCATTGCTACCAGTAATTACAAAGTTGACATCATGATTGAATACTATAGTAGGCCCCAGCAAAGTACACTCTAGCATTGCTGCATGAGGTATATTATTGAGAATAGCATTTGCAATCATAAAAGCATGTTTATCCATAGCACCACTTTGTGGAACTCCTAGATGCGCGTAACCTTCTCTACCATTATCTTGGACAGTTGTATAAAATCCCGGGTGCAGTATGGAAATAGAAGGTTTCATAAATTATTAGACATTGCTATCTTCTCAAAATCAGCCTCATTAATGGCATAAAATTTAATTATATCGCCTGCCTTGAACAGACCAGGTGTTGCTTTTGTTGCGTCAAATAACAAAATAGGAGTTCTGCCAATGACATGCCAGCCACCAGGACTATCTTGAGGATAAATACCAGTTTGAGTTCCTCCGATGGCAACACTTCCTTTTGCTATTGAGCGCGAGGGAACGGATTTTCTGTCAAGATGTAATCTATCATCGAGATTTTCTAAATATGGAAAACCGGGTAAAAACCCTAAGAAGTAAATGGGATACTCTCTACTTGTATGAATTTCTATAATTTCAGGTATTGTACATTTCACTTGGCTTGCATACTCCTTTAAATCCGGAGCAAACCTATTACTATAACAAACAGGGATTTTATATAATACACTATTATAATCACTGTTTAACACCGGAATATTGAGCACCGTAGAGATTTGATGAACTAAAGCGTCTATGCTAGTATCCTTAGATATACATTTCTTTACTAGAAGCTCATTATATGTATGCACTAGCTCAACATTAAGAAGCTTTGATAGAGTCGCTTTTTTAATGAGCAGCCAATTCAAAAGATCCTGAGAAGGAGGACTTTCTATTTGAATTAATAACGAATAGTCTCCTAACCTACTAATATGAAAATTATACTGGCACATCACTTTATTAAAATATGCTCTTGAGCAAAAGCCTGGTGAATTTCTTTTACAATCTGTAATGCATTTTCTGTATCGCCGTGGACGCAAAGTGTATCTACGTCAAAAGGAAGTGTAAGATTGTTGATTGTTTTTAGTTGGCGCTTCTTTACCATTCGTAATACGTGAGGTAAGACTGCATTATGAGATGTTAATACCGCAGCTGGTGAACTACGAGATACTAGTGAGTAATCATCATTATAATTTCTATCTGCAAAACCTTCTATGCTTATAGCTAGTTTTGAAACAGCTAGCGATGCGATTACAGAATTATGAGGTACGTAGAGCACAAGACGGTCATCTATCTCAAGTATGGTATCTATAATGAGATGAGCTATTTCTTCATTTTTGGCAGCTTCGTTATATAACGCACCATGTGGTTTTACGTGATGTACGTGTTGTCCACTTTTTGCTGCTAAACTAATAAGAAGTTTAATTTGAGAAGTTATTGACTCTTTTAAAAGTTCATAAGAAATAGTCATTGCCTCACGACCAAAATTCTTGCGATCCGGGTAACTGGGATGAGCACCAATTTTCACATTAGATATTTTCGCGAAAGCGAGAACTTCCAACATCGTTGCTGTATCTCCCGCATGACCACCGCAAGCGATGTTACAAGAGCTCAAATACGGTATTAACTGAGCCTCGTTCCCTACACCTTCACCTACATCGCTATTGAGATCTATATGCATCATAATAGTCCAAATACTTTTAAGATAGTGCGCGCACCTAGCACAAAAACAACTAACCAAATAACGATTGAAATTCCATTTTGAAGTGATGAGTTTACATAATTACCTAGTACATCCCGTTTATTTACTATCCAGATTAAGTAACCAGCAATTATAGGTAATAAGACACCATTTGCTACTTGTGCAAACTGAATAATCTCTACAGGGCTGTACCCTATAGATGAAAAAACAATGCCTAGTATAAGAATTGTAAGCCAGACTGCTCTAAACTTAGCTGATTTAAGATCTCGTTTCCACCCTAAACAACCTTGCACAACATACGCCGCTGCAAGAGGTGCTGTAATAGCAGAGGTTAAGCCGGCTGCTCCTAATCCTAACCCAATAAAATACCTCGCATAATCTCCGAATAGAGGCTCTAGGCTTTGAGCAAGATCTGCTGCATTTTTTATCTCACTTCCCTGTATGGCTGCTGCACAAATGATGATTGCCATACTAACCAAACCTCCTAAAATTACTGCAACAATAGTATCACGACGTGCAGCTGGTAAATCTGACGCATTGCGCCACTTCTCACTAACTAATGAGGCATGTAAAAATAAATTATAAGGAACTACGGTAGTACCTACCAGTGCAACTATAGTGAGTAAGCTACCATCTGGAAAAGATGGAATAAAACTACCTTTTAAAACAGCTAGTATATCTGGCTTTGTTACAAATGCCGTTGTTACAAAAGCTATACTCATGATAATAACAAGTGTGACCAGTATGCGCTCTAGCACTTTGTAATTTCCAACAAATAGGATGATGCTAGCGAGGATTCCTAGCACTAAAGACCAACTATTAATATCCAAAGTACCCACGCTTAATGAGCTCGAAAAACCGAGTGCTTCTATACCTAGAACGCCTCCACTTATATTACCTGCCTCATATGCTGCATTGCCTATCGCTATAGCGCTAAGCATTAAGATAACGGCAAAAGTTTGTGTAATTTTATTTGATAATGAATCTCTTATAACGCCGGCTAATCCTTTACCAGATACAAGACCTATGCGAGCTGCCATTTCTTGCAACACTATGGTAGCTATAATGGATAATACCATAGCCCATAATAAAGTAAATCCATAGGCAACTCCTGTAATTGTACATACAGTGACTGTTCCCGGACCTATAAAGGCGGCAGCTACTAATACACCAGGACCTGATAATTTGAATTTATTATTCATCGATTGCAATCAATATATTGTAATGATCTATATGATAATCACAAAGTACGGAGAACACTTGATATAATAACCTACGGTAATTTATTTTTAAAGAGTACACTAAAAATAGAACCCTCGCCTTTTACACTAGAAACACTTATCTCATCACCCATGTCTTCTATTTGGTTTTTGGTCATAAATAAGCCTAAACCTTTTGCGTCTTCATTACGGTGAAATGTTTTATAAAGTCCAAATAGCTTACCTCCATTTGCATTGAGATCAAGGCCTAATCCATTATCCTCTACAGATAATAACAAGTCATTTATGGATATCATCTCCGCATTAATTTTTACGATAGACTGCCTATTACTATCACTATACTTAACCGCATTTGATATTAGATTAAACAAAATACTTTCTAGATATGCAGCATTATAAGTAATCTGGATATCATTAGGAATATCACAGATTACAACAACATCTTTCTCAGTTATTTGAGCTTGAAGTGTATTGATTGTTTTATCTATATATTCTCTCAAGAGAATAAGCTTTGGAGTATCAGATAAGCTTCTATTTGAAGAAGCTATATCATTAAGATTATTTATTGTACCACTTAAACCGTCTGAGATATCATTGAGGTAAGGAGCTAACTCTTTCTTCTCCTCTGGACTCTCGGCATCATCTATGAGCTGTAGAATACTTTTGAGATTTCCTGCATGTGTTCTTAGGTTATGTGATACGATGAGAGCAAAGTTTTTAAGGCGTCCATTATGACTTTCTATAAGTTTATTCTTGCTAAGAATGTCTTCTTCAAACTCCTTCATCGCTGTAATATCAACATGAGTTCCTATCATGCGCGATGGCTTTCCTTTTTCATCCCACTCTACAGCCTTGCCCTTATCTTGAATCCACTTATATGTCCCGCTTGAAGAAAAAATACGATGTTGCCCTGAATAGTATTTAGTACGTCCCTCAAAGTATGCATTCATATCATCAAAATACATTTGCTTATCATCTGGATGTACTTTATCTGTCCATGTACTATCGCTTAGCAGTATACTATCTCTAGGAATCTCTAAAAATTCTAATGACTTGTCTGAGTAATAAACTTCATCATTTTTAATATCCCAATCCCAAACTCCTATTTCTGATCCTTCGAGAGCAAACTCAAATCGATCCTTAACTCTAAGCAATTCTAACTGAGTATTTTTCATCTCAGTAATATCTGTGGCATAACCATGCCAGCTTACTACATTCTCAGAAAGCTTTTCTGGTGTGGCATGTATATTTACCCATCCGTGAGCCCCTGATGGCAAAAGAAATCTAAATTGCTGAATCCAAGGATTAAAGGTTCTCATAGATTCATAAATAGCATCTAGAACCAATTTTCTATCATCTATATATATTAAATCGGAAACTACATGCGCATTATCTTGAAGATATTCTAGTGTGAGACCATACAGTGATTCTGCATTCTCTGTAATAAAGGGAAATGAATATTTTTTAGACCGCTTATCGAATTCAATTCTAAAGAAAAAACCTTCTACTTGATCTAAGAATTTCTTGAAACTATTGAGGCTTACTGCCTCGTGAGCGGTCTGGTCTAGAGATTTTTTTTGTGATATCATAGTAAGGGGGTGCTATCATGTTAAACAAAGATATTGTTTAATAAAAAGCAACACTCTTACCGTTATCATAAATTAAAAAAATACCAAAATCATCGATTAAATACAATATTAATCGATAAAGTGCAAATATAGATAGTTTATGAATTAACTAGTTATGAAAATATTAACCCAACCATCCATCACGATCTAAGCTTCTATATTGTATTGCTTCAGAAATATGAGTACCTGTTACGATAGCGGCACCTTCAAGATCTGCTATGGTTCTTGATACTTTCAAAATACGATCATAAGCCCTAGCAGATAGATTTAAACGTTCCATCGCAGTTTTTAATAACTCTTTTGATGCATCGTCAAGTGCGCAATATTTTCTTATTTGCTTCACATTCATCTGAGCGTTATAATTGGTTTTTACGCTTTCGCGAAAGCGTTCTACCTGTAATTCTCTCGCTGCAGTTACACGTTTACGTATGTCAACACTTGACTCTGCCTTCGTCTCATCACTAAGCTTTTCAAAAGGAACAGGCGTTACCTCAATATGTATATCAATTCGATCTAGTAAAGGTCCAGATATTTTACTTAGATAGCGCTGCATCTCTGCAGGGCTACTAGTAACCGGAGCATTAGGATCATTAAAATAGCCTCCCGGACTAGGATTCATACTCGCTACGAGCATAAAACTAGAAGGATAAGTAACCGTAAATCGCGCTCTGGATATAGTAACTTCTCTATCTTCGAGTGGCTGTCTCATCACTTCTAATACCGAACGCTTAAATTCTGGTAATTCATCTAAAAATAGTACGCCATTGTGAGATAAAGATATCTCACCAGGTTGAGGGTAAGCTCCGCCACCTACGAGTGCAACATCACTAATAGTATGATGCGGACTTCTAAAAGGGCGCTCAGACATAAGACCTTGATGCTCCTTAACTCGCCCTACTACAGAATGAATCTTAGTAGTTTCCAGCGCTTCTCGCAATGACATGGGAGGTAAAATACTAGGTAATCTTTTACTAATCATGGTTTTACCAGATCCTGGTGGCCCTATGAGTATGATATTATGCCCTCCTGCTGCAGCAATTTCCATACAACGCTTTATAGATTCTTGTCCTTTTACATCTGCAAAGTCAAACTCTGGATGCTCAAGATTTTTATAAAACTCGGCTCTAGTATCTATAACCGTAGGTTCAAGAGGTGTCCCTTTATCAAAAAAGGCAATTACTTCACTTATATTTTCTACTCCGTAAACATCAAGTCCATCTACTATAGCTGCCTCTTTTGCATTTTGAGCGGGTAAAATAAACCCTTTATATCCTTCTTCTCTTGCTTTTATGGCTATGGGCAAAGCTCCTTTTATAGGTTGTAAACCTCCATCGAGAGAAAGTTCTCCCATAAGGATATATTTCTCTACCTCATCTCCCTTAATTTGTTCGGTGGCAATAAGTATACCTGTAGCAAGAGGTAAGTCATATGCAGATCCTTCTTTACGTAAATCTGCGGGTGACATATTAAGAATAAGTTTCTTCCCTGGTATCTTGTAGCCATTATTCTGTAATGCTGCTGCAATACGATAGCTGCTTTCCTTAATTGCGTTATCTGGTAGCCCTACAAGGTGGTAACCTACTCCTTTATCTACATTTACCTCTATTGTAATTGTAGTAGCATCTACCCCAAAAACAGCACTTCCATAAACTTTAGTTAGCATCTAATCAATTGTTTGCATAAATATAGGTAATACTCTGGTAATCAAACCCTACAATTTCAACAAGCTGTTTTAGGGGCAAACACCCCTACATCATCTTGTAAAATCCCCCTATTTTTACAGTACATAAAGGGATTCTTAATTCAATTATCAAAAAACTATACTCAATAAATCATATTAAGAATATAACAATACGATAGACATTATTTAGGGGTGAAAGGCATCTCTGCGCTCGCAGAGGTGCTTTTCTTTTTTAAATCATTAAAAATTACCTTTTTAGAATAAAATATTATCGCTAAGTAAAAAATGTAAGTTATATTTGGCGCTCCTAAGAAATTAGGGGACTGTGAGCTATTCATTTAGCTATCATGAATTTAGGGGTGAAAGGCATCCCTGCTTAGCAGGGGTGTTTTTCTTTTTAAAACTATACTTTACACAAAAAAGCCTGAGAAATTAGTTTCTCAGGCTTTTTTGATTATTGTGATTATTGATTAGTACTCTTATTTGGTAAGAATATTAAATTCAATTTTTGAAGAGTGGAACACGCTATGTGTTTGTTTAGTAAAATCTTCTTCTTTTGCCTCAAAGATATTATCCACATACGTTTGCGGATTTAAATCTATAAGAGGAAACCATGTGCTTTGTATTTGTACTTGCAATTTGTGTCCCTTCTTAAAAGTATGAAGCACGTCTTGTAGCTTAACAAAAACCTCATCTTTCTCTCCGGCAACAAATGGTTGAGGGCGCTCAAAGCTCTTTCTAAAACGACCGCGCATTACCTCACTACGTACCATCTGGTGATATCCTGCCATCTCTACACCTTCTTCTGTTTCTTGAGTATTAGGAACATCATCTGGGTACACATCAATAATTTTTACAATCCAATCTGCAGATGTTCCTGTAGTGGCTACATTAAGTTTTGCCATGATGTCTCCTACTAGCGTCAAATCATCATCAAGTACCGGTGTTTCATATACCAATACATCCTCACGCGCTGCAGCAAATCGCTGATCGTCAGACATGTATTTACGTGGTGTAAATACCATCTTTTTACCTTCTGCATACGGAACTGGGTTTGCTGGGTCACTTACAAACTTCTCTGCATCGTATTTACTGGAAGGGCTTCCAGTAAGTGCATTATCTTTTCCTAAGAAGAATGAAGCCGGCATAGCCTTTTTAGGTGGCCATTGTTCAAAAGAGTTCCACTCTTTACTTCCTGAATCAAATATATGTGCTTCTGGCAATCCTGTAGCTCCGTCTTTATCACCACCCTTTAAGAAGTGATTAAAGAATTTTGTCTCAATATCTCTTTGAAAATAATCTGAAATATTATCACCAAAATATACATTACCCACTGCTTGTCTCGGCTTATTACGAGCCCAGTCTCCATGACTCCAAGGTCCAAAAACAACCGTATTGTAATTATTACTGCGTTTCTCGATGTTCTTGTACGTCTCCCAAGGTCCGTATAAATCTTCGGCATCATATAGTCCTCCTACAACCATTACGGCTGGCTCTATATTTTCTAGGTGCTGTATAAGCCCTCTAGATTGCCAGAACTCATCATAGTTAGGATGTTCTTTTAATTGCGTCCAGAACTCATTAGTCTCATCATAATATTTATCCAAGTTTGATAAAGGACCTGTTTTCAAGAAAAAGTCAAACTGGTCATCACTATCTAAATCTGGAAAATCATACCAAGACTCTGTAGTAGGAGCATCTTTCTGGTAACCAAAAACTGCAGTTGCTCTCCAGTAGCTTAACAAATAAGCTCCGTTATGATGAAAATCATCAAAAAAGAAATCGCCTATACATGCTTGTGGTGATGCCGCTTTTAAAGCTGGATGACCACTTAACAAAGAATAAGTTGCATAAAACCCAGGGTAAGAAATACCCCATGTCCCTACGTTTCCGTTATTATTCTCTACGTTATTTACTAACCACTCTATCGTATCATAGGTATCACTAGCTTCATCTATTTGGGTTCCTGTTTTATTAGGAATAAATGCTCGCATGTTATCATACTTACCTTCACTCATCCAGCGACCACGCACATCTTGATATACGATAATATTACCCTCCTGCATTAAATAAGCATTAGGAGCTATCGCCGTACGCATTTGCCCCTCACCATAAGGCTTTGAACTATATGGCGTGCGCTGCATTAGAATAGGATACGATTTTGAGGTATCCTTTGGAGAGTAAATGGTTGTATGAAGATGCACGCCATCTCTCATTTTGATACGCACTTCTTGTTTGTTATAATGCTCAGAAACTTGATAGGTGGTATCCAAAATAGTTTCTCGAGATTGTGCAGATGACGCTTTCGCGAAAGCAAAAAAGCATACTATACAAAGTAGTTTAAAGGTGTAATTCATTTATTGATTGTTAAAGGTTGTGATGGCAGTTTTAAGCCAGTTTTCATACTTTTTTGCATCAGGAGTATAAGCTACAGGCTTGTTTAACGGTTTTTCATCATGATCCAGCATTACATAATATGGTGCTGCGACAAGATTATAACGTTCTATCTGGAAGTTACTCCACTTGTTACCTACTGTTTTAATGCGACGTCCTGAAGCACTTACTCCCTGCTCGGCTTCTGGAAGCTCTTCTTGAGAGTCTCCGTATAAAGATATCAAAACAACATCATTCTTTAAGATATTTAACACGCCCGGTTTAGACCACACTAGCTCTTCCATACGACGACAGTTTACACAAGCTTTTCCAGTAAAATCTAGCAGTACAGGTTTGCTCTCATTACGAGCATACTCCATACCTGCTTCATAATCTGTAAAGGATAATAATCCGTGCGGTCCTATTTCTGCATTTTCTGGAAACTCTGCCGTACTATTAGAGAGTGTAGGCTGCCCTCCTATTCCATAAGGCGACTCGCTATAATTCATAGGCGGTGGGAAACCACTTATAAGTTTAAGTGGCGCACCCCATAATCCAGGAATGAGGTATAAAATGAAAGCAGTAGTCATTATCCCAAGTAGTAATCTGCCCACAGAGATATTCTTTACTTCTGTGTCATGTGATAGTTGGATTTTACCAAATAAATATAGTGCTAGCCCAACCATGATTGCAATAAGCAATACTAAAAACACCTCGCGCTCTAGGTAATGACCATCAATTACCAAATCTGCATTTGATAAAAATTTAAGTGCTAGTCCAAGCTCTAAAAATCCTAAAACTACTTTTACTGTGTTAAGCCATCCGCCAGATTTTGGCAAACTATTTAACCACCCTGGAAACATTGCAAATAATGCAAATGGCAGCGCTATCGCAGTAGAGAATCCAAGCATACTTATAACTGGGGTAATACCGCCTTCTGTGATAGATTGTACTAGTGCAACGCCTACTATAGGACCCGTACAGCTAAAGGAAACGATAGCGAGTGCAAGCGCCATAAAAAATATACCTGCAAATCCTCCACGATCTGCTTTGCTGTCTATCTTATTTGCCCATTTTTGAGGAAGCATAATCTCAAAGGCTCCGAAAAATGAAACGGCAAATACTACTAGTAATATAAAGAACACTAGATTAAAAGTAACACTAGTAGAGACCTCAACAATTGCGGTAGCTCCAAAAATACCAGTTACTGTGAGTCCCAGTACTACATATATAATAATGATAGAGATGCCATAAATGATAGCATTACGTATACCAGCAGCTCGAGATTTACTTTGTTTTGTAAAGTAGCTCACCGTCATAGGGATCATAGGGAACACGCAAGGGGTAAAAAGAGCTGCAAGACCTCCTAGAAAAGATAGAAAAAATGTAGCCCACGAACCTTTGTTACTAGGTCCATTATCATCTATCACACCTTCCTCTTCTTCTCCTTTATCTTTTTGTGCTGGTGTTGCTCCATATTTTTCAAACTCATTATAATCTGTAAAGGCTTTGACTTTACCCGTTTTGAGGTTGTGAGCAATATAAAAGTCTTGTGGAATACACACTTCTTTACATACCTGATAGTTTATAACCGACTTGACAATGGTAATATCTTTATCTGTTAGCGTAATAGGCATAGATAGCTTAGGACGCTGTCCTGCATATTTAATCACATCCTCTTCAAAAATCTCATCGTAAGCGGTTTTGGTCTCGCTCTCTCGTGCAAATTTCTCACGGATAACACCTGCATCCTTTTGTAAAAACTCAAAGTTAAAAGGAATTCCAGCTGGAGTTTCTTGAGCATAGATATACCATCCATCTTCTACAGTGGCTTGGTAATGCAAGACATACTCAGTGTCTGACACTTTCTCTACAGATCCTTCCCAGGCTACGGGATCAAGTGTTACTTGAGTGATGCCAAATCCTTGTGCGGCCACTCCACTTACTATAAATAATAGTAGAGAAGTTGCTATAATGAATGCTTTACGCGTCATACGATTGTAAATTTTATTGTTTTTAGTGTAGTATCTACTACTTTAAAACGGTCGTCTGCTCTGTGGCCTATCACCCATATTACAGCATTATCACTGCACAAAAGCCAGACCTTTTTCTTTGCTATCAAAGATAACTTTTCATCTTTAAGATACTTACTCAACTTCTTCCTTCCTTTCATCCCATAAGGATAAAAGTAATCACCATCTTTCCACTTTCTGATGGTGAGTGGGTACCCTATAAGCGATGCATCTACTACTATCTCTTTTTTAGATAAACTAGTTACAACAGGTCCTTCTCCCACAGACAGTATTCCAAAATCTCCTTTAATACGTTCCTCTCCTTGCTGCCATTGATAAGAACGTGTGGTTTCCATCTTAATTACAGAAATAATTAACTTCTCTCTATTTTTTAATAAGCGATGCGTACTAGAGGTTATCTCTTTTCCAGACTGCGCCTGTGGCAACTTATAAATGTCATCCCAAGCAGTAAACCCATAAGGGGATAATAATTGATACAACACGGCTTCTGGTTCTGGATGACTTGCTAGTTCAACTAGATCCATGACTTCATCACCGTTAGAAACAGTCATAAACTGTTGTCGTAATTGGTCTGTATAAACTTTCAGTAAACGTTCACTTTGTTTTAAGTGCTCCTGCGTATGCTGCAACCCTTTGAGGATATTGGGTTGAGCTTCCTCTAGATTAGGTATTGCATGATGGCGTATATGATTACGCACATAATTATCTGTTCCATTACTGCTATCTTCTCGCCATTGCAAACCTTCTTTTAAAGCATAATTTCTTATTTGCTTTCGCGAAAATTTGAGCAACGGCCTCACAATCTCTCCATTTACCACAGGGATTCCTGTGAGTCCTTTTATACCTGTACCGCGACCTAAATTAATGAGAAATGTCTCCAAATCATCATTGAGATGATGAGCAGTTAAAATGTAGTCGAAATCTTCGGCAACCGAAAGTTCTTTAAACCATTGATAGCGAAGTTCTCTTGCTGCTATCTGAGTTGATGTCTTGGAAGTTTTCGCGTAAGCGGAAGTATCAAACCCCTTTATATAAATAGGAATGTTGTGGAGCGTACAATAGCTTGCAACAAAAACTTGATCACCGTCACTCTCTACTCCTCTTAAATTAAAATTGCAGTGTGCTACACTCATGGTAAGCCCGGCCTGACGACATAGCAATAATAAGAGCATACTATCAAGCCCGCCACTTACAGTAACGAGTATCTTACTATCAAGAAGAAATGGTAAATCTTGTGCGATATGGTGCTTAAAATCCTCAAGCATCCTTGTACATTATACGCGCCCCTTAAGGGCATTAAATACCCAAGCAATAGCAAAAAAGCCAATACCCACAGATGCAAAACCCCAGCCGGCTACATCAGTATATCTAAAAACGCCTAGAGCAATAAGTCCTAAGCCTACTAAAATCATTATAAAAGTGGCCCAAGCCAGAACGGTATTTTTATTCATACCCATAGTTTAATTTTTAGGGAAAATCTTATTAAATAAGATAAGCTACAAATATCGGTTATTTATTGGAATTTGGGTAGCTGGTAATTTTTACAATTCTCATTTCAAGCTTGTGCTACAATACTTACCTTTATAGACAGAAAAACATTCAAGCACACACACATTTTATGGATTTAAAATTCAATAAAAACGAAGATCATAATAAGTTACTCTTATCAGATATGAGAAACCGCCTTGCCGAAGTAAAACTTGGCGGTGGTCAGAAAAGAATAGATAAGCATAAAGCAAAAGGTAAAATGACTGCTCGCGAGCGAATAGATTACCTAGTAGATAACCCAAACAAGTGTATCGAGATTGCTGCTTTTGCGGGTGAAGGTATGTATGAAGAACACGGCGGTTGCCCTTCTGGTGGTGTGGTTGTAAAAATAGGGTACGTATCTGGCAAGCAATGTCTCATTGTTGCAAATGATGCTACTGTAAAGGCTGGAGCTTGGTTCCCTATAACAGGGAAGAAAAATTTAAGAGCGCAAGAAATCGCAATGGAAAATAAGCTGCCTATCATCTACCTAGTAGATAGTGCAGGTGTTTATCTCCCTATGCAAGATGAGATTTTTCCAGACAAGGAGCACTTTGGACGCATCTTCCGCAACAACGCGGTGATGAGTAGTATGGGTATTACGCAAATATCTGCTGTAATGGGTAGCTGTGTTGCCGGTGGTGCATACTTACCTATTATGAGTGATGAAGCGCTTATAGTAGATAAAACGGGAAGTATTTTCCTTGCGGGAAGCTACCTTGTAAAAGCAGCAATAGGCGAGTCTATAGATAATGAGACATTAGGAGGAGCCACTACGCACTGTGAGATTTCTGGTGTAACAGATTACAAGTCTAAAGATGACAAAGACGCTCTTGATACCATTAAAAAATTGATGGGAAAAATAGGCGATTATACAAAAGCAGGTTACAACCGTATTGAACCTGCAAAGCCTGCAAAAGATCCAGAAGAACTTTTCGGACTATTACCTGCTTCTCGTGCAGATCAATATGACATGCGTGACATTATTGATAGACTAGTAGATAACTCAGAGTTTGATGAGTATAAGGAAGGATACGGGCAAACAATCCTTACAGGATACGCTCGCATTAATGGATGGGCAGTAGGTATAGTTGCAAATCAGCGCAATCTTGTAAAAACTAAAAAAGGTGAAATGCAGTTTGGTGGAGTGATCTACTCAGACAGTGCAGATAAAGCGACGCGCTTTATAGCCAACTGTAACCAGAAAAAGATACCGCTTGTATTCTTACAAGATGTAACTGGCTTTATGGTAGGTAGTAAAAGTGAGCACGGTGGTATTATTAAAGACGGAGCAAAAATGGTAAATGCTGTTTCAAACTCGGTTGTGCCTAAGTTTACGATTATTATAGGAAATTCTTACGGAGCAGGAAACTATGCAATGTGCGGTAAAGCTTACGACCCAAGACTTATTGTAGCATGGCCTAGTGCTGAGCTTGCAGTAATGTCTGGTAATAGTGCTGCAAAAGTATTACTACAGATAGAAACTGCATCTCTTAAAAAGCAAGGAAAAGAAATTACACCAGAGGTAGAAAAAGAACTTTTTGACCGCATTAAGTCTCGTTATGATGATCAAGTGTCACCATACTACGCAGCGTCAAGAATTTGGACAGATGGCATCATAGACCCGAGAGATACCCGTAAGTGGATCTCAATGGGTATCGAAGCCGCAGACCACGCTCCTATCGAGAAGCCTTTTAATCTTGGGGTGATTCAAGTGTAATTGAACAGGCGATATTAGATAAAAAAGCTAGGTCATTTATTAAGTTAAATGACCTAGCTTTTTTTATGTCTTACAGTATTAATTCTTCAGTTGGCCAACTTTAGAAAATAGCCATCAATATTTCTATTCTTTTAAAGCCTTAAAATACCTCCTCGCTTCCTTCATCACTCTTGGTGCGAGATACAAGGTTGCAATCATTGTTGGGATTGCCATGATGGCAAAAAATCCGTCTATCAAATTAATCATCATACTAAGTGATGTAGTTGCACCTATCAAGATACTTGCGATATAAGCGATGTTATAATACTTTTTATTATGTGCTCCAAAAAGGAAACTCAAACACTTGGTACCATAATAACTATATGAGAAAAGTGATGAGATACTAAACACGGCGATGCACAATAATAATATGTATTTACCTGCAGGTGATAACGCTTTCGCGAAAGCGGAAGCCGTAAGTGTAACTCCATTTGCATCGCTCGTTTGCCATACATCTGTTACTAAGATCGCAAGCGCCGTAAGAGTACACACCACGATGGTATCGATTGCTGGACCGAGCATTGCTACGAGTCCTTCACGTATAGGTTCTGCTGTTTTTGCAGCGCCGTGCGCCATAGGTGCCGTACCTACACCAGCCTCGTTTGAAAAAGCACCACGTTTAATACCGAGTAATATGAGACCACCTACAACGCCACCCAGCAGTTTATCTCCCGTATAAAAATCAGCAGAGAAGGCGTCTGTAAATATGAGACCTAGATACTTAGGAACTACATCTATGTTTACAAAGAGTATTGCCATTACCGCTACAAAATAGATGAGCACCATGGCTGGAACAAGTTTGGCAGCTGTTTTTGAAATACGATCGAGACCTCCTAAAATTACTACAGAAGTAATTGCAACAAGCACAAGACCAATAATTAAATTCGAAGTAAAACCTACCTCAACACCCTGCGGAACGAGTAAAATATCATTTGCCGCCTGTGTGAGTTGGTTTACATTAAAAACCGGCAATGCTCCCACGAGTCCCGCAATACTAAAAATTACGGCAAGCGGTTTCCAAGCTTTACCCATTCCTTCTGTGATAAAATACATAGGTCCTCCCTGTGTTTTGCCCTCACTATCTTTACCTCTATACATTATGGCAAGTGAGCCTGTAAAAAACTTTGTTGCCATACCCACAATGGCACTCATCCACATCCAGAAAACAGCACCTGGACCTCCTATCGCAATTGCTACTGCCACACCTGCGATGTTACCCATACCCACAGTTGCACTAAGCGCTGTAGTGAGCGCCTGAAAGTGTGTGATCTCTCCTTCGTCGTTTTCTCCATCATATTTCCCTCGCAGTACTGCAACAGCATGACCTAGATATCTAAACGGTAAAAACCTCGAATAGATGAGCAAAAACAAACCGCCACCTATAAGTAAGCATACGAGCGGGATTCCCCACATAGCGCTAGAAAAATCTGCTATAAGTTCATTAGCCTGATCGTAAAATGATGGTTGTGCTTGCATACAAGGTCTATTTATATGGTGAAGAAACAAAAATTAAGAGCAGTTTACCAAAACGTTCACATATATTTTTGAACAGTCATTTGTTTTCATAACTAAATTTACTATTATGACACTCACCGCCAACCAAATTGAAAACATCCTGAGAAACCCAGAGGAAACTGCAGCCGCAGCAAATCTCATTTACGTCTCTGATGCAGACCTCAACATAAGAAGGAAAAAGAAGAAGAAAAACTTTCATTATTACTTTAATGATAAACCTCTTGAGGACGAGAAGGAACTAGATCGCATCAATAATCTCGTAATACCGCCTAACTGGGAGAAAGTGCGCATTGCATATCCTCCTAACGGACATTTACAAGTGGTAGGACGAGATGCTAAAAACAGAAAAGTATACCGATATCACGATCTGTGGTCAAAAATTAGAAACCAAACTAAGTTTTATAAACTAGCCAATTTTGGAAACGCACTGCCTAGCATACGCGAGCGCATAGATGAGGATCTTGATGCTCCAGAGATGTCAAAACGCAAGGTACTTGCACTTGTCCTCAGGCTTATGGAAGAAACCCACATACGCATAGGTAACGACTACTACGCAAAGCGCAATAAAACCTACGGCCTCTCTACCTTACGCACCAGACACGTGACAACCACCAAGGAAAAAATCCGCTTTGAGTTTGTGGGTAAAAAAGGTAAAAAGCACAACATCACCCTACGCAATAAGAAACTCGCAAAGCTTGTAAACCGTTGCGAAGAAATACCTGGCTGGGAGTTATTTCAATTTTATGATGCAAATGGCGAAAAGCACCGCGTAGATAGCTCGATGGTAAACAATTATATACACGAGCTAAGCGGAGACTTGTTTTCGGCAAAGGATTTTAGAACTTGGGGAGCTACAAAAACTTTTTTTGAAACCGTGCACGACCTAGGCTACACAGAAGACGCAAAAGAAAACAAAGCAAACATACTCACCGCTTTTGATGCCGCTGCAAAAGCTCTAGGTAACACACGCAACGTATGTCGCAAGTACTATGTGCATCCTCAAATAGTAGATGCCTATGAGTCTGGATCTATCGTCGCTGAGTTTAAAAAGGTAGATGCTCATCAAGGAGCAAGACCATTTTTTACAGAAACTGAGGAAGTCTTACTGCAAATGATTTCAAAGTTTGAATTAGATTTTAGTAAGTGATATAAGTACGCTTTCGCGAAAGCGTAACACAAAAAAAGCCCCTTCGTAACGAAAGGGCTTATTAATTTTTAAGATGCTATGCTCTTATTTTGCAAGGTATGCGAGCACGTTCTTCTCGATACGATTAAGGATATTTGAAGTATCCGCTTTCGCGAAAGCGTCTCCCGTAATATTCTCATACAACTCAATATACCTTTCTGATACAGTCTCAATGTACTCGTCTGTCATCTCAGGCACCCTTTGTCCCTCTAGACCTTGAAAGTCATTTGAGATGAGCCACTGTCTCACAAACTCTTTAGATAGTTGTTTTTGAGCTTCGCCAGCTGCTTGACGCTCCTCATAACCTTCGGCATAGAAGTAACGAGAAGAGTCTGGAGTATGTATCTCATCTATGAGAACAATCTCACCATCTGCTGTTTTTCCAAATTCATACTTGGTGTCAACCAATATAAGTCCTCTAGATGCTGCTATCTCACTTCCTCTTTGAAAAAGCTTGCATGTGTAATCTTCTAGCACTAGGTAATCTTCTTCTGAAACGATAGCCTTTTTAATAATATCTTCTCTTGAGATATCCTCATCGTGGTCACCCATCTCTGCCTTAGTCGCTGGTGTAATAATAGGCGCTGGAAATGCATCATTTTCTTTCATCCCTTCTGGCATTTCAACACCACAAAGAACTCTGCGTCCCGCCTTATACTCACGAGCAGCATGACCAGACATGTATCCACGTATTACCATCTCCACTTTAAAAGGCTCACATCGCTTCCCTATTGCCACATTAGGATCTGGCGTAGCCACGAGCCAGTTAGGCACTAGGTCTTCTGTATCCTTCATCATTTTAGTAGCAATCTGATTTAAGATTTGTCCCTTAAAAGGAATTCCCTTAGGCATTACCACATCAAAGGCACTAAGCCTATCTGTTGCAACCATCAGTAATAAATCATCTTCGAGCGTGTAGACTTCTCTCACTTTACCCTTATAGATAGATTTCTGACCAGGGAAGTTAAAATTAGTGTCTGTAATAGTGTTCACTATAGGTTTGTTTGAACAGTTGTGATAAACCTTTTAAGGCATTAAAACAACACGATTATTTATTTTTCAAAAGTAAAATTCTAAATGCTTAATCAAGCATTATGCTTAACAAAAATTAATCATTTCTATTTTCTATCTCTCTATAAGCTGCAATCATTTTCTTAACTAGAGGATGGCGTACTACATCTTTATCATCTAAGTAAACCATACCAACTCCTTGTACAGTTTTTAAAATAAGAAGTGCCTCTTTGAGACCACTGGTAACTCTCCTTGGTAAATCTATTTGCCCTGGATCTCCTGTAATCATAAATTTGGCATTGCGACCCATACGAGTAAGGAACATTTTCATCTGAGCGTGTGTTGTGTTTTGCGCCTCATCAAGAATCACAAACGCATTATCTAAGGTACGACCGCGCATGAACGCCATAGGAGCAATCTGTATAACTCCCTTTTCAATAAAAGTCTCTAGCTTTTCATGAGGTATCATATCGCGCAATGCATCATAAAGTGGCTGCATATAGGGATCTAGTTTTTCTTTTAAATCTCCTGGTAAAAAACCTAAATTTTCGCCAGCTTCAACTGCTGGACGCGTGAGTATAATGCGCTTTACTTGTTTTTCTTTGAGTGCCTTGACAGCAAGTGCCACTCCCACATATGTTTTTCCGGTACCTGCTGGTCCTATGGCAAATGTTAAGTCATTCTTCTTTGCCAACTCAACAAGTTTTCGCTGGTTTGCAGTTTGCGGCTTTATAAGCTTACCACTTACACCATGTACAAGTGTATCCCCGCTTTCAACTGGAGTTTCATAATCTGCTTTGCTTACACTAGTCAATACGCGTTCAATAGAATTCTCATCGAGCTTATTGTATTTACCAAAGTGCTCCATAAGCATTGTCATACGCCTATCAAACTCCTCAAGGAGATCTTCATCACCATAGGCTTTAATTTTGTTACCTCTGGCAACAATTTTAAGCTTAGGGTAATACTGTTTTAAAAGTTCGATATTTGAGTTACGCTGACCGAAAAATTCGCGCGGATTGATTTCTGAGAGTTCTAAGATTAATTCGTTCAAAAGGCAGAAGGATTTAGTGAGTTACGTCCGTAAAATATTTTAGATTTGTTTACTACTAAAATACGTCTTTTTTAACCAGCATTTGCATAACTCATGCCTTTCTAAGTTAAGAAATAATAAAAAATTTTAGTTTATAACTATAACAGAATTATATGCTTTTTAATAAGCATACACACATAACTCGATGAAAATTATCACTCTTACTACAGATTTTGGAGAGAAAGATCCCTTTGCAGGTGCTGTGAAGGGTGCTATATATTCAGAGTTAGAAGAAGTACGCATTGTAGATATATCGCACTCTGTTTCCCCTTTTCACCTTATGGAGGCAGCATACATTATTCAAAATGCTTATCAAAATTTCCCCAAAGGAACCATACACGTTATAGGTGTAGATAGTGAGCTTACACCAGAGACTAATCATATTGCTGTAAAACTAGACGGTCATTACTTTATATGTGCTAACAATGGTATTATTTCTCTCCTAACTAAAGATATAGTACCTGAGGAAAAAGTAGAGATAAATATTCATGACCGCACGCAAACCAACTTCACCGTGCTTGACGTCTTTGTAAAAACTGCTTGCCACATTGCACGTGGCGGAACATTAGGAGTTATAGGAAAAAATATAGATACCATCAGACAACTTACAGGAATTTCTCCTGTAATAAACACCTCTCGAAATCAAATTTCTGGAAATGTAATTTACATTGATAATTACGGTAATGTGATTAGTAATATCACAAAAAAACTCTTTGATGAGATAGGAAAAGGGCGTGATTACAAGCTTCAAGCGAGAGGTGCAGATATTTCAAAAATTCACAATCAATACAGTGACGCAATAAATTTTACTATTGATAAATCTAAACGAGAAGAAGAAGGCAAAAAACTGGCTGTTTTTAATTCTGGTGGATATGTAGAGCTTGCTATCTATAAGAGTAATCCAAGTACTGTAGGAAGTGCGGCAAGTCTCTTTGGCCTCAATTATAGAGATACTGTAATGATTAACTTTATAGATAAATGATCGTAAGACTTGTAAAATTACGCTTTCGCGAAAGCGAGATACCAGCTTTTCTATCAAATTTTGAGAAAGTAAAAGAGAAAATTAGAGCATCTAATGGATGCCTATATTTAGAACTATTACGTGGTGAAGATGATCCATGCATTTTCTTCACACATAGCCACTGGATATCTGACGAAGCACTACAGAATTATCGGAACTCAGAACTTTTTAAGGGAATTTGGGCAGAAACAAAAACCAAGTTTAGCGCAAAGCCTGAAGCTTGGACTACCTCATCTCTAGAAAAACTATCTTAAATGTCTGGATTTCGTCGCAAAGAAGAAGGACTAATACCGTATTTCTCCTTAAAAATTTTTGAGAAATAACTTCGACTAGACAACCCAAGTGCATATACTACCTCTGAAACATTTTTATCCTCTGAGGTGAGCATAGTCAGTGCTCTTTTAAGTCTAAACTCCTTGATATAATCATTTACAGTCATACCGTAATTGCGTTTGAAGCCATCTTGCAGTCTGTAAGTTTCGATACCCACAACTTCTGCAATTTCTGGAATAGTTACGAGCTCAGAAATATGCTTTTCTATATACTGAACAGCTGCTGCAATGTTATCTAAATCTGATAATCTAAGTGTGGTACGCTTATTACCTTCAAGAGAATCTTCCTTAAATAATTTAAGCATCAACGAGGTACACTCTAATGCCTTTGCTCCAAGATAATTTGTTCTCACTAGACCTTGATCATCGTTAGTCAAGATATCGTCTATAATATCTGAAATTTGCAAACTATAGTATCCTTTATAGCAAACTTGAGTGAGAGCGTTAACATCTGCAAATAGTGGATAATACACTTCATCTACCTTTGATAAGTCGTAAGAAAGCTGCTCTTGAAATTTCGCCTTGTTGATTTCCAAATAGCAAACAATTGCCGGCTTTTCTTTTTTTATAATATAGACTTGATCTTCATTATATCTAGGCGCTGCAATAAGATGCTCTGCTCTTCTAATGGCCATTTCTTCAGAATCTCTAGAAAATTTGTGACCTACCTCCCCTTTCATGCAATAAATGAAACGCAGGGAATTCATCCCATTATTCTCAAAATAAAGTTCGGTATCGTCTATCATATCACCATTAATGATGTGAAGACCGATACCGTTAGGAAAATTAATACCTTTTATGAAACCTTTACCCAAATGTGTTGGAATTTGCATTGCAAATTCACCAAAATTATTTGTGAAATTAACTCCAAAGGCCTTTGCAATTTCAGGTACGAAGTCGTCTACTTGTTCAATTCTTAGTCTGTATGATTTCATGTATTTACTTATTGACCATGAAGTTCAGGAATATTTACTTATAAAAAATGAATCATGCCACTTTTAACCATGCTTTAACCAGAATGTATAATTATATGTGAATGCTAGATAAGCTCTTTTTTGTAGGCCTTCTTAAACAATTTGAAAGTAGCTTTTGCGCTTTTAACTGCGGTTTTAATTTCTTCATAGCTAAAGTCTAAAGAATTTACAGCCTCTTTGAACACGTTCCATCTCAACAAACCATCATTAACATTTCCATTAAAAAAATGATGATGCTCAATATGTGATAAATTACTACAAGACTTAAGCTTTTTGCTCATCATAATTCCGCCTATCATAGACCCTTCTATGACGTACAACTTACCTACTAAAGTTGCCTCATCTCTAGCTCCAGTGATACGCATAGGCTCTGGCAGCGGTAAACTTGAAAAAGCTGTAATATCTTTGGCAAGCGCATTTGTTTTTTCATAACCTGCAAAAGGTTTCAGTCCTAGTGGCAACATCTCATAACGACCATTTATAAAATCTTCTACAGCTTTGTATACTTTAAAATTATGACGTAGTAATGATTCATATTGATCTTGATCAATAGAACCATCCATAATATAATTAGTTAAATTATTCTTTTCTACCGTATCGTGAATAGACGACGTTCCATTTTTGAGTGCTTCTAAAATCATAGGGATGTTTTTATAAGTAAACTATTCATATGTAATATTACCTTGCGTTTATGTAGAGCTAATTAATTATGGATCAGCTCATCACAAACTATACCAATAAATAAAATTAAGCTTGACCAGTTGGTCCAAAATTTAATGGAACAGGTTGTCTTTCATAATCCTTTATTACACCATGTGCATTTTCAAAGCGTTTTACATTTTCGGCTAATGCCTTTGCAAGTCTCTTAGCATGTTGCGGCGTTAATATGATACGGCTCTTTACCTTGCTCTTAGGCGTACCGGGCATAATATTTACAAAGTCTACTACGAATTCTGAAACAGAATGATTGATAATAGCCAGATTTGAATAAGTGCCTTGTGCAACTGCCTCATCTAGTTCAATATTAATTTGTTGTTGGTTTTTTTGAGTCTTTTTATCTTCAGCCATGTGGGCGAGTATTGTAACGAGAGTAACACTCTCAATTTGATTGATTTAGTCTTTTTAATTTGATCTATAAAGAAGTCTGGAAAGGTAAGAATTGCCTTTCTTTCACGAAAGCGTAAATCCTCATCTCAATGTTAGATATTCGTTAATAAATGCTTAATATTTCCATAAAAATTAAGTTTTATGAAATAAAAAACCTGCTCAGTGGTTCTGAACAGGTTTTAAACATATATCATATTTTGTTTATTGTATACTTTTAAATCATAGCAAGTCTAAAATTTTATAAACTGCTTATATAAATAATTTATAACATCATAATGAGTTTTTTATTTTTTCTAGATGCTCTCTTATTTTAGCTATTCGATCTTGATGAGAGATATTTTCTCTATTAATATCCTCCATATACTCCTTTATATCATTTACAAGATCTGTGCTCTGCTTAATACGATTTCTAGTGTTTTGAACAATAACAGGTCTGTTTTTGATTTTATCTATATATGGAGCTAGCTTAGAAGCAAGTACATTCATGTGTTTTTTTAAAATAAAGCCATCTGCACCGTTTAAAATGGTCTCTGCTGCCAGTTCTTCATCTTGAAGAGTGCCTGTAACAAACAAGAAGGTGGCAGTAGGAGATTTACTTCTAGCAACTTCTAGTACTTCCATCCCAGAGCACGTAGGTAAATTATAATCTGAAATTATCATTTGCGGATTAAAAGTCTTTATAGCAACCTCTAAATCTGCTAGATTATCAACAACCTGCACTTTATATGCTTTATCTAACTTGTGAATTTGCCTTGTAATAAGGGCAGCATCTGAGTCTGTATCTTCTACAAGTAGTATATGTACTTCTGTTGACATAGTTATTTATTTAATGTTAACCAATATTTGGCGACAATAGGAATTCGCTCCTTTAACTCGGCATAATTTTTAGGCTTTTCTAGGTAGCTATTTGCTCCATTGAGATAAGCCTTATCCTTATCACTTATTTGATCTGATGAACTCATCATAACGATAGGTGCATATTTAAATAGCTCTATTTTTCTTATTTCCTTTAATAAGTCTAAGCCATTTAATCTAGGCATTTTTATATCTAACAATATAAGATCTGGTATGCGACTCACATCATCATAAGCCTTAAACCATGATAGAGCTTCTAAGGAATCATCTATAAAACGAACTTCAACAAGGGGCATTTCTTTATCAAAAATACGACTCATTAATGCACTGTCTGTGGCATTATCTTCTACGGATACTATAAGTCCCTTCATTATCTAGTGGGTAGTTGAAAATAAAATGTGGCTCCTTCATCTATCTTACCTTCTGCCCAGATGCGACCTTGGTGTTTATCTATAACACGTTGAGAGATAGCAAGACCTATCCCAGAACCTTCAAACTCATCCTTTACAAGTCTATTAAAAACTCCAAAGATTTTTTCGTTATACTTATTGTTGAAACCTATGCCATTATCCTTTACATAGTAAACCGAAGGAGACTCACTACTATCAAAACCTACTTCTATAATAGGCTTTTCTACCATTTGAGAATACTTAAGAGCATTACCTAGAAGATTATTAAGCAATTGAAAAACCATACCTCGATCTCCAAAGGCATCAGGTAATTCTGGGTCAATAATAAATTGTGCGTCTTTGTACTTCATATCTACTTGCAAAAATGCAACTACCTCTTCTACTAAGTCTTTCATAGAAAAGACTCCCATAGCTATCTGGTTTTTACCTATTCCAGAAAATGCAAGGATATCATCTATAAGCGTATTCATTTTGCTTGTAGAATCGATGATTGTCTGAATGGCTTTTTGACCGTATTCATCCAGCGTTTCAAAGTAATCTTCTTTAATTATTTGTGCAAAACCATCAATACCACGCAAAGGAGACCTCAAATCATGAGAAACACTGTAGCTAAAAGATTCTAACTCTTTATAAGCTTCTTTAAGTTTATCGTTAAGAAGTTTTACCTCTTGATACCTACTTATAATAATATTTGAAATACTAGTTTTGAGTGCTTGAGCAGAAGCTATTTCATAATCTTTCCAAGGAAGCGATGTATTTACTTGCTCTTTATTCCATTTTTCAAAAGATTTCCTAGGGCTTAGTTTTTGCGCCTTTTCTTCCATCGCTTTTTCTGGATTTCCTCCCCAGGATATAACTTGTTTAAGTTCTGGTTTAAACCAGAGAAGACAATCCTTTTCTCCTTTTGCAATAAAAACACAAAGTAATCCCGAGCCTATTTTGGCGAAAGCCGCCCCCTTATCATACTCTTCTGCAATATTTTGAGTGGTATATATATCGCCCATCTGCGTGTCATATATCCAGTCTATTAAGGCTATAATTTCTTCATTACTGGGAGTCTCTCCTACAGTGGACACATTATTTTCTAAAAATACTGCTCCACCCGTAGCTTCTGTAATAGTGAGCATTGATGTAGACTTCTGTGTCAAACCATTTGCCACGTCCCATCCATCACTCATTTGCTCTACAAGGCTAGCTCGTATAGCAGAAGTTGCGTTAATACGGCTGAGCACTTCATTTGACGCTCTTAATGTGAGCTGCGTAGAAAATACCTGAGTTAAAAACTTAACCGTTTGTCTTTGATAATAGTTTACAAACTTAGGACTATAATGATGACACGCTATTAAACCCCATAATTCTCCATCACTCACGATTGCTGCCGTGAGTGTTGCTCCGACTTTCATATTCTCCAAATACTCTATATGTATAGGAGACGATGCTCGAGACTCACAAAGACCTAAATCTACTGGCTCATCTTCTGCACTAGGCTTTGCATAAACGGGAACCGTCTGTGATGCAACATCTGCAATGATACGCACGCCTTGTTTTAAAAACAGTTTACGTGCTTGCTGTGGTATATCTGTCGCTGGGTAATGCATTCCTATCCAGCTATCAAGGTGCTCTTCACGAGCCTCAGATATAATCTTACCGTTCCAGTTTTCGTCAAATTTGTATATCATTACACGATCATATGCAGTAAAACCCTTAATGAGTCTTGCTGTTTTATCGCACATTGCAGAGACAGAAACAGCCTCACTTAAATCTGATATAATTTCAGATAACTGGCGTTGCATGTATTGAGCACTTTCTTGCTGTTGTATGAGCTCTAATTCTATATATACTAATTGATTGTTGTGGTGAGCGACTACTACATAACGTTTATCATCAATTGTTACTTCTAGAGAGGTCTTATTTTTACTTTTTATATATGTTTCTATAAGTGTACCATTTTGTCCCAACACATCTTCAAGACGCTTAGAATAAAACTCTTCACGCTTTCGCGAAAGCGTAGAAATCACATTTTCAGATATGTGTGATATCTCAAAAGATGAGCTATCTATCACAAAAAGCATCGCATGAGATTGTATACGACCTATGAGATGTATAGGTTCTTTATCACAATTAGTTAGGTCAATCTTTTTTGGATATAAAGCAGATGGACTCCCCATAGTTTACTTATTTTTTAATTTTGAAATAAAATGTACTACCTACATTTAACTGAGAGTCCACCCATATTGAGCCATCGTGAAGTTTTACAATTTTCTCACAGTGTGCAAGACCGACACCAGTACCTTCATATTTATGCTGGGTGGATGCACGACCAAAAATTTTAAAAACCTGGTCAAGATCTTCTTCGGCTATACCTATACCATTGTCATTGATCACAAAGGTCCAGTACCCTTCATCTTCAAAAGATGAAATACGCACTATAGGACTTACATCTGGCTTTGAATATTTGAGTGAGTTACCTATTAAGTTCTGGAACAATAACCTCAACTCCGTATTATAAGCCTGGATAGTAGGCATTTTACTAAGATGTATTTTACCACCACACTCTCTCAGTCTTTTGCCGAGATCATACTTTACAATCTCTAGTAGTTCTTGAACATTTACTTCCGTACGCTCTAGTTCTTGCCCTATGCGGCTATGCTCTAGAAGTCCTTTGATTTGGTTTGCCATTCTACCTGCTGCACCATAGATGTAACCCAAGTATTCGGCAGCCTTAGGGTCTAGATCATCTCCAAATTTCTTTAGAATAACATCACTACTAAAGCGTATCGTACCCAAAGGTTCTTGTAAGTCATGTGAACATATGGATACAAACTGTTCTAGGTCTGTATTAATGCGTTGTAACTCTTCATTCTTATCATACATTAACTGCTGTGCACGCTGCAAATCTGATATGTTTATTAAGGTAGAACGCGAGTACGAGTTACCTTCTTCTGGAATCACCAGCTCAGAATTAAGAATAATAGGAATCTCGTTACCTTCTGTATCTATAAGGGTCATTTGCTCACCTTCTATCACTCCAGTTCTTTGAATCTCATCCAAGAGACCAAGGCCTTTAGCCTTAGAATCGTCTGTGTAGAAATCAAATATACGCCTACCTACAACTTCGCTACGAGAATTTAAGCCAAGCGTCTCGATGAAAATTTTATTACATTCTACAATACGTCCTGTAGAAGGATCTACACTAACGTGCATCACAGGATCATTTTCATAAAAATCTTTAAACTTCTGCTGGCTTTCTTTTAATTTCTTTTGTGAATCCACCGTTTTGGTAATGTCTACAAAGGCGATTACAGATCCTTCTATTTTATTAGTCCCTGTATAGAAAGGAGAAATACGTCGTATATAAGAGCGTCCACCTTTTTTATCAATTTGTGTTTCATTTACCTCACCTGTACTCATCACTGTTTCAATCTTACTTCTAAGTGACGATTTTCTCCCTGTTCCTAACTGGGTTAAGAAGTGATCTATAGGTCTCCCTACATCTTGCTTCATTAACTTGAAATGTTCTTGTATGGAAGGTGTAAATTTTCTAATTGTAAGTTGCCTATCTAGAAAGATTGTAGCTATCTGAGTACTATTAAGAATATTGTCCATATCTGCATTAAGCAATGCGAGATCATCCATTTTTTCAATATGCTCCACATTTACAGTATGCAATTCTTCATTTACACTCTGCAACTCCTCGTTTGTGCTCTGCAATTCTTCATTTGAGGCAAGCAACTCTTCATTGAGCGTTTGTAATTCTTCATTACTAGTCTCTGCATCCTCTAGCGCTTTTTTAAGCTCTCCTCTTGTTTCTTCTATCTCGTCTATAAGGTCTTTAATACGCTCGTCTGGAGCTACCGCAAGATTCATTGTGCCACGAGCTACAGCTGAGTCTGGATTTAATTCCTTTTCAATAAATGTTACTACGTAGTTGCAATCATCTGTGTTATTTTGAAAAACAGGTTTTACCAGTACGTTAACAACGGTATCGGCACCTGCCTTTGGGGTAATCACGTCGTTGTAAATAAAGTCTTTTTTAGAACGCTTTGCTTTTCTCGCAGCCGAGTTTACTGCCGTTTTCAAATTATCAGGAAGCATCTTTAGTAAGTCTAAAGAAAAACCGCTTTCTGGTAATTGTGCATACTTAGAAAAAGAACCTAAAGCATCTAGTACTTTAAAGTCTGCATCGACATATACACTAGCAGTATCAAATTGAGATAAAAGCACATTGCTTATACTCATTTTAATATCATTGGTAAATGTTTCTTTCTTGTGAATTACCGTTTTTTTCTGCTTTCGCGAAAGTAGAAAGTCACTCTTATCTGCATTTGAAGTAAGTAACTCACTATGCAATCTCTCTGATGGGTGTATATTCTTAAAAATTTTAAGCTTCCCATTGATTGTCTCAAAGGAATTACGCAAGGCAGTAATAGACTCACTAGAACCTAAAAACAAAAATCCATTAAGTTTCAATGCGTAGTGTAATGTATGCAATACCGCTGTTTGCACCTCTGGCTTTAAGTAAATCAAAAGATTACGGCATGAGACCATATCCATATTTTTAAATGGAGGGTCTTTTAAAATATCATGATTAGAGAAAATAATTTTCTTTCTAAGATCTTTAGCAACCTTATATTCTTCTCCATCTTTAATAAAGTACTTCTGTAATTTACTTGGAGAAACGCTTTGAACAATGGTATTACTAAAAACTCCTTGAGATGCAAGTGCTATGTGCTCTTCAGAAATATCTGTAGCAAATATTTTGAGCTTTATATCCTTTTCCTGACGATCTATTTCTTCTTGAAAAAGCAACGCCATTGAATATGCCTCTTCTCCTGTAGAGCAAGCCACATCCCAAACTTTTATAGTATCTCCATCCCTTTTATTTCTTACAATACCTGGTATGGTCTCCGCCTCTAGTAAATTCCAAGCATTTGTATCTCTAAAAAATTTTGTGACTCCTATTAAAAACTCCCTATATAACACAGAAACCTCTTCTGGATGAATTTTAAGATATGCTATATATTGATCAAAACTACCCATTTTAAGGTTTTGCATACGCCTTTCTGTTCGTCTCAGAATCGTAGGACGCTTGTAGTAATTGAAATTTATATTTGTATTAGTATGGAGGATATTTAAAATGGAACGCAAACGTTCATTATCTTCTGTAGAAATATCTTCCTTAAAATTAAACACATCCTCATTATTAAAATAGCGATGTATTTCATCTATCATTTCTCCTGCGGGCACAATATAGTCTACATTACCACTATTTATAGCGCTTGTAGGCATCCCATCAAAGCTAGCCTCATCTGGTTGCTGTACAAGTACAACTCCTCCATGTTCTTTGATAGCTTGCACGCCTTTTGTACCATCACTACCTGTACCACTCAATATAACGCCTACGGCTTCCTTTCCATAAGCTTCTGCAAGGGAACTCATGAATAAATCTATAGGAAGATTGAGCGTTTTGGCTACTGGTTTATTCAATAAAATAAGATGTCCATTTTCAATGATGAGATTCATTGAAGGAGGTATAACATATATATGACTTCTTTTGATTTCAGAGTCATTTGTAACAGCGACAATAGGAACGTTTGTTTTTTTTGACAACAACTCTGCCATGAGGCTTTTGTGGTCTGGCGATAAATGTTGTATGATTATATAACTGTAATCATAATTTTCTACTACATTATTAAAAAAGGCATTAAGAGCCTCTAGGCCACCAGCACTGGCTCCTACAGCAACAATTATATGCTTCTTATTTTGTGTGTCTTCCAAAAAAGTAGGGGTTAAATCTAAAAAAAAGTACTAAAAAAAATGATCGAAGATATATTAAATATCTCAAATTAAGTTTTGTTTAAGAAATTTACGATTTAAAATTAACATTTCGTTTATGTCAGAAAAAAAATGAGATAATGATTCTTATTTTCACTTAAAAGTGTTCAACTTTTATTCAATACAGCACGTTCTAGTCCAATTATATAAATGAAAAGGCTAAAAGTCAAACTAACAACGAAAGCATTAGATACGTCTAGTAGCGCCTAGATAAAAAAGTAAATAATTCCTTCATATTGCTCATTACACATTGAAATTCTTGCAGATCTTCTCAACTTTTCGGTGAGTGATTTGATAACAGGATTTTCACATTAAAATAGTAGCATTACTTCAAATAGTGGTAAATACTCATCACCATTTTCGATGTGAAAAATCATAGAAATCGTTCTAATGCAACTATAAATTATAAAAATAATTACGCTTTCGCGAAAGCGTAAATGATCTAATGCGCATTTCTCTTGACACGAAAAAACGAACATAATCTAAGCAATGATTAGTCATATAAAATACAAAACCCGCTCAGCGTTGCTGAACGGGTTTTAAACATTATTAAAGCTTTTGTTTCTTAAAAGATTAAAAAACTCAAACTATATACTAGTTGTAATTTACTTCTTGCTTTTCAGTCATCATATTCTCAAGATCTTCTTTGCTTCCTACGAGTATATTATCGTAACGACGCATTCCCGTTCCTGCTGGAATTTTATGACCTACAATTACATTCTCCTTAAGACCTTCTAAGTGATCAATCTTACCGCTTACAGCAGCTTCGTTTAATACTTTTGTTGTCTCTTGGAATGATGCTGCAGAGATAAATGACTTAGTCTGTAGCGATGCTCTTGTAATACCTTGAAGGATAGGAGAAGCTGTAGCTGGACTTACATCACGAGCTGTAACTTGATTCTTATCTTCTCTTCTAAGTAAAGAGTTTTCATCGCGAAGCTCACGTGGTGAAACGAGTTGACCTGGTTTAAGGCTCTCAGATTCTCCTGCGTCTTCTACGACTTTCATACCGTACATTGCATCATTTTCTTCAATGAAGTCTGCTTTGTGTACCAATTGATTCTCTAGGAAGATAGTATCTCCTGGATCTTGTATACGTACTTTACGCATCATCTGGCGCACAACAACTTCAAAGTGCTTATCGTTAATCTTCACCCCTTGTAGACGATATACTTCTTGTACTTCGTTTACTAGGTACTGCTGTACTGCAGACGGCCCTTTGATATTAAGAATATCATTAGGTGTCACAGATCCATCAGAAAGTGGCATACCTGCGCGTACATAATCATTTTCTTGAACTAGAATCTGATTAGATAACTTCACTAAGTACTTCTTGATTTCTCCAAGTTTAGACTCTACGATTATCTCACGGTTACCACGTTTGATTTTACCAAATGAAACCACACCGTCTATTTCAGACACTACTGCTGGGTTAGATGGGTTACGTGCTTCAAATAATTCAGTTACACGTGGAAGACCCCCTGTAATATCCCCAGCCTTTGCAGACCTACGAGGTATTTTTACAAGAATCTTACCTTCTTTAATTTTATCTCCATCATCAATCATAAGGTGAGCTCCTACTGGTAAGTTGTAAGAACGAAGCGCGTTTCCTTTGCTATCCTCAATAATCAATGTTGGTATCTTCTTCTTATCTCTAGATTCAGATATTACTTTTTCTTGGAAACCTGTTTGCTCATCTGTTTCTACACGGTATGTAATACCTTGCTCAATAGACTCAAACTTAATTTTTCCAGCAAATTCTGAAATAACTACACCGTTAAATGGATCCCACTTACAGATTACATCTCCAGCTTTCACTTTATCACCAGAGCTGGCAAATATTTGTGAACCGTAAGGAATTGTATTTGTACTTAATGTGATACCCGTTTTAGGATCAGATACTTTTGCTTCAGATGTACGAGAGATTACGATTTGAACATCGTTTCCTTCGTTATCTTGTCCAGTTACAGTCTTAAGATCTTCGATCTCAAGTAGTCCAGGGAATTTAGCTGTTACACTAGAATCCTCAGACACGCCTCCTGCTACCCCTCCTACGTGGAATGTACGAAGCGTAAGCTGTGTACCTGGTTCTCCAATAGATTGTGCTGCTACTACTCCTACAGCTTCACCCATTTGCACCGTTTTGTTAGTTGCTAGGTTACGACCGTAACATTTCACACAAATTCCTTTCGTAGCCTCACAAGTAAGCGCAGAACGAACCTCTACAGTTTCTATTGGTGCAGCACCTATAAGATCTGCTATATCTTCGTCTATCTCTGCTCCTGCTTCAACAATCACTTCGTTAGTAAGTGGGTTGATAACATCATTAAGAGATGTACGACCTATTATACGTGCACTTAGAGATTCAATAACCTCTTCGTTTTTCTTAAGAGCTGCTACTTCTACTCCTCTTAATGTACCACAATCTGTACTATTAATAATAACATCTTGTGATACATCTACAAGACGACGGGTTAAGTAACCTGCATCTGCCGTTTTTAAGGCTGTATCTGCAAGACCTTTACGAGCACCGTGTGTTGAGATAAAGTACTCAAGAATTGAAAGACCTTCCTTAAAGTTAGAAAGAATAGGGTTTTCAATAATAGCACCACCTCCATCGTTAGATTTTTTAGGTTTTGCCATAAGACCACGCATACCAGTAAGCTGACGTATCTGCTCCTTAGATCCACGTGCTCCAGAGTCAAGCATCATGTACACCGAGTTAAACCCTTGTTGATCCTCACGAATACGCTTCATAGAAAGCTCCGTGAGAGTCGCGTTTGTTGATGTCCATACATCAATAACTTGGTTATAACGCTCTGTGTTAGTAATAAGACCCATGTTATAAGATCCAGTAATACCTTCCACTTGCTCGTTTGCATCATCAATCATTTCCTGCTTCTCCTTCGGGATAATAATATCTCCAAGAGAGAACGATAGTCCACCGCGGAATGCAAATCCATAACCCATCGTTTTGATACGGTCAAGGAAATCTGCTGTTACAGGTACACTAGTCACTTTAAGAATCCCACCGATGATATCACGAAGAGACTTCTTAGTCAATACTTCGTTAATATATCCAGCAGCTTCTGGCACAGCTTCATTAAATAGCACACGACCTACAGTCGTCTCCATTACTTTATAAACAAGCTCTTTATTTTCATTAAAATCCTTAGCACGTATTTTAATGATAGCATTAATATCTACACGCTTTTCATTGTAGGCAATGTTTACCTCTTCTGCAGAATAGAAAGTGATTCCTTCTCCTTTTACGTGAAATTCTGGAGTCGATTTTCTGGCCTTTGTCATATAGTAAAGACCTAATACCATATCCTGAGAAGGTACTGCTACTGGAGCACCGTTTGCAGGGTTTAGGATATTATGAGAAGCAAGCATTAATAGCTGCGCCTCAAGTATCGCTTCAGGTCCCAATGGTAAGTGTACTGCCATCTGGTCACCGTCAAAATCGGCGTTAAATGCTGTACATACTAATGGGTGTAACTGTATTGCTTTACCTTCAATAAGTTTAGGCTGGAAGGCCTGTATACCTAGACGGTGAAGCGTAGGAGCACGGTTAAGGAGGATAGGGTGTCCTTTAAGAACATTCTCTAAAATATCCCAAACTACTGGCTCTTTTTTGTCTATTATTTTCTTTGCTGATTTTACTGTCTTTACAATCCCACGCTCAATAAGCTTACGGATTACAAATGGCTTATAAAGCTCTGCAGCCATTCCTTTAGGAATACCACATTCAAACAATTTAAGCTCAGGTCCAACAACAATTACAGAACGTGCTGAATAATCCACACGCTTACCAAGTAAGTTTTGACGAAAACGCCCTTGCTTACCTTTTAAAGAATCAGAAAGAGACTTTAATGGTCTGTTAGAATCTGTTTTAACTGCAGATGACTTACGAGTGTTATCAAAAAGTGAATCTACAGATTCCTGTAGCATACGCTTCTCGTTACGTAAAATTACCTCAGGAGCCTTGATTTCCATCAATCTCTTAAGACGGTTGTTACGTATAATTACACGACGATAGAGGTCATTTAAATCTGATGTTGCAAAGCGACCTCCATCTAGTGGCACTAGTGGGCGTAATTCTGGTGGAATTACTGGTACAACCTTCATAATCATCCACTCAGGTTGATTCTCACGATTCTTGTTTGAATCACGAAGTGCCTCTACAACTTGAAGACGTTTAAGCGCCTCCGTTTTACGTTGTTTAGACGTCTCATTATTTGCCTTGTGACGTAACTCATAAGAAAGCTCATCAAGATCAATTCTTTTAAGAAGGTCGATCAAACACTCAGCACCCATTTTGGCGATAAATTTGTTTGGATCCTCGTCATCAAGATATAGGTTTTCTTGAGGAAGACTATCAAGTATATTTAAATACTCCTCTTCTGTTAAGAAATCCATCTTGTTAAGCTCCTCACCTTCTTCACTCTTTGCAATACCTGGTTGTATAACCACATAACGCTCGTAGTAAATGATCATATCTAATTTCTTAGATGGAAGACCAAGTAAGTAACCTATTTTGTTAGGTAACGATCTAAAGTACCAAATGTGTGCAACAGGAACCACAAGATTAATGTGCCCCACGCGATCACGACGTACTTTCTTTTCTGTTACTTCAACACCACAACGATCACACACGATCCCTTTGTAGCGTATTCTTTTATATTTACCACAAGCACACTCATAGTCCTTTACAGGACCAAAAATACGCTCACAGAACAACCCGTCACGCTCTGGCTTGTGCGTACGGTAGTTTATTGTTTCCGGCTTTAAAACTTCTCCTCTTGATGCCCCTAGAATAGATTCTGGAGACGCAAGACCGATCGAGATAGCATTAAACTTCGGCTGTTGTACATTATCATTATTTCTTGCCATAATTCTGTATATGTCGAATTAATTATTGTTGTGAATGGTTATTGTTACGCTTTCGCGAAAGCGGAACCTCAAAAGACTCCGCTTTCCAAAAACCATTTACTTATTCTCTAGACGAATGTCTAGTCCCAGTCCTTTAAGCTCATGCATCAATACGTTGAAAGATTCAGGAAGTCCCGGCTCTGGCATAGGCTCTCCTTTTACAATACTTTCATACGTCTTAGCACGACCAATCACGTCATCAGATTTTACAGTTAAGATCTCACGCAATGTTGCCGAAGCTCCATATGCCTCAAGAGCCCAAACCTCCATTTCACCAAAACGCTGACCTCCAAACTGCGCCTTACCTCCAAGAGGTTGCTGCGTAATAAGAGAGTATGGTCCGATAGAACGCGCGTGCATCTTATCATCTACCATGTGTCCTAGTTTAAGCATATAGATAACTCCTACTGTTGCTGGTTGATCAAAACGATCTCCCGTACCTCCATCATATAAGTAAGTATGTCCAAAACGTGGAATACCCGCCTCATCAGTAAGTGCATTAATCTGATCTAATGTAGCTCCATCAAAAATAGGCGTCGCATACGTTCTTCCTAATTTTTGACCAGCCCATCCTAGTACCGTTTCATAAATCTGCCCGATGTTCATACGAGATGGTACACCAAGTGGGTTAAGAACGATATCTACTGGAGTTCCATCCTCAAGGAATGGCATATCTTCTTGACGAACGATACGAGCAACGATACCTTTGTTACCGTGACGTCCTGCCATTTTATCACCTACTTTAAGCTTACGTTTTTTGGCAATGTACACTTTTGCAAGTTTGATAATACCAGCTGGTAATTCATCTCCTACAGAAATTGTAAATTTCTCACGACGTAAGTTTCCTTGTAGATCGTTTTCTTTAATCTTATAGTTATGTAATAAATCTGCTATAAGTGTATTAGTCTTATCGTCTGTAGTCCAAGTACCTTGCGTAAGGTGCGTGTAATCTTCTACAGAGTTAAGCATCTTAAGAGTGAATTTCTTTCCTTTAGGAAGAACTTCCTCACCTAAATCATTCATAACACCTTGAGCAGTTTTACCGTTTACTAGCTTAAATAATTTTTCAATTACTACAGCTTGTAAATCATCAAACTTATCATCATACTCATTCTCAAGAACAGCGATATCTTCTTTATCCTTTGCACGCTTGCGCTTATCTTTTATTGCTCTTGCAAACAACTTCTTATTGATAACCACACCATGTAAAGAAGGTGAAGCTTTAAGAGAAGCATCTTTTACATCACCAGCTTTGTCTCCAAAGATTGCACGTAAAAGTTTTTCTTCTGGAGTAGGATCAGATTCTCCTTTTGGAGTAATCTTACCTATTAATATATCTCCAGGTTTTACCTCTGCTCCTATACGGATCATTCCGTGCTCATCAAGATCCTTAGTAGCTTCCTCAGAAACGTTAGGGATATCATTAGTAAGCTCTTCGTTTCCTAACTTAGTATCACGCACATCAAGAGAATACTCATCAATGTGAATAGAAGTAAAGATATCATCACGTACTACCTTTTCAGATATTACGATCGCATCCTCAAAGTTATATCCTTTCCAAGGCATGAAGGCAACCTTCATGTTACGTCCTAGTGCAAGCTCCCCTTTCTCGGTAGCATACCCTTGACATAATACTTGACCCTTTTCTACTCTATCACCTACTTTTACAATAGGCTTCAAGTTGATATTTGTTCCTTGGTTCGTTTTACGGAACTTAATAAGGTTATATGATTTAGAATCTTCGTCAAAACTAACTAGACGCTCATCTTCCGTACGATCATATTTGATAGTAATCATGTTTGCATCAACATACTCAACAGTACCCGCACCTTCTGCGTTAATAAGTACTCTAGAATCTGTAGCTACTTGACGTTCCAGACCTGTTCCCACGATAGGCGCATCTGCCATAATAAGTGGCACTGCCTGGCGCATCATGTTTGATCCCATCAATGCACGGTTTGCATCATCATGCTCCAAGAATGGAATAAGAGATGCAGATATAGAAGCAATCTGGTTAGGAGAGACATCTGCATAGTGTACGGTATCAGGATCTACAACTGGAAAATCTCCTTCCATACGTGCAATTACTTTTTCTTCAGTAATTGCCCCGCTATCATCCATCGGGTTGTTTGCTTGTGCAATTAACATCCCTTCTTCCTCCTCTGCACTTAAATAAAGTGGTTCAGATTTTAGATCGATTTTACCGTTTTCTACTTTTCTATATGGAGTCTCAATGAATCCCATGTTATTCACCTTTGCATATACTGCAAGAGATGAAATAAGACCAATGTTTGGTCCCTCTGGTGTTTCAATTGGACATAGTCTTCCGTAGTGTGTATAGTGAACATCACGTACCTCAAATCCAGCACGCTCACGAGATAGACCTCCAGGTCCAAGAGCAGAAAGACGACGCTTGTGCGTTATCTCTGCAAGAGGATTGGTTTGATCCATAAATTGTGATAACTGGTTTGTTCCAAAGAAAGAATTAATAACAGAAGACAATGTCTTTGCATTAATCAAGTCAATAGGGGTAAAAACTTCGTTATCACGAACGTTCATACGCTCACGAATAGTACGAGCCATACGTGCAAGACCTACACCAAATTGTGCAGATAATTGCTCCCCAACTGTACGTACACGACGGTTTGATAAGTGATCAATATCATCAATCTCTGCTTTTGCATTGATCAACTCAATTAAATACTTAATAATGGTAATAATATCAAGCTTAGTAAGCACTTGCTTATCCATCTCAATATCAAGACCTAGTTTTTTATTCATTCTGTAACGACCTACTTCACCTAAGTTATAGCGTTGGTCTGAGAAGAATAATTTATCAATAATACCACGTGCTGTTTCCTCATCTGGCGGCTCAGCATTACGTAGTTGTCTATAGATATGTTCAACAGCCTCTTTTTCTGAGTTTGTTGGATCCTTTTGTAGTGTATTATGGATAATCGCATAATCTGCTTGCTGATTATCTTCTTTGTGAAGTAATACAGTCTTAGCTCCAGCTTCAAGAATTTCTTCTACATGCTCTTTTTCTAATACGGTATCACGGTCAAGTACAATCTCGTTACGCTCGATAGAAACTACTTCACCAGTATCTTCATCTACGAAGTCTTCATGCCATGTGTTAAGAACACGCGCAGCAAGCTTACGACCTAAATATTTTTTTAATCCTGTTTTAGAAACTTTTACTTCTTCTGCAAGGTCAAAGATTTCAAGGATATCTTTATCTCTTTCAAAACCGATTGCACGGAAAAGTGTAGTAACAGGTAATTTCTTTTTACGATCGATATATGCGTACATAACGCTATTAATATCTGTCGCAAATTCTATCCAAGATCCTTTAAAAGGAATTACTCGGGCAGAATATAATTTTGTTCCATTTGCGTGGAACGATTGTCCAAAGAAAACTCCAGGTGAACGGTGTAGTTGAGAAACAACAACACGCTCTGCGCCATTGATCACAAATGTTCCGCTAGGAGTCATGTATGGAATTGTACCTAGATATACATCTTGTACAATAGTTTCAAAATCCTCGTGCTCTTCGTCAGTACAGTATAATTTTAGACGTGCTTTTAAAGGCACACTATATGTAAGACCACGTTCAATACACTCTTGAATAGAGTACCTTGGTGGGTCAACGAAATAATCTAAAAACTCGAGTACAAAGTTGTTACGAGTATCTGTAATTGGGAAGTTCTCGAGAAAAGTATTATAAAGACCCTCATCACCTCTCTCATCAGACTTTGTTTCCAGTTGGAAAAAATCTTGGAAAGACTTTACTTGAATATCCAAAAAGTCTGGATAATCAGGTCTATTCTTTACCGATGAGAAACTGATTCTTTCTCCTTGTTTTGCATCTTGCATCATCAACGAACGGAATTTGATTAGAACTAAACTTGCCCCTTAGCAAGTTTAAATATGATTTATTATGTACGATTAAAATCAAGTAAATATCGAGTTACAAAAAAGGTAACCATCTTATACGACAAATGGTTTAGGTATAATCGTACTCCCGAAGAAGTACAATTAACCTAAACCTTTATCTAGTTATTATGGTAAGCTTACTTAAGCTCAACCTCTGCACCAGCTTCTTCTAATTGAGCTTTAAGTGCTTCAGCTTCGTCTTTAGAAACACCTTCCTTAATAGGAGATGGTGCATTATCTACAAGCTCTTTTGCATCTTTAAGTCCAGCTCCAGTTAATTCTTTTACAAGTTTAACTACAGCAAGTTTAGAACTACCAGCAGCCTTAAGGATCACGTCAAATTCTGACTTTTCCTCAGCAGCTTCAGCTCCAGCTCCAGCTGGTCCAGCTACTACTGCAGCAGCAGCAGGCTCGATACCGTATTCATCTTTTAAAATAGTAGCTAACTCGTTTACTTCTTTTACTGTAAGGTTAACTAATTGTTCTGCGAAATCTTTTAAATCTGCCATTTTCTATCGTTTTTGAAAATTGTAATTGTTATATAATAAATAATAGTGCGTACTAATTATCCTTCCTTCTCAGAAAGGGTTTTGATAATACCTGCGAGTTTACCTCCACTTGACTTAAGAGCGCTAACAACGTTCTTAGCAGGTGACTGAAGCAATCCAACGATGTCTCCAATGAGTTCTTCTCTCGATTTGATATTTACCAGACTATCAAGTTGATCGTCCCCAACATAAATAGCTTCTTCAATAAATGCTCCTTTTAATAAAGGCTTATCAGATTTCTTACGAAATTCTTTAATAACCTTAGCAGGTGCATTACCCGTCTCGGCAAACATGATTGCAGTGTTTCCTTTTAATACATTTGGAAGTTCTGCAAAATCCTTATCTGATGCCTCCATTGCCTTTGACAGCAATGTGTTTTTAACTACTGCTAGACTAACTCCTGCTTTAAAACATGCACGACGTAAATTAGAAGTCGCACCTGCATCTAAACCAGATATATCTGCAAGATAAATATGTACATTATCCCCTAACTGCGCAGTTAAATCTTTAATTACTATTGATTTTTCTTCTCTTGTCATAATTTAAAATTTGAACTAGTCAGTAGCGAATCGCTTAGCATCTACCTCTACAGATGGGCTCATTGTACTTGACATAAAAATACTCTTTATGTAAACACCTTTTGCCGTAGTAGGTTTAAGCTTTACTAATGTTGTTATTAATTCTCTTGCGTTTCCTGCAATTTTCTCAGCATCAAAAGATGCTTTACCTACAGAAGCGTGAATGATACCAGTTTTATCAACCTTAAAGTCAATCTTACCTGCTTTTACATCAGATACTGCTTTTGCAATATCCATAGTAACTGTACCAGTCTTAGGGTTAGGCATTAAACCACGTGGCCCTAAGACACGTCCTAAAGGTCCTAATTTACCCATTACACTAGGCATAGTAATAATTACATCTACGTCTGTCCAACCACCTTTGATTTTCTCAAGGTACTCGTCTAGTCCTACGTAATCTGCACCAGCCTCTTGAGCCTCTGCAGCCTTGTCTGGAGTAACAAGTGCAAGCACCTTTACATCCTTACCAGTACCGTGAGGTAATGTAACCACTCCACGAACCATCTGGTTAGCTTTACGAGGGTCAACATTAAGACGTACAGCAATATCTACAGAAGGATCAAAGTTTACGTTACTTACTTCTTTAATTAAAGCAGAAGCATCAGCAAGATTGTAGGTTTGACCCGCTTCAATCTTAGTCTGATTTTCTTTTTGCTTTTTTGTTAATTTTGCCATTTTAATTTTGTTTTAAGCTGTTAAGCTGGAGCATCTCCACCTTTAACCGTTATTCCCATTGAACGAGCTGTACCAGCCACCATCTTCATTGCACTATCAATTGTAAATGCATTTAAATCAGGCATCTTGTCCTCTGCAATTGCACGTACTTGATCCCAAGTAACTTTTGCAACTTTCTTACGGTTAGGCTCACCAGAACCACTTTTAACTTTAGCTGCTTCCAATAATTGAACTGCTGCTGGAGGAGTTTTGATTACAAAATCAAAAGACTTATCCTTATAAACAGTTATCGCAACAGGAAGCACTTTACCAGCTTTATCTTGAGTTCTAGCATTAAACTGCTTACAGAACTCCATGATGTTTACACCGGCTGCACCTAAAGCAGGTCCTACTGGTGGAGAAGGATTTGCAGCCCCTCCACGTACTTGTAACTTAACAACCTTACTTACTTCTTTTGCCATTTCTAAAAATTTAAACAGACCTGTTCATAATGTGGAAGCATAGAACAAAATCTAAAATATATTAATGTAACAATTAATCTCTTATACTTTTTCCACTTGCATATAGCTAAGCTCTAACGGAGTTTTTCTTCCGAATATCTTTACCATCACCTCAAGCTTACGCTTTTCCTCATTCACTTTCTCCACCGTACCGTTAAATCCATTAAATGGACCATCAATCACCTTGATTGTCTCACCTATAGTGAAAGGTATAGATATACTGTCTTGCTTTACAGCAAGCTCATCTACCTTACCTAACATACGATTAACTTCAGACTTGCGCAATGGAACAGGATCCCCACCTTTAACCTCACCAAGGAAACCAATTACACCATTAATAGACTTAATAATGTGAGGAATTTCTCCGCCAAGATTAGCTTTAACCATTATATATCCCGGAAAATAAACACGCTCTTTGTTAACCTTTTTACCATTACGGATTTGGATAACTTT
The DNA here is from genome assembly GCF_000212355.1 of Dokdonia sp. 4H-3-7-5. NCBI lineage: Bacteria > Pseudomonadati > Bacteroidota > Flavobacteriia > Flavobacteriales > Flavobacteriaceae > Dokdonia > Dokdonia sp. 4H-3-7-5. The sequence goes on from NC_015496.1 coordinate 440,404, forward strand.
CTCAGTAGGCACTAACACCTCTTCAATACTATCCTCAAGATTTAAACGAGAAATTTCTTGCTCGATATACGCCTTTACTTTATTCTCTTGACCACTAACGGCCCTTACCACATACCACTGTTTCGTGTTACTTGTCTTAGCCATCTTGCTTGAATTAATTTGTTCCAACTACTTTATCAAAATATAACTTAATCACATTACTAAAAACGGTATCAACACCCCAAATAGCCAATGAAAAAATTATAGAAAACACAGCAACCACCACCATTAGACGTTGCGCTTCTGGAAGCGGCGTCCACGTTACGTGGTTTCTAAGCTCATTATATGATTCTTGAACGTAATTAATTAATCCAGCCATAATAGTTATTTCTTTCTAAACAAACACCTAGCAAGCGCCAAGATGTTCTAATGTTTTCAAAATATAAATTAGCTCAAAAAATTAATTTTAAAGCTAATTCAAGTTGCACGGGATGAGAGACTCGAACTCACGACACCTGGTTTTGGAGACCAGTGCTCTACCAACTGAGCTAATCCCGTATACTTTAAGTTTTGAATCTCAAATTTCAAAAGAAATTATCGTTATTATTCATAAACTTAGGACTTCAACAAGCAACACTTTCGCGAAAGCTAAATAGAACCCCTCTTAACAAAAGTCAAGGCGTCTTGCAAAACAAGACACCTTTACTTTTTATCTATAGACTAGAATTAATCTAATATCTCAGTTACCTGACCAGCTCCTACAGTTCTACCACCTTCACGGACAGCAAAACGAAGACCTAAGCTAAGTGCGATAGGCTGAATAAGCTCAACAGTAATAGTTAAGTTATCTCCAGGCATAACCATCTCAACTCCATCAGGAAGCATGATGTTACCAGTTACATCAGTTGTACGTACGTAAAACTGTGGACGGTAGTTATTGTGGAATGGAGTGTGACGTCCACCTTCTTCTTTCTTAAGGATGTAAACCTCAGCTTTAAACTTAGCGTGTGGTGTTACTGATCCTGGCTTAACAATTACCATTCCTCTAGAGATCATTGACTTCTCAATACCTCTTAAAAGGATACCAGCGTTATCTCCAGCCTCTCCTCTATCAAGGATCTGACGGAACATTTCAATACCAGTAATAGTAGATGTAAGTTTTTCTGCACCCATACCAATGATCTCAACAGGATCTCCAGTGTTTGCAATACCAGTTTCGATACGACCTGTAGCAACAGTTCCACGACCTGTAATAGAGAATACATCTTCTATTGGCATAAGGAAAGGCTTTTCAGTCTCACGAAGTGGCTCTTCAATCCAAGCATCAACAGCAGCCATAAGCTCTAATACCGTATCAACCCATTTTTGCTCACCGTTTAATGCTCCAAGAGCAGAACCAGCAATTACAGGACCGTTATCTCCATCATACTCGTAGAAAGAAAGAAGATCTCTGATCTCCATCTCTACAAGCTCAAGTAATTCTTCATCATCAACCATATCCACTTTATTCATGAATACAACGATACGAGGAATACCTACCTGACGACCAAGAAGGATGTGCTCACGTGTTTGTGGCATTGGACCATCTGTAGCAGCAACAACAAGTATAGCACCGTCCATTTGAGCAGCACCAGTTACCATATTCTTTACATAATCGGCGTGACCTGGACAATCAACGTGTGCATAGTGACGGTTTGCTGTCGCATACTCAACGTGTGAAGAGTTTATTGTTATACCTCTTTCTTTTTCCTCAGGAGCATTATCAATTTGATCAAAAGCAGAAGCTTCTGAATAACCCGCATCTGCCAATACTTTTGTAATCGCAGCTGTTAAAGTTGTTTTACCGTGATCTACGTGTCCGATAGTTCCAACATTTAAATGGGGTTTCGAACGATCGTATGTTTCCTTTGCCATAATGTAATTATTTAATCTTAGTTATTATTAGTGTACTAGTTTACTATTGATCGAATACCTTCTCATTTAAACACGAAAAGTGAGTGCGACCAGCACTCATTGTTATTAATTCTTTTTGAGCCAACGACGGGAATTGAACCCGTGGCCTCTTCCTTACCAAGGAAACGCTCTACCCCTGAGCTACGTCGGCGGATTTTTTTTACGCTTTCGCGAAAGCTCAACACCTCAAAGGCATTTAGAGCGGGAGACCAGGTTCGAACTGGCGACATTCAGCTTGGAAGGCTGACGCTCTACCAACTGAGCTACTCCCGCGTTTATAACCTCACTAACATAAGTGATAATGAAATTAAAGGTGTGGGGAGAGCAGGATTCGAACCTGCGAAGTTAAAAACAACTGAGTTACAGTCAGTCCTCGTTGGCCGCTTGAGTATCTCCCCATTGTATTGTCAAAATTCAGTGCGCAAAACTACGTATTAATTTTGAATAATAAAACAATATTTTAAAGAACTTTTTAACCTTTTTATTTCGGTTAAAAAAAGAGCCGATGGAGGGACTCGAACCCACGACCTGCTGATTACAAATCAGCTGCTCTAGCCAGCTGAGCTACATCGGCTTTTTACTTACATACACCTCTTTTAAGAGGCATAAAAAAGTCCGCTATTTCTAACGGACTGCGAAGATAACTAATTATTATACTTATCCAATTTTTTTTCAATAAAAAATCAAAAAAATTAAGACCTAATTTTCTCTTTTCTCTTCAAAAGCATCCTCTCCATAGACTGTACACACCCATCAGTAGCCTCTTCAAAAGACTTAGCCGTTTTCTTTACTATAAATTCATCCCCTGGAACACTGATTAATAGCTCGACAATTTTATTATTTGGCTTCACATTGGGCTCTAATTTTAAAAATACATCTGCGTGAATTATCTTATCATAAAAATGCTCAAGCTTTCCCACTTTTTTTTCAATGAATTCAATGAGTTTTACATCTGCATCAAATTTTGGCGCTTCTACAGTTACTTTCATAAGATTATATATTTAAAGTTCATAACTTAAACACCTACTTATAAGTGTTCTTTTACATTACGCCAATTATCATTTCTTATTGCGAGGATGCGCTTTAGAGTAAACATCTTTGAGGGCTTGCACACTATTATGAGTATAAACTTGCGTTGATGCAAGACTAGCATGTCCCAATAACTCTTTCACAATATTTAAATCTGCACCCTGATTAAGTAAATGTGTTGCAAACGAGTGTCTCAATATATGCGGACTCGTTTTTAACTTATCTGACGTCTCACTAAAGTAACGATTAATTATCCTGTACACAAGGGTGCTATAAATTTTAGCACCTTTATTAGTCACCAAGAGAGCATCTTCACCACTACTAGCTACAGAAGACCTAACAGCTATATACCTATCATAGGTAACAACCACACTAGAAAGCATAGGAACGATGCGCTCCTTATTACGTTTACCTATAATTTTTATGGTTTTCTGAACGACATCAATGCTCCCCACAGTCAGATCCACTAGCTCAGCACGTCTCATTCCAGTTGCATACAGAAGCTCCACTATTAATAAGTCTCTTAACGTTGCAAAATCATCAGCTTCCTTTAACCGATCAAAGACAGCTCCCACCTCTACTTCAGAAAATGGAATTTGTAGTCGCTTGGGAGTTTTTAATGATGTATGCTTCGCAAGTGGCGAAGCTTCTACCTCACCTATTTTAAGTAAAAATTTATAATAAGCCTTTAACGAAGATATCTTTCTATTGACCGTTCGGTTAGAAACGTCGTTATCAACAAGACTTACAATCCAAGATCGGATTTGCGCATAGTGAATATCTACTAGATTACTTTCATCAAAAGTTATTTTGACGAAAGCCAAAAACTCAAGCACATCTTTTTCATAAGCTATAACTGTATGCTTACTATAGTTTTTCTCAAGACTGAGATAATCAAGAAAAGAGACCAATGACATAAATAAGATAGATTATTAAAATTAACATATGTCTAAAATAAAAAACCGTTGCACTGTAAAGATAAACTTTACAACACAACGGTTTTATATGATTTAGAGAGGTTTAATCTCCCTGTTAATCCAGATCATGCTTTGCATGACAACGGATTAATAAATGCTAGATATTCTCTGCATCCCTCATCCCTTGGATGTACGATGCTTTTTGAATCTCACGTCTTCTTACTACAGAAGGCTTAGTAAACTGCTTACGCTCTCTAAGATTACGCATAGTTTTTGTGCGATCAAATTTACGCTTAAAACGTTTAAGCGCTCTATCTATATTTTCTCCGTCTTTTACTGGTATAATTAACATAGTGGGACCTCCTTTCTTTAAGTTCTTATTCGGTTTTCAGGCTGCAAATATACGTTTTAAAAGTAACCCTGCAACCCTATCCTTTAGTTTTTTGAAATTTCTTCTGACTTTGCTTTATAAGTCTTCTTATCGATCACCATTTTTGCAATGATTTCTCGCAGTATTTCTGAGGTACCACCACCTATAGGTCCTAGCCTACTGTCACGTAACATACGTGCAAGTGGATACTCTTCCATATAACCATAACCACCTAGCATCTGTAAACAGTCATAAATTACTTCATCTGCAATTTTTGTTGCAGTAAGTTTTGACATCGTCGCTTCTTTTACAACATACTCTCCCTTATTAAGGCGATATGCAATTGTATAATTAAAAGCTTTTGACATCTCTACCTCTGCTTGACGCTCTGCGAGTTTATGACGTAATGCTTGAAATTTATCAATAGTAACACCAAAGGCCATTCTCTCTTTCATGTAATCTAGTGCATACTCAATAGCATACTCTGCTCTCGCATGAGCATTTATACCCATAATAAGACGCTCTGAAGCAAAATGCTGCATGATGTACCCAAAACCTGCATTCTCTTCACCCATAAGATTTGCTACTGGTACTTTCACATTGTCAAATGCAATCTCTCCTGTATCTGATGCTCTCCACCCTAGCTTATCCAGCTTTGTAGCGCTTACACCCGGCATGTCTCTATCTAAAAGAAAGATACTCATCCCTTTCCCTCCTAATTCAGGAGCCGTCTTAGCTGCAACTATTAAATAATCTGAATACACACCATTTGTGATAAAGGTTTTAGAACCATTAATCACGTAATGATCTCCATCCTTCACAGCCGTAGTTCTCATTCCTGCAACATCACTTCCGCCAAAAGGCTCTGTGATACATAGACAACCTATTTTATCTCCAGCAATACTAGCTGTAAGATATTCAGATTTTATTCTTTCATCTCCCTCTACATTGAGGTGTGTCATTGCAAGATAAGCATGTGCCCATATAGCAGCTGCAAATCCGCCGCTGTTAATACGTTGTAGCTCCTCTAGTAAGATAACAGTATAGAAAAAATCAAGATTCATTCCTCCATAGGCCTCAGGGTAACTAATCCCAAAGAATCCCATGTCACCAAATTTCTTCCAGATAAAACGCTCTATCTGCCCTGTCTTTTCCCACTTATCAATATGCGGTACTACTTCTTTTTTGAGGAAATCTCTTAAGCTTTCGCGAAAAAGGTTATGCTCCTGCGTAAAATACATGTTTGTCATATTTAAAATTTCTTTTTCGATCCAATTATAAAAATTTTACAACTCTTAACAATCGGAAATCTCATTCTCTACGTAGTTCTTTAAAAAAAGAATAGTCACTAAGAATGTGATAATTATTTATAGCAATTTCAATCAATATGTAAATATAAACTTATTATATCATATTTAAAGTCTGTCATACCATCCAAATTTTTCAATTCTTCTATTGATTTGATCCCTTCTCTGAGAATTCGATAATCTACTATCTCTTTGGCAAGATCAAAATTAAGTAAAGGAACGGTAGATAAATCTGATGCGGTTGCCGTATTTACATTTACTAACCTAACCACTGGCTTTTCCTTTACAGTGTATTCATTAAGGATTGCACGTTTCACATTTTTATCAACACCAAACACACTGTAAAGCTGAAAATCTACTAGATATCCTCCAGTTTTATCACGATGTCTAAGTATTCTGGTCGCTATATCTTCATCTACACCATCAATAGCTATCAACTTTTCATAAGAGACACTATTGAGATCACCTTTTTCTTCGGCAGTTTTCCATTTATTTTTAAAACTAGATTTCTTTTTAGGAGATTTCTTTTGCTCTTCAATCCATTTCGGCCATTTAAAATAAGGCTCCATAACAGCAAGTAAAGAATCTGAGACTCCTGAGACTTTTTGAAACTGAGCGGTGGAGTCAAACCATTTCCCGCTTTCGCGAAAGCGTAACACTCTATCTATCTCCTCTGTGGTCATACCAAATTTGTAACCGTTGAAGTCTGTAAGCAATGCAGGGTTGAAAGGAAAAATCTTAGGCTTACGTTTTTCAAGCTCTATTACCTTAAGAGAATCTATCTCTTTCTGAAACGCAAAAACTTTAAGTTCTTCTTCTTTAGATATTATCGCTTCAGATTCTGGACTATAAAAAATGACGACGGCAGTACAAGCAATGATTATTGCCATAAAAAAGAAAATCCCATTCCTCTTACGTCTGTCGTAAATGAAATGGGATTTAAAACTTATCATACTATTAAGTGTTACTCTATAGCTTCCTCCTTAAGCTTAATAGCATTAAGGTATCTAGTTAATTGCTTTTTAACAACAGGGAATAGGAAGAATAGTCCTACCATGTTAGGGAATACCATTGCAAAAATCATTGCATCAGAGAATGCCCATATTGAGTTCATACTTGCAGATGCTCCTACAACTACAAAAGTTAAGAATAATAATTTGTATACTAAATCTGCAACCTTACCACGCCCGAAAAGGAATTTCCATGATTGTAGCCCGTAGTAAGACCATGAGATCATCGTTGACACTGCAAAGAGTACCACTGCAATTGTTAAGAATACATCAGAATAAGGAATATATTCTGCAAAAGCTTTTGCAGTAATACCAGCTCCTTCAAAAGATTCTCCATCTATCATTACCGCTCCTAGTCCATCACCTCCATACTGGAATGCTCCTCCAAAATTGAAAATAATAATCACAAGTGCAGTCATCGAACATATAAGTACTGTATCGATAAATGGCTCAAGTAAAGCAACTAGACCTTCACTTGCTGAGTATTTAGTACGTACTGCAGAGTGTGCAATAGATGCAGATCCTGCTCCAGCTTCATTTGAAAATGCTGCCCTTTTGAAACCTACTAATAATACTCCTATAAATCCTCCTACACCAATAGCTGTAGGGTTGAATGCTTCTTGAACTATAAGTGCAACCGCATCATCAATAAGACTAAAATTACTTAGAATTATATATAAACATGCAACCACATACATGATTGCCATAAAAGGCACTACTTTTTCTGTTACTTGAGCGATACGCTTGATACCACCTATAATGATAATACCCACAACTAGAGCAAGTACAATGCCTACAATAAATCCTGAGGCTGCACTCGTCATGTTAAACATCTCCTTAAGAACAATAGTAGCTTGGTTAGATTGAGCTGCGTTACCACCTCCAAATGAACCACCTATACAGAAAATTGCAAAAATTACTGCTGCAATCTTACCTATTGTAGCAAATCCTCGCGCCTTTAAACCTTTAGTAAGATAATACATAGGACCACCATATACTGTACCGTCCTCTCCCACATCTCTATACTGAACACCTAACGTACATTCTACAAACTTAGTAGACATTCCTAAGAGACCACAAACTATCATCCAGAATGTAGCTCCCGGACCACCCAATGCGATAGCAAGGGCAACACCAGCAATATTACCATTACCTACAGTTCCAGATACCGCAGTGGCTAGTGCTTGGAAGTGAGAAACTTCTCCTGCAGAACTCTCATCTCTTATTGTGTCTACAATGTCTCCATCAATAGCCAGGCTATCATCCACCTCTAGATTTTCAATGTGCTCTTCAATATCAACCTTAGACAAATCTTGTCCTTGTGCAATACCATCTTCACCATAAAGCTCTGAAGCCCCATGCTTTTCGATATCTTCATATTTACCGCGTACTGTTTGAATTGCTCTCCAAAAGAATCGAATGTTTGGAAATCCAAAATAAATCGTAAAAAAAGCGGCACTCGCCACTAATAAAATAAGAACAAAAGGTGTTCCTGCAACTTCAAAAAATACAAGTGCCGAAAAGAAATCTGAAACGGGTTGAAATGCTTGGTCAATTTTCTGGTCAATTCCTACTTCTTGAGTTTCTTGTGCAAATGAAAGCAGCGGGATAAAAACAGAAAGAATGAATAAAAGGTATTTCTTCATTAGTATGGATATATTAAGTTATTGTAATTTCAGCTAGCAATATCCAAAAAAATGCCCCTTATTCAAAGGAAACTATCTTAAAATCCTTAACAATATTTAAATACCAAAAGTCTCGTGCAATCTTTTGATTTGTTCAGGGCGCCCTATGACTATTAATTTTGACTCCTTCTCAAGGCGCATATCTGCTTCTGGATTAACAACATACTTCCCAGATGGAGATCTATAACCTATAATTGTACAGCCTGTCTTATAACGCAAATCGATTTCCTTAATACTTGCCTCATTGCCATCTGCACAAATTTGATCAAAGCTTATTTCTTCAACATTTATGCTATCTTCCTCCCCCACTACAGATAAATTATCTAAAAATTCGATAAGATCAGGCACAACAACAAGCGATGCCATATGATCTCCACCTATTTTATCAGGCATAATTACATTGTCGGCTCCTGCAAGTTTTAGTTTCTTCTGTGAAGTCTCGGCGGTTGCTCTACTTATAATCTTAAGTTTACTATTAAGTTGACGTGCACTCAGCACGATAAAGAGATTATCTGCATCCTCAGGCAAGGCACATAATAGTGCAGATGCCTTAGTGATTCCGGCTTTTTCCAATATTTCGTCTTCATTTGCATTGCCATATACAAAATGGATATTCTTGTCCATTTCAAAACGCTCAATAATATCCAAATCCATCTCAATAACCACAAATTGTTTATTGTAAGCCATGAGTTTTCGCACTGCTTCTTGTCCATTACGTCCATAACCACACACAATTATGTGATCTGTCATTTTATCAATTTCTTGCTGCACCTTTTTATGTATTAAATCTTTATAAGAACTCTTACTTATTATGTACTCCGAAATCACTGTCAAAGCATAACCTACAATTACAACACTTAATAGAATAAGTATTACTGTAAAAATCTTTGCTTCAGGCGTGAGTGGTATCACTTCTCCAAAACCTACGGTCGTTATAGTAATTACTGTCATATAAACAGCATCTACCCAATTATAGTCTGCAATAAAACGATAGCCAACAACTCCTAAAAGTAACGTCGTCACTAGGAGTACTATAGCTAGATAAATTTTATTTTTAAAGAAGGAAAACAAATTCATAGGTCAAAAACAGAAGTACGCTTTGTATAAATAAGATCCTTTAATTTAAGCCAAAACGCTACTGTAAGATACAATGCAAAGCCTACTCCTAATGTTGCAAATGACACATATATAAAAAACAGTCTCACATTCTTTGCCCGCATCCCTAGACGGTCTGCAAGTCTAGAGGAAACGTAAAATCCACGTTTCTCGAAATAATGCCGTATATCGTAAACTAATTTCAACATGATATGAAGGTTTTAAATACTGGATATTCGATCTTTCCTTTTTGGAACACAATACGTATAAGAATTTAAATAAAGTACGCTTTCGCGAAAGCATACCCAAGATTACAAAAACCTCTGTAGCTATTTTCTAATTTGCCACCTCACTCATAAATTTGATCCTATACAAACGAAGCTCCTCGTCTTCATAATCACCATCAAATTCTTCCATTGCAACTTCGATTTTATCTGTCTCTGCCTCCATAAAGTAATCATGAAGCTCCTCTTGTTGATCTTCGTCAAGTATGTCGTTAATCCAGTAATCTATATTAAGACGTGTACCGCTGAAAACGATTGCCTCCATCTCTTTAATAAAGTCTACCATATCCTTACCTTTTGCAGAGGCGAGGTCATCCAATGGTAATTTGCGATCTACGTTTTGGATAATGTATAATTTTAATCCACTATTTGCTCCTGTACTTTTTACAACGAGATCGTCTGGTCTTAAAATTTCATTATCAGAAACATATCTATCGATGAGCGCTACAAATTCTTTTCCGTATTTCTTTGCTTTACCATCACCTACTCCATGTACATTACCAAGTTCTTCTACGCTTACAGGGTATTTAATAGACATATCTTCTAGTGAAGGGTCTTGAAAAACCACAAATGGTGGCACATCAAGCTTCTTTGCTACTTTTTTTCGCAAGTCTTTGAGCATTTCTAGGAGCTTCTTATCGGCTCCAGCTCCTGCTTTTTGAGCAGATACTATTGCATTATCAGTATTTGCATCAAATACATGATCATCTGTCATCATAAATGAGACAGGGTTCTCTATATAATCTAGACCTTGTGGTGTCATTTTTACAACGCCATAAGTCTCAATATCCTTCTTTATATATCCAGCAACGAGAGCTTGACGTATAAGGGCAAACCAGTATTCCTTTTTCTGGTCATGACCTATACCGAAAAATGGCTGCTCATGAGTTTTATGCGAACTAATAATAGCATTTTCCTTTCCTCTTAACGTAAGAACAATCTCTTTACTTTTATAGATCTCGTTAGTATCTCGTATTACAGATAACACTTTTACAAGTTCCTCTTTTGCCTCATGTTGATTTTTAGGATTACGCATGTTATCATCAAGCATGCCTCCTTCTCCAGTAATATTATCAAACTCTTCTCCAAAATAGTGAAGTATAAATTTACGCCTAGACATACTAGTTTCTGCAAAAGCTACTACTTCTTGAAGTAAGGCATGACCTATTTCCTGTTCGGCAATGGGCTTGCCACTCATGAATTTCTCAAGCTTCTCTATGTCCTTATATGCATAAAAAGCAAGACAATGTCCTTCTCCTCCATCTCTTCCCGCTCTACCAGTTTCTTGATAGTAGCTCTCTATACTTTTAGGAATGTCATGATGTATAACAAATCTTACATCTGGCTTATCAATTCCCATCCCAAAAGCTATGGTAGCAACTACCACATCTACATCTTCCATCAAGAACATATCTTGATGTCTCACTCGTGTTTTTGCATCGAGTCCTGCATGATATGGTACCGCTTTAAGTCCGTTTACTTGCAATGTTTGCGCTAACTCCTCTACACGCTTACGTGCGAGGCAATATATAATACCACTCTTACCTTCATTTTGCTTTACAAAACGAATAATATCTGCATCTACTTGTGCCGTTTTAGGTCGTACCTCGTAATATAGATTAGGCCTATTAAATGACGCCTTAAAAGTATTTGCATCTGTAATCCCTAAGTTTTTAAGAATATCCTCTTGTACTTTTGGAGTAGCAGTAGCTGTTACCGCTATAATTGGGATATTATCACCTATTCTACCTATAATCTTACGTAAATTACGGTATTCTGGTCTAAAATCATGTCCCCACTCTGAGATACAGTGCGCTTCATCTATAGCCAAAAAAGAAACAGTAACTCCCCTTAAAAACTCAACATTTTCTTCTTTAGTAAGTGACTCGGGAGCCACGTACAAGAGTTTTGTCACTCCTCTAGTGATATCTTCTTTTACTTTTTTTATCTCTCCTTTAGTGAGCGAACTGTTAAGTACATGAGCTATTCCCTCTTCTTGTGAGATACCTCTAAGTGCATCTACTTGGTTTTTCATTAATGCTATAAGTGGCGATACCACAATAGCAGTACCCTCTGCAATAAGTGCAGGTAACTGATAACATAATGATTTTCCACCTCCTGTGGGCATAATCACAAAACTGTGATTACCACCTACGATGCTTCTTATAACTTCTTCCTGCAGACCCTTGAACTGACTAAAGCCAAAATATCTTTTAAGTTCTTCGTGTAAGTCTATTTGCCTTGTCCCCATATGTATTCAAATACATTTTTACATACCTTTGTGTTTTCTAAAGATAGTAATTTCCGCACGTTAAACAAATCTTAACAAAACCCAGTTTTGAACAACTTCCAGCAAATCATTGCTAGCGCACAGAAAACCATTCATATTGAGCAAACTGCGATTGCAAATCTCAGTTCATTAATAGACGAAGAATTTGCTCAAGCAGTACAAGCCATCTATAAATCTAAGGGCAGAGTGGTCATTACTGGCATAGGCAAGAGCGCAATTATTGCTCAAAAAATCGTTGCTACCTTAAATAGTACAGGAACTCCTGCACTATTTATGCATGCAGCAGATGCTATTCATGGAGATTTAGGAAGCATTTTAATAGATGATATTGTAATCTGCATATCAAAAAGCGGAAACACCCCAGAGATTAAAGTCCTTGTACCTCTTATTAAAAAGACAGAAAATACGCTCATCGCAATTACTGCAAACAGAGATTCCTTTTTAGGTAAAGAAGCAGACTATATTTTACATGCAAACACAGAAGAAGAAGCATGCCCTAATAATCTCGCACCTACCACAAGCACCACTGTACAGCTCGTGCTAGGTGATGCTGTAGCTGTTGCTTTGCTAGATTTGAGAGGATTTACAGAAAGTGATTTTGCAAGATACCATCCAGGTGGCTCGCTAGGCAAGAGATTGTACCTTACTGTTCACGATATTTGCGCTACTCATGAAAACCCACAAGTAACTCCCGACGCAAGTATCAAAGAGGTTATTATTGAGATTACCAATAAAATGCTAGGCGTAACCGCTGTTGTGCTCAACGGAGTTATCCAAGGAATTATAACCGACGGCGACCTGCGTCGCATGCTCTCAAAAAATGATTCACTTGACGGTCTCACCGCTGCCGCAATCATGAGTGCTACACCAAAAACTGTACGTCATGATGCTATGGCGATTGATGCAAAAGAAATTTTAGAAGCACATAATATTACCCAGTTATTAGTTGAAAAAGATGGAAACTATGCTGGCGTGGTGCACATACACGATCTTATAAAAGAAGGAATCGCATAATGGCAAAAAAAGTAAAAAAACATCCAGATGAGATGTCCTTCCTTGACCACTTGGAAGAATTGAGATGGCACTTAATAAGAGCTACCCTTGCTGTAGTTATAATAGGTACCGTTGCTTTTATATTTAAAGGAACTCTTTTTGAAATTATTTTTGGACCTCAAAATCCAGACTTCGTGTCTTATGACATACTCTGTAAAATCTCCCAATTTTTTGGAGCAGAAAAAGGATGTATTGCAGATGGCGATATGGACTTTATCATCCAGAGTAGAAAAGTAGCTGGCCAGTTTAGCGCAGCTATATGGACTTCTATCATGGCAGGAGTTGTAATAGGCTTTCCATATATACTGTATGAATTTTGGAAATTTATATCTCCAGGACTCTATGAAAATGAGCGTAAATCTAGTAAGGGCTTTATTGTAGTTGCTTCCCTACTTTTCTTTTTAGGAGCAGCATTTGGATATTTTGTTGTAGCTCCTTTATCCATTAATTTTTTGGCAACTTTCAAGATATCTGACGCGGTTCAAAATGAATTTGATATCGATTCTTTTATAGGACTTGTAAGAGCATCCGTGCTAGCATCTGGATTAATATTTGAACTACCTATCATTATGTACTTCCTTACTAAAATAGGGCTTGTCACTCCAGAATTCCTTAAAAAGAATCGCAAGTACGCATTAGTTATTGTATTAATTTTGGCGGCAATTATAACGCCTCCAGATATTTCAACGCAAGTAATCGTTGCCGTACCTATCATTATATTATATGAAGTAAGTATTTTTATTTCTAGAGGTGTTATCAGAAGAGAAAAACGCCGACTCAAGAAACAAGGACTTGCATAATATCACTTAAGTAACATTTAATTTTTTAACGCTTTCGCGAAAGCGTAAAACCACTACTCCCCACAACTATGAGCAATAATATTATAGACGATTTTAATAGCTACCGTTCTACAATGAACGATAAAATCCTTGCCGATAACAACAAAATCGTCAAGCGTATTTTTAACCTAGACACAAATGCATTTTCTGAAGGTGCGCTAGATAAAAAGACAAAAGAACTCCTAGGACTTGTGGCCTCTACAGTGTTACGTTGTGATGATTGTGTAAAATATCACCTCGAGAGCTGTCATGATGAAGGTGTAACTAAGGAAGAAGTAATGGAAACATTAAGTATAGGGACTCTTGTAGGAGGAACTATTGTAATACCTCACTTACGCCGCGCTTATGAATACTGGGAAGCGCTAGACGAGAGAAAAGCAGGTAAATAATTAAAACGGTATGCCATGAAGAGATTTTTAAAATATTTTATGTCCTTTTTCATGGCGTACAGTCTTATACTCACTGCTTTTGAATATTTGAGCAATGACAACATAAGCTGGTTTGGAATTTTATTTCAAGCTTTGTTTTTTGGTTTGATAATGGCTTTCACTTTTACACGTTATAATAAGGTCAAAACAGAGGATTAAACAATTTGTATATTTACTTACTATGAAACTACGTGCTGAAAATTTAATGAAATCCTATAAAGGCCGAAAGGTGGTTAAAGGAATTTCTGTAGAGGTAAATCAAGGAGAGATCGTAGGATTACTAGGCCCTAACGGCGCTGGAAAAACTACCTCCTTTTATATGATTGTAGGTCTTGTAAAACCTAATGGTGGAAATATCTATCTAGAGCAGCAAGATATTACAAAGTACCCCATGTACAAGCGTGCTCAGAATGGAATAGGTTATCTCGCGCAAGAGGCATCTGTTTTTAGAAAACTAAGCATTGAGGATAACATATTAAGTGTTTTACAACTCACAAAACTCTCAAAGAAAGAGCAACTTCATAAAATGGAGGAGCTCATAGAAGAGTTTAGCTTAGGTCATATACGTAAAAGCCGAGGTGATTTACTTTCTGGAGGTGAACGTCGCCGTACAGAAATTGCACGAGCACTAGCAACCTCTCCATCTTTTATATTACTAGATGAACCTTTTGCAGGTGTAGACCCCGTAGCAGTAGAAGATATACAGCGCATCGTAGCACAGCTTAAAGATAAAAACATAGGTATACTTATTACCGATCATAATGTTCAAGAAACACTTGCTATTACAGATCGTACTTATTTAATGTTTGAGGGAAGCATTCTCAAACATGGAGAACCGGAGGAACTTGCAGCAGATGAGATGGTACGTAAAGTATACTTAGGCCAGAACTTTGAACTGCGTAAGAAAAAACTATTTACATAGTTTACCATTAAACCAACCATAGTGTGAGTTTTCTAGTCAACCTCACACACTAAATTATAATCCTCTTGAAAACGACCTTCACCATCATATTCATTTGTTTCTTTTCTATTTTTTGCAAAGCGCAAACACCTATTACTTCACAAACTCAAGACACCTTGAGTGTTTTAAAACTAGCATTGTACGATACAAAAGTTATGCTCAAAGGTATAGGTCACGCATACACAGGGCCTCTACGATGGAAAAAAGATGACTGGATTGTGGCTGGTACCATTGCTGGAGGAACAGCACTACTCTATTTTGTGGATGATGATGTAAATAATTTTTTTTCAAAAAGAAGTGATGATTTACCAGGAGTACTAGACGAGGTTGGAGAACGTGGGGGTAGTCCGCAGGTAATATATGGTCTGACCGCTGGAACATATTTATTTGGATTATTTACTAAAAACCAAAAGGTACGCAGAGCAGGAGCTTTGATGACTTCTTCGGCAGTTACAGCTGGACTGTTACAAACCATTCTCAAAGCCTCTACAGGTAGAAGCAGACCAGAAAACGGCAAAGGTAAATTTGAATTTAACCCTTATAGCGGAATGGCGGGCTTTAGATCATTTCCTTCTGGCCATACTATACTATCTGTTACAATGGCGCATGCAATTGCAAAGCAATTTGACAATACTTGGGTAAAAGTTGGCGTGTACGCCTTAGGATCTATTGCACCTTTGCAAAGAATTTGGGGAGGAGCCCATTGGCTTACAGATGTTGCCCTTAGTGCTGCATTGAGTATTGTTATTGTAGATTCTATAGACAACTACATGAACAAAAGCAACGTCTATCCCGACGGAACTAAAAAGAATAAAATCACTTGGAATTTTAATGTAGGTCTAGGTCGTGCCGGGATATCAGGTACTTTCTAAATTATACTTTAGTTCGCTCTTCTTGTTGTGCTTTTATAATAAGTACCAACATAGACAACCTACCAATCACAAAGGTAAAAAGACCAAATAGCGTACAAAGCAATGCTACTTTAAGTCCGCCTGCCATCATGGGTTGCGATATATTACCGCTTCCTTCTATGGCATCAAAAGCTGTAATTAAACCCAAGGTAGAACCTAGAAAGCCCCACATCATTGCAAATAAACTAAGGTGACTTATAATTTCTGAGGTTGCTCTCTTAGCTCTTTTTCCCATGAGAGAAATTACAAGTAGCGCGATAATTGCAATAATTACAACTAGAATAGGATACATAAATAATGGCCCTCCCTCGTTCATGCGATCAATTAATTGTGACATAGTGTATAGTATTAATGGTTAATATATTTCTTTTGATATTAAATGATTGAAAATAACATGCTGGGCAAGTTATTCGTAAACGTTTATGAGGTAAATATATAACTGTATTACAATGCTCATTTATAAACTCGACCAACTTCCATTATAACACACATTATAACCTAATAAGCCTTTTAAGTGGTTACTCGCTTGGTAAAAGTGTTATTCCCATAATGAATCTCGTCGTTCATCTCAAAAAATTAAATCGTTCTTATATTTTTCTCATCTTTGAAAGATGTATGAATTCAAGCTTAAAAATCTTGCGATTATCCCATTACATATTATACTGTGGATAGTCGTATGGCTATTTTACATTTACTTTTTTAGCTATGCAGCAGCAAATGAAGAATTTGTCTTATACTTTGCAACAAGTCTTTTGCCAATAACGATTACAGTAACTTATATTATAGCCTACTATTTAATTCCAAAGTTCTTGCTTGAAAAGCGCTATCTACTATTTAGCACCTACTTACTGTACACCATGGTTGGCTCGCTATTTCTTATTATCATTATCACTTTTATCAACTTCATATTTTTATCTAATTATGATATGAAGCAAATGCCATTACTCACTCGTAATTTTCTATTTGTATTCATACTTGTCTATATAATTGCTGGATTGGTATCACTTGTTCAAGTACTGCGATACAACTACAAAGCGATTAATCGAAATACCGCGTTAGAAAAGAAACTTCTAGAAGGTCAACTTACGCTCAAAGAGAAAGAACTTTATTACCTAAAAGAGCAAATCCACCCTCATTTTCTATTCAACACACTAAATATTATTTATGGCGCAGCACTAACAGAGTCTAAAGATACTCCTGACTTGATTTTAAAATTGTCCAATCTGCTCGATTATACTCTTAATCAGATTGAGAAAAAAACTGTTGCAATCTCTGAAGAGGTTCTCTACATATCTTCTTATATAGGACTAGAGCAAGTGCGCTTTAGAGACACATTAAAAGTTTCATTCTCAAAAAAAATAGACAACGACATACAAGTGCCGCCAATGTTATTTATTGCATTTATTGAAAATGCATTTAAACATGGCAGTCCACATGACAGTATATTACACATCGCAATATCTCTTGAAGTCAATGTCAACCAACTACATTTTTCCATAAAAAATACTATCAAAGAAGATCCCTCTCCAAAAGAAAATCATGGGCTAGGAATGCAAAATAGTATCAAGAGGTTGGATACTTTATATCCAGACGCTTATACTCTTAACACCCACACTTCAAAAGGATGGTATTACCTTGAGCTAATTATCAACATAAACTAATGGAAACTTATCAAGCGATTATTATAGATGACGAGCCCATGGCTCGTGAGATTTTAGAAAATCATCTTGCTAAAATAACTCAAGTGAATGTAGTTGCTGTTTGCAAAAATGCAACCGAAGGCTTCAGCGCTCTAAGTAAGCATGATGTTGATCTCGTCTTTCTAGATATAAATATGCCAGAGGTTACCGGACTTATGTTTGCCAAGGCAATTCAAGGAACAACAAAAATAATTTTTACTACTGCTTATCGAGAATATGCCGTAGAAGGGTTTGACTTACAAGCGGTAGATTACCTACTTAAGCCTATATCCCTAGAGCGCTTAATGAAGGCTTTACAGAAGTTTTATAAGGAAGTGAGTCCAAAAGTTGAGAGTACAAATCAAGAAACCTTTAGCTTTTTTCGCTCTGATCGTAAAATGATAAAAGTAGACTTCAACAATATACTTTACATAGAAAGCATAGGTGATTACTTGAAAATACACACCACAAATGACGTTATCGTCACTAGGGAAACCCTACTTGCCACTCTAGAAAAACTACCCGCTACCCTATTTTTGAGAACACATAGATCATATGTGGTTGCGATAAGTAATATTGAAAGTTTTACAAACGAACATATTAATATTAATAATAAAGCAATTCCTATCAGCCGTAGCTACCGTGACCAAGTACTTAGCATATTAAACCGCATAAAATAATGTAGTTTATTATGTACCTTTGCAAGCCTTAAAAAATCATTACGACAAAGATTAAAAAGGTGCTTATTATGCTTTCGCGAAAGCGTAATAAATTCCATTAAAAGGATTGCAGATTACTATGAAAACAGATTTAGATAGAGGAATACAAGTAGACGACGCCAGTCTTCTCAACGAAGAAATAGGCGATAATCACGTTGCTACAAGTGCTATTACACCATTGCGTGATGATGCTTTTGAGATGAGTAACGCAGATAAAATGGCGAGCATTCAAGAAGATGTTGCACATATTATGCAAACACTAGGTCTTGACATGACTGATGATAGCCTTAAAGGTACTCCAAAGCGTGTGGCAAAAATGTTTGTAAACGAGATCTTCGCAGGTTTACATCCAGATAATAAACCTAAGGTTTCCGTTTTTGATAATAACTATAAGTATGGAGAGATGCTTGTAGAAAAAAATATTACAGTGTACTCTACCTGTGAGCATCACTTACTACCTATTGTAGGTCGTGCACACGTGGCTTACATTTCTAACGGAACTGTTGTAGGTCTTAGTAAAATGAATCGCATTGTAGATTATTATGCAAAGCGTCCTCAAGTACAAGAGCGCCTTACTATGCAGATTGTGCAAGAATTACAACGCGCAATGGGAACAGAAGATGTAGCCTGCGTTATCGATGCAAAGCATCTCTGTGTAAATAGTAGAGGAATAAGAGACATCGAGAGCAGCACAGTTACTAGCGAGTTTGGTGGTAGATTTAAAGATGCTGCTACTCGCAGAGAATTTTTAGATTACATCAAGCTAGACACAGATTTTTAAGAAGCTACAACTTGCTTATAAATACTTATAAAAAAGCGGTTTCTTTTTAGTTACCGCTTTTTGAGTTTTACAATTAAGATATTTACCTTCGTCACACACACATAAATAGCACATAAAATGCCATTATACCAAGATCAAGAACTTACAGTTTACAATTCCCTTTCGGGAAAAAAGGAACTTTTTAAACCCCTTCTTGAAGGATATGTAGGCATGTACGTTTGTGGTCCTACCGTATATAGCAATGTACACTTAGGTAACGTACGTACTTTTATGAGCTTTGATATGATTTTTAGATATCTCAAGCACCTTGGATATAAAGTGCGATATGTGCGTAACATCACAGATGCTGGTCACCTTACAGATGATGCAGATCAAGGAGAAGATAAGATTGCAAAAAAGGCGAGATTAGAAAAAATCGAACCTATGGAAGTTGTGCAGAAATACACACTAGACTTTCATGATATTCTCAATAAATTCAACTTCTTACCTCCTAGTATTGAACCTACAGCTACAGGTCATATTATCGAGCAAATGGAAATCATTAAGAAAATCATAGATAATGGTTATGCTTATGAAAAAAATGGCTCTGTATATTTTGATGTTGTAAAGTTTAATAAAGACCATGAGTACGGTAAACTTTCTGGCCGCAAGCTAGAAGATATGATTGCAAATACTAGGACTCTCAACGCACAAGATGAAAAAGAGAACCCTCAAGACTTTGCACTCTGGAAGAAAGCAGAACCACAGCATATCATGCGCTGGCCCAGTCCCTGGGGAGATGGCTTTCCAGGATGGCACTTGGAGTGTACTGCTATGAGTACAAAATACTTAGGAGACCAGTTTGACATACACGGTGGAGGTATGGATTTAAAGTTCCCTCACCATGAGTGTGAGATTGCACAAAACGAGGCAGCCCTAGGTACCGAACCCGTGCGCTACTGGCTTCACGCAAATATGCTCACTCTCAACGGACAGAAAATGGCCAAAAGTACCGGGAACAGTATTAATCCTGGGGAGATATTTTCTGGAGATAGCGAGCATCTCTCTAAAGGATTTGCTCCTAGTGTTGCGAGATTCTTTATACTTCAAACAAGCTATCGTAGCATCATGGATTTTTCTAATGACGCTTTACTTGCTAGTGAGAAAGGCTTTCATAGACTTATGGAAGCACTCAAAATAGCAAAAAATCTTACGGTTTCTAAGGAAAGTAGCTTTGATGTGACAGCATGGAAGCAATCTTGCTACAATGCCATGAATGATGATTTTAATACACCTATTCTCATAGCACAACTTTTTGAAGCTGTCAAGCAAATCCATTTAATAAAAGATGGCAAGGCGACAATCACAGCCGAAGATTTGAAACTTCTACTAGACACTCTTGAAGCTTTTGTTTTTGACGTTTTAGGACTTGAGGATAATAACGCTTTCGCGAAAGCGGACGATTCAAAACTCAATGGAACCGTTGAACTACTAATAAAGCTGCGCAAAGAAGCTAGAGAAAACAAAGATTTTGCCTTAAGTGACAAAATACGCGATGAACTTATTGAACTAGGAATACAACTGAAGGATAGTCGAGAAGGTACAAGCTTTTCGGTAAACTAATGGTTTCTATCAAGAAAATAGCCATTGCTCCATTTTTAGGACTTATCTGGTTTTATCAAAAATTCATCTCTTCATGGACGCCAAGCTCGTGTCGCTATAGCCCTACTTGCTCGAGTTACACAAAAACGGCACTAGAAAGACACGGACTTATCACTGGAGGCTGGTTATCTATCAAGAGAATATTTTCTTGCCACCCATGGGGCGGTCAAGGATATGACCCAGTTCCCGAAAAAGAAGAATTAAATAATACATAAAGACTTTTAGTATCTGCTATTAAGGTTTTAAATTGCTTATTGAAAATAAACAACACACTCGATCTACTGTGGAAACACTAACTAATGATCTGAGTAGCTAACAATCCCAATATATGCTTGCATTAAAATTTACATGGAATCCAATATCAGGACTTGACCTAGGCTTTATTACCATCCATTTTTATAGTTTAATGTTTGTAGTTGCATTCTCATTAGGTTTTTACCTGATGAAGAAGATGTTTATACGTGAAGGAGTTGCTATTGAAAAATTAGACAGTCTATTTATTTATGCTGTAGTCTCAATTCTATTAGGAGCACGACTAGGTCACGTATTCTTTTATCAAACAGAATTACTTTGGGAAGATCCGCTATCTGTATTATTACCTTTTAGGTTTGTCCCAGAATTTGAATTTACCGGGTTTAGAGGACTTGCTAGTCACGGAGCTGCGATTGCTACTATTTTTGGATTGTACCTGTACAACAAAAAGGTTTTGCATAAATCGGTTTTATGGATCTTAGATCGCGTAGTTATTACCTGTGCATCAGGAGCTGTGTTTGTACGTATAGGTAACTTTTTGAACTCAGAAATGGTAGGAAAAATTACAGACAGCAACTTAGGTATTCAATTTGTTCAAGACGAAATTTCTGAACGCCGAGCAGTATCGCTTACTAATATTCCAAACCCAGCACAAGCATACCAAGCACTTACAAGCGACCCACAATTTGCAGATATTATAAGCACCATTCCTTTTAGGTATCCTGGACAGCTTATGGAGGCTTTTGGTTATGTATTTGTATTCCTAATCCTATTTGTTCTGTATTGGAAGACAGATGCTCGTAAAAAGTCAGGATTCTTATTCGGTCTATTCTTATTACTTCTAATGGGCGTACGTTTTATAGTAGAAAACTTTAAGCGTGAGCAAGTAGAAAATCGTGAAGATTGGATTTTTAATCTGAACACAGGTCAAGTATTGAGTATACCCTTTATAATTATAGGCTTATACTTTGTTATAACATCATTTACTAAAAAGTCATCTTATGAAGCTTCGTAACGCTGCTTATATTTCACTTTTCTCACTTCTTATTGCTGGAGTGAGTTGTAAAGAAAACACAAATACTGATAGTATTATATCTATCGAAAAACCAGCTTTTAATAAAGAAGGAGAGCTTACACTTATCAAAGCTTCTGGTCAAGTAATACGCACGATAGATATTGAAGTAGCAGATACTGCATACGAGCAGGAAGTTGACCTTAAGAATAGAGATAGACTCAAGTCACACCAAGGAGTTCTTTTTCTATATCCACAAGAAGAGTTAAGAGGATATTATATGACAGATATTAGGTTTCCTTTAGACCTTATACATATCAATGCAGAAAATGTGATTGTGAGCTTTTCTGAAAACACAATGCCTTTAGATGATAAGACCTTCTTACCCTCACAAGTGCCGTCACAACTAGTTTTGAAGATCAACGGTGGCTTATCTGAAGAATGGGTTATTGAGGTAGGAGATCGCGTAGAATGGAAGTTTCTTTAATATACACTTTACAACGTAGCTTAAGTTAATACAAAACCCTCTAAACAGAGGGTTTTTACATTTACAGACTATTCAGACTATTCAGTAAATCTGTTCATAAACAACACAGACAGCGCCGTCATGCTATAAAAAGAACCATAACATGTCTGTCAAGTAACCGTAGCAGCCTTATGTTATTGACAACGATTATATCCCTATCAAATCTTATGCAACAAAAAACCCGCTTCTATTAAGAAGCGGGTTTTAAAATATTGTATAGTATAACTTATTTCTTAGCTAAGAAATCGCTTACTTGGTCTGGAGCCATTACTGCCTCCACAAATGTATAAGCTCCAGATTTTGGAGACTTTACCATTTTTATCGCTTTAGTTAAACGCTTTGATCCTGTCTGTAAAGATGCTACTGATTTCTTTGCCATAACTTATTTGATTTCTTTATGAACAGTCATCTTCTTCAATACGTTGTTGAATTTCTTCAACTCCATACGGTCCGGTGTGTTCTTTTTGTTTTTAGTCGTGATATATCTTGACGTACCTGGTTGACCAGTCGCTTTGTGCTCAGTGCACTCTAAGATTACCTGTACTCTATTCCCTTTCTTTGCCATCTCGGTGTTTCTTTATGGGATTATTTAGTTAAGAACCCGTTTGCGCGTGCCTCTTTAACAACCGCATCGATTCCTTTCTTATTGATATTCTTTAACGCAGACGTTGATACTTTCAACGTGATCCACTTATCTTCTGCTGGAAGGTAAAAACGTTTTTTCATAAGATTCACGTTAAATTTACGCTTCGTCTTATTCATCGCGTGGGAAACATTATTTCCGACCATCGCTTTCTTACCTGTAAGCTCACAAACTCTAGACATTCCTAAAACTTTAAATAGTTATTTCAAAACAGGCTGCAAAAATACGTAATTTTATATCTCACAACAAAACTTATTGGTAGTTTTTTTTCTGTTTCTTCAAGTGACTTTCACTTTTATTTACTTTTACTCTTTAATTCACCTCGCACAAGCACTGAAATGGCACTTTTTCACGAAAGCGTACTCTTAATATAACATCTACTTAGAGAGTAATTCTTCCTTAAGTAACTCTAAGGCTTTATTTACAGCCTTGCCTATTACTCGCTCTCTGTGATTACCCATCATGAAATGATGCGCCGTAACACCGTTCTCTGTAGCAATACCTATATAAACCGTTCCCACCTCTGCATCACTATCTCCTTTTAAAGGCCCTGCGTTACCAGTAGTAGAAATACCTATATCAGATTTATAAAGTTTTCTAGCATTTACAGCCATTTGCTCTGCCACTTGTGCACTTACGACAGAATGCTCTTTAATTACTTCTGGATCTACGCCTAAAATATCAACCTTAGACTGTGTAGCATAAGTGACTAGACTTCCCTTTAAAAATTGCGAAGCACCGCTGTGTGCCGTAAATCGCTCTACCATTTGCCCTCCAGTACAACTCTCTGCTATTGCAAGTGTTTTACCTTTTTCAACAAATAAGCCTGCTACAACTTGCTCAAATTCTCCATCGCTTTCATACCCAACAAAAATGTCGTCTATAAATGGTAAAAGCTTATCTGCTTGTTCTTGCATAGCAACCTCTACCACCTCTTTGTAAAGACCTGAAGTAGATAAACGTAAACGTACTCTACCTAATGAAGGAAGATAAGCTAGCTTAATTTCGGCAGGAAGTTCACTTTCAAAACGCTCTATCCTTTCGGCGATGGCGCTTTCACCCATTCCGTACGTTAAAAACGTTTTATGTAGTATGTAAGGAAGTTTAAACTGCTTTTGTAAACGCGGCAGCACTTCATTTTCCATAAGCCCCTTCATCTCATAAGGAACACCTGGCATAGAGACAAAGATAGTGTTATCATTCTCAATCCACATCCCTGGAGCTGTACCAAATTCATTTACTAGCACTTCTGCCTTTCTAGGCACCATAGCTTGCGTTTTATTTGCATCAAGCATTGGCTTTTTAATATATTCCTTAAAGAGATGCGCTACATGATCTAGTACTCCTTGATTAAACACAAGCTCATCATTAAAGTACTTACATATGGTATGCTTTGTAATATCGTCTTTAGTAGGACCTAGACCGCCTGTAACAATCACAAGATCTGCTCTAGATTGTGCAGCTGCAAAAGCTTCTAGTATATGACTTTCATCATCTTGAATAGAAGTGATCTGATATATAGAAACCCCTATTTTATTGAGAGCAGATGATATATATGCACTATTAGTATCTACAATCTGGCCTATGAGAATCTCATCACCTATCGTTATAATTTCAGCTTTCATTTAAAAATCCTCTTGAAGCTCAGTAATTACAGTACCTAATGTAGAAGTTATATCGTCTAGCTTAGATTGTATTGCAGATGTAGGCTTATTGCTATCACTCCACCTTTCCATAGCTTTGATTTGATCTAATAAATCAATACCAAACATATCGAGATTAGGTTTCATTTTATGCGCAAATTGATATGCCATCTTGTGGTTATTATTCTCAATAGCACTTTGCATGGACTCTAAATCTGGCGGAATTTCTTGTAAGAATGTCGCTACGATAATGCCTACAAAATCCTCATCACCACCAGCAATCTCTCTTACTTTTTCTAGATTATAATGTCTCAACATGTCTTATTTTACGTTTATAGAGAACATCTCTGTTTCTCCTATATATCCTTTTAATTTATCATTCTCTTGTACGCGTGCAACTCCCGCAGGCGTTCCCGTAAATATAACATCTCCTATCTTAAGTGTAAAATACTGAGACACATAACTTATCAAAGCATCTATTTTCCATAACATTTCACTTGTAGAACCTTCCTGAACTATAACACCGTTACTCTCCAATCGAAAAGAAATATCATTTACAGAGTCAAAATCTGACACAGATAACCACTTAGGACTTATCACAGCCGCACCGTCAAAACCTTTGGCCTTTTCCCACGGCAACCCTTTCTCTTTGAGTTGTGCTTGCAAATCACGAGCTGTAAAGTCAATACCTAAACCTATCTCATCATAATACGTGCTAGCATATTTCTGATCTATATACTTTCCTATCTTCTTGATTTTTACAAGAATTTCCACTTCATGATGCACATCATTAGAAAATGGAGGTATCACAAACGGATGTTTACTTAATAAAATAGAAGAATCTGGCTTTAAAAACACCACTGGATGTTCTGGACGCTCATTCTCTAGCTCTGCAATATGCTTTGCATAATTACGACCTATACATATAAGTTTCATAAGTTATGCTTTAGTGTTAAGTTTACGCAGTTTTATAGCCGTAAGCACTTTCTTAGTATAAAGAGGGAAATCTGCATTTTGAATCCAGCCAAAATATCCTGGCTCATTATCTAGCACCTCTTCTACTTTTTTACCTTTATGCTTTCCGAAGGTAAAAATCTCTACATCATCCTTATCGTAGCCTATGAAACCAGCAAAATCTGCTTGTTTCTTACGCGTACTAAAGTCTCCTAAGAATTTCATATCATTCTCTAGCTCATCATATCTGTCAAGCTGTGACTTTAACACCTCATAGGTCGCCCATGTATCGGCAGAGGCGCTGTGCGCATTCGTAAGGTCTTTACCGCAATAAAATTTATAAGCTGCAACAAGTGTGCGTTGCTCCATCTTGTGAAAAATGTTTTGCACATCAATGGCATTACGATTTTTCATATCAAAATCAATCCCAGAGCGCAGTAGCTCTTCTACTAGTAATGGGATATCAAATCTATTAGAATTGAATCCCGCAAGATCTGCATCCTTTATAATATCATAAACATCCTTTGCGCGAGCGGCAAACGTAGGCTTGTCTACCACATCTGCATCGCTTATTCCATGTACCGCAGTTGTTGCCGCAGGGATAGGCACTGTAGGATTTATACGTTCTGTAAACTCTTCTTCCCTTCCATCTGGAAACACCTTTAAAATAGAAATCTCTACGATTCTATCTTTGGCTACATTAATTCCAGTAGTCTCTAGGTCAAAAAAGCAAATCGGTCTTGTAATTTTTAATTGCATGGTACAAAAATACTTGTTTCAATCTACAAAATTAACTCCCGCTTTCATTAAAAATAGGAGATTCTGTATCTTGGTACGTCTTTTGATTTTCAGATAATTATGAAAAATAAATTTTTATTGTTAGCCTTTTTAATGCTCGCTTTCGCGAAAATGGGAAATACACAAACCTCAGCATTTACCACAGATGATGTCTCTGGAGTTTATAGTAAAGGGTTTGAAACCACCTCAGAAAATGCTAAATTTAATACTAGTACAAAATTCACAAGGTCACTTATCCTATCTCCAAATGGCAGATTTGAGTATCACAATTTTAGACAACTCAAAGGTCAAGAAGAAGAGCACTGGTGGGCACGCGGCAACTGGAGACTTGAGGGTAAAGTTGTTTTTTTTACAACCACCAAAGATGATATAAACGATCAATTTACGATTGATTTAAATAATACAAAGGCACGATTCTTCAAGAAGTCACCTCGAAGTAAATCGCCTAAAATTCAGCCAACGTACATTCGATTTTTCGAATCGGATTACTCACTAACTAAGAATTTAAAACTTCCTAAAACAGATGAATAAATTACAACTGTTACTTTTTATAGCCTTGGTGTCAGGGTTTCAATTTTTCGCGAAAGCGCAACTAAACAACACGCCTCCTGTAGAATTGATAGAAGATAAACAACCAAAAAGATGGTTACTCTATGCTCAAAACAATACAGATGAGGAGCAAGAAGCTTTTTTAATCGTGCAAGGAGAAGGCTTTAGAAGAAGTGCTGATAGGCCTGTGATAAAAAAACTTCCTCCTAACTCAAAAGTCCTCATGATTACGCTTATCCCTCTCAAAGGAGTGGAACCCACCTACACTAAGATTTTTACTTACGAGAACGAATTGCAAGACATCTCAACCAGAAAAGGAGCAGACAGAGAGGAGTTTGTAAACATAAGACCCCTAAAGGACGATGAACTCACTGTATTTACGGAGCCAGATTGCGAGAAATGTAAGTTGCTAACAGATTTTTTAAATAAAAATCATTACAAATACCGTGTGCTGGATGTAAGCACTAACAACAAGGTGAATGACTTTATGTTTGATCATCTCAAAAACTCAAGCTATAAAGGAGGGATTATAGATTTACCAGTAGTAATGTTTGAAGGAAGAAAGCACTGGAGCATTGTAGATATTAAAAACTTCATACGTGAGTACGACTGGAAAGGATTAAAAAAAAGCTGATCCTTACGATTCAGATATTAATAACTCCTATAAAACAAGAAAGGCGCAACTCACGTTGCGCCTTTGGCTTATATAATTTTAATCGCTTTACTTATACTTCGCGATTTACATCAAATCCTTCCAGATACTCAGCAACACGTTTTACAAACTGTCCGCCCAGTGCTCCATTTACCACACGGTGGTCATAAGAGTGTGAAAGGTACATTTTCATACGTATCCCGATAAAATCTCCGTCTGGAGTTTCTATCACTGCAGGTACTTTGCGTATGGCTCCTAGCGCAAGAATTGCAACTTGCGGCTGATTGATAATAGGAGTTCCCATGATAGATCCAAAGGTTCCTACATTTGTTACCGTATACGTTCCTCCAGCAGTATCATCTGGTTTTAATTTTCCATCTCTAGCACGTCCCGCAAGATCATTAACAGACTTTGCCATCCCTACAAGATTAAGCTGGTCTGCATTTTTTATTACAGGTACTATAAGGTTACCATCTGGTAAAGCTGCTGCCATACCAAGGTTTATATTTTTACGTTTTATGATCTTATCACCATCTACGGCAATGTTAATCATAGGGAAATCACGTATAGCTTTTGCTACAGCCTCCATAAATATAGGAGTAAAGGTTAAATTCTGACCTTCTTTTGCTTTAAAGCTATCCTTGTGTTTCTTTCTCCAGTTCCAGATGTTTGTTACATCTGCCTCAATAAATGATTGAACGTGTGCACTTGTTTGTACAGATGCTACCATGTGATGCGATATGAGCTTGCCCATACGTGTCATTTCTATGATCTCATCTTCACCATTTACACTTACTGGTGCAACTTTTACTGCAGGAGCAGCCTTAGCAGCAGGCGCTTGTTTTTGTGCAGCTGGCTTAGCCGGAGCTGTACCACGTGTAGAAAGATATGTTACCATATCATCCTTAGTCACTCTACCATCTTTACCTGTACCTGCGATTGCATCAAGCTCTGCTTGATCAATACCTTCTTCCTTAGCCATGTTACGCACCAGTGGCGAGTAAAAACGGTCTCCAGAACTTACAGGAGCAGCTACTGCGTCTTTTGCAGCAGTTACAGTTTGAGCGACTGCAGCAACTGCAACCTCTTCTTCTTTAGTTTCTTTTTGAGCTGGCGCTGGCGCAGCGTCACCGCTTCCTTCACCTTCGGTTTCTATAATAGCAATAGTCTGCCCTACCTCAACAACATCATCTACCTCAAACAGTTTTTCTATTAAAATACCGTCTACTTCACTAGGAACTTCACTATCTACCTTATCTGTAGCGATCTCTAGTACAGGCTCATCTGCCTCTATAGTATCTCCTACTTCTTTTAACCAAGTTGTAAGCGTTGCTTCTGCAACACTTTCTCCCATTTTTGGTAGCTTTAATTCAAATCTTGCCATATTCGTAAAATGTAGCTGTTTTTAATACTCGTTTTTGCAAAAATAGTAATTAAATCAATCCAATAGTGATTATAAACTATTAATCTCTATTAAACTCAATCACATCGCCCTTCCCTAGACTACTATTACTGCCTATTGCAAAAGTACCATTTTTAGGAATGATTTTATAGGTAGCACCACTACCTCGATATGTTATAATTTCCTTAATTATGTCACTATACGCTACATATGCCGCATCAAAAACAAGCTCTTGCCCTTCCTTAGGAACACACATATCACCTATAACTGTTACAGGTTTTGTTACCGCTTTCGCGAAAGCGTCACTTAAAAATTTATTATCCGTAAGCAACAAATATTCCTGTATGTTATACTTACTACCATCGAGATTAGACTGTAAATATCGTTTATGAAATCCAGCTTTAAACTTGGCTAAACTCACACCAATATTCACAAGAAAACCTTTGAATACATTATCATTAAAGTGCTTTTCATAAAACAATTGCATTGCTCCATAAAAACACTTTCTATAGTGCTCATCCCTTACAGTGCTTTCTCCTTTAAAATGCAATATCGTCTCATCGCCTATGTAGTGATTGCTATAACCTGCCTTTGTTATGGTATATGATAAGTCTATATCTTCTCCAAACATAAAATAGCGCTCATCAAATCCTCCCACTTCCTCATAAAGATTACGAGACATAAACATAAATGCACCCACTAGAATAGCTACTTCACCCCTAGCGTCACTCACTATATGAGTGGCGTAATAAGAGGATCCATAACCCATCATCTTACTCAATGCAACTCTGAGAGTAGGAACATTGCGCTTACTTTCTGGTAAATAAGCCCCTCTACCATTTACAAGACGTACTCCTTGAGCTCCGGTATATTGTTCTTGGGTAGTTATTTTTAGTAAACTCTCAAATACACTCGATGGAACCACTGTATCCGGATTAAGAATACAGATATAAGTTCCTTTTGCTAAGGCAACCCCTTGATTATTTGCAGACGAAAAACCAGCGTTTTTCTTATTGGCAACAATCTTTACGGTAGGAAACTTATCCTTGACCATTTGTACACTGCCATCTACAGAAGCGTTATCTACCACTATAATCTCTGCATCTGTGAAAGCTATTGCATCTTGTACACTGTCTAGACATAACTCTAGGTAGTGCATCACATTATAACTTACAATGATTATGGAGAGTTGCAAAAAGCTTAAAGGAATTTATTATTTATAGTAGTATATAGGTTATACTGACTATTGTGCGACATTTTTAACAAAGCACAATATATTAATTTAATTCTTTAAAGAATTTTCAAAAGGTATGCGATGTAAAATACTTCTACCTAGCGTTACCTCATCTGCATACTCTAGCTCGTCACCCACAGCAATACCTCTAGCAATCGTAGATGTTGCGATATCATAAGCCTCTAGCTGTCTATAAATATAAAAGTTTGTAGTATCTCCCTCCATAGTAGAGCTTAATGCAAAAATCACCTCTTTCACCACTCCGCTTTTTGCTCTATCTATGAGCGAAAAGATATTTAAATCCTGAGGCCCTATACCGTCCAGCGGACTGATTTTACCTCCCAGCACATGGTACAAACCACGATACTGACTCGTATTTTCTATCGCCATTACATCCCTTACGTCTTCTACCACGCAAACTATACTTTCATCTCTATTAGGATTTGAGCATATCTCACATAATGCTACATCTGAGATGTTGTGACACTTTTTACAGAATTTAATAGTATCACGCATCGTATTTAATGCTTCTGTAAGGTGGTGTGTCTGTGTCTCAGGCTGGCGTAATAAATGTAATACTAATCGTAACGCAGTACGCTTGCCTACTCCTGGGAGTTGAGACATTTCATAGACTGCATTTTCAAGAAGTTTTGAAGAGAATTCCATAGTTGTAAAGATAACTCTTTAGTGACGTTATGTAAAAATCACTGAGTTGATAGACGCACTAATTCTTATCCTCCAGTAACGGTACAAATCTAAACTCTCCATATTCCTTTTTCTCAAAAGAAGTCGCCGAGGTTCGTATATAGCGCTGCATAATTTGTGGGTCATCACCTACGGGTATAATAAGCCTACCTCCTATCTTAAGTTGAGCTAGTAACGGTTTTGGAACAAAAGGAGCTCCAGCTGTCACTATAATACTGTCAAAGGGTGCATAAGATGGTAACCCTTTATATCCATCACCAAAACTCAAAAAACGAGGCCTATAGCCAAGCTTAGTAAGAAACAATTTTGTTTTCTTATACAACTCTTGCTGGCGCTCTATAGAATATACTTTGGCTCCCAGCTCACAAAGCACAGCAGTTTGATAACCGCTTCCTGTTCCTATCTCGAGAACTTGATCTCCTTTTTTAATCTCCATTAATTCACTTTGAAAAGCAACTGTATATGGTTGTGAGATGGTTTGATCTGCAGCAATAGGAAACGCTTTGTCTTGATATGCATGATGCTCAAAACTACTATCCATAAAAAAATGACGCGGAATCTTCCCAATAGCATTGAGAACAAGATCATTTGTGATTCCCTTATCTCTCAATATTTGAACAAGTTGGCGGCGTTTTCCTTGGTGGCGAGTAGTGTCTTTCATGGATTACTAAATTAGAAGAAAAGTTGGAAAATCAATATACCTATCTGTAAGATTTTACAACCATTATAAAAAAATCACCTTTGTAGAAAGCTGTATCCTATTAAAAAGTATCTAAAACCTTATTTTTGTATAAAAATCAAACACTATGCTTAAAGCTGGCGTACTCGGTGCTGGACACTTGGGAAAAATACACTTAAAACTTCTTAACCTTTCTGAACACTATGACCTTGTAGGTTTTTACGACACCTCAAAAGAGGTTAGGGATGCCATCTCTCAAGAATTTGGTTACACTGCTTTTGAGACCGAAGAAGATTTAATCAACGCCTGTGATATGGTAGATGTAGTAACTCCTACCACCTATCACTATGCAAGTGCAGAAAAAGTAATCAAAGCTGGAAAGCATCTCTTTATTGAGAAACCAATAACAAACACAGTTGAGGAGGCAGAAAAACTACTCACGCTTGCAAAGGAACATAATGTTTTAGGTCAAGTAGGTCATGTAGAACGCTTCAATCCGGCATTTATGTCTGTGAGCGATTCCATTAAAAGCCCTATGTTTATAGAGGCACATAGACTTGCAGAATTTAACCCTAGAGGAACCGATGTCCCTGTAGTTTTAGACCTTATGATACATGACATTGACGCAATATTAAGCGTGGTAAATAGTCCTGTAAAAAGTGTGAACGCAAGTGGTGTATCTGTCATATCAGAAACTCCAGATATCGCAAATGCCCGCATTGAGTTCGAAAACGGATGCGTCGCAAACCTTACCGCAAGTCGTATCTCTATGAAAAACATGCGCAAAGCACGTTTCTTTCAGAAGGACGCATACATTTCGGTAGATTTTCTTGAGAAAAAAGTAGAAGTTGTAAAGATGAAAGACGCTCCAGAATCTCCAGATGATTTTGCGATGATTCTTCAGAATGCAGAAGGAATCAAGAAGCAAATTTATTTTGACAATCCAGATGTACCTAGCAATAACGCAATACTTGATGAGCTAGACGCTTTCGCGAAAGCAATAAAAGAAAACACCACCCCAATCGTATCATTGAAGGCTGGAACCGAAGCTTTACGAGTAGCAAAAATGATTATTGCAGATTTTTAGAAAACACATATTCAAACATACAACTCCTTGAAAGAGGAAACATACTAAGCACTTCACTTATGAAAAATATAGCAGTTATAGGAGCAGGAACAATGGGTAACGGTATTGCACACACTTTTGCTCAAAGTGGTTACCAAGTTCAACTAGTAGATATCTCTCAAGATTCACTAGACCGTGGGATTAGTACTATCTCAAAAAACCTAGATAGAATGGTTGCCAAAGAGCGTATTACCGCTATAGAAAAGCAGCAAACTCTTGACAACATCACTACGTACACAAACCTTGCAGAAGGTGTTAAGAATGCTGAGCTTGTAGTGGAAGCCGCTACCGAAAATGTAGATTTAAAACTAAAGATTTTTGAATCTCTAGATGCAGCTACAAGTGACTCATGCATACTTGCTACAAACACATCTTCTATTTCAATTACTCAGATTGCGGCTGTTACAGAACGTCCAGACCAAGTAATAGGAATGCACTTTATGAACCCTGTGCCTATCATGAAACTTGTAGAAATCATAAGAGGTTATAATACAAGCGACCTTACTACAAAGACCATCATGGAACTTTCAGAAAAGTTAGGTAAAGTACCTGTAGAGGTTAATGATTATCCTGGTTTTGTAGCAAATCGCATCCTCATGCCTATGATTAATGAGGCTATAGAAACATTATACAACGGTGTGGCTGGCGTATACGAAATAGACACAGTTATGAAACTAGGAATGGCGCACCCTATGGGACCATTACAACTTGCAGATTTTATAGGTCTAGATGTTTGTTTATCTATTCTTGAAGTAATGCACGACGGATTTAAAAACCCAAAATATGCACCTTGCCCGCTTTTAGTAAACATGGTAAGAGCTGGAAAATTAGGAGTGAAGTCTAGTGAAGGTTTTTACGATTATAAAGAAAGTCGCAAGGCAGAGAAAGTCGCAGCAATGTTTGCTTCATAATCTCCACACCACTCAAAGCTCAATAAAGGCGCATTGTTTTGCGCCTTAAGTACATATAACATGGCAAAAATTCTCCCATTCCGTGCGGTAAGACCTACTAGAGATAAAGTAGGGCTGGTTGCTACACGCGCTTACCAATTTTATGATCAAGTAGGACGCGACCACAGAATGGCACAAAATCCGTTCTCATTTTTGCACATTATCAATCCTGGATATAAATTTCAAAAAGAAATTACTGGGAAACAGCGTTTTGAATTAGTACGTAATCGCTATCAAGAATTTAAAGATGATGGTGTTTTTATTAAGGAAGAGCAACCCGCATTCTATATATATAGAATTGTAGATAGAGAGAAAAACACCTTTTGTGGTATTGTCGCTAGCGCTTCTGTAGAAGACTATGAGAATGATGTTATAAAAAAGCACGAAGACACGCTCGAAGATCGCGAGACTCTTTTTACAGAATACTTAGATACTGTGGGCTTTAATGCAGAGGCTGTATTACTTACCTATAAAAATTCTGATGAGATTAAGAGCATTCTCAACAATGTAATGACCAATCGCGCTGAGTATGAGTTTACAACCACCTATCGTGACACGCATTACTTATGGCCAGTAACAGATACACCAACTATAGAAAAGCTGCAACATGCTTTTGCTAGCATGGATAGCCTTTATATTGCAGATGGTCACCACAGATCTTCTTCCTCTGTCCTACTTTCTAAAAAACATACAAAAGATCAAAAGAGCTATCATTCATTTATGAGTTTTCTTATACCTGAATCAGAGTTACTTATTTATGAGTTTAATAGACTTATAAAGGACCTTAATGGCTTAAGTAAGGAAGCTTTTTTAATTGCTCTTGACAGTAAGTTCAGAATTGAAAATCGAGGTAAAACTCCCTATAAACCTTCCAAGAAACATCATTTTAATATGTATCTAGATGGTGAATATTACAGTCTTTACTTGAGACACAGCCTACGTAGCTTTGACACTCCACTAGATAGACTAGACACTCACATACTGTATGAAACGGTGCTCAAACCTATTCTGGGAATCATAGACTTGAGAAATGATGACCGCATAGTATATGTAGATGGCAGACGCGATATTACAAGCTTAACAGACCGTATAGACAATAAGGAATATGCGGTAAGCTTTGGTATGCTACCAGTCACTATAAATGAGTTAAAAGAAATAGCAGACGCTGGATTAAAAATGCCACCAAAAAGTACGTATATTGAACCTAAACTACGCAGTGGCGTAACCATTTACGAATTTTAATGAGTATAGCAGAAAATATCTTACGCTTTCGCGAAAACATTCCTTCACATGTTACTCTTGTAGCTGTTTCAAAAACTAAACCTGTTTCAGACCTTATGGAGGCTTATGAAACTGGGCAACGCATTTTTGGGGAGAATAAGATTCAAGAAATGACAGACAAGTGGGAAGAAATGCCCAAGGATATAGAGTGGCATATGATAGGCCACGTTCAAACAAACAAAGTTAAATTTATGGCTCCATACGTGAGCCTTATACATGCTGTAGATCGTTTAAAACTTATAAAAGAAGTAAACAAACAGGCAGAGGCAAATGACCGAGTGATTGATATTCTTATTCAGATTAAAATTGCTCGTGAAGATTCAAAATTTGGAATGGCTGTTCAAGATGCCGTTAAGCTTTTTGAAGAAAACACATTAGAAAATTATCCCCATGTAAATGTGGTAGGACTGATGGGAATGGCAACTTTTACTGACAACCAGGATCAAATTACGGCAGAGTTTGAGTTACTAGAAGGATTATTTTTACGCTTTCGCGAAAGCGCAAATCTCACCATTCTATCCTCAGGAATGAGTGGTGATTATAAACTCGCAATTGACAAAGGAAGTACCATGATTAGAGTAGGAAGCAGTATTTTTGGTGCTAGATAATTTTAAACACTTGAACTCATTTTTAAAATAACGTAATTCCCTAAAAACTGGAATTTTAAAAAATAGCATATTTACGCAATACTAGACATAGAAACCACTGGCGGTAAGTACAACGAAGAAGGTATTACAGAAATCGCCATTTATAAATTTGACGGACATCAAGTTGTAGATCAATTTATTACTCTCGTAAATCCAGAACGCCCCATACAAGCATTTGTAGTAGGACTTACTGGTATTAATAACGGGATGTTAACAGATGCTCCAAAGTTTCATGAAATAGCAAAGCGTATTATTGAAATCACAGAGGGATGTATTATTGTGGCTCATAATGCCCAGTTTGACTATCGCATTTTAAGTCTAGAATTTGACAGGCTTGGATACCCTTATGAAAGAACGACCTTATGTTCTGTAGAGCTTTCTCAAGAATTACTTCCCGGACATGATAGCTATAGTTTAGGAAAACTAACTAAGACATTAGGAATCGCGATGTCTAACAGACATAGAGCAGATGGTGATGCTATTGCAACTGTCAAACTTTTCAAGTTACTCCTAGAGAAAGACCCAGAAAAGACAATTATAACTAAAGCCATACGCTCTTTCCCAAAAAAGCATATGGACACCAAACTTAAGGACCTTATAAGAAGTGTGCCTTCTGAGACTGGTGTGTACTTTATGCATAATGTAAATGGAACCATCATTTACATAGGCAAAAGTAAAAACATGAAAAAACGTCTTACGCAGCATTTTACTAATGATAATCGTAAGAGTAAGCAAATACAAGATCAGGTAGAAACGGTTACCTACCAGACTACAGGTACTGAACTCATTGCACTTCTAAAGGAGAATGCAGAAATAAAACGTCACAAGCCAAAGTTTAATAGAGCCTTACGTAGAACTAAATTTAAAGTACAACTCACTCACTATACAGACAGTGAAGGTTATATACATCTCAAGACCGAAAGAGCAGATGGTCGCAAGGAATCTATAACAACTTATAGCAACTCTATGAGTGCAAAGGCTAATCTAGAGCGCATTATCGACTCGTATGATTTATGCCAAAACAAGACACTGTACAATGAAAAGAGTGGCAACTGCTTTAATTATACTATTAAAAAATGTAATGGCGCTTGTATAGGGGGGGAATCACCAGAATCATATAACCAGCGTGTGCAAGCTTTTCTAGACAAGCATAGTTACAAAAACAAAAGTATGATAATCGTTGAGCGTGGTCGCACCTCAATTGAACGTTCTGTAGTACTTGTAGAAGATGGTATTTTTGTAGGAATAGGTTATTATAAATCTGATTTCCAACTCAACGACCTTGAATCGCTTAAATCTATTATAACCCCTATGGAAGATAATAGAGATGCTAGACACATTATCCAGAGTTACTGTCGTAGCAGAAAACGACTTAAGATTATTCCGCTAGATCAGATTACTAACTAGCACAGAAAACAGTATTTTTAGGCTACTGTATAAGAACTAGATATTTTGACAAAAGAGGGCACATCATTTTGGCGCAGAAAACTGCACGATATTATTTACGAGGCAGACACGCCTGCGGGAAAACTTTTTGATGTAGTATTACTCATACTTATACTTGCCAGCATCGCACTAGTAATGCTCGAAAGTGTAAAAAGCATAGATGCAAAATATCACGATGTTTTTGAAGTAGGAGAATGGATCATCACCATCTTCTTTACACTAGAGTACTTTGCGAGAATTATAACGATAAAAAAGCCTACAAAATATATTTTCAGCTTTTATGGTCTCATCGACTTCTTCTCAACAATACCGCAGTACTTAGCTTTTTTCTTCATTGGCTCAAATGCTTTACTTACCGTAAGAGCGCTTCGCTTATTACGAGTATTCAGAATTTTAAAAATCACGAGATACGTAGGCGAGTCTAATAAGCTCTCCAAAGCTCTTAAAGATAGTAGAGCAAAGATTAGTATATTTTTATTTGCAGTACTTATTCTCTGTATTATCGCTGGCACAATCATGTATATGATAGAAGGTGAGCAAAGTGGCTTCTCCAGCATCCCTGTAAGTGTTTACTGGTGTATTGTAACGCTTACTACGGTAGGCTTTGGAGATATCGCACCTGTTACTCCACTTGGACAACTTATAGCGGCTATTATTATGATATTAGGATATGGAATCATTGCAGTACCTACAGGTATTGTGAGTGCCGAATATGCAAAAGACATGAGCTCAGAAAAAATCACGATAGATGGTGAAGACTATGTGCATATGAACACGCAAGCCTGCGTAAACTGTAATGCAAAGAAACATCGTGATGATGCCGAATTTTGTCATAAATGCGGACACACGCTTAACGTCTCACATGAGTAAATATCTCATCCCCATCGTAGGACCTACTGCAATAGGTAAAACTGCACTTTCCATTAAAGTAGCACAATATCTCAAGACAGAAATTCTATCTGCAGACTCAAGACAATTTTTTAAAGAGATGTATATAGGTACAGCCGTTCCAGAACCTGAGGAGCTCGCTGCAGCCCCGCATCATTTTATACAACACCTCTCTGTAAATCAAGACTACAGTGTGGGACACTTTGAAAAAGACGCTATCGATAAAATTACCGCACTACATAAAAAATACGACACCGTGGTTATGGTAGGTGGTTCTGGGATGTATGTAGACGCCGTTATTAATGGATTAGATGAGTTTCCCGCAGTAAAAGATGGTGTACGAGCAAAGCTCAAAGATTTGCACGAGAGGGTGGGTATTGAAGCGCTACAAGATCTCTTACTAGACAAAGACCCAACGTATTACAAGCAAGTTGATATACATAACACACAGCGCGTTATAAGAGCTTTAGAAGTATGTCTTTCGGCAGATGAGCCTTTTTCATTTTATAGAAATAGACCTAAACCTAAGCGCAATTTTGAGACCATCAAAATAGGATTACAAGCAGACCGTAAAATTATGTACGACCGTATTAATCTACGTGTAGATCTTATGATTGAAAATGGTCTGGTTAAAGAGGTAGAAAGTTTGCTTTCGCGAAAGCATAACAACGCCCTTATAACTGTAGGCTACAGGGAGCTCTTTGAATATTTTGAAGGCACAGTCACCCTAGAACGAGCTATTGAAAATATAAAGACCAATACGCGACGTTTTGCTAAAAGACAAATGACATGGTATCGCCGTGATGAGACTATCAATTGGTTTGACTACCAGACACCTTTTGAAGAAATAGCATCGTTTATAAATAAAAAAACGCACCACTCATAGAGCGGCACGTTTTTATAGGTACACTAATATCGTTTATACCGATATTGGCTATTAGTCATCTTTCTTTACAACCAGACGGAATCCTTCTCCGTGAATGTTTAAAATCTCTACAAGGTCATCCTTTTTAAGGTACTTACGTAGTTTTGCAATATATACATCCATACTTCTAGATGTAAAGTAATTATCATCTCTCCAGATTTTTGTAAGAGCTAGTTCACGTGGCATCAAGTCATTTTCATGAAGTGCAAGCATACGTAATAACTCATTTTCTTTAGGAGATAATTTTATAGGCTCCTCTTCTTTATACGTTAAGAAACGTAGTTTTGAATTTAAGTGGAAGTTACCAACATTAAATTCGAACTGCTTAGAATCTGCAACAGAATCAACAGACTTACGCTGTATGATTGCCTTTATTTTCATAAGTAATACTTCACTATCAAATGGCTTATTCAGATAGTCGTCTGCTCCTACTTTATAACCTTTAAGTACATCTTCTTTAAGAGCCTTAGCAGTTAAAAAGATGATAGGAATATCTTCATTCTTCTCTCTAATTTCTTTGGCTAGTGTAAAACCATCTTTATATGGCATCATTACATCAAGAATACAAAGATCATAATCGTCTTTTTTAAATTTCTCAAATCCTTCCATACCATTTTTTGCATGAGTGACATTGTAGTCATTCATCATAAGGTAATCTTTAAGAACAGTTCCAAAATTCGGATCATCCTCTACTAGTAAAATCTTTTTGTTTTCAGTTTCCATATTAATATGATATTAGTGGTATTTTGATTATGAATGTACTTCCCATTCCTTTTTCACTTTCAACGGAGATTTCTCCTTGGTGGTCGTCTACGATTCTTTTTGCGTAGGCAAGCCCGAGTCCGTGGCCTTTTACATTATGTATGTCTCCTGTGTGCTCACGATAAAATTTGTCAAATATTTTTTTCTGCACGGCTTTGGTCATTCCATCACCTTTATCTTGAATCTTGATAATAATTGAGTCTTTTGTGTTTTCTGTATACACATCAACTTCTGGCGCTCTGTCTTCTGGAGTATACTTTACAGCATTATCCATAATATTTACTAATACATTAGTAAAATGCGACTCATTTGCGAGTACTGGAGTACGCTCTGCGTCCAGATGAAGGTCTATATAGCCACCACGATCTTCTACGATTAATAGAACATGATTACTAGCATCCTCCACGAGCTCGTGCATATCTAAACGTTCTTTTTGGATATCTAGTTCATTCTTTTCAAGTTTTGAAATACGTAAAACGTTTTCCACTTGACCGTGCATTCTTTTATTTTCTTCTCTTATAAGTCCTTGATAATAACTTACCTTTTCGGGATTAGAAGATATTTTTGAATTTTTTAAAGCATCTAGTGCAAGATTAATAGTTGCTATAGGCGTCTTAAACTCGTGTGTCATGTTATTTATAAAATCTGTCTTTATTTGAGAGATTTGACGTTGCTTATTGAGTTGATGCAATGCGCTAGAATATGCGATAACGATAATAAGAGTAAATATTATAGACAGACCAGCCATTCCTAAAATTGAAGAAATTACAAATTTCTTTTCTCCGGGAAATTGTACATATAATGAGTAGTCACTTAAATCTTGATTATAAAGAAATATTGGCTCGCTATATCCTGGAGCAGATTTTCTAAATTTGAAATTATCAGACCTTACTTTAGTTAATAGATCATTACTATAAACTCCAAAATCAAAATCTGTTTCTAGGTTTCTTTCTGAAAGCTCTATCGTCAAAAGTCTTTCTATCTCTTCTGCAGTAAGTCTCTTGTGGATAGGAATTTTAGTTGCAATCCTACTAACAATGTCAGAAAATCTAAATTTCTCATAATCAATAAGTCTTGAGAACTCCTGAATTCTATTAGATGTAGACTCCTCTCCACCTTCTACATTATTCTTTCTTATAATTTGAGTAGACTTTCTGTTTGCATAACGTTTAAAGGATATACTATCACC
This sequence comes from Dokdonia sp. 4H-3-7-5, assembly GCF_000212355.1. Classification (NCBI taxonomy): domain Bacteria; kingdom Pseudomonadati; phylum Bacteroidota; class Flavobacteriia; order Flavobacteriales; family Flavobacteriaceae; genus Dokdonia; species Dokdonia sp. 4H-3-7-5. The sequence continues at coordinate 481,598 of NC_015496.1, forward strand.
TTTTTCACCTATGAAACCAGGTGCGGTTATCTTAAAATCTTCTTGAAGTATACCGCTTGTATAAAGAATAAGCTCATTATTTACCAGATCTTCATTTAAATAAAAGTACTCATCAAATGTCAGATCATCTGGAACTCCAATACTATCTACCATATTTTGCACTGGGTAGTAGTAATCTTCTAACTCTCTGTTTTCAATTTTATCGACAACAGCAGATAATGCTTGTCTAGCATTAAAGCTAAATTGCTCCCGCTTTGTCTCAACACTACTTGTTATCCAGTAGCCTTGAACAAAGATGATTCCTATGAGTGAAAGACTCATGAGAATGATTAATAAGTAAAACAGTTTTTTATTCACTATCCAAAAGTAAGATTTTAACATTTGAAGCCGATTCGGTTTAACCAAATGTTAACAAGCAGCTATTTTACTACTTCCACCCCTTACCTATACGTGACATGATGTGAGTGTGAATGCGACTTACAGACATTTTTGATGACTCCAAGAATTCATTATTTATGAGTACATCTGCCATAGCGGTCTTACGATTATCTGTCCATTGCGAATTCATGCGTTTAATTACGTCTTTTTCTGAAGCTCGATCCCTTTTCATTACACGCTTAATTCGATCGCTTTTTGGAGCAGTAACTAGAATAGTATAATCACAATCAAGATGACCACCGTTTTCAAAAAGTATAGCTACTTCTTTAATAACGTAAGGAGAGTTTTGCTCAGAAACCCATTTTGAAAAATGAGTTTTTACCGCTGGATGCACAATGCTATTTAGCCTTTTTAATAACTTAGGACTACTAAAAACTTCATTTGCGATATAAGCTCTATTCAGCTTACCATCTTTATAAGATTGATCACCAAGCAAAAAAGAAATTTGCTTTATTAAGACCTCATCTGTATTCATGAGTTTCTTAGCCTCCACATCTGCAATATAAATGGGAACACCTAGTTCATTAAAAAACGAGCCTACCGTTGTTTTACCACTTCCTATTCCTCCTGTGAGACCTACAATAATCATACTTTTAGTTTACAATAATAAATTTAACTTGCTTATTAATAAGTCGCACAGACTTAACTCCTTTAGGTTCTCTAGCGATTGTAAGCGTTAAATATGCATCGGAATTATTTGCTGTGGCATAATCGCAAGTAACTAGAAAATCTGATGGTGTTATACTTTCAAAATTTTCAAGTTCAACCAGATAAATAATTTCAGCGGTTTTAGGTAGTATTTTTACGCGCTTTTTTGGATCATTTAATACTGTTATAGGTACAGTAATTTTACCCTCCGTAAACTTGGCAATCTCTTGATGCAGCATTATAGATTTATGTGAAACCCTAAGCTCCTCCGGTAATTTATCAAGTGACAACAACACATTGTCCGAAAGGTCTGTGTTAATATTTGTAATTTCCTTTTGTTCTGTAGGTATCGCTTCTATGTTTGCCAATAATGAACTAGGTCCTACAACGGTAACACTATCTGGATTTATAATCATTTTATTACGACCACCATATCCGGTTTTGTAAATCAAGCTTGCTTTAGATATCACAGGAACCTTTTTTGAAGCAACTGAATCAATTGTTACGGTAATTTGAGAAGGTGTCATCGCTAGAATAGAAAGCTCCCTATCAATAGCATTTTTAATTATCTCCTGATTTTCGTTAGTATTGAATGTAAATTCTCTATTCGACACACGTTGTAACTGCTCGTAACTAATAGCAATCTCTGGTGAATCTAATGCACTAGTAAACAAAGTAAATCCAGATCCTTCTGCTTGTATCTTAATAATCTCGGGCACAATGACCTGCACAGTTCTATCTATAGGAACTTCTGTAATACTTAAGGTCACTTCGTATTGTGTACTATATGTTTTTGAAAGTTTTATTAGGGCAGCGACGATAGTGGTAAGCAACAAAAAGAATAAGAATTCTCGCGCAGTCACACTATTAATCTTAATTCCCTTAAACATAGATTACAAACCTTTTACTGCTCTAATGTACTAAAAAAAAGGTGTGGATATCGCTTAAGAGGCTCTTTGTCCAACCATTTAATATGTATCACAGAGGCTAGAAAGCCTTTACCATAGCCATAAAACTGTATAAATGTGGCTATTACACTAAGCAATCCGATAGCTATACTTTTATTAACAATAGAAGCATGTATTAAAATAATTACTAAATAAAGAGCATAAAATAATATTGCAACATAATAACCCGCAAAGAGCAACCCTAAGCTCACAAAGAGACCTAGCATAAAAAGTGTAGGAAACCAGTACGTTATTTTGGCTGTCGTAGGATGCCACTTATTTAAGATAGGTCTCACAAGTCCAAATTTATTCACTTGTATATAAAACTTCTTCCAAGAAATACGACGCTTATGATATACAAATGCCTGAGGAATAAGCGCTGTTTTGAAACCAAGCTCCCATAATCTCAACACCAAATCTGGATCTTCACCTGGGTGAATATTTCCAAAACCTCCACTTGCTTCAAATGCTTTTTTAGAAAGACCCATATTAAAACTTCTAGGCTGGAATTTGCCTGTATCTTCTCCTCCACCTCTTATTCCGCCAGTGGTAAACAGAGAGGTCATGCTATAACTTATTGCCTTTTGTAAATTAGAAAAATCCGGATGCGCTGCGTCTGGGCCTCCATAACAGTCTACATAATTGTTTTGTAATCGCTCATTCATGACGCTCACATATGATGGTGGCAATATGCAATCAGAATCTAGAATTATAAAGTAATTACCGCTTGCTCTTTGCATCCCATAGTTGCGTGAACTGCCTGGTCCAGAATTCGGTTTTGGTAAATAGGTGATATTGAGATTAGGGTATGCTGCAAGTTCATTCTCACAAGAGATTGTAGATCCATCTTCAATAATTACTATCTCATAAGGAATCGTAGATTCTTGCGCCTCAAAACTTGCTAGTAGTTCGGCAATTTCATCTGGACGATTAAAAACGGGTACAATAAAAGAATATGATAATTGCATAGAAGACAAAGCTAACGGTTACACAATGGGTAAGCAACAAAAAACCACCGAGAGAGTATCGATGGTTTTAATGTGTTTTTAGTACGCTTTCGCGAAAGCGTAACAAATAAAAATCTATTCGTGTCCTTCTGCTTTCATGAACGATTCCATCACCTCATTACTTACACCCGTATTACTAAAACCTCCATCATTATAAAGGTTTTGCATAGTTACACGCTTTGTAAGGTCTGAAAATAATGTAATGGTATAATCTGCACAATCTTGAGCAGTAGCATTACCTAACGGGCTCATTTTTTCTGCATAAGCTATAAATCCATCAAATCCTTTTACTCCTTGTCCAGCCGTAGTAGGTGTAGGAGATTGAGAGATTGTATTTACACGTACGTTCTTTTCTTTTCCGTAGAAGTAACCAAAGCTACGTGCGATAGACTCTAAGTATGCCTTATTATCTGCCATGTCGTTATAATCTGGAAAAACACGCTGTGCTGCCATATAAGTAAGAGCAACAATGCTTCCCCACTCGTTCATTGCGTCTTGCTTATAAAGCGTTTGCATCACTTTGTGGAAAGACATTGCAGAAACATCTGTTCCCTTCTGTGTCCAGTCATACTTTTGATCTGTGTAAGCACGACCTTTACGTACGTTTATAGACATTCCAATAGAGTGTAAAACGAAGTCTAATTTACCACCTAGAATTTCTTGTGCCTTAGTTACAAGGTTTTCAAGATCTTCTAAAGATGTTGCGTCTGCAGGTATGATTTCTGAACCTGTCTTTTCGGCAAGGTCATTAATCTGTCCCATACGCATAGCGATAGGTGCATTTGTAAGAACAAAAGTTCCTCCTTCTTCGTGCACACGCTCTGCGGTTTTCCAAGCAATTGAATTAGGATCCAATGCTCCAAAAATAATTCCGCGCTTTCCTTTAAGTAAATTATAACTCATAATATTATTAATGGTTTGATGTGTTTTTTTTTGCTCTCTAGCTTGTTGTTGCTAGAAGAGTGTAAATATCGTGGTTTCTGTGTAAAAAATCCTAATTAAGTAGATTTTTTGCGTGGTCTATTGCTGCTTGACTTTGCTGGTTACCACCTAACATTGCCGCTATCTCAACAATACGAGCATCTTCATCTAGCTGCTCGATAAAGGTTTGTGTACGCTCCTCTGTATCTTTCTTGTACACTTTAAAATGAGAAGCGCCTTGACCTGCTATTTGCGGTAAGTGTGTGATGCTTATAAGCTGCATAGTACGACCCATTTTTTTAAGGATACCACCCATTTTTACTGCAATATCTCCACTTACTCCAGTATCTATTTCATCAAAAATAAGCGTAGGCAATTGCTTGTGCTTACTTAGTACCGACTTGAGTGCGAGCATAACTCTTGAAAGTTCTCCTCCAGAAGCACCTTTTCCTAATGGTTTGAGCTCACTCCCTTTATTTGCCGAGAATAAAAACTCCAACACATCATTACCTGAAGCATGAAGATCTTCTTGCATAGCTAGAGACACTTGAAATTGTGCATTAGGCATTCCTAACTCTATCAGTAATTTCTCAACCAGCGACTTTAAATGCGGCGCTGCCGTTGTGCGCTCTTTATGCAGCTTTGCTGCTAGTGTACTTGCTTTGTTATGTTGCGTTTTAATTTTATCTTCTAGTGCTTGAATCTTATCATCAACTCCTGCAATATCTTGTAAACCATTATCAAGATTATTTCTAATAGCTATTAGTTCTTCTACTGTCGCTACTTGATGCTTTTTGAGTAAAGAATGCAGTAATTGCATTCTGTTATTAAGTCGCTCAAGTGCAAGAGGATCTGCATCTACCGCGTCAGACATCTCACTCAATGATGCTCCTATATCTTCTAGTTCTAAAAGCGCACTATTAAGCTGCTCATAAATTGCCGTATACTGAGTACCGTAGCTATTTAATCTTGATAACGCAGCTCTAGCCGCTGTGAGCTGATCTATAGCACCGTTTTCATCTAGAGAAATATTTTGAACAGCTATAGCAAGCTGTTGCATAATCTCATCTGCATTACTCAACGTATTAAGCTCTTCTTCTAAAGACTCATACTCACCTTCTTTTAAAGAAGCCTCATCTAGCTCCGTAAAAAGAAAAGACTGATAATCATATTCAAGCTGCGCTTGTTTTTTTCTTTCTAGTAATTCTTTTAGTTCGCTCTGCAAAAGCTTCCAAGCTTTAAAAGACTCTTTGTATTTCCCAAGTAATTTGAGATTGTCTGAAAATGTATCAATCATCTCAAATTGAAAATCATTTTCTACTACCTGTAAAGTTTTATTCTGGCTATGTATGTCTACTAGTCTCGCTCCTAAAATAGTAAGCTGTGCTAGTGTTACAGGAGTGTCATTTATAAATGCCCTACTTTTTCCAGAAGGCAGAATCTCCCTTCTTACGATTGTCGCATTTTCGTAATCAAGATCATGGTCTTTAAAAAAAGGATGAAGTTGATATCCATCTATATGGAAAACACCTTCTACAATGCACTTCTGTGTTGCATCTCCAGCACTTGACATATCTGCCCGTTTACCAGTAATAAGACCAAGCGCTCCTAAAAGGATAGACTTACCTGCACCTGTCTCACCAGTAATAACTGTAAAACCTTTATCAAATCTCAGTTGAACAGACTGGATGAGTGCATAATTTTTTATAGATAATGATGTAAGCAATAGTTATAAATATTTAATTAATCTTAATGCTATTATACGTTTACAAAAGTCGATTAAAGCTAATGAAAAATTCCCGCAAGACGGGAATTTTAAACATGGATTATTTTAGATAAAATTATTCTAAAATTTAATCTGCCTCCAGAAATTAGATTTAGTTGGCGCTACTTGATTAAGTACTTCTACAAGTGATGTGATGTTAACCGAAGGTCCTGAAGAAAATATAGATGCAATTTCCTCTGCCTTAGTATCAAAGAATACTCGAGTTAAAAAATTATTGGGCCTCTTCTTATATAAAGATTGAAACTCAGATAAGGTAGTAGATATGGTTTGCTTACTACGTTTTTTATCATCAACCATAAGATCTAAACCTGTACGGTGATAGCTGTACATAATGCCAGCAAACTCCCTAAAGTTAGGAGACAATAAATCTTCGTTTAATCGATATCTAGATTGCGCACCATCTTGAGGATTCCACCCAGTCTGGCTATTAGGTTGAGCCGTAGTTACAATTTGCTTTGCTTCTTGAAAATACTTGTCCCCATCATTAAGCTTAAAGGTATTTGCATCCATACCTATGATGGTATAAGCATAGAAAGCCATTACAGAAACTAAGTTAGAGTCAAACGTATTAGGATTATAAATAAGAGGTTGAAACTCTGTGTACTCAAAATCAAACTGCTTATCATTAAAATTAAAAGTAGCTGTATCATAATTAGATCCATACACAGGTCTCGATGCACCTACTTGCACGGTAGCTCTAAAATTATTTCCATCTTGCTGGGTGATGATAATATTAAAAGAGCAATCGATACGCTCTTGCTGTTTGAATCTACGATCTGTCCACTTTGTATTATTAACGAACTCTGTAAGTGATCGCTCAAGTGTTTTAAAAACTTGAAGATCTGCTTTGTTAGTCTGCTCTGCATTAATAACAACGACAGCATTAAGTTCCTGTGCTATAGAATTTAAAGAAAACAATAAGACTATTAATAAAGTAAAGATTCTCATAGTACTTGGGAGGCTATTTTATCAAATATATCAATAGATACTGCAGCCTTAGACTTTAACTCATATGGTGTTGCGGTACCTTCTTTATCAATAAACGTAATTTTATTAGTTTTGGTCTGAAAACCAGCACCTTTATCATTAAGCGAATTTAAAACAATCCCGTCAAGATTCTTTTTCTTTAGTTTCTTTCGTGCATTTTCTATCTCATTTTGAGTTTCTAATGCAAACCCAAGAAGATATTGATGTGTTTTAATCTCACCTAGTGAAGCTAGAATATCCTTAGTTTTTACTAAATCGATACTCATTGAGCTATCATTCTTTTTTATTTTTTCTGTGGCAACAGTAGCTGGTTTATAATCTGCCACAGCCGCAGATGCTATTGCAACATCTACATCTTTAAAAATAGTGTGTGCCGCATCATACATTTGCTCTCCGGAGACCACATTATGCACTGTGATTGCACTATTGGCAACTTTTATTGCGCTAGGCCCTAAAATTAAATCTACTTGAGCACCCAGGCTTGCCGCTCTAAGAGCTAGCTCTACTCCCATTCTACCGCTACTATGATTACCTATAAAACGCACAGGATCTATAGCTTCATAAGTAGGTCCGGCTGTAATCATCACTCGCTTCCCTTTAAATGGAAGTTTATTAAGAACATCTTTCTCTATAAATGAAACGATATCCTCTGGCTCTGCCATTCTCCCTTTTCCCACAAGACCAGATGCTAGCTCACCACTAGTGGCTTCTATCATCACATTTCCGTAGGATTGTAATTTCTGAAAAGAATTTTCTGATGAAGGATGGATGTACATATCTAGATCCATTGCTGGAGCAAAATACACTGGACATTTTGCACTAAGATAGGTTGCAAGAAGCAAATTATCTGAAGTACCATTTGCCATTTTTGAGAGTGTATTTGCCGTAGCTGGAGCAATCACCATAAGATCTGCCCACAGGCCTAACTCTACATGATTAGTCCACACCGCATTCTCATCTCCTTCTATTGTAAATGAAGAGTGTACTGGATTACGTGAGAGTGTACTTAACGTAAGTGGAGTTACAAATTCCTTTGCTGCCTCTGTCATTACTACTTGCACAGAAGCGCCAGCCTTTATGAATGCTCTCACAAGACTGGCGCTTTTATATGCTGCAATGCCAGCGGTAACTCCTAAAAGTATTTTTTTACCGCTTAAAACTGACATCTATCTAATCGTTACTTTTTCCTTCTTCAGTAACTGTAGTATCTCTATGATAGATACGATCTTCTAACCACTCTTGCACTGCAAGTGCGTGTGCTTTAGGAAGACGCTCGTAAAATTTAGAAACCTCTATTTGTTCTTTGTTCTCAAAGATCTCTTCAAGACTATCATTAAATGTTGCAAATTCATCCAACTTTTCTGATAATTCTTTCTTGATTTCAGTGTTGATTTGTGTAGCACGTTTTGCGATAATAGATATCGCCTCATAGATATTATTTGTAGGTGCATCTACAAGATTTTTATCAATAGTCGTGGTACTCAAAGGTGCATCAATGTCCTTGATATTCATAGTATTCATCTTTAATTTAATAAATCTTTTGCCTGCAGTTCTTCATTAACCTCTGCAATTTCCTTTGCTGCCTCATCAGCATATTTACCTTGAGGGTAATATTTTTCTAGTGCATTGTAAGCTGCTTTAGCAGCTTCAAGACGCTCTACTTGAAGACGCTTTACGCTGCCCATTGCTAGTTGGTACGCAGAGTTAAATTTCCAGTATAGAGCATCTTCTCTATAAATAGAACCAGGATTATCGAGTAAGAAATTATCAAATGCACTTATCGCATTTGGAAACGTTCCTCTACTAGCTCCTATTTTATTATACCCTTTTGCTATCTCATAAGATTTACGTTCTAGCTTAGTATTGAGTTCTTGTACTTTAGCATTAGCATCATCCACCTGTTCAGAGTCTGGATACTCGTTGATAAACCCTTGCAGCTTTTCTAGTGCTATATACGTATCTCCTTGGTCTAGATTAAATCTAGGCGAACGTCTGTAATAACTTTCTGCACTCTTAAATGCAGCTTCCTCTCTTTTCGTACTCTGAGGAAAGGACTTGACAAAACGCTCAAACTGGTAACCACCACTATAGTAATCTCCTAGTTCATAAAACGTATTTGCATATAAATAAGTAACACGTTCTGCTTGAGGTCTTCCTCTATACAAAGGAACGATCTGCTCCCAGAGCCTTAACGCTTTCTTGTATTTCCCTTGACTATATAAGGAATCTGCAAATTCATATTTTGCTTTAATATCATCGTTCTTGAGAACATCTTGATATGTTGAACAAGAGCTCAATAACACTACGGAAACTAATAGGAAAAATATATTCTTCATAAGGGTCTGAAACAGCAGGCAAAACTACGTAAAATCAATTACATAACATAACATAATTAATAGTGCTCAAAAATAAACGCTTTGACCCTGCTAATTATTTTGTTATGACACGTTTAACTTTTTTGAATAATAGAAAGTGCATTACCTATTTTTTGATGTAACGCATTACTTGCTGCTATTAACGGCAATCTTACGTAAGGCTCGCAAATCCCTTGATGAGACAGTAATGATTTGATTCCTGCAGGGTTTCCTTCTTCAAAGATTAAATCTATCATTGATAGCAGTGGTAAGTGTTTTTGGTACGCTTTCGCGAAAGCGTTATTCAAACCATCATTCATAATCTGAGAAAAATAGGAAGGTAATCCTTGACCTATTACAGAAATAACGCCACTTCCTCCTGCCGAAACTAACGGCAATGCAAGTGCATCATCTCCAGAAAGCACGACAAAATCTTCTGGAACCTTGTGTATCAAGTGTAGTACTTGGGCCATATCGTTTACAGCTTCTTTAATAGCTACGATGTTCTCGAAATCACTAGCCAGTCTTGCCGAAGTTACTGGCGACATATTGCTAGAAGTTCTACCTGGCACATTGTATAAAATGATAGGTAAAGGACTCGCCGCAGAAATAGCTGCAAAGTGTTGATATATTCCCTCTTGGGTAGGCTTATTATATGCTGGAGAAACTGAGAGAATCGCTGTAATTCCATCAAAATCCCCAGTGGCAAACTCCTCTACTATTGCAGCGGTATTATTACCACCCACACCTAACACTATAGGTATACGCTTATTTGTAACTTTTATAATATGAGCAACAATCTGTTGCTTTTCTTTACTAGTAAGCGTTGCTGTTTCGGCAGTGGTACCTAGTGCTACTAGATAGTTAATACCTCCTGTAACACAATGCTCTATAAGACGCGTAAGCCCGTCAAAATCTACAGATAAATCCTTGTGAAATGGCGTTACAAGTGCAACACCCGTCCCTCTCAACTCTTTCATTAATGTATAACTTTTAAAATCTTTAAATACTTCTCAAACTCTTTTATAAAAATTGATTCTTGCCCATCATTCACATGAATGGTTAGATCATTCACAGATTCCATTTCTGGAGATACTCCTATTTTTAAAACTGCATTAGACATAGCCGTCATAGCCCTAAGAGCAAGCGCATCTGAGTGGTAATAACTGATTAAAATATCAAAACGCTGTTTTTTAAAATTTTCAAGAGCTGCCGTTTTAAATACACCTTTCCAGCCTAATTGCTTTTCTGAGAAAAGTGATGGAAGCTCCTTTTGATCTTTAGTCATCGTTTTCACATACGCTAGCAGGACCAAGTTTTTTTCTGAAAGATTTAAAATCTTAAGAATCTTTTTTAGGGATACAGGATCAAAAGGCTTTGTACTGTCTTGCAATAATGCCACAACAACCGGCTTTGCCCCACTAGGCTTATAATCGCGTTTGCGTAGTTGCTTGTCTATTTGCTTATGAATAGATTTTGCTTTTAATCCGTTTAAAAACATGTAACTTTACTTTCATACAAATGTAGCCAAAATATACTGCTACTTATGACACAAAAATGAAGAGAACAAAGCTTATAACTATCATTAGTTCTATTGTTATATATACAACAGTAGTCTCATGTAAAAAAGAACTTCACTACGCACCAGAACGTATAAAAAGCGAACTCATTACTGTAAATAGCAACACAGAAGAAAACGCCGAAATTGTATCGTTTATAAGTCCTTATAAAAATACCATACGAGCAGAAATGGATAGTGTGCTTGCTGTAGCACCTGCATCTTACACAAAAAAAGATGGCAAGTTTAATACAGCAGTGGGAAATATGATGGCAGATGCTGTTTATGAAATGACAAATCCTGTGTTTGAAAAAAGAGCGGGATACCCATTTCATGCCGTTCTATTAAATTACGGAGGGATACGCTCTGCACTTAACCAAGGATCTATTACTACAGGTACAGCATATGAGTTAATGCCTTTTGAAAATGAAGTAGTCGTTGTTGAGTTAAGTGGCAAGCAAATGAAAGCTATGTTTCAATACTTAAAAAATGGAACTGCTCACCCTATCTCTGGAATGGAAATTCAACTATCAGATGACGGCGAAATAAAAAAAGCCCTAGTTCAAGGAAAAGAGGTTGCTGATAATAACACTTATTTTATCGCCACAAATGATTACCTCATGAATGGTGGAGATAATATGACCTTTTTTGAAAACCCAATAAGTGTACTCCCTTTAGACTATAAAATTAGAAATGTGCTCATAGATTACTTCAAGAAATATGACACTATAGCACCGGTGAGAGACAATAGATTTACAAGAGATAGCAAATGATACGTAGAAAATTTATAAAACAAACTGCGGCTGCTAGTAGCCTTATAGGTTTCGGAGGGTTAACTATGGGAATGAGTAATAATTCACTCCTAAAACCAAGTAAAAAGCACATCACAATACTTCACACTAATGATGTACATAGTCATGTAGAGCCATTTCCATCAAACGACCCTAGATATGCAAATCTAGGAGGAGCCGCTCGTAGAATGAACATTATTCAAAATGTGCGTAAAGAAAATCCAAACACGCTTCTTCTAGACGCTGGAGACATCTTTCAAGGCACTCCATACTTCAACTTTTACGGTGGAGAACTAGAGTTCAAGCTTATGTCTATGATGGGATATGATGCAGCAACTATAGGTAATCATGATTTTGATAACGGAATAGGCGGTCTTGCTGCCCAAATGCCTAATGCATCATTTGAACTGCTTTCTTCTAACTATGACTTCTCAAACACCATTATGGATGGCCTTACAAAACCCTATAAAGTTTTTGTAAAAGATGGCGTGCGTATAGGCGTTTTTGGAGTAGGAATACAACTCAGCGGACTTGTAAATAAAACGATGTTTAAAGAGACTTCCTATCTCGACCCTATAGAACTAACCACAGACACCGTAGATGCACTTAGAAACAAAGAGCAATGTGATATCGTAATTTGTTTATCGCATCTTGGATATTCTTACAAGAACGAAGACAAAATCTCTGACCTCACACTAGCTGCAAAAACTGCTGGAATTGATTTAATAATAGGTGGTCACACTCACACATTCTTAGAAAAACCAACAATCGTCCAGAATAAAGATGAAAAATTTGTGCTTGTTAATCAAGTGGGTTGGGGAGGTATTAACTTAGGGAGGATAGATTTCTATCTTGATGAATCTAACAAGCTCAAGTCATCGAGTTTAGTACTTGACGTGTAAATCTTGTAACATCATTTTCTCTTAATTTTTAAACTGAAAAATAATTGAAACGTATTAAATATACGCTTCATCTATTTTCTTAGTGCTCTCTAAGCGCGTTAAAAACATTGCAAACACAACCTTGGCTATTCCTGCACAAAAGAGCGTTACTAAAAGAAAAAAATCAATGTTAAGAATATACTTATAAATAAACGCAAAAGCAGACTCTACTAGCACTGCGGTAGCAATAAAGGTTAATAAAAGGTTTGATGGGTGCTTATTAAACAATGGAATTGCATACAGCAATAAAATAAAAACAAGTAACCCCGCAAATGAAATCAAAAAGACGGTTAAATGAGCTATTTCTGGAAGTATCTCATAAGCTAAATAACCTATAAAAGTAGTCACCGAAAAAACTCCCAATAACACCTCAAGGTACAAGTGCCTAGGAAAGTTCTCAACTCGAAAGCGCATAACCTCCCTTAACGCATAAAGCATTGATAAAAAACAAAAAACCATTGCTATAGATACGGTGTAAGTGTACTTATTGAAATCGATTAAAAAGAATATCTCTGCAGTGATTCCTGAAATAAGTGTAATCAAGAAAGGAAAGTGAAATTGTCCAGTTGCCTTGAAAACGTATAAAAACAATAAGATTCCAAATATTGGGTAAAGATAAAAGGAAGCCTCAAGACTTAAAACAATCGTTACAATTACAATTAAAATCGTAGTTGAAATTGCCGCTAGTCTATAGTTACGTCCGTGTATGCCATAAACCCTATCGATACTTCAAAGCTAACTAAACCAAAACAATTAACTACCACATTATCTGTGTTTTACAAAATATTCAATTACTAAAATCCAGTAACTATTAAGAAATAAAACCCTCAACTCGTGATTATTAATTAATATTTCAAGAAGATACAGTACTTAGAATCCCCTATTTATCAAACATTTGTACCACTACCATCAAAATCTGAAATAGCATCTATCTTAGTCAAATAAGTTGCCAAGACTACCTTTAAATAAATAGTAAAAATCCCTCCTACAAGAAGAAAACCGATTTCTTGGTAAATGTATTTATATATAAAAGCAAAAACCATTTCACCCATATATGCACCTCCAATAGCAAAAAGAGAAATATTGCCTGTATGCTTGTTGTAGCTAGGCGTAATAAAATATGCTCCGATTGTAATAATAAATATTATTGTAGAAATTATGAAAATGCTTAAATCTGGAACTACTGGAGCTATGGAATATATAAGATAACCTAGCACGAACCCAAAACCTAAAAATCCAATTATAAGCTCTAAAATATAGTGCTGAGAAAAAACCTTAGAACGTTTCTTAAGAACAGGCTTAAGCAGAAGAAGTAGGCAAATAGATGAAATAACAGAAAAGAGAGAAGCTATTACAACGTAAGTGTCATAATCAAACAAAAACAATATCTCCGTAATATTTGTACTTAGCAAAAACAAAAAAAACACAATATTAAATTTATTGGTCTCTTTGTATTCGTACATAAACAAAGACAGTGAAAATATAGGATACAGATAGAATGAATAAAATATATTCCAAAACCCCATTATAAGCATAATAAGCAGACCAGTAATTAAACCAGCTGTCCTATATGACCTTCCGTTTTGTATATTAATTTTATCCAATAACTAAATTTAAGAATTCTTCTTCAGATATGATTGTTACTCCTAAGCTTTCTGCTTTCTCCAACTTACTTGGTCCCATCTTATCTCCTGCCACAACGTAGGTTGTTTTACTAGAAATAGAACTAGACACTTTACCGCCATTATCTTCTATTAACTTTTTCAATTCGTTGCGAGGCATTTCAAAAACACCAGACACTACAAATATGTATCCCGCTAGTTTGTCAGATTGATTGGCAAGTTTCTCTGCAGAAATTTCTAATTGTACTCCGTAAGATCTTAAACGCTCTATGAGTGTAATATGTTCCGCTTTCGCGAAAAATGCCATTACACTTTCTGCAATCTTACTTCCTATTTCGTCCACCGCAACCAGCTCTTCCTCTGTTGCCGAAATAATAGCGTCTATAGATTTGTAATGTTTTGCAAGTTTCTTGGCTACGGTCTCACCTACATACCTAATTCCTAGACCAAACAACACCTTCTCAAAAGGAATCTGCACCGAGGCTTGCACTCCGCTTACTAGATTTTCGGCACTTTTTTGAGCCATACGCTCTAGTGGTAATAATTGCGCTACAGTAAGCTCATATAGATCTGCATAATTTACAATCAGCCCCTCGTTTACTAAGAGCGCTACGGTTTCCCCTCCTAGACCATCAATATCCATTGCCTTTCTAGAGATGTAATGCTGTATTCTACCTATAATTTGAGTGGGACAGCCCATGTCATTCGGGCAATAGTGCTGTGCCTCGCCTTCTTTACGCACTAACGGCGTGCTACATTCTGGACACTCAGTAATATATGTTGTAGGTTCAGAATCTGCTGGGCGCTTTGTAAGATCTACTGCTATAATTTTTGGAATAATCTCGCCGCCTTTTTCTACAAACACCTCATCACCTTCTCGTATATCGAGTCGCTCTATCTGATCTGCATTATGCAAACTAGCTCGCTTCACGGTCGTTCCAGCAAGTTCAACAGGTTCAAGGTTTGCGACTGGTGTGATGGCTCCTGTGCGACCTACTTGGTATGTTATTTCGCGTAAGCGTGTAGAAACTTGTTCTGCTTTAAATTTATACGCCATTGCCCATCGCGGAGCCTTTGCTGTATAACCTAGTTCTTCTTGTTGTTGTAATCCGTTGACTTTTACCACAACACCATCTGTCTCATAAGGTAAGTCACGCCTTGCCACATCCCAGTGATTGATAAATTCCAATACCTCATCAATATTCTTTGCCAGTTTTGCCGCCTCAGGAACGCGGAAACCCCAATCGCGAGCCTTCTGTAAGCTATCCATTTGGGTAGCAATACCTAGATTATTTCCTGTAATATTATACAAAAGGCATTGCAGTGGTCTTCTAGCAACCTCAGCACTATCTTGTAATTTTAAAGATCCGCTGGCTGTATTTCTTGGATTGCGATAGAGCTCAAAACCTAGCTCTTCACGCTCTGCATTCATGGCATGAAAACCTTCCCATGGCAATACAATCTCCCCTCGTATATCAAATTTTTCAGGATAATCACCTTTCAGTTTTAAAGGAACCGACTTTATCGTTTTAATATTTGTAGTCACATCATCTCCTTGCAAACCATCTCCTCGAGTAACCGCTTTAAGCAACTCACCATTTTCATAAGTAAGACTTATTGAGGCTCCGTCATATTTAAGTTCGCAGGTATAATTAACCTCTCCATCTACCATTTTCTTTACGCGTGCTTCCCAATCCTCAAGATCTTCTTTTGAATATGAGTTATCCAGAGAGTACATTCTGTTCTCATGTACAATAGTCTCAAAATTTTTAGTCACCGCTCCACCTACACGATGCGTAGGCGAGTTAGGGTCGTCAAATTCCGGATGAGCAGCTTCTAGTGCTTCCAGTTGCTTCAGTTTTTGATCAAAGTCAAAATCTGATATCGTTGGTGTATCTAGCACATAATAGCTATGATTATGTGATTGTAGTTCGTTGCGTAAAGCGAGGATTTGCTCTTCTATTGTCATAATAACAAAATTAAAAATTAAACCTCCGATATTCAGAGAATATCGGAGGTTTAATTAACCACTTACAAACAGTGTATATAAGTCATTTTCACCTAACAAAAAGAAGGTCTTCTATTACTTCTTAGATTCGAGTGAAGCCTTTAACCACTTAGGCATTGCCATAGGCTTAAAATTCTCCATCTGATCAAGAAGCCCTTCTACCGTGGTATCTACAAGAAGGATATCGTAATTTTCTTGCTTTAAAAATCCTTTATCTACCATATTTCTAAGCGCACTTAAAAGATCATCATAAAAGCCATTTACATTAAGCATACCCACCGGTTTTTGGTGTAATGCTAGTTGGCTCCAGGTCAGCACTTCAAAAAGCTCTTCCATAGTTCCAAAGCCTCCTGGCAATGTAATAAATCCATCAGAACGCTCTTGCAGTTCCATCTTACGCTCGTGCATGGTATCATTTACGATAAGCTCCGTAAGTCCTGTATGGACAACCTCCTTTATTTTTAAAAATTCTGGAATCACACCTACTACCTCACCGTTGTAATCGAGAGCTCCTTGAGCCACGGCGCCCATAATACCAATTTTGGCAGCTCCGTATATGAGCGTAATATCTCGCTCAGCCAGTGTCTTACCTAGTATTTGAGCTTGCTTTATAATTTCTGGATCTGTACCTGCACTGCTTCCGCAGTACACGCATAGTGATGTTAATTTCATAATAGCTATTTAATTTTAAGCAAGCATAAAGTGCTTCCCTTTATTTCTCAATTATAATAATCTCTAGCGACTCGCTTTAATCATTCTATCTTTTCCAAACATATCTTCTCGCAACTCCACATTCTCAAAGCCTATTACTTTTAAAAGATCAATCATTTCTTTTCCTAAGTATTCATTAATCTCAAAATATAAGAATCCATTTACAGAAAGACTTTCAAAAGCTAGCTCACCTATTTTTCTATAAAAAATCAATGGGTCATCATCTGAGACAAAGAGCGCGCTATCTGGTTCATTACTAAGCACATTATCTCTCATCTCCTTTTTCTCGAGCATACGCACATAAGGAGGATTACTCACGATAATATCATATTTGTGCTCTAGTTCCTCTACAGCTAGCACATCTTGATTGTAAAAAGTAACATCTACTTCGTTCCTTTTTGCATTTTGATACGCTGTTGCAAGTGCATCTTGAGAAATATCAATCGCCTCAACATGCGCCTTTGACATATATTTAGCTAGCGAGATTGCGATGCATCCAGAACCAGTTCCTATATCAAGAATTTTCAATTTTTCTTGCGTCTCACTCTTGACAAAGCTCTCAGCTTTATCTGTAATAATCCAATCAACCAATTCTTCGGTTTCTGGTCGAGGTATTAAGGTAGCGGGATTTACTTGAAATTCTATCCCGTAAAATTCTGTAGTACCTACGATATATTGGATAGGTTCGCTACGTGATAATCTACCAGTTACATCATTCAATTGTGTAAGGGCAGATGTGGAGATATCCATTTTTCGCGAAAGCGAAACCTCTACCCTATTCATTTTTAGCACATGTTCTAAGGTAAGAAAGCAAAGGTTTTCCACCTCTTCTCGCTCGTACATACCTGCGAGCTGCTGCCTGAAATCAATGCGAAACTCGTCTATATTCATAAATCAATTATCATATGCACTGGGCAAGAAAAATGCCCTGTATCACCCATAGGGCCGTCTATGTATCTAAAACCTGTACGCTTGTATAACTTCTGAGCCGCCTCCATATAAGGCATGGTCTCAAGGTAGCATTGATCAAAACCAAAATCACGTGCTTGATTAAGACAAGCATCCATCATTTGCGACCCTATACCGCGGCCTCTCGCCTCTTCTAGAAAATACATTTTTTGTAACTCACACACATTACCATCATAATTATCTAGTTGCGCAACACCTGCACACCCTATAATTATTCCGTTGTCCTCCACCACAAAATACTCAGCTTTTGGTCTGCTATAATGCTCAAACATCGTGTCTAAAGCAGCATCTGCATAAGCAGTCCCTACCTTAGGAACGCCTAGATCTACAAGTACCTTTCTCACCACTGCCGCTACTTGAGCATTGTCTTCTTTTTTAATCGGTCTAATGATTGGTTTGTCCATCACTTACAAAGGGTTATTTTTGTGCTGTGAAGATACATAACACCTACATAAATCGCTGTATTGCGCTAGCAAAAAATGGACTTCCCGTAGCCATGCCTAATCCATCTGTGGGTGCAGTACTCGTGCACAACAACAAGATTATAGCCGAAGGTTATACAAGTGATTATGGTGGGCCTCACGCAGAGGTGAATTGTATCGCTTTCGCGAAAGCGAATACTCCAGAACTAATAGCAAAATCAACCTTATATGTATCTCTAGAACCTTGCTCGCACTGGGGGAAAACACCGCCATGTGCAGATCTTGTAGTTGCTTCTGGTATAAAAAAAGTTGTTATAGGAACCATTGATCCTTTTGCCAAAGTAGCAGGCGCTGGTATTAAGAGATTAATACAAGCTGGAGTTGATGTCACCGTGGGTGTTCAAGAAAAAGAATGTCAAGAAATCAACAAGCGTTTCTTTACCTATCACGAGAAAAAGAGACCTTACGTCATTCTAAAGTGGGCAGAAACAGCAGATGGTTTTATCGCTCCAAAAACACGAGATGCTCAGCAACCTGTATGGATTACAAATCCCTACTCGAGACAACTCGTTCATAAATGGCGCAGCGAGGAAATGGCAATTCTCGTAGGCGGAAAAACCGTACTAGAAGACAATCCTAGCTTAACCACGCGAGATTGGGAAGGTAAAAACCCAATACGAGTTGTTATTGATACTAAAGGAAATCTAGATAACAACCTTACCGTTTTTAATCAGGAAGCTGAGACACTTGTAATAGCATCAACAGATTCTCAACTCATAAGTGAGACACTTTATGATAAAGGAATCCAATCTGTAATTATAGAGGGTGGCGCGCAGACATTACAACATTTTATTGATGCAAATCTCTGGGATGAGGCACGTATTTTTAAAGGCAACACTAGCTTTTCTAAAGGCACAAAAGCACCTCAACTCTCGCAGCATTTTCTATTAGAAAAAACAGACACGATTCTAGACGACACCCTACACTATTATAAAAACTCAAGCATTTGATTTACTTACTTCTTAGTATTGCTGCATCTAGTTTCATCTTTGTAGTATTTAAACTTTTTGCAAAGTTTAATGTAAACACCCTGCACGCAATCATTGTAAATTATGTGATTGCCTGTTCTTGCGGACTATTGTTGTATGACGGACCCACGTCTATCGCTGTAATTCCTGAGCAATCTTGGTTTTACGCATCGGCGGGGCTAGGAGTATTATTTATTCTTGTTTTTAACTTAATGGCAGCAACCACACAACGCAGCGGACTCTCAGTAGTCTCTGTTGCTACTAAAATGAGTGTGGTTATCCCAATACTTTTTGGTGTACTCTATTACAGAGAATCTCTAGGCATATTAAAGATTACAGGGATTCTAACGGCACTTGTCGCTGTGTATCTTGCTTCTATAAAAGCAAAAGATGGGATTGCTATAAAGAAAGAAAACCTCATCTTCCCTATCCTTGTGTTTTTAGGCAGCGGAGCTATAGACACGAGTATAAAATTTATAGAAGGTGCTTATGTAAATGAGAGTGATGTACCCATCTTTGGCGCAACTATTTTTGGAGCAGCTGCTTGTATTGGTTTTTTGGTCATCATGTATCAAGTCATTAAAGGCACATTTAAATTTGAGATTAAAAATATGATTGCCGGGATTTGTCTTGGGATTCCTAATTACTTTTCTATTGTCATGCTTGTGATGGCCCTTCGAGATTCGGCTTTTGAGAGTTCTACATTATTTACAGTAAATAATGTAGCCATTGTGATGGTGAGCACTTTTATTGGAATTCTACTTTTTAAAGAAAAATTACTAACTAAAAACTGGGTTGGAATTGGACTAGCAGTAATTAGTATTTTGCTAGTTTCTATGTCTTAATCCTCCTCAGAAATTAAAAATTCTCTGATTAATTTTTAATTTTTTAAGTCCGCTTTCGCGAAAGCGCAATAATCCTCGCTCTATGATATTACTGCAGTTTTCTGAGACGACATAACTCTTAACGCCTGCTATCATGGAATCTACAAAACATTCACACTGTAACATTTACTTTTATTAAGCTACATATCTATGTAACCAAAATGAAAATGATATGGGATTCGGTGGAGCAGCTCTTGCAGCAAATCAAGTAATACGTAATAATAGAAATCTACTTAAAAATAAGAGAAATGTAGGAAACCTATCTTTTGTCTCGAGTACCAATGAGAAATGGGTAGACCCAAAAAAAGCAACTTTTGATCAGTTAATGGAAATAAGAAAGCGGATACGCTATGAGAATAAAGTGCGTTTGTATAAAATCATTTTCCTCACCATTTTGGGGTTTGTAATACTGACCTTGCTACTCGCTGTAGTTCCTTGGGATTTGATATTCACAAATACGTTTAATCCTTATAGCCATTAAAATTATTGACAAGCTTACTCTCTACGATATTGCTTTGTCTCCTCAAAAACATGATTAAGGATTGCTTCATCTTGTTCTGTAAGTTCTAGATCACGACGTGCCATGGCAATTTTTGCAGTTTCGTAAGCTTTATTGGTCTTGTGTGTCACAAAGCCGCTAGCGCCTCCCCAAGAAAAAGAAGGAACAAAATTGCGAGGAAATCCGCTTCCAAATATATTTGTTGCCACTCCTACCATTGTACCAGTATTAAACATGGTATTTATACCACACTTAGAATGGTCTCCCATCATCAACCCACAAAACTGAAGTCCCGTATTTGCAAAGCGACCTGTTTCATAATCCCATAACTTAACAGGAGCGTAGTTATTCTTTAAGTTAGAATTATTAGAATCTGCACCTATATTACACCATTCTCCTAGTACACTGTTTCCTAAGAAACCATCATGACCTTTACTTGAATAGCCCATAAGCACGGAGTTATTTACCTCTCCGCCTACTTTACAATGAGGACCTATGGTTGTGCCGCTATAAATTTTGGCTCCCATTTTTACAGCTCCATGATCACAGATTGCAAAAGGGCCACGTATGAGTGCGCCCTCCATAATCTCTGCATCTTTACCTATATAGATAGGCCCATCTGTAGCATTGAGATGTGAGTAATGAACCGTAGCTCCTTCCTCTATAAATATCTGATCTTTATTTATCGCTATTACGTGTGCTGGTATCTCTTCAGAATCTCTATCCTCGGTAAGCATCTCAAAATCTCTAGTGATTGCTTCTCCATTTTTGGCAAAAATATCCCAGGTATGCTCGATCCTTAAAATATCTGAAGCCGTATAGTCAATACTCTCATAAGTGTCAAAAGCTACTTCTTGACCTTCTTGTACTGAAAACGCGATTATTTCTTCCCCATCAAGCAACACTTGCTTTGATGACAAATTTTTAATAATATCAGCTAAGTTGTCTGAAGGAAGATAGGATGCATTAATCATCACATTTTCTTCAAGCTCTATCATGGGCCACTTATCTGAAAGATACTCTTCTGTTACAGTTGAGGTCGTTGAGCCAAGCACAAACTCCCACTTTTCACGTATGGTCATAATACCTACACGCAAGTCTGCAACAGGTTTTGTGTACGTGAATGGTAAGAGCTGATTGCGTACGTTTCCGTCAAAAAGGATAAAGTTCATGGATTAGATTTTAGTCTCTACATAAAGCGCATGAGACAGATAGACTTATGGATAAAACTTATTGAAAACGAAGTTACTTATTATTTACGAGGCTTCTTTACTAAAAGTGTCCACTCAAAGTTAAACTCAGATACTTGCACACCATCTTTATTTGTCCCTATAGCTTTCATCCAGCATGTTTGTCCTTCTCCAGTAGCTACAGCATTTGCTATAGCTTCTTTAATAGCTAGACCATCATCACACACAAAGTTAATTCTACCTGTAGCTTTTTTTGTGAAGCTTGCATTATTGTTTGCTACAAGCATTGATATTTTCTGACCGCTTTCTTGTATGTGAGCAATTACTAAAGCTCCCGTAGCAAGCTCTGCCGCCATACCTTGTACTGCCCAGAACATACTATTAAATGGATTCTGATTAATCCATCTGTGTTTTACAGAAGTTGTACAAGAGTTAGGAGAAAGTTTTTTTACACGTACTCCCGAAAGCCACGCAGATGGAAGCTTAAACATTGTGAACGTGTTGAATTTACCAGGTAAGGGGAATGACATAATATCTTATTTGAAGCAAAAATAGGCAATAAAAAAGGTTCCCAAATGAGAACCTTTTAAGAAAGAATATATAAATCTTTAATTGTCTATCAACTGTATTTTTAAGTAACTCCCTATACCCGTACCTGTGGACCCCACAGGATTAGCAAGAAGAACAAAATCACCTGATGCAAATCCAAAATCATAAACCTTACCTGCCGTTAGCTCTGCAATACCTGTATATGTTTTTGCACTTCCCACGGCTCCAGTTCCATTCACCTCTTCCCTAGGCATTGAAAATCTCATTATCCAAGAACCTGTATCATCCATTAAACCTGCTACATAATTAGTGCTAGCTGTAGAATAACCTGAAATGGTTAACGTAATTGTAACTTCATAGATTCCTGTAAGAGGTGCAGTAAAACTACTAGTGGCAATATCAAAATCTCCTCCCGCATCTATAAGTTCTGTCATTGTATTAATCTTATATATACCATTAGCATTTGGTGTATTGATCGACAGACGAGAATCAAAATCTGTAAGCAGCCTCCCTCTAAAGTTACCTAGCAAACTACTAAGTTGCTTCTTCACATTACCCTCACTGTCTATCACTAAAGGTATATCATCTGTAGATGAACTTGCTGTAGTACTGCGCACGCGCAAATCACCATTTACATCCAGCATTGTAGTAGGATTTGTAGTATTAACCCCTACTTGAGACCACATTAATTGAGTTAACAACATGGCTATTATACACAAAGGGGTTTTAAAAATATGTCTTATTTGCATGACTTTCTAATTGTAAAAAACCTTAATTGGTTTCAATGATGCAAATTTAAGACGCTCATGAAAATGTTAAATTTCAAAAAGTTCCAAACTAAAATTTTCAGACAAAAGAACAGTTTAACAAGCTGTAATACGCAACATCACCACATTTACAAGACATTAGTTATTTATTTCTCTTGAAGTAAGCAGACTCCTAAATCTTAATTAAAAGTTAATTTTTAGTACTATGCGTAACAAAGTACCTTTTTTTAGACATATATTTGCATAAGACATTAATAGACTATGGAAACTAGCATTACAACACATCAAAAAAATATAGGTACATTAATACACCTATCTACATTCTCTAAATACTTATTTCCTTTTGGAAATTTTATTGCACCTCTCATTTTATGGAGCGCTCAAAAAAGGAATGCTGCTTTTATAGATAAGCATGGTAGAGATGCAATCAATTTTCAATTAAGTATTCTATTATACCTCATTGCCTTAGTTGTCATTAGCATTCCATTCTTTATTTATTTCGCAATAAGTGCAGGTAATGGAAGCGAGAGTTTACTCACAAATGGCTATATAAATGATCCGAGTGATTTTGCAGACTTGGGAGGGTTTCTTATTACCGCAATAGTGGTTGCCATTCTTGCATTGGGAATTTTTCTTTTAGAAATTATAACGGTGATTTCAGC
This sequence comes from Dokdonia sp. 4H-3-7-5, assembly GCF_000212355.1. NCBI lineage: Bacteria > Pseudomonadati > Bacteroidota > Flavobacteriia > Flavobacteriales > Flavobacteriaceae > Dokdonia > Dokdonia sp. 4H-3-7-5. Next base: position 505,287 of record NC_015496.1, read on the forward strand.
AGCGGTTAAGGCATCGCAAGGAGGTATTTATAAATTCCCGCTTACTATCAACTTTATTTCTGCGGCTTCGGTTTCAGATTCTAGAGAGACTCAAGAGACTTCATCACCTATTGAGGATAACACGGTAGTTTAATATATGAGGTACGCTTTCGCGAAAGCGTAAAAAAAGAAAAATCATCAATCAATCAATCAATCAATCAATCAATCTCCCGAAAGTTATTGGGACAAAAGCGAACAGTTTAATGCATTTAAAAAATGAACATCTATGAAGATTGAAAACACCAAAGCGCAGATGCGTAAGGGCGTGCTAGAGTATTGTATCCTCTCTGTATTAAAAGACGAGGATGCCTACGTAGCAGAGATCTTAGGCACACTTAAAGACGCTAAGTTGCTGGTGGTGGAAGGAACGATATACCCACTACTTACACGACTCAAAAACGCAGGCTTGCTCAATTATCGCTGGGAAGAATCTACCAGCGGGCCGCCACGTAAATATTACGGACTTACCGAAACAGGTAAAATATTTTTAAAAGAACTCTCAACCACTTGGGATGAGTTACAGACCGCAGTAACGGTAGTAACCACCACTAAAACCGCAACAAAATGAATAAGACAGTAAACATAAATTTAGCAGGGGTTTTCTTTCACGTAGATGAGGATGCTTACGGTAAATTACAGAGATATCTTGCTGCCATCAAACGTTCTTTTGAAGGCGTACAAGGGGAAGACGAAATCATAGCAGACATAGAAGCGCGTATCTCAGAACTTTTTTCTGAACGTATTAAAGACGAACGCCAGGTTATAAGCACTAAGGAGCTTGACGAGGTTATCGCTATCATGGGACAGCCAGAAGATTACATGGTAGATGACGATATTTTTGAAGATACAGCATCTTCTCAAAAATCATCTAGCCGCTCTTCAAGTAAAACACAACAAGCTAAGCGCATCTCAGACCGAAGGTTTTTTAGAGATACAGATAACGCATACATAGGTGGTGTATCTAGTGGTATGGCACATTACATGGGACTTGATCCTTTGTGGGTTCGTGTAGGATGGGTATTACTAATTGCACTTACTTGGTTTACACTTGGTGGCACAGCTCTTATTTATCTTGCGTTATGGGTATTTGTACCAGAAGCACAATCTACTGCAGATAAACTCGCAATGCGGGGAAAGGCTGTTAACATTGACAATATCACAGAGAAAGTAAAAGAAGGATTTGAAAATGTTGCAGACACGGTTAAAAACGTAGATTATGATAAGTACGGTAATAAAGTAAAAACAGGAGCTCAAGGAGTTTTTGGGACTTTAGGAAAGATCATCATGTTCTTCTTTAAAATCATTGCAAAAATTGTGGGCGTACTATTAATAATCACGGGTGCTACAGTGGTGATTTCATTATTAATCACACTACTTACTGGAGGAGTGGTAGATATTTTCACTCCTAACTTAGCAGACATGCCGTGGATTTCTAATGATACAGGTTTACCTATATGGCTCATGTTACTACTTGTATTATTTGCAGTTGGGATTCCATTTTTCTTCTTGTTTTACTTAGGATTAAAAATTCTTTCTTCTAATGTAAAATCAATGCCTTTAAGTGCAAAACTAAGCCTATTAGGATTATGGCTTATCGCATCAATCACCATTGGAGTATTTTCTGTAAAACAGGCTATACAGTATTCTAACCTCGAGTCATCAAAGGTGACTACTACAGAGACACTAGCTATTACAAAGAACGATACGCTACGTATCAAAATGAGAGGAAGCGAGCGTTTTGATATCCCTTTTGGGAGGTCTTCTCAATATGTACAGCTTATTAATAGCAACACAGAAGATGTAGCTGTGTATAGAAATGTGCGTCTTATAGTACGATCTACTCGTGACAGTCTTGCATATGTGCAAACAGTAAAAAGAACGAAAGGATCATCATATGACGTTGCAAAGGAACAAGCAGAAGCCATGATGCTCAACTATGACTTATCTGATAACGAACTAGCCATAGATGGTTTTTTTACTGGAGAAAGAGATGCACAATATAGACATGTAAGACCAAGTGTTGAGTTTATTGTGTATCTCCCAGAAGGAGCTACACTCATCGCAGATGAGAATACTTACTCCTACCATAGAAATGACAGACAGTATCGTGATATTCTAGATAATGGTGATGAAGAAAAATTTCTTACCGTAGGTAATGGCAAACTTATATGCAGCAATTGTCCTGAGGATCGTGACAATGATGATGATAATTCTTGGCAACAGTCTGATGATAATGACGCTTGGGAAGAGCGTAGTTATAGAGAAGGTGAAGATACACCAGCATGGGAGACAAATAATCAAGCTCCAAACTCTCCTACGCCTCCACCGACTCCTCAAATTGATAGAAATTCGATTAATTAATAAGAGATAATGTCCAAGCTCACTAATTTTATTACAATCCTGCTGCTACTCCCTATAATTGGAGTAGCACAGGTTTCTAAAGACAGTGATCTTTACAAAGAGATTCTAGCTACAGATGCTGCCCTTTTTGAGTCCTACAATACGTGTGACCTCGAGACTCATGCTTCACTCATATCAGAAGATTTAGAGTTTTACCATGATAAAGGAGGACTCGCTACAAGCAAGGAAGAGTATATGACCTCCATGAAGGCAAATATATGCGGCAAGGTGGAAAGAATACTTACTCCAGATACATTTGAAGTGCATAAGATTAAGGATTTTGGAGCCATCGCTCTAGGGAAACACAGTTTTCATAATCTTATGGAAGACAGCTATTCTGAACCTAGTAAGTTTATCACCATATTTAAAAAAACAGAAAATGGCTGGAAAATCACTCGTGTAATAAGCCTGCACTAGTGATGTCTACAACTCAGCCGCACATAAAATACATTGGCATAGGTTAAGCTTTCGCGAAAGCAGAATTGTTCCCAATTACTAATCATCAATCATTAAATCAACTAAAATGACCAACCATCAAAGCACCCAAAAACTTGACAAAAAAATTAACATTCTAACTACTTACGCTGTAGTAAGTGCATTAGTATTTTCCGCATTTGCACTTAGTAGTTTTAGTAAAAAAGACAATAACAAATCGTATGACGAGCTTATTGTAAAAAAATTAACAGTCATAGGTGAGGATAACCTACCTAGAATGGTGCTGAGTAATGAAGACAGACAACATTCTGGCAGAATGAATGGAAAAGAAATGGATAGAAGAGAGCGGCCTTCTGGAATTATATTCTTTAATAATGAAGGTGATGAGTGTGGAGGCTTAGTGTATAAAACAAAAATTAAAAATGGAAAAGTAACCTCCGGAATGTCTTTTACAATGGATAATTACAAAGATGACCAAGTAGTACAAATCCTTAATGACGAGTACTATAAAGATGGAAAAGCCTATATAAAACGAGGTATATCAATAAACCAATACCCCATTGGATCAAATATGGAGAAGCGCAACAATAAGCTTATGAAGCTGCGCTCTATAGAAGATGATGAAGAGAGAAAGCAGAAAATAAATGAATTAATGGAAAACGAAGGACCCGTAAATCGTTTGTTTATAGGTAAAACAAAAGGTAATAGTTCTGGGCTATTTCTTGCAGGACCAGATGGAGCGCCTAAAATGATGATTTATGTAGATGATAAAGGAAATCCTAAAATCCAGACATTTAACAAAAACGGAGAAATAAAAGATCTTTTAGAAGTAGAATAAATCAATAGACAGTTGAGCACCCATAATCTACAACTGGGTAGCTTAAAGTTTTAAAGAAAAGTAATTTTGTAGAAGTTTACATCATCAATCAAAACAATTAATTATTCATCAATCTAAAACCAACCACCATGACAACACTTATCAAATTTATTATTGGGTTTCTTACTGCAATACTCGTCACCTCTTGTCAGTTTGACATTAACCTTGGGCAAATAAATGGCGACGGAAATGTAGTTACAGAAGATTTTAACATCACAGAAGACTTTGACGAAGTAGTTGCTGGTAATGGCTGGGAAGTCTTTTTAGAAAAAGGAAATACAAATGGCGTAATACTTGAAGCCGATCAAAATCTAGTAGATGCAGCTGAAATTTATGTGAAAGACGGAAAGTTAAAAATATACTGCGAGGATAACATAAAAAATGCTACCTCAAAAAAGGTTTTTGTAACCTACTCAGAAAACCTTACCGAAGTGAGTGTAAACAGTGGTGCTAGTCTTACTACAAAAGAAGCGCTCACTGGAGATGAAATAAATCTGGACGCATCATCCGGAGGAACATTACGTGTTGAGGTTACTGTAAATGACGTAGAGACAAATGTAAGTAGCGGTGGCGTAGTACGCATCTCAGGAACAGCAAATCGCGTAGATGCATCTGTTTCTAGTGGTGGTGTTGCAAGAATAAGTAAGCTCAAATCTGTATCTGCTATTGCAGATGCTTCTTCTGGAGGAGTGATGGATGTATATGCATCACAAGATCTTCGAGCAGATGCATCATCAGGTGGTGTCATAAATTATTATGGAAAGCCAGCAAACGTAGACAAACCAAAGGAAAGTTATTCTGGAGGTATCATACGTTCAAAAGATTAAATACTACCTCATCAATCAAATCAATACACAACAAAGGCTCGATATCATCGAGCCTTTGTTATTTTATAAATACACGCTAAACTTATAATTCTCCTTTTATCTGTAAGAATTGCGCTTGAAGCATTGCCATTTTTTCCTCAAGTCCATCTGCAAGTTCTGGCACTCTATGATAAAACACATAGCGTATGCGCCACAGCTCTTTCACTTCCTGGATAGGGAATTCAAGATCATCTATATTCTTATGATCTGCACGCAGTGTTATGGTATTTTCAGAAAGATAGCATCGCCTCAATACGAGCTGATCTTCAAATACAGCGAGCACTAGATGACCATTATTTAGCTTTTTATAAACATCTTTCGGTATCATCTCCCCTATTACAATATCCTTAGGGAAGAGTCCTTTGTCATTACTACTCATCTCTAGATTATCCACCGTAAATGCTCTGAACTCCTTTTCAGGATTGATAGGCAACTGTAATACTTGCATATCACTTACAAAAGCTTCTTTATCATTATAGAGAAGATATTCTTTTGCATTTTTTGACGTTATGCAAGGAATACTTGCAAAGGCTTGCTTTGTGATGATATCATGATCTGTTGTAAGATTTGCTTTGAATTTGAGTAAACTATTTACCGTAAGCTCTTTTGTTAGCAAGTCATCGATAGGTATGCTAAAATAATTAGCAATCTTAATAATAGTATCTATTTTAGGTTCACTCCTACCTTCCTCATAAGCTCCTAACGTCCCTCTTTTCAAGTCAAACAGCTCTGCAAACGACTGCTGACTCAATGTCTTGACAGTTCTAATCTTTCGTATGTTTTTTCCAAAAAATGACATATTTTGCTAATTTTATTTGCAAATTGTAAATTTATCTGTATATTTACCTAACAATTTTAGCAAAAAGAATTCAATTTTGCTAATTTATTTAGCTTTTTCGTGAAAGCGTAATTGCATCATCAAACATTCATCAATCAAAAAACAATCATTATGACCACTTTAATTATTTACATCCTGAGCCAGTTATAAACAATTGGGTATTTACAGAGACAAGTTTTCGTATTATTAACCTTCCAACGCATTGGAATACAACATCAACACTCTTTATGAAGAACCACTTTAACATAACACGAGATTTTCTACTTGAACTTAACTTCAATATCACCACCGAAAACACCGAGGATGGTATTATGGTAGTACAAAAGGAAAACTCAGGAATTAAAAACCTCATTCTAGGCGTCGCTCCTCCTATCTTAATCATAGAGCAGTTTATTTTTACCATAAATAATCAGTCTGAAAAGATTTTTAAAAGTCTGCTACAAAAAAACCGCGATATCATTCATGGAGCATTTGTACTAGATGAGACAGGTAAGAAAGTAATATTTAGAGATACCTTACAAATAGAAAATCTAGATTTAAACGAACTAGAAGGAAGCTTAAACTCGCTCAGTTTATTAATGAGTGAATACTCAGATCACATTATCGAATTTTCAAAATACTAAAACACAACGTTATGAACATATTTAAAAGACTTTTTAAAATAGGCCAGGCAGAGGCAAATGCTTCTATAGATAACATGGAAGATCCTATTAAAATGACCGAGCAAGGCATAAGAGATATGAAAGAAGATCTTGCCAAAAGTGTAGAAGCAATGGCTCAAGTAAAAGCCATGGCAATACGCTCAAAAAACGAGCGCGATGAGCACCAAGAGAAAGCAAAAGATTATGAAGGTAAAGCAATTACCATTCTTAAGAAAGCACACGCAGGTTCTATGGAAGCTACAGACGCAGACCGTCTAGCAAAAGAAGCGCTTGCCAAAAAGGAAGAAGCACAAGCGCATGCAGATCGCGCTGGTGAAGACACAACAAAATTTGAAGGAAATGTAGCCCAGCTGCAATCTACTATCCAGACTATAAAAGATAATATAGGCAACTGGGAGAATGAGCTTAAAACACTTAAAGCAAGAGTAAAAGTAAGCTCTGCCACTAAGAATGTAAACAAGCAAATGGCTGCTCTTGATAGCACTGGAACCGTAAGTATGCTAGAACGTATGAAGGAAAAAGTAGCTCAAGAAGAAGCACTTGCAGATGCTTATGGCGATATTGCAAATGCAAATAAAAGCATAGACGACGAGATTAATGCTGCAGCAGATACTAGCAAAGAAAAAGTAGACGACGAACTTGCAAAGCTTAAGGAACAACTAGGTCTCGACAAGGACAAAGCATAAGCACGCACCGCATTGCGTTACTAGCACTTTGGATTATGAACCATTAAAACCACCAACCATTGGATAACTATTTCGAAATTTTATTTTCACCAGTAAACATCACGTTAACGATACTACTGTCTCTACTCCTTGTCTATTGGATATTTACAATGATCAGCGGTGTAGACTTTGATCTAGATGTAGATGTAGACATCGATATCGATGTGGACGTAGATGCAGATATTGATCTGGATTCTGGTCTCGAAGGCGGCAATATGGATTTCTCAGATGTAGCAAATGCAGAGGTAGATCGATCACACGTTGTAAATAGAAAACGTAAGCCTCTTAAATGGTGGCAAGTCGTTTTGATTTACTTCAATTTTGTCGGACTTCCATTTATGTTTACGTTTACTTTTTGGATCTTTATATGGTGGTTTTGTTCCCTTATTGTAACATCTATTACAGGAAGTTACGAGAATACATTTGGGCACCTTATCGTCTTAGCTTTTATGATTCCTGCGCTATTTATTAATAAAATTATCACGACTCCTTTCAAGTCATTCTTCAAGAATTTGAATAAAGATGGAGACAAGGCAGTAGATTTTCTTGGTAGACAAGCCACTTTATTATCCACAGTTTCTGGAGATAAAATGGGTAATGCAGAGCTTCAGGCAGATGGCAATACGATGAGCATTTATGTGAAATCACTAGATGGTTCTGAGTTACGCTTTCGCGAAAGCGTCCTAATCATCAAACAATCAACAGATAAAAATTATTTCTACGTCAGTAAAGATTAATCTATGCTGATACCAATCATTATTATTTAAAAGAAAATTAACCAAAACCAAAAAAATCAGTTTCTATGGATGCAATCCCATCGTTTGTAATTACCGGAATAGGAATCCTCTTATTTCTCGTTGTCGTTTATTTCGCAATCATCGCGATGTTCTACAAAAAAGTACATCAAGGTCAAGCCTTGGTCCGTACTGGATTTGGAGGAACAAAAGTTGCAACAGACAAGGGACTTTATGTAGTTCCAGTATTCCACCGTGTAGAAGTAATGGACGTTTCGGTAAAGAAAATCCAAATTGAGCGTCTCGCTACCGAAGGTCTTATCTGTAAGGATAACATGCGTGCAGATATTAAAGTGGCATTCTTTGTTCGTGTTAATAACGAAGTTGAGTACATCAAAAAAGTGGCACAAACGATTGGTGTAGAAAGAGCTTCACGTCAAGAAACACTTGAGGATCTTTTTGAAGCAAAATTCTCTGAAGCACTTAAAACCGTAGGTAAGAAATTTGACTTTATACAGTTATATGAATCCCGTCGTGAGTTTCGTGATGAGATTGTAGATATCATCGGTACAGATCTTAATGGTTATACACTAGAAGATTGTGCAATCGATTATCTTGAGCAAACGTCTGTTTCTTATTTAAAAGCAGATAATATTCTTGATGCAGAAGGTATTAAGAAGATCACAGACCTTACTGCTGCACAAAACGTGCAATCTAACTTGATTAAGCGTGATGAGGAAAAAACCATCCGCAAGCAAGATGTAGAAGCTCGTGAAGCAATCCTTGAACTAGACAAACAACTTGCTGAAAAAGAAGAACAACAACTCCGTGAGATTGCCAACATAAAATCTCGTGAAGGTGCCGAAACTTTAAAGGTAGCAGAAGAAGAGCGCCTCAAGTCTGAAACAGCTCGTATCGCAACCGAAGAAAAAGTAAAAGTTGCCGAAGAAAATATGCAACGCCAGATTATAGTTGCCGAAAAGAACAAGCAACGTACCGAGGCTGTAGAAACTGAACGTGTAGAAAAAGATCGTTTACTAGAAGCAACCGAAAGAGAACGCGTAGTTACACTCGCTCAGATTGAAAAAGAGAAAGTAGTAGAAGTTGAGAAAAAGAACATTCAAGATGTGATAAGAGACCGCGTAGTTCTTGAAAAAGGAGTGGTTGAAGAGCAGGAAAATATGAAAGATATTGAGGCTTTCAAAACTGCAGATCGTAACAAACAAGTTACCATCACAAATGCTGAGAGTGCTGCTCAAGAAGATTTGATTAAAACTATCAAAGCTGCTGAGGCATCTAAAGAAGCTGCTAAGCAAAAAGCTGAAGAAATTAATATCGAAGCGCTTGCACATAAAGAAGCAAGTGAAAAAGAAGCAGATGCACGTAAGATTCTTGCCGAAGCACAAGCTAAGGAAGAAGCAACCGTAGGTATGTCTGAGGCGCAAGTAATGCACGCTAAGGCAGATGCAAACGAGCGTCAAGGTATTGTAGAAGCGACTATCATTGAGAAGAAGGCACTTGCAGAAGCAGCCGGAATTCAAGCAAAAGCAGAAGCAAAACGCCAAGACGGACTTGCAGAGGCAGATGTAATCAAAGAGAAAGCTCTTGCAGATGCTGCGGGAATCGAAGAGAAAGCCAATGCAATGAAGAAACTTGACGGTGTAGGTAAAGACCACGAAGAGTTTAAACTACGTCTTGATAAAGAACTTCAAGTTGACCTTGCTGAAATCAATATCCAGAAAGATATTGCAGATGCTCAAGCACAAGTTATTGGTGATGCACTTAAAGCCGCAAACATTGATATTGTAGGTGGTGAGACCATGTTCTTTGACCAGATTATCGGGCAAATTACAAAGGCCAAAGGATACGACAGACTAGTGAAGCATTCTGACACCGTGCATGAGGTAAAAGATGCCATTTTAGGTAGTGATGATGTAAAGGGAAACTTGCTTGAAAAAGTAAAAGAATTTGCAGGTAAGTACGGCATCTCTTCTGAGGATCTTAAGAATGTGACCATCGCAAATCTTTTGATGGACTTAAAATCTAAGTCTTCAGATAATGATGAGCAAACCTTATTCAGCAACCTATCTAACCTTGCAAAGGGACTTGGGTTATCTGATAAGAAGTTGAGATAATTATAATAAAGCAGTAACAGTTTGCAGTCGTGAGATTGTAAACTGTTGCCCGCTGTTTTTTTTACGCTTTCGCGAAAGCGTAAACCTCCATTTTCTGTGGAACTATACTACCTATAAGTCAATCATTAAATCAACGCACAGTTTCCAACATCTATGGCAAACGAAACTCCAGATACACAACCTAAAGCATCACAGTCACTAGACGGCGGTACTTATGAGATCATACAAGGTAGACTGCAAAAGCAGAAAATCGATCTCCAAGAACGCCTTCAAAAACTGAATGAGGAACGTAAAGATGTCTTTGGCTCTCTTGAGACAAAGCTCATTGCAAATGACCGTATCAATACAGAGAATAACTGTATTGCTCGTGACATCGTTTCTCTCAATAATCTATGCCTTTTTGGATATAATGTGCATTTTGGATTGCGCACAGACATTCACCTTAGTGATGTTTTTAGTGCCTATGAGTTCAAAGACAATCGTTTTGAGCCAAGGCCACTAACATTACTAGAAGATGATATTTTTCTTCTTGATTTTGCAAATTTATACAAGTACTACCGTAATACTATTTTCTCAAAGTTTGCCATCATCGGGAATTACCTTTACATGGTGTTTCAGCTAAGTGATAGTGTTACAGATATTAAAACATTTAAATGGCTTATAAGCGATGACACCTTAAAATACGTAGATAATCGTAGTGAACACGAATACAAGTTTCCAAAACAACATGATTTTAAATGGCTAGAAGCTACGCGCGATATGCATCGTTATGGTGTGCACGCACACGTTTCTATACTTGACAAGGTTTTTGTAGAAACCATAGGTGGTGATCTTACTATTAAAATAGAGGACAATACAGAAGAAGGAAAAGGAATCCTTGACGAACCTGTGGAGCACATCGACCAGACACTTGATGACGGGCAATACCGTTATGCAGACCTTGGTAATTTACTGGCGCTTGAGATCAAACCTTTTCAAGAGGAAGCTCGTTATTTTGTCTATAATCACAAACTCAAGCAAGTTCAAAAAATACAAAGTGTAAAAGATACTTGTGTATTACTTCCAGATGATCAGGGTATTATTTTCCCAACAGGTTATTACTTGCAAACAGGAGAGTATAACATCTTTGATAATGCAATCCCAAATGTAAAATTTCAAGAGAAAATCAGCTCGCCTAACGGAGAGGATTTCTTGTATGTTTTTTATTCCCCAGAGGCAGGACTTTACAACTTGATGTCATACAATGTGATTACTCAAGAAATTAAAACTCCGATTATCTGTAATGGATTTACCGTATTAAAAAATGGCGAACTCAGCTATTTTAAAACTGAAAATGAGCAGAGCAAGCATCACGTCATACAGATCTGGCAAACCCCATTTTTAAAGGGTGATTATATGCCTTCTCAACATGAGGACACACTACTGTATAAAATAGGAAATAAAGATATCGTAAAAGCGATGGCAGAGGTTAACGGCCTTGTCACGCTACTCAACAAGGAGGATAATTACGATGGATTATATAGTGATCTAGCCAAGTTTTCTAAAGATATTCTTGACGCCTATTACTGGCTTCCAGAGCCAGAAACGCAACAGCTTAACATACCACTTACTGAGATAAACGGAGCTGCAAATGCAGCAATCGATGAATTTGAAAAAGTAGTCCAACTTAAGCGTAATGCTGCAAAGCAAACGCAAGAGATTCAGAAAAAGGCTGATGAGATTTTTGGCAAAATAAAAAGTACTTCTTTTAAATCTATTAATGATTTTGTGGCGTTGCTCACACAGTTACGCTCGTTGCGTGGCGAGACCATATCTCTTAATGACATACGCTATGTAGATCCCACTTTCGTGAAAACGTTAGAGGAAGAAATCGCGGTACAGACCCAAAAGATCTCAGAGAAGTGTGTACAGTTCTTACTAGACGACAAAGCTTTAAAACCTTATCATGAAGCGGTAGCTGAGAAGAAAGGCGCAATGGAAAAGATCAAGAAAGTGATCGAAGCCAAAAAGCTTGAAGAGGAAGTAAATCAGATTGCGACAGATCTTGAATTGCTTATCGATATCATATCTAATCTTGATATAGAAGACACCTCCCACTCTACTAAAATTATTGATGATATCTCGCTCATTTTTGCGACTATCAATCAGTTGAAGGCTGGGATTAAGAATAAGAAAAAATCACTAGGAAGTGCAGAGGCGCAAGCAGATTTTGCCGCTCAACTTAAGTTAATTGATCAAAGTATCATAAACTACCTAGATATTGCCACCACGCCAGAAAAGTGTGATGAGTTCCAGACTAAAATCTCTATCCAACTAGAAGAGCTAGAAGGGAAGTTTGCAGATTGGGATGAGTTTATCACGCTTATTATTGAAAAGCGCGAGGAAGTGTACGGAGCTTTTGAAGCTCGTAAAAATGCCCTTGTAGAAAAGCGCAATAAAAAGGCGATGGCATTAAAAAATGCCGCAGAACGTATCTTAAAAGGTGTACGTAAAAAAGCCGAAAGCTTTAAAACGGCTTCGGAAATAAACGGATATTTTGCCGCAGATCTTATGATCAATAAGGTGCGCGATATCGTACAGCAACTTAAGGAGCAAGAAGATACTGGAAAGGCAGAAGAGATCGAGACTGGACTTAAAACAGCCCGTGAAGATGCATTGCGCAAGCTCAAAGACAAACTAGATCTCTATGAAGATGGAGATACGGTGATACGACTTGGTAAGCATAAATTTGGTATAAACAAGCAACCGCTTGACCTCACTATTGTTCTCAAAGATAGCGCGCTTAACTATCACCTTACGGGAACAGATTTTTACCAAGAACTCTCAAATGAAACGCTTCTCGCTTCTCGCCATATTTGGAATCAGGAGTTTGTTTCAGAAACTAGCGAGGTGTATCGCAGTGCCTACCTAGCTTACAAATTATTTAATAAACTAGACAAGCACACGCTACTAGAGGCTGGTGATGACGCGCTACTTGCGATAGTGCAAGAGGAAAGCCGCAATGACTATGCAGAGGGCTATGTAAAAGGGGTACACGATGTAGATGCTTCAAAAATTTTAAAGGTACTCGTACATAAACACAACGAGCTAGGGCTACTCACCTACGCACCAGAAATTAGGGCGTACGCTCAGTATTTCTGGAACAGTATTGAAGATAGCACTAAAAAAACACTAGATCAAACGATCAAGGCTTCGGGAGAGGTGTTGCAGTTTTTTCCAGATGCAAAGGAATACCAATTTATCGTTGAGACGTTAAGTGAGGAGATACACGCTTTCGCGAAAGCGGAATCCCTTTTCTCACCAGATTTGAGTCAAACTATAGCAAAGTACATTTTTGACGAATTACAAGAAGACACAGATTTTGTGCGCAGTAGCGTTGCTGTGCGATTGAAAGACGCTTTCGCGAAAGCGTTAAAACAACAACAAGCAGACCTTAAGTTTAAGAAAAGTTATGAGTCCCTCCCTAGCTTAAAAGGGAAAGTACAGCTCGTAAAACAGTGGGTGACCGCATTTGTACGCACCCAAGAAAGTCTTACCGATGTGCGCTACGTAGATGAAGTGGTGTGTTTACTACTCTTTGAAGATGAGTCGGTTTTAAAAACAAAAGCAGCTTCTCCAAATGAGAAAATCACTGGCTTAAGCGGTGATCATAGCACAATAACCGAAGGGGTCTTCAACTTTAACTACCACGACTTTACGGCAAGGCTCAACTTATTTGTAACAAAGCAAGTACCCGCATTTGAAACATTTAAGAAAGCAAAACACACGGTTACTGAAGAGTTAAAAGAAGCTTTAAAACTGGACGAATTTAAACCAAGAGTACTTACGTCCTTTATACGTAATAAGCTGATTGACCAAGTGTATTTCCCATTGTTTGGTGATAACCTTGCAAAGCAATTAGGAACCGTGGGCGATAATAAACGTACCGACCGTATGGGTATGTTGCTACTTATCTCGCCTCCTGGGTATGGTAAAACTACCCTGATGGAATATATAGCAAACCGTCTAGGACTCGTTTTTGTAAAAATAAATGGCCCTGCGATAGGTCACGAAGTAACCTCTGTAGATCCAGAAAGTGCCACAAATAGCGCCGCTCGTGAAGAACTTAAAAAGCTGAACGTGGCTTTTGAAATGGGGAATAATGTGATGCTATATCTAGACGATATCCAACACTGTAATCCTGAGTTTTTACAAAAATTCATATCGCTATCTGATGGTACACGTAAGATTGAAGGTGTATATAATGGTAAGTCGAAAACTTATGATCTGCGCAGTAAGAAATTCTGCGTGATTATGGCAGGTAACCCATATACGGAGAGTGGAGAGAAATTCCGCATACCAGATATGCTTGCAAACAGGGCAGACATTTATAACCTGGGAGACATCATAGGCGATACGGAACATCTGTTTAAGCTCAGTCTTATTGAGAATTCGCTCACTGCAAATCCGCTATTGCAGCAGTTGAGTAGTAGTCATTTTGAAGATGTGTATACCTTAATAGACCGCATAGAAAATGCAACCCAGGACAGTCAGCTCAAAGGAAATCACACCGCGCAAGAAGTGGCAGATTATACAAAAGTACTAGAGAAGGTCATCACCATACGTAACACAGTACTCAAGGTAAATGCAGAATACATACGCAGTGCTGCGCAAGAAGATGCCTATCGTACAGAGCCTTCTTTTAAGTTACAGGGATCATACCGTGATATGAATAAACTGGTAGCCAAAGTAGTTCCTATTATGAACGATACTGAGCTTGCGACCTTGCTCTTATCGCATTATGAAAGTGAGTCACAAACTCTCACTTCAAGCGCAGAAGCCAACTTGTTAAAATATCGTGAGCTCATCAATTCGCTAGATGAAACGCAGCAACAGCGCTGGGACACGATGAAAGAAACCTTTGTAAAGAATAATAAACTCAAAGGATTTGGTAATAAGAACGAGATGGCACAAGTACTCTCTCAAATGATGGAGTTTACTGAAAACCTAGAAGGGATAAAAAAGGCGCTTGAGAAGGGGTTGGAGAAATGATTTTAAAAACATCTCCCCTAACCCCTCTTCGAAGAGGGGAATACTCACGATACTTTTTATTTTGCTTCGCAAAATAGAAAGTCTTAAACCACAACAGTGTCCCTCTTTGAAGAGGGAGTCAGGGAGATGCCTGCAAGAATAATAAACGAATTTAATCTCTTGGAGGTAGTTATTTTGAGAAGTACATATATAGAAGTAAACCTCCTATTGTATAGAGAAGCACACCAAAAAGCGAAATAATATTATAGCTCCTAATTTTCTTAATATATCCGAGCTGAGAGAAACGTTTATAGTTATCATCTTCATTAGAAAGAAAATTTACAATACCAAATGGGAAAAATAGATAGAATAACTTCAACGATAATTCTAAGGGTTCATTCATTCTTTTCTCTGCAAATGATAATTTTTGAATGAGTTTTTCATCATCAATTGTATGAGCATTAGAAAACTTCAAACGAATTTTTAATTCATCAACCGTCATTTTCTTCTTGACTAAATAATCAATTATTTGCTCAACACTTTTATCATTGAAATATGAGGTGTGTAAAGAATCCATTTGAATTGATTTGATTTGATTTGATTTGATTTGATAAGTTTCAAAAATAAGATTTTTGAAGTCGTAAGTAATTCATGATAATATTACTCTTTGAATTTCACTTCGACGAATTAAGTAAGTGATAAAAAACGTCTCCCCCAGCCCCTCTTCGAAGAGGGGAACACTCAGAGGGCTTTGTATTTTGCTTCGCAAAATACAAAGCCTTAAATCACAACAGTGTCCCTCTTTGAAGAGGGAGTCAGGGAGATGCCTGCAAAGAATCACAAGCAAAAAAAAGACAGCTCTAGCTGTCGTTTTTAAATTCTATATAAGGTATGTCCTTTACTGACGTGCTGCTGGAACTTCATCCACATAAGTAGAACCTACTCCTGGCTCATCTTGTGGAAGCTCGTCTTTTGACGCTAGGTATCGCTCTGCGTCTAGGGCTGCCATACATCCTGTTCCGGCAGCGGTGATTGCTTGACGGTACACGTGATCTGCTGCATCTCCAGATACAAATACTCCTGGTACGTTCGTTTTAGAAGTTCCTGGTGTATTGATAATATATCCAGTCTCATCTAACTTTAAATATTCTTTAAATATATCTGTGTTAGGCTTGTGCCCTATCGCTACAAAAAACCCTGTTGCTGGGATATCATGCTCTTCACCAGTAACATTATTTTTTACTCTTGCTCCTGTCACTCCTACATCGTCACCTAATACCTCAACAGTTTCTGTGTTGAAAAGGATTTCAATATTCTCTGTTTTCTTAACACGAGCAGCCATAATCTTAGAAGCACGGAACTCATCACGACGCACTAGCATCGTTACTTTTTTACATAATTTAGAAAGGTAGTGTGCTTCCTCACAAGCGCTATCTCCAGCACCTACAATTACTACTTCTTGACCTCTATAAAAGAATCCATCACAAACAGCACAGGCAGATACACCTCCACCCATTTTAAGATACTTCTGCTCAGAAGGTAATCCTAAATATTTTGCACTTGCACCTGTAGAGATGATGATTGATTCTGCATGTATTTCCTTTTCTCCGTTGATCCAAGCTTTATGCACGTCCCCAGAAAAATCTACTTTAGTCACCCATCCGTCACGCACGTCCGTATCAAAACGTTGTGCTTGTTTCATTAACTGCACCATCATTTCTGGTCCAGTAACACCATCTACATACCCAGGGAAATTCTCTACTTCATTTGTAGTTGTAAGTTGGCCACCTGGCTGTTGCCCTTGGTATAGCACTGGTGCCATATTTGCACGTGCTGCATATATTGCTGCGGTATATCCCGCTGGTCCTGAACCTATGATAAGGCATTTTACTTTTTCTACTGACATACTGTATTATTTTTAAGCTTTCGCGAAAGCGTAATAAACACTTTTACAATCGCACAATTCTTATTTATATCTTCCTTGCAAAAGTAGGTTTTACAAGCCAAACCTTACAATCAAGTTATCAAGAAAACCCATTGCTTTATCACCAAAATTGATATAACTGACTACGAGCTTACTCTTGCATAGATTAAAGATAAGATTCTAACCTCTAACACGTGTTTTCAAATTGTTAATACATCATAGAGTGTGGTGATTATTCTGTAATTTGCCATTAAAATCTGATACTATGAAAAGTCGTTTTACTTATATCTTATTATTACTTGTTGCGAGTGTCGCTTGCGCGCAAGAAACTAGAGAAAATGATGTCCCACTAACCTCAAATCTAGATTACACCTATGAGGTTATTGTTCCCGAACTTACAAACCCTTGGGGACTGGCAGTATTGCCAGATGAGTCTATGCTTATCACTGAAAAAAGTGGAGAGCTCATACACTTTAAGAATGGTAAGAAGACAATGATTACTGGAGCTCCAGAGGTGGTAACGCGTAATCAAGGTGGTTTACTTGACATACGCTTGCATCCAGATTATGTGACTAATGGCTGGATTTACATTACGTACTCATCACCAGAAGGTGAAGAAGATGGAGCGATGACGGCACTTATGAGAGCAAAATTAAAAGACGGCGCGCTTACCGAAAAGAAGGTATTATATAAAGGAAGCCCAAATACGAGAAAGGGACATCACTTTGGCAGTCGTGTGCGTTTTGATAAGGATGGATACCTCTACTTTTCTATAGGAGATCGTGGTGAAAGAGATGAGAACCCTCAAGATATTATGCGTGATGGAGGAAAGATTTATAGACTCAATGCAGATGGAAGTATCCCTACAGATAATCCTTTTGTAGGTCAAGACGGAGCAAAAGAGGCTGTTTTCTCTTACGGACATCGTAATCCGCAAGGAATGACTGTGCATCCTGAGACAGGTAAGATATGGATACACGAGCACGGACCTCGTGGTGGAGATGAGATTAATATCCCTGAGGCTGGTAAAAATTTTGGGTGGCCAGTAATCTCATACGGTATTAATTATAGTGGAACTACGTTTACAGAAATTTCAAAAAAAGAGGGAATGGAGCAGCCTGTGTATTACTGGGTTCCTTCTATCGCTCCTTCTGGGATGGCTTTTGCAAACAATACTGGTGACACAAAACTGGATGGCAACTTAGTAATAGGTTCGCTTAAATTTGAATACCTAGAACTTGTCATTTTAGAAAACGACAAGGTAGTTGCTCGCGAAAAGTTACTTGAAGATGTAGGTCGTGTGCGCAATGTGATTAATCACAATGGCACTATCTATGTAGGTGTAGAAGGAAAAGGAATCCTTAAACTAGTTAAGAAATAATGAAGCTACTTATAAGTTTATATACGGCAGGAGTTAGTGTGTTTTTATTTTTCGCGAAAGCGGAAAAAGAAGTTTACACATCACAAGACGCACTTGCCGTATCAATAGAACGTGGTGCAGAGGTATATCAAGACTTTTGTATACAATGTCACTTAGGCAAAGGTGAAGGTGTAGCAGGAACTTTCCCGCCGCTGGCAGGTTCAGACTGGCTCACAGAAGATCGTTATAAAGAGGCAATAAAAGCTGTAAAATATGGACAACAAGGTCCTATAACTGTAAACGGTATTGACTATAATGGCGTGATGGCAAACCTAGAACTTTATGAAGACGAGGTGGCAGATGTAATGAACTACATTATGAATAATTGGGGAAACACTCAAAAAGAAATGATTACCGAAGAAGAGGTAAAAGCTATCTCAAAATAAAACCAACAGATTTTATTTCTTAATTAATGGAAATAGTTGTCTTGATTTTACTGGTGTTATCCACTACTTTCTAAAATATCGATGAGCCGAGAATATTCTTCTCGGCTTTTTCATTTCTAATCCATTTCAATTACCCATTTTAAATTGTATTTTTACCTCCTAATCGTCCTCAAATTTTATGGGTAAAATAATTGCTATTGCAAACCAAAAAGGTGGTGTAGGCAAGACCACTACTTCTGTTAATCTCGCTGCCTCACTAGGCGTGCTAGAGAAAAAAGTACTTCTTATTGACGCAGATCCTCAGGCTAATGCAACCTCTGGACTAGGCATTGATGTAGAAACCGTAGAGGTAGGAACATACCAACTACTAGAGCATACTAATAATGCAGAGGAGGCGATTATAAAGACGTCTTCACCTAACCTTGATATCATTCCTGCACACATTGACCTTGTTGCTATAGAAATAGAACTTGTAGATAAGGAGGCTCGTGAGTACATGATGAAAAAGGCGATAGGTCACCTTAGAGATAAGTATGACTATATACTTATAGATTGCGCACCGTCACTGGGCTTACTCACACTTAATGCGCTTACAGCGGCAGATTCTGTAATTATCCCAATTCAATGTGAGTATTTTGCACTAGAGGGATTAGGAAAATTATTAAATACTATAAAAAGTGTTCAAAAAATTCACAACCCAGATTTAGATATCGAAGGGCTTTTGCTCACAATGTTTGATTCAAGACTACGATTATCTAATCAAGTGGTTGAAGAGGTTCAAAAACATTTTAGTGAAATGGTTTTTGAAACAATCATACAACGTAACGTACGTTTAAGTGAGGCACCTAGTTATGGCGAAAGCATTATTAACTACGATGCAGCAAGTAAAGGAGCAACTAATTACTTGAGCCTAGCTCAAGAACTTATTACAAAAAATAATAGCTAGAATGGCTAAAGCAACAAAAAAACAAGCGCTAGGTCGCGGACTTTCGGCATTACTGAAAGATCCAGAAAACGACATTAAGAGCGCCGAAGATAAAAATGCAGACAAGGTTGTAGGTAATATCATTGAGCTAGATCTAGGTGATATTGATGTCAATCCTTTTCAACCCCGTACAAGTTTTAATGAGGAAACCTTAAGAGAGCTTGCTTCATCTATACGCGAACTAGGTGTTATACAGCCCATTACGGTGCGTAAGATGAGTTTCGGTAAGTATCAATTGGTTTCTGGAGAGCGTCGTTATAGAGCTTCAAAATTAATAGGTAATGCTACGATTCCTGCATACATACGTATTGCAAATGATAATGAGAGTCTCACGATGGCTCTTGTTGAAAACATACAGCGACAAGATCTTGACCCTATAGAAATCGCACTTTCATACCAGCGATTAATAGATGAGATTAACCTTACGCAGGAACAAATGAGTGACCGCGTGGGTAAAAATAGATCTACAATCACAAATTACTTACGTTTATTAAAACTAGATCCTATTGTACAAACTGGTATGCGTGATGGCTTCTTGTCTATGGGACACGGTCGCGCACTTATCAATGTAGATGATACTAGTGACCAACTGGATATTTATGAAAAAATCTTACAAGAAAAACTTTCGGTAAGACAGACTGAAGCACTGGTAAAAAATTACCATGCCACATCTAACGTTGAAACACCTACAGAGCAAAAGGAGGAAACTCCTAAGTTCATTAAAAAAGGAACTAAAGACTTTGCTGAGTATTTTGGAGCAAAAGTAGATATCAAAGTGGCAAAAAATGGTCGCGGAAAAATTTCTATTCCTTTTTCTTCAGAAGAGGACTTTAATCGCTTACAGAAATTAATTAAAGGTGCAAAGTAACAAATACCTCTTACTGGTTTTTTTATTGTGTTTTTACGCTTTCGCGAAAGCGCAACAAGACGCTCCTGCCGAAACTATCATAGATGCAGATGAGGTAGCAGGCGTATCTAGCAAAGAACCTTACGACCCATTGAGACCGGCTAAAGCCGCTTTTTACGGTGCTGTGCTTCCTGGTCTAGGTCAAATTTATAATAAAGATTACTGGAAGCTTCCATTAGTATATGGAGCTCTGGGCTCGACGATATATGGTGTCTCCTTTAATGGTAATCGGTCTGAACGTTTTAGAACAGCCTTTAAAGATAGACTTGCCGGTCGTCTAGATGAGTTTACCAGAATCAATGAAGATGGTACTACTACCGAAATCTTTTCTGATGATGCACTTATTAATGGTCAAGATCAATTTAGAAGAAGAAGAGATCTTTTTATCTTAGTTTCGGCTGGGGTTTATATTCTCCAGATTATAGAAGCAAATGTGGATGCACACTTATCACAATATGATGTGGATGATGATTTGACTTTTGGTCCAGCACTTTATTTTGACGACTTAGGGCAGACCATGAATTATGGACTCTCTTTTAATTACAAATTTTAGTATATGAAAATAGCACTCCTAGGCTATGGAAAAATGGGTAAAACCATAGAAAGCATTGCCACAGATAGAGGTCACGAGATTGTAGCAAGAGTAAACTCTCCTGAGAGCTTTACTCTCGCAGATGCAGATGTTGCCATTGATTTTAGCATCCCTGATAGTGCTGTAGACCATCTTACAAAATGTTTTGAAGCAGGAGTACCCGTTGTTTCTGGAACGACAGGCTGGCTAGATAACTATCAAGATATGGTTGCTCTTTGTACTAAGAACAAAGGTGGATTTATTTACGCTTCAAACTTTAGCGTAGGCGTTAATTTATTTTTTGAGTTTAATAGAAAACTCGCAGCTATCATGGCACCTCATAAAGACTATAAAGTTGATATGACCGAGATACACCACACTCAAAAACTAGACGCACCTAGCGGCACCGCTATCACACTTGCAGAAGGTATTATTGAAGCATCAGATTATACAGCTTGGGATCTCAATGAAGGACAGAACATACAAGAAAATCACCTCCCAATTTCTGCCGAAAGGGAAGGCACTGTACCCGGCACACATATTATCAACTACAAGAGTGAGATAGACACGATCACCCTAAGCCACGAAGCACACTCTAGACAAGGATTTGCTTTAGGAGCCGTAGTTGCGGCAGAATGGTTACAAGGAAAACAAGGAGTTTTCACTATGAGGGACGTTTTAGGTCTTTAACTTGTAACAATATCTAATAACGTAAGACCAACTTACAGATTCAAAATATTATAGATGACACTTATACAATGGTTTATATTTTTTCTAATTGTTCAAGCAGTACACTTTGCTGGAACTTGGAAACTCTACGTACGCGCTGGTCGTAAAGCATGGGAAGCAGCAGTACCAGTTTACAATGCAGTAGTACTCATGGGTATTATTAATCGTCCTAAATGGTGGACCATTTTGTTATTTGTACCTATCGTAAACCTTATTATGATACCTGTAGTATGGGTAGAAACTGCTAGATCATTTGGCTTTAACACGATTAAAGATACAGCGCTTACGGTGCTCACAGGAGGATTGTATTTATACTACATCAATTACGCCACAGATGCTCCATACAAACACGATAGAGATATTAATCCTAAATCGTCTAGCGGAGAATGGACAAGCTCATTATTATTTGCAATAGTTGCTGCAACATTAGTGCATACATACTTTATGCAACCATTTGTAATCCCGTCTTCGTCACTAGAGAAAACATTACTTGTAGGCGATTGGTTATTCGTAAGTAAATTTCATTACGGGGCAAGAACACCTATCACTACCGTAGCAACACCTATGCTACATGACACCATTTACGGTACAAAAACCAAGAGTTACTTATCGAGACCACAATTACCTTACTTTAGACTTCCTGGTTTTCAAGATATCAAGCGTAATGATATTGTAGTTTTTAACTGGCCAGTTGATACGCTTACAGATATTACACCTGGTCACATGCGCGGTAGCGTGCGCAAGCCTATAGACAAGAAGTCTAACTATGTAAAGAGAGCTGTAGGTGTACCTGGAGATTCTCTTGAAGTACGCGATGGCTATGTATATATCAATGGAGAGCAAAACGATCTTCCCGATCGTGCTCGTATTCAGTTTAGCTATAAGATTGTATCTAAGGAGCTACTCGTAAAACGAGCTACAGATGTAAATGGGAATTATGTAGTACCTACAGATCTAGTGAATGGTCGCTATGAAATTTCTGATATTTACTTATCTGGGGCAGAAGGACCGAATGGACCGTATGAACACATGGCGCACGCAAGTGAGGCAGCCATTGAAAAATTAAAAAACAATGCTAACATCATAAGTGTTGAACGCACACGATATGATGTGAGAGAAAATAACACAGGAATCTTTGGAGCCATGCCAGGCCGAGCTTCTAGTGTAGATAACTTTGGGCCTATTTACATTCCAGAAGAAGGTACAACAGTAGCTATAAACACAGAGAGTCTTCCTTATTACCAGCGCATCATTGAAGTGTATGAAGGTTATGAAATGGGTAGAGAACGTGAAATCACAGTTAACGGTAACCAAATATTAATGAATGGTGAGCCTCTTACTGCGTATACTTTTGAGCAAGATTATTACTGGTTAATGGGTGATAACCGTCATAATTCGCAAGATGCGAGAGCGTGGGGTTACGTTCCTTTTAATCACGTAGTAGGTAAGCCTGTGTTTGTATGGTTTAGTAAAGACGCAAACGTTCCTGGTTTTAACGGAATACGATGGGATCGTGTATTTACAACCGTAGGTGGTAATGGACCTTTAGTAAGTTATCGCTACTGGTTTTTAGGAGCCTTATTATTATACATAGGATGGTCTTTCTTTAGAAAGAAAAAACAGACTAAGAAGTAATCTATGAAACCAGCTCTTATTACCGTAGGCTACTGTGCTCCTATCATTCAATACGCAGTAATTTATCAAACCGAACAACTTCACATTGAAGCTAAGGGGAATTTCCAAAAGCAATCGTACCGCACGCGTATGAAGATTGCTACATCTACTGGTGAGTTAACACTCATTGTTCCTATTCTTCACCGCAAGGATAAAACAGAGCGCCAACAATATTATGATGTGAAGATTGAGAATAAATTTCACTGGCAGCGTGATCACTGGAGGTCTCTTAAAATTGCATATCAAACTTCACCGTACTTTGAGTATTATGAGGACGATTTTGAGCATTTATATCATACGACTTATGAAAGCCTTATAGACTTTAATAACGCTTGTCATGCTGTTATTATGGAGTGTTTACAACTAGAAATCACACCTATTCTTACTGAAGAGTTTTTTAAAAATCCTGAACAACTAGATTATAGAGATCTCGTTCAGGCAAAAAAAGAACCGAGCTATCCTTTACCGGAATATCACCAACTCTTTAACGAGAATCATGGCTATTTATCTAACCTAACTATTCTTGACTTACTATTCAATCTCGGCCCAAGCGCACAAGATTATCTAGCAAAGGTTGATCTATCTAAAGAGCTAGCATAAAAGTCGCCATAGAAGGCTTATGATCGCTTAAATCTACATCGTAGGTTTCAAAGTTTGTAACCGGTAAAGACTCGTCTACTAAGATAAAGTCTATACGCAAAGGAATGATGTCAAACCAGAAGGTTGCTCCTGTTCCTGATCCCGCTTTCGCGAAAGCGTCAACCTTATCACCTTTCACCTTGCGATACATATAAGAAGTAGCGCTATTATTAAAATCGCCAGTTACGATAACCGGATAGGGAGATGTAGCTTCGTTATTTAAAAACTTAGCAACCTGAGTTTCTTGCTTTTCAAAAGCTTGACCCAATCTACCCAGTAATTTTTTTGAGTTCTCCTTTTGCAAGTTTGCTAGATTAGGAGATAAACTGAAAGATTGAAAATGCATATTATACACTCTTACTGTATCAGTAGCAGTAGCTATATCTGCGTAAATTCCATTATTACCAGTATTTTCAAAATCCAATGAACCACTATTGATAATTGGATATTTTGAAAAAATTACCTGACCAAAAGATTTACTAGGTGATTTCATCACTTTGTACTCATAAGGATAAACCTTCTCATCAGGTTTAAATCCTGGGTAATATTCTTGAAAAGAAACAACATCAGGGTTTTTATCTGAGATTAGCTGTATGGTACGTTCACCTACTTTAACCTCATCAGACCAACCATGAATATTAAACTGTCGCACATTATAGGTAAGCACTTTTAATGTGGTTCCATCACCTATATCCTCACCTCCACCTATACGTACAAGAGAGAAAATATGTGTAATCCCTAAGGCTAGAATAATAGCAGATAATAACAATTGCTTCCTTCCTCTGAAAAGCCAATACATCAAAAACAAAAAGTTGATGATAAGCAATACAGGAAGCACAAGGCTAAGCACTGAAAGTGCTGGAAAGATATGTGGAGGTATAAATGGTAATAAATAACTAGCTAATAGAAGTACGGCAAATATGCTATTTACAAAGAAGATAATCTTACCGAAGAATTCGAGCTTTTTCATCTCTTATTCCTTACCGGCTTTAAATAAAAAATCCTTCTCAGCCTTAGACAGACTATCGTAACCGCTTTTACTAATCTTATCTAGAATAGCATCTATGCGTTGTTGCTGCTCAGATTTTGATCCAGTTGCAGTACTTCTCGTTTTAGACCCTGCATTCTTTGCTGTTCTATGTACCGTACGAAGCGGAGATTTCTTTTCTTTTTTAGGTGTTTTAGTAAACCAACTTGTTACAGAATCCATGATTTTTTCAAACCACAATCCAATGTCATTACCTTTAAGTAATTGCTTTGCATATATAAATCCAAAAGCCGCACCACCTAAGTGAGATATTAATCCTCCAGCGTTTCCAGAATCTAGCATTAATAGGTCTCTAAGCACTACAAATACTGCAATCCACCATAGCTTAATGTTAAATGTAAATATCCTTATCTCTGCATTAGGTGTGTATGTACCTATGAAGACTACAATTGCATTTACAGCCGCACTTGCACCTAGCAACACACCTGTACCTCTAAATGCTGGAAGTACATTATATAATAATGCAAAAAGTGTTCCTCCAGCGATAGCTCCTAGAAGGTAAATTGCTATAAATTTCTTTTCAGAAAAAATGTTTAAAACAAACCTTGAGAAGACATAAAGCCACACCATATTCCAAAACAAGTGCCCAAAACCAGCATGTAAAAAAGCATATGTAAGTATACTCCACGGCTGCTGCAAGAATCTCACAAAGTCTGATGGCAATACAAAGTATCTACTAAAAAAATCTGATCCTAAACCAGATATCCACGGGATAATATTAAAAAGCAAGTACACAGCTACATTGATCACAATCAATTTGATTGCAATATTTGCGGTACTATATTTATATGCTAGTGATGTATTTGCCATATGTAAATATCAATATTGACCTAATCCTTGTTTCTTCCAGTAGAACATCATTACAAATCCAAATAAAGCACCTCCAAAGTGAGCCCAATGTGCAATGTTTGCCCCAAAAATTGAAAAGCCTGTTACTCCAGAAAATAAATCTATCCCCACAATGATAGGTATAAAGTATTTAGCCTTGATAGGTACAGGAATAAATAGTAATCCTAATGAAGCATTAGGAAACAGCATCCCAAACGCTACAAGTAATCCCATTATTGCACCAGATGCACCAACTGCAGGCACAGCGAATGACTCGTATAACTCCTGAGCGGTTTCTCGTGGTATAACCTCACTAAATGAACCTGTACTTAGAATACTTTTTATATCCTCAGCATTAAAACCTAAGGCCATTATAGCATCGCTTGCGCTATTAAAATGATAATAATTGACGAGTGTATGTATAAGTGCTGCACCTAATCCTGCCGAAAAATAGAAGAATACAAATCGTTTTTGTCCAAGTGCATTTTCGATAGGGCTTCCAAACATCCAAAGCGCATACATATTAAAAAGTATGTGCATAGGGCTTCCCATATCATGCATAAACATATGCGTGAGTGGCTGCCATACTTGCCAGCTAGGATTTTCAACAAACCATAATGCAAATAATTGCATCGCTGGATCTGGTTTAATAATAAACAGAGATCCTAGATAGAAAATCACGTTAACTATCAGTAGTATTTTTACTGTTTCAGTTATTCTTCCCATACCTACTTAAATTTTCTTTCTAAGTCTTCACTTGTCATTGTCACAAACGTCTTGCGATTAGTAGGTGAAATACTCGGTTCTTTACAAGCAAAAAGGCTATTTACTAGATGCTCTCTAGATGCACTATCTAATGATACGCCACCTTTTACAGCTAGACTTTTTGCCATACTCTTAGCTAGTGTATCCGTTTGACTAAAGCCACTATCTGGCACCTCGTTTTCAAGATCACTTAGTAATTGATCTATCACCACTGGCACTTGGCTCTCTGTGATAGAAGTAGGAATTCCGTTTATCTCAAGAATATCTCCGCTTATAGTCCCAAAGATAAAACCTGTGTTTTCTAGACCAGCTTTGAGTTCTTCAATAAGGGCTAGCTCTGTAGTACTATAAGCCAAGGTTAATGGAAATAACAATTGCTGACTTACAGATTCCTTTACCGTGATGTTACGCAAGAACTCTTCATAAAGGACACGCTGGTGCGCTCTATGCTGATCTATAATCACCATCCCACTTTTGATGGTACTAACTATATACTTATTATTAAGTTGATAGGTAGATGATTCATTTTGAGAAGACGAAGTCGGGGTACTATGCTTAGCACCATTAAGTCCGCTCTCAAACATATTTGGAGTACTCACCTCTTTCTCAAAAGTCATGGTACTTACGGCAGTTGCTTGAGATTCCATCCCTTCATACATATTCTCCCACCCAGCAGCACTAGGCTTCTCAAATTCTGGACGTTGCGCTCCACGTTTTGGAGGCGCTACGTTTTCAAAGGGATTAAATGTGCGGTCTACTTCTATCTTAGGCGTCACAATACCCTTATTTTTATAATCATAAGGAGTATCGAGTTCGCTATCGCGATTAAAATCGAGTACTGGCGCAATACTAAATTGCCCTAAACTATGCTTGATGGTACTGCGTAGCATTGCGTATAATGCATGCTCATCATCAAACTTTATCTCTGTCTTGGTAGGGTGTATATTAATATCAATCGTACTTGGATCTACCTTAAGGTATAAGAAGTAGCTCGCTCTAGCTCTTTCTGGCAAGAGACCATCAAAAGCTGCCGTTACAGCATGATTGAGATATGCGCTTTTTATAAAACGATCATTTACAAAAAAGAACTGCTCCCCTCGTGTCTTCTTAGAAAACTCAGGTTTTACTACAAATCCGTCAATAGTAAGGATGTCTGTCTCTTCTTGAACGGGAACTAACTTCTCATTAGTCTTACCACCGAAAATAGCCACAATACGTTGTTTAAGATTCCCTTGAGGTAATTGAAACAACTCACCCTCATTATGATACATTGCAAAAGCAATATCTGGATGCGCAAGTGAAACACGTTGAAACTCGTCAATTACATGACGTAGCTCAACACTATTAGATTTTAAGAAATTACGCCTCGCTGGAATATTAAAAAACAGGTTTTTTACAGAAAGCGAAGTTCCCTTAGGCGTAGCACAAACCTCTTGTGCATTAATCTTACTACCTTCTATCTCTATGCGCGTTCCAACCTCTGCTCCTTCTGGACGCGTCTTAAGTTCTACATGAGCAACTGCGGCAATAGATGCAAGTGCTTCCCCACGAAAACCTTTTGTATTTAAATTAAATAAATCATCTGCTGTAGTAATCTTAGATGTCGCGTGACGTTCAAAACTCATGCGAGCATCAGTATCACTCATTCCTTTTCCATCATCTATGATCTGGATCAGGGTTTTACCAGCATCTTTTACTATAAGTTTAATGGTAGATGCTCCTGCATCTATAGCATTTTCAAGTAATTCTTTTACCACAGAAGCTGGACGTTGCACAACTTCTCCCGCAGCGATCTGGTTTGCTACGTGATCGGGTAAGAGTTTTATAATGTCTGCCATTAGGACTTACGGTTATAGCGGATTTGTAAATATGGATAAGTCGAAGTCTATTATCCAAAGAAATAATAATACCATGAGAATGAATACAATTGCGATTGTACGATTATATCCACCTTTACGACTTTCTTGGAGCTCATCCCACGCAGTAGTAAACTTTTTCTTTAGTCCACCATTGTAGTTAAGCGTTTTACGATGCTCATCAAAGCGTCCTTCTATCTTAAAAGGACTCCCTTCCTTATCGCTATTATAATAGCGCGGCTCGTAACTATACTTCTTGTTTGTGCGTTTTATAATTCCCATAATACTGTTGTTTCAAAGATACAATATCGTATCCAAAAAGCGTACCGTTCCATTCATTCTCCCTAGAGAATTAAGAACAATCACACCAAACGGAAACACAAATAGTACAACAACTACTATGAGATATAAAAAATTATTGTTTGTTTATCACGCTTTCGCGAAAGCGTAACCCTACAACATTTAGAACTTTGCATCTTTTCTCAATTGCGCCATTTTTATAGCTGCAATCGCTGCTTCTGTTCCTTTATTACCGTGTATACCGCCACTACGAGCTCTAGACTGCTCTATGTTATTATCTGTAAGTACACAGAAAATCACAGGAATATCTTGTTGCAAGTTCAGGTCCTTAATTCCTTGAGTCACTCCTTCACATACAAAATCAAAATGCTTAGTCTCACCTTGAATCACGGTACCGATGACGATAATAGCATCTAGCATGTCATATGCCTGTATCATCTTTTTAGCTCCATAGATGAGCTCAAAGGCTCCTGGAACATTCCAGCGCACAATATTGTCGTTAATTGCCCCACAATCCTTTAAAGCGTCAAATACGCCTTTAAAGAGTCCTTCTGTGATCTCATCGTTCCACTCAGAAACAACAATCCCAAACTTGAAGTCTTTCGAGTTTGGGATGGTTGCTTTATCATAGGCCGAGAGGTTGTTACCTGCTGTTGCCATAATAGTAATTTATGTTATAGTACAAAGCGCTTTAAATGCGCTAGTCTATGTTATTTTGCTGCTTGCGCGCGACCTAAGTATAAGTCTACTTGACTTGCATACTCAGATGTTGCATACTCTTCTTTAATACGAGTAAGATGCTTTACTGCTGCATCCATCTTTCCTAGATCGATTGCTGCTACACCTGCTTTAAATAAGAAACGTGGTGTTGTAAAGTCATTTGCGTTCATCCCTGCTGCTTTCTCATAATAATCAAGAGCCTCATCTGCTTGACCTAGTTGCATGAATGCGTCACCTATTGCTCCTTTTGCAAGTGGTGCTAGCATTTTATCATCACTAGAAAAATCTTGCAAGTGAGTAATTGCGTTTTGATAATCTTTAATCTCAAGGTAAGACATTCCAGCATAATAGTGAGCAAGGTTACCAGAAGGAGTTCCTCCATAGTTATCTGCTACGTCTAAAAGACCGTACTTACCGTTCTTTCCATTAAGTGCCACCATATATAGTGAATCTTTAACAGAAGTATTTGTTGCTTCTAGTGCTGTTGTAAAGCTTTCTTGAGCAACTACAAGCTCATTTGCTGCTTCTGCTCTTGCAGGTTCTGCAACAAATTTACTGTATGCTAGGTACAATAAAGCAATCACAAGGATAGCTATGATAACTCCTATCACAGGTTTTTGGTTTTTTTCAAACCACTCCTCTGCTTTATTCGCTCCTTCATCTAGTGATTCAAAGACCTCTGCCGTTGTGCTTTCGCTATCATCTATAAACTCTTCAACTTCTTCCTTTTCAGGCTTCGTTTTCGATTTATATCCTCTTTTATTATATGTTGCCATATTTCGTCGTTTATTAGTCGGGCAAAAATATAATATTTATTGAATTATGAAAGGGAAATTAATGCTTAATTTTGAAGACTAATAAAGCACTATTACTAGATGTACTAAGCTTTTGTAAAAGCGTTGCACACCTACACCACCCTATGATTCTGAAATCTCTCTCTCTTATCAACTACAAGAATTTTGAGTCCAAGGACTTTACCTTTGATGCAAAAATAAATTGTTTCGTCGGAAATAACGGCGTGGGGAAGACTAATATACTCGATGCGATTTATCACTTATCCTTTGGTAAAAGCTACTTTAATCCAGTTACTAGTCAGAACATAAATCACGATGCAGATTTCTTTGTAGTAAACGGAGTTTATGAAAAAGACGGTCGTGATGAGAAAGTCGTGGTTAGCGCAAAAAAAGGTAGCAAGAAAGTAATAAAACGCAATGCTAAGATATACGAGCGTTTTGCAGATCACATAGGCTTTTTACCACTTGTTATTATCTCACCAGCAGATAGAGATCTTATTACCGAAGGAAGTGACACCCGCCGTAAATTCATAGATGGCGTAATCTCACAAAGTGACAAAAGCTACCTCTCTAACCTTCTAGGATATTCTAAAATACTTGCTCAAAGAAATGCCTTGCTCAAATATTTTGCAGCAAATAGCACCTTTAATGCAGATACACTCGCCGTTTACAATGAGCAACTTGAAGGCTTTGGAACTCCTATTTTTGAAAAGCGCAAACAGTTTTTAGAACGCTTTGCTCCTATATTTAACGAGCGCTACAAAGCGATAAGTGGCGGCACAGAGCATGTGACACTTACCTACAGCAGTACACTAAGCGACATGCCGCTCAAGCACTCTCTTACTAATGCGCTAGCAAAAGATCGCTCCTTGCAATACACAAGCGTAGGTATTCATAAAGATGATCTTCAATTTGAAATTAATGGTCATCCCGTAAAAAAGTTTGGAAGTCAAGGTCAGCAAAAATCATATCTCATTGCCTTAAAACTAGCACAGTTTGATTTTATAAAGCAAGAAAGTGGCACCACGCCGCTACTGTTACTTGATGATATTTTTGACAAGCTAGATGAAAGTCGAGTGCAACACATCATTGAGCTAGTAAACACCAATGATTTTGGCCAACTATTTATAAGTGACACCCATCCGGAACGCACGGAAAGTGTGGTGAAAAATATTCATCAGAGTTATGAGCTTTTTCATCTGGAACGCGCTCAATAAGACATTCTTTTTATCGTATTTTGCATTTCAACTTTTAGTACACTTTCGTGAAAAATTTATACCTACTACTCATTCTAGCCATCACTCTAGGCTGCACACAGTCTAATGAGGAAAAACTAAAACACATAAGCGGTTATTGGGAAATTGCTTCCATTGAAAACCTTAACGGACAAGTAAAAGAGTTCAGCATGAGTCAGAATATTGACTTCTTTGAAGTAAATGCAGACGGAAAGGGTGTTCGTAAAAAAGTACAACCTAACGTAGTAGGAGAATTTACAACGTCGCAATCTAGCGAAAACATCAATGTAGTTTACAAGGATGATTTATTACTACTAGAATATGCTACTCCGATGGACACCTGGCAAGAAATCGTAAAGAAAGCAACTACCGATGAGCTTGTCTTAATCAATGAAGATGGACTCATATATACTTACAGAAAATACACACCCCTAGCACTCGATTAATGGCAAAAAGAAACACAGACCCTATTTCCATAAGTCAGGCCTTAGGAGAATTTGTTGAAAAGAATAAACTCAACAAAGGAATGGATAAAGTGGATGTTACAGGCGCATGGTTTGCACTCAATCCAGCTTTTGAAACCTACACTACTTCCATACGTTTTGAGAGGGAAACACTATTTGTAAACCTAAGCTCTTCCGTCTTTAGAGAAGAACTCTCTTATGGAAAGGAAAAAATTCTCAAAATGATCAATGAAGAATTAGGTAGAGAGGTTGTGAAGAAGATTGTGTTGCGGTAATCATCCGTAATAGATAAGCATAAAAAAAGCGAGACTTTCAGTCTCGCTTTTTTTATGTGTAATTGATCTCCCTACATACGTTCTGG
Organism: Dokdonia sp. 4H-3-7-5; assembly: GCF_000212355.1. Classification (NCBI taxonomy): domain Bacteria; kingdom Pseudomonadati; phylum Bacteroidota; class Flavobacteriia; order Flavobacteriales; family Flavobacteriaceae; genus Dokdonia; species Dokdonia sp. 4H-3-7-5. Next base: position 537,614 of record NC_015496.1, read on the forward strand.
AACCTCAATCCCAAGCAAGCTGAAGGCACTTTCTATTACCAGCCCTACTTCTTTACTAAGCGCTACACGGAAACTTTGATCCTCTATATTATCTGTACCCAAAATCTGTACTTGCTGGAAGAATGAGTTATATTCTTTTACCAAATCATAGGTATAGTTTGCAATAATGGCAGGACTCTTTTGCGCCGCAGCCAGTTGTATGGTTGCTGGATATTCTTGAATGATTTTAAGTAATTCCTTTTCTTTAGGATGCAATGTTCTTTCCTGAGCAATTTCCACAGGAACATTCATTTCCTTTGCCTTGCGCAAGATTGCCTGGATACGTACGTAAGTATACTGTATAAAAGGACCTGTATTCCCTTGAAAATCTACAGACTCCTTAGGGTCAAATAAAATACGCTTCTTAGGATCTACTTTTAATATGTAGTACTTAAGAGCTCCAAGACCTATCGTCTTATAAAGTGCTTTTTTCTCTTCATCAGAGTAGCCTTCTAGTTTCCCTAATTCTTCAGAGATTTCACCTGCTGTTTGTGCAACTTCGTTTATGAGATCATCTGCATCTACTACAGTTCCCTCACGAGATTTCATTTTTCCAGAAGGAAGATCTACCATACCATAACTTAGATGGAACAGGTTCTCTGCCCAGTCGTATCCTAGTTTTTTAAGAATCAAGAACAATACTTGGAAGTGATAATCCTGCTCGTTACCTACGGTATAAATCATACCGCCTACATCTGGATGGTCTTTTACACGTTGTATTGCAGTACCTATATCCTGCGTCATGTATACCGCAGTACCATCTGCACGCAACACAATTTTTCTATCTAGACCATCTTCTGTAAGGTCACACCATACAGAACCATCTGGATCTTGCTCAAAAACTCCCTTTGCAAGACCTTCTTCTATATTATCTTTCCCAAGTAAGTATGTGTTACTCTCATAGTAATAGCTATCAAAATCTACTCCTATATTTTTATAAGTAACTTCAAATCCGTCATATACCCACTCGTTCATCTTCTTCCACAAGGCAACAACCTCAGCATCTCCAGCTTCCCACTTGCGTAGCATTTCTTGAGCTTCAAGAATAAGCGGTGCTTCCTTCTTTGCTTCTTCTTCTGTTTTTCCAGCAGCAACTAAATCTGCTATTTGCTTTTTATATTCTTGGTCAAACTTCACATAATAATTCCCGACCAACTTATCTCCTTTAAGACCTGTAGATTCTGGCGTCTCGCCATTACCAAAACGCTCCCAAGCGAGCATAGATTTACAAATATGAATCCCACGATCATTAATGATCTGCGTTTTATACACTTTTGATCCTGCAGCTTTAATAATTTCAGACACAGAGTATCCCAGTAATACATTACGCACGTGACCTAAGTGAAGTGGCTTATTTGTGTTAGGTGATGAGTACTCCACCATTACTGCCTTTCCAGACTCTGGTGTTCTTCCAAAATTTTCGGCTGCTTGTATATCTGCAAATGAAGACATATAAAAGCTATCTGCAATTACAAGATTCAAGAAACCTTTAACCACATTAAATGCAGTGATCTCTGCCACATGCTCCACAAGGTATTCCCCTATTTGTGTGCCTATTTGCACAGGGTTTCCTTTTACCACTCTAAGCATCGGGAAGACTACCACCGTAATATCTCCTTCAAATTCTTTCCGCGTTGCTTGAAATTCCACTTCTGGAAGCGTTGCGTTGAATAGTTGGCTTACTGCCGTTTTTACGTGAGTTTCAATGGTAGATTGTAAAGACATAGATTCTTAATGATTGGTACTGGTTGGGTTTGTTACGCTTTCGCGAAAGCGTAATAGAAACATTTATAAAACGTAAAAATCCCCTATTTACGGGTATTACGTGAAGCACAAAGATATGTGAAAATTGAAAGTTAGCGCACAGAATCCATAGCGAAACTCGTATCTTTAAAAGAAAAAATGCTATTAAATGTATCTTACAACAACCCAGATGTAAAACGCAAAATAGATGCCGAGGTGGGTGAAGCCTTTGGACTACGCGAGCGCATCAAACAAGGCGGCATAGGAATAGGACACTTAGTGATCACAGAATCAAGTGTACAGATTCAAAATTTTCTTGCGCTAGATAAATATCGCAACAAGTGCAACATAGAGTTGCGACCAAGAGGAATTATCGTAGGCTTTAGAGCATTACTAGACAGTTATGCGCTGATAATCCCATACTGGAAATTAAACCTCTACAAAGGACGCGCCGAGGAATATAGCATCTATCGTGACAGTTATTTCATTAAGATAGAGGCAAAAGCAAAGGATAAAAAAGTACATAACTTTATCAAACGTATTCTTCAAGAAAAAGCTGCACAAGCTCCTACTAACATAGACGACCTTTAAACCATATGAAAATCTTACTCACAGGAGCAAATGGCTATATCGGGATGCGCTTGCTCTCCATGTTACTAGAAGCAAAACACGAGGTTATTTGTGCGGTGCGCAATGAAGCTAGACTTTCTGTATCAAAAAAAATAAGAGAGCAGATCACCGTTGTAGAAATTGACTTTCTAGATGAACCAGATATTTCAAAAATACCTGTAGATATTGATGCGGCTTATTACTTGCTCCACTCCATGAGCTCAAGCACGTCAGATTTTGACGAGAAAGAAGAACTTTCGGCAATAAACTTCAATAAGTACATCGCTCCCACAAATTGCAAGCAAGTTATTTATCTAGGTGGTATCGCAAATGACAAAACACTCAGTAAGCACTTAAAATCGAGACAAAATGTAGAGACTACATTGCGCAAAGGTAAAGCTGCGCTTACCGTATTGAGAGCAGGAATTATAGTAGGTTCTGGAAGTTCATCTTTTGAAATCATAAGAGATTTATGTGAGAAGTTACCGGTAATGATTACCCCAAAATGGGTGCAAACCAAATGCCAACCCATAGCCATACGTAATGTGATGCAATACCTCACAGGCGTGCTAGGGAATGAACAAACGTATAATGACCAGTTTGATATAGGTGGTCCAGACGTACTCACGTATCGCGATATGATGCAACGATATGCAAAAGTGCGCGGCTTGAAATTATACATACTGACCGTACCAGTCATGAGTCCAAAAATATCCTCTTACTGGTTGTATTTTATAACCTCTACATCTTATAAACTTGCACTCAACCTCGTAGATAGCATGAAAATAGAAGTAGTCTCAAAAGACACTAGGCTACAAGATTTACTACAGATAACTCCTATTTCTTATGAGGAGGCTATTAATTTGGCTTTCGCCAAAATTGAACAAAATCAAGTAGCCAGCTCGTGGAAAGATAGCCTCGTAAGTGGCCGACTCAAAACGAATCTTGAAGAGTATATACAAATACCCACATATGGATGCCTCAAAGACAGACAAACTGTACAGCTTAAAGACAGGGAACTTGCTCTAGAAAATATCTGGGCGATAGGTGGTGACAGAGGCTGGTATTATGCAGACTGGCTCTGGAAAATTCGCGGATACGTAGACAAACTTGCAGGCGGAGTAGGCCTGCGCCGAGGGAGAACGCATAGCAATAAGATTTACACCGGTGACGTACTTGACTTCTGGAGAGTACTACTCGCAAGTAAAGAAGAACCACGACTACTACTCTTTGCCGAAATGAGAGTACCTGGAGAAGCCTGGCTAGAGTTTACAATAGATGAAAACGACGTATTGCATCAAACAGCAACCTTTAGACCTAAAGGATTGTTTGGCAGACTATACTGGTATAGTATGCTCCCATTTCACTACTTTATTTTTGGAGGTATGATTAGAAATATAGCTACTAAAAGATTTAAGTAGTATATAAAAAAGGCGCACTAGAAAAAGTATGATTGAAAGATTATATGGTTCCTTTTTAAATCCTACTAAAAAAATTTACCTGTACTGCTTATGCAGTTAAATTATAAAAATGAAAACTACAAACATTTTTAAAATTGCTACTTTCAAAACTTATATCTAGAACGCCTATATGATAAATATAACGTCTTATTTTTTAAAAACCAATGATTCACCAATGCATTAGATGAACAACACAATGTTCATTCATTAAAAAACGTAAATCTTAGATTTTACAACTAGCCATCCTCATAAGGGAGCTAGGAGATATACCTATTTTTTAGGTAGAAAAACTTCTGCCATCATGCAACGAGCACTACCACCTCCACAAGTCTCAATAGTACCTAAGTCACTACTTAAAATCTTACTGTGTCTTTCTATTTTCTTTACTTGATCTGAAGTAAGGCTTTGATGCGCATCTGCACTCATCACAAGATACTTCTTATTATCTGCCCCTAATACTTGAAGCATATTTCCTGCAAAGTGATGCATTTGATCTTCTGTGATTGCTATAATTTCCTTGTTAGTCGCCTTTAAATGCTTCAACACATTTTTACGTTCCTTCTTATCGTCAATAGTATCAAGACAGATTACACAAAATTCTTCTGCAAGACACATCATCACATTAGTATGATAGATAGGAAGACGCTCTCCATTTACAGTTTGATTTGCCGTAAATACAATAGGCGTATATTCAAAATCCTCACAGAATTCTATAAAAAGCTGCTCATCTGCTCTTGCAGATAGTGCACAATATGCACGCTCGTTCTGACGATCCATTAAGATACTTCCTGTTCCTTCTAAGAAAAAATCTTCCTCTTCTGCCTCAGAATAATCAAATACATTCTTAATCTCAAAACCTTCTTTCTCGAGTCTAATAAGCACTTCTTCTCTGCGCTCTCTTCTTCTGTTTTCGGCAAACATTGGGTACAATGCAACATCACCATTTTCATGAAAAGAAACCCAGTTGTTAGGGAATACAGAATCTGGAGTATTACCCTCCTTATCATCATTTTCCACAATAACATTTACTCCTACAAATCTCAGTTTCGCTACAAAATCATCAAACTCCTGTTGCGCTTTTTTATTAATCTCTTCATTTTTAAGATTGAGCTCTTCCTGAAAATAATTATTTACTGCCGTTTCCTCGTTCATTCTAAACTGGATAGGGCGTATCATCAAGATCGTATTGGTAATTTGTCGTAATGCCATGAGTGTATATTCTTTAAATTATAGCTAGCGCATGAGTCGCTTATAAATAGGAAATTCTATATCGATTGCGAAGTTAATTTGAAACTTGATCAAGTAGCGTGATTTGGCTTACTTTTTTTTCGAAAAGCTTAAGAAAGAAATAACAGTAAAAGCAGTTCTAAAGCTCAGTCACTAAATGATCCATAATCATCTCTGCGTGTACTCGGGTATTTTCAATAAAAAATCTACTAGTCTTGAGGCCTCCCGCAGCTACACCGGCAACAAAGACGTTTTTAAGAGGGGTCTCTAAGGTTTCTTCGTTATAAATAGGAGTCTTAAAATCATCACTCCCTATAGGTAAATTTAAATTTTCAAAAAGCTTGTAGTTAGGCTTATAACCTATCATTGCAAGCACAAAATCATTCTCTATAGTTACTAAGCCTTCTGGAGTCTTAATCGTTACTTCTCTCTCAGTGATATCAACGACCTCTGAGTTAAAGTGTGCGTTTATGGAACCTTCCTTAATTCGGTTCTCTATATTAGGTTTGATCCAATATTTTGTTCGGTTATTTATTTCTGATCCACGTACTACCATAGTCACCTTGGCTCCTTTATAATAGGTTTCTAGTGCTACGTCGCAAGCGGAGTTTGCTGCACCTATTACAACCACATGCTGATCTACATATGGGTGCGGACTATCATAAAAATATTTAACTTTTGGTAAGTCTGCACCTGGCACATTGAGCTCCCTAGGCATGTCATAAAAACCAGTTGAAACAACGACTGCCTTGGTAAAAACATCACCCTTGCCCGTTACGATTTCATAACCACCGTCTCTTGGAGTCATTTTTTCTACAGCTGTATATAAGCTCACATTAAGCTTATACGTTTCCAAGACTCTACGGTAATACTCTAGAGACTCTTTCCTGGTCGGCTTATCACGATCTGATACAAAAGGTACCTCTCCTATTTCCAGAAGCTCTGAGGTGCTAAAAAAAGTCATGTTTTCAGGAAAATTATACAAAGAATTTACCAGCACTCCTTTTTCAACTATGATATAATTAAGTCCTTTTTTTTGTGCCGCGATTCCACAGGCAAGACCTATAGGACCAGCTCCTATGATGACGAGATCGTATATTGATTTATCTAACATTATCTATTTCTCCAGAAAAATGGGGTTAATAAAATAAGTACTGTAAATAACTCTAAACGCCCTATAAGCATTAAAAATGCCATCCACCACTTTCCTGCAAGCGGTAGCCATCCATAATTATCTACTGGACCTAGACCTCCAAAGGCAGGACCTACGTTTCCTAGCGCAGAGGCTGCGCCTCCAAGTGCTGTTCTAAAATCGAGCCCCATTGAAGCTAGCACACTAGCTCCTATAATCCACGATAGCATATAGAGTATAAAGAACGCGAGTATATTAAAGATAATAGATCTATCTACAGATTTTGTATTATAACGTACAGGTAGTATTGCGTTAGGGTGCAATGTTCTTTTAAACTCTACAAGTGCATTACGTATGGTAAGTAAATGTCTCACCACTTTAATACCTCCAGAAGTAGATCCCGCAGAACCCCCTAAAAACATTAACCCGAAAAAGATAACAGTAAGAAATGGCGTCCACATCGTATAATCTGCGGTAATAAAACCAGTAGTGGTAATTACTGCCAGCACTTGAAATAAAGCGTGACGTACAGATGCCTCTGCTTTACCCCATACCATAGGATGATCAATACTTGATATTCCTAAATCTACATTGAAGTAAATCACAAGGGAAGCAATAATCCCAAATCCAAATACAAAAGCCATGTACAGACGAAACTCTTCATCTCTCAATATCTTCTGAATCTTACCTTTAAAAGCAAAGTAACTGAGTACAAAGTTTGTACCTGCAAGAAGCATAAAAAAGATAATTATATACTGGATAAGCGGCTTGTCATTCCAGTATGCAACACTTGCATTTTTGGTTGAAAATCCACCTGTAGACAGCGTACTTAACGCATGATTAATTGCGTCAAAAAATGACATACCTGCTAGCTTAAGCAAGATGGTTTCTATTACTGTAAAACTCACATAAATTAACCAAAGACGCTTTGCAGTGTCTGTAATTCTTGGGTGCAACTTATCTGCACTAGGACCAGGAGCTTCGGCTGCAAAGAGCTGCATACCACCTATTCCCAGCAACGGTAGTATTGCTATCGCAAGTACTATAATACCCATTCCTCCTATCCAGTGCGTCATAGAACGCCAGAACAAAATACTCTTAGGTAATGTCTCTATCTCACTTAAAATTGTAGCTCCGGTAGTGGTATAACCGCTTATCGTTTCAAAAAAAGCATTTGCAACTCCTGGTATAGTGCCAGAAAACAAATAAGGTAGCATACCGCTGAGTGACATAAAAAGCCAACCAAAAGTTACAATGATATATCCTTCACGTTTCTTGAGTTCTTTTTCGTGACCTCTAGTGATAAACATGAGCAAAGTACCCACAAGTGCCGTAATTAACGCCGCTGCAGATACTTCTAGCATCACACCATCCTTCGTTATAAAACTTACGAGCGCTGATATAAGCATAAAGCCACCGTTAATTAACAGCAGCACACCCATTAAATGAAATATAATCTTGTAATTAAGTTTAGGCATGGGGCTAGATAAACATTTCTTCTACTTTCTTAATCGATCGTGGTAAACAGCACACCACTACACGATCTCCTACTTCTATTCTAAAATCTCCTAGAGCAATAAGACCTTGGTCATTACGCACGACTCCCGCTATGGTAGCAGATCGAGGAAAATCAATATCCTTTATACGCTTCCCTTGCACCTCTGAAGAATTTTTTACAATAAACTCAAGTAGCTCAGCATTCATATTGTTGAGCTTAGTCATTGCTACTACTTCCCCTTTACGGATATATCTAAAAATGTTATTTGCCGCAAGTAATTTTTTATTAATCAAGGTATCAATCCCGATACTCTGTGAGAGCTGGAAGTAATCCATGTTTTCTACCAGTGCAATTGTTTTTTGCACCCCTTTAGACTTAGCAACTAGACACGACATAATATTAGTTTCACTATCCCCTGTTACAGAGATAAATGCATCCATATCATGTATATTTTCTTCATCTAGCAACTCTACATTACGTCCATCACCATTTATAATTAATGCTTTGGGAAGTAAATCTGCAAGATCTATTGCCTTATCGCGATTTTTCTCAACGAGTTTGACATTAAATCTGTTACTACAGAGATCTTTGGCAGTTTTTGACCCGATGTTACTACCACCTAAGATCATGACATTCTTTATATGCTGTCTTACTTTACCTGTAAGTTTATATATCTCTTCTACTCCACCCTTTACTGTTACAAAGTAAATATGATCTCCTTCCTTGAAGATGGTATCTCCACGAGGAATGAGAGTATATTGCGTACCTTCTCGCTGTATTGCGATAGGCATAAAATGTAATTCTGGAAAAATCTTAGCTGCTTCCTTAACGCTTTTACCTACAAAAGAGGCTGTGCGTGATAACGTAGTTCCTACCATAGTAAGTGCGCCGTTATCAAACTCAAAACTATCAGAAAAACCACTTTGATTGAGCAGTAACTCAATTTCACTAGCTGCAAGACTTTCTGGTGATATCAACTCATCGATACCAAACTTTTGAAAACCGGCTAATTCTTTATTATCTATAAACTCCGTGTTAGAAATACGCGCTATAGTACGCTTTGCACCTAGCTGTTTAGCTAGTACACATACTGTAATATTAGTTGTTTCACTTGCAGTTACCGCAATAAGAAGATCTACACCATCTACGCGCGAATCTTGCAATATAGATATGGAAGTCGCATCACCCTTTATCGTTCTAATATCCAGATGGGTATCTGCATAAGATAGACTTTCTTTATCGGTATCAATTAACGTAATATCTTGAGATTCGTAAGAGAGTAATTTAGCTAAGTGAAAGCCTACTTCTCCTGCTCCTGCAATGATTATTTTCATAAATGGGTGTGCTCAAAAATGCCTACAAAGATAATACTTTGATAGCCGATTAAAAAAATGCAGCCGTTAATCTCTTGATGGACTTTTATTTATTGGTTCGCTTTCGCGAAAATTTGAATGCATTACTTAAAAAGCACACCATTATCCCTTTAAAAGGTCATAATTATAGCTCAATATGCACAATCAAAATGTCCTTAGGTGAGGTTAATCACATTTTGGCGAAAGCCTTATCTTTGTAAAAAAAAGCAATGTCTAAGAAAGTAACACCCTATAAGTCTTCTGAGCAATCAAAAAAAGATCAGGTCGAGCAGATGTTTGATAATATCTCTGGAGAATATGATGGACTTAATCGTGTCATCTCTTTTGGTATCGATGTAAAATGGCGTAAAAAAGTGGTGCAACTAGTTGCAGATACTAATCCAGCCTCTATTCTTGATATTGCGACAGGTACTGGAGACCTCATCATTAATATGGCTAGTACAAATGCTAGCAGACTAGTGGGACTTGATATTTCTGAAGGGATGCTCTCTGTAGGTAGAAAAAAAATAGCGGCAAAAAAACTAGATAGCCGCATCGAGATGATGCAGGCAGACAGTGAGAACATGCCTTTTGAAGATAGTACCTTTGACGCGATCACAGTCGCTTTTGGAGTGCGCAACTTTGAAACGCTAGAAAAAGGCCTTGCCGAAATTTTACGCGTACTTAAACCAGGTGGCATCTTTGTTATCTTAGAAACATCTGTCCCTACAAAAACACCATTTAAACAAGGATATAATTTTCACTCTAAAGTGATTTTACCTACCGTAGGTAAACTCTTTTCTAAAGATAAAAATGCTTATGGTTACCTAAGTGAAAGTGCAAATGCATTCCCTTTTGGAGAGAAGCTAAACAATATTTTACGCAAAACTGGGTTTAAAGACGTGCAACACAAACCCCAAACCTTTGGAGTTGCAACAATTTATACTGCTACAAAATAATTTTATGCGTACATACATTGCTATAATAGCACTTGTTTTAAGCTTCTCAACGGTTCATGGTCAATGGCTCTCTAGAGCTCGAGTACAAAATGATCAAAATTTTGACAAAAAGCCAATCTCTTGGGGTTACTACTTTGGTGTCAACTCCATGGATTATAATTTTGACTACCAGACAGACCAAGAAGATATTCAAGTAGAGCGTTCTTTAGGCTTCAATGTAGGTATCGTAGGAGACCTAAGACTTTCTGAGTTTATAAGCATACGTACAGAGCCTGGACTCGTCTATACACAACGTAATTTAATGTACGCTCCAGATGCTCGTTTTGATAGTGAAAATGATCTTCTAAGAGAAGTGCCGTCTACCTATATATATTTACCACTTGCATTAAAATTTAATACTAGAAGACTTAATAATGTGCGTCCTTATGTTCAAGTAGGGGTAGCTGCGGTAACAAACCTTTCTAGTAACGAGAAAAACCCAGATGACAACTTTGCTGGCCAGTTCCGTACAACTTCAAATCCCTTGTTTTATGAGATGGCTATAGGTGTAGAGCTCTACCTCTACTACTTTAAGTTTATCCCTAGCTTAAAAGGAGTATTTGCAATGTCTGATGAGCTCGTGAGAGATAACAGCCCAAACAGCCCTTGGACCGGTAACATCAATAAAATGCAAACAAGAGGAATATTTTTAAACTTTACCTTCCAGTAGCAATCACCCTCTTTTAAATTCGCTTAAGCAGATTGCAGTTGCTGTCGCGACATTAAGACTTTCTGTTTCTTGTAGATCTCCAAACCTCGGTATTGCAATACGATTAGACACTACAGCCTCTGTTTCTCGAGATATGCCGTTTGCTTCATTCCCCATGATAATAACACCTTCTGCTGGCAAACTTGTATTGTAAATGTTTGTACCATCCATAAAGGTCCCAAAGACTTCACGACTATCATTTTCAAGATATTCCTCTAGGTTGGTATAGATAACATCTACTCTCGTCAGAGACCCCATAGTGGCTTGAACCACCTTAGGATTGTAACAATCTACGGTTCCTATAGAACACACGAGTTGTTTAATCCCAAACCAATCGCACAAACGTATAATTGTACCTAGATTCCCAGGATCACGCACATCATCTAGCAATAATGTAAGCCCAGATCTATCTAGCTGTGCAGCTTCTGGCATTCTAAATGTTGCCACTGCTTTTTGTGTAGTTTTTAAGAACGTGATTTTCTTCAAGTCTGCAGTGCTTACTTCTTCTACTATCGCTTGATTTTTGTTTTGTAACGCTTTCGCGAAAGAGGAAACGTCTTCTGCATACAATTCCACAAGTTCTAAGTCCGAATTGAGCAGCTCATGTACCACCTTAATTCCCTCAGCCACAAAAACGCGTTCACGCTGTCTGTACTTTTTTTGACCTAAACTCGTTATTCGTTTGATTGTATTTTTGCTTACCACGATTAAGATGTACTTTTGAAATAATGAAAACGCCCTTTTGAAAACGACTTTTACAAAAATATCACTAATTCTGCTAGTGGCGGTGTTTCTATTAAGTTGTGATGCAACAAAGCGTGTACCAGATGATGGGCATTTGCTTACCGAAAACACCATTTATGATGGCGAAGAGAAAGTAAATGAGAGCCGACTTTATAATTTTCTTTATCAAAAACCCAACACTACACTACCTGGGTTAGGAATTCCGCTGCGACTTTATATTTATAATCTTGCGAGACCTAACATAGATTCTATACTCGATGCACAAAGAGCGGCGAGCGAAAATAAATTCACCTTCTGGGAACGCGTACTTTCTCGCAAGCAAGTAGAAGCTGCCCGTAACTTCAAAAAGAGCATCAACACAGGGATTAAAAAAACCGGTGAAGCTCCTGCTATTGTCACAGATGCAATTACTCAAAAATCTGCGCAACGTCTTAATTCTTATTATGTAAACAATGGCTACTTTAATGCTACTGTAGATTATGAAATTAAAAAGGACAGCAACCAGCGCGCCAGCGTAGACTATAAGGTCAATAAACGTAAAGCCTATTTTTTAGATAGTATCAAGCCTATGATAGCTTCACCAGTTGCAGATTCTATCTATAATGTTCACAAAAGTGCTTCCTTACTTAAGGCTGGAGATCGCTATGCTACTGGAAATATTAATGCCGAAACACAGCGTCTTACAGAACTCTTTAGAAACAATGGCTTATATCATTTTGAGTCAGAATACATACGCCTCGTAGGGGATACCGTAAACACAAATCATAAAGCCAACTTAGAGTACATTATAGACAACCCTACGGAAAACATAAACGATTCTATTTTTGAAGTACCGTTTAAAGTTCACAATGTTTCTGAAGTAAATATTATTACAGATTACAGTTATGCTAATCGAGATAAGCCTTTTAATGACTCCTTAGTAAAGGACGGATTTAAGATCTATGCTTATGATAAAATCAATTACAGACCTAAGGCCCTCACAGATATTATCCCTCTTAAACCAGGTGATATTTATAAAGATAGAGATCGTATCCAAAGTTTAAGCAGACTAAGTAGACTTGGCACTTTTAAATACCCAAGTATTCAATACATGGAAGACCCTGCAGATAGCACAAGGTCTGATCTTATTGCAAGCATAAGACTCTCCCCTCTTGAGAAATATAAATTAAGAGCAGACTTTGACGTGTCTACCTCAAACATTCAAGATTTTGGGATCGCTGGATTTGGATCTCTATTAATTCGTAATATTTTTCGAGGTGCCGAAACCTTAGAAATATCTGCTCGTGGTAGTATAGGAGCGTCAGACGATGCTGCAAATCCTGATGATAGCTTCTTTAATATTTCAGAAATAGGTGCAGATGTAAGACTTACGTTCCCTCGTATATTTTTTCCGGTAAGTACAAGCGCTCTCATTCCAGCCGAATGGCAGCCTAATACTCGCTTTAATCTTGGTATAGGAGTACAACAAAATATAGGTCTTGATAAGCAAACGGTAACCGCGGGACTTACATATAATTGGAGCCCATCATGGAAACGCAGCTTTAGTGTAGACCTCATCAATGCTCAATATGTGCGTAATCTTAACCCAGACAACTATTTTAATATTTATAGAAATAGTTATGAAGACCTCAATACCATCGCACGCAACAATGAAGCAAATATCAACCCTGGATATTTTATAACCGATGAAAATGGCGATAGAAATCTTTCTATACCCACAGGAGCAGAGCAGTTTATAAATGACGTAAACCGCAGCCAAGTAGACAATCTAGTTCAAGACGATATAGATGATATACGAGCGATAGGAGAACGCCAAGAGCGACTTACAGAAGACAACCTTATTGTATCCTTAAATATTTCCCACACCTATGACAATAGGGAAAATCTGTTTGATGAAACCTTTAGCCGCCTGAGAACTCGTGTGGAACTTGCTGGTAATGCGCTAGCACTTGCTGGAGGAATTGCAAACACAGAGAAAAACGAGGATGGAAATAAAAGCCTTTTTGGCGTTGTTTATTCTCAATATGTAAAAACAGAAGTAGAATACTCACGCCACTGGGATCTGGGAGGTAATAACATCATTGCAGCAAGAGCTTTTGGCGGTATTGCAATTCCTTACGGAAACTCTACGAGCATCCCTTTTATACGTAGTTTTTTTGGTGGAGGTTCTAATGATAACAGAGCATGGAGAGCGTATGATCTAGGCCCAGGAAGTAGCGGTAGTCCAAATGAGTTTAATGAAGCAAACATGAAACTTGCCTTCAACCTTGAGTATCGTTTTGACTTAATAGGCCCTATAGAAGGTGCACTCTTTACGGACGCTGGAAATATCTGGAATGTGTTTGATAATGTAGAAGACCCTAGATCACGCTTTAATAATATCGCTAGTTTAAAAGATCTTGCGGTAGGCTCTGGTTTTGGACTCAGATGGGATTTTGACTTTTTTGCCCTCCGCTTTGACGTAGGCTTTAAATCTTACAACCCTGCACTCCCAGAAGGTGATCGCTGGTTTAAAGAGTACAACTTCTCAAATGCAGTGTATAACGTGGGGATTAACTATCCTTTCTAAAAAGAAGCGGTTTACTTTGTCATTATCTACACTCATTACTTTCTTAAAGCTTCTGTTGTTATTTTATTCGCTTTTGCGAAAGCGTGATGAACTCCATTACCAATATTCTATGGTTTACAACTTGTAAAATCAACAATTTTATTAGCCACTAAAACCTAAACAGTTCTGTTTATCCGGAAAATTTAAAATTTTCCTTATTGTCACAAAATGAGTAACTTACTATTAATTATAGTATACTTATTATTTTTACAACCCTAAATCTAATCAGCACAACATGAAATACTCTTTCTTATTTGTTGCTTTCTCGTGTACAATATTTTTATCAATATCTGTTTCTGGTCAGAATAATCAATCACAAATAGATAGCACTAATAATAATCGTCTTGAAAGTCTTATAAAGTCTATTAGGAATAATTTTTATTCTGGAAATTATGCAGATGTTATAAATCAAATTCCGGATGCAGTATTACTCGCAAAAACGCTAGAAGATATTGAAAAAGGTCATATGTTAAATAGCGTTTTAGGAAACACCTTCATAAAGCTTAAAGACACCATTCAAGCTCGTGAAGTTTTTATTGAGATGTTGGAGGAATCTATTAATGCCAAACAGCCCAAATACGTTATGGCGATATCTATAGACTTAGGTAATACCTATGTAAATAGTAATCCAGAACTAGCCATTGAATATTTCAATAAAGTTATCGTTTTAGCAAAGGAACATAACGATAGCCATAGGCACTTTATAGCACAATATAATCTCGCCGAACTATATTTAAATAAAAAGAAACCTGTCATCGCTAAAAAACATATAGATGCAGCATTCCCAATAATTGATACTATTGATGGAGTAGCTATTTACGAGGCAAGTTTAGATATGATTTTGGGGCGCTATTATTTGACAATTAATAATCCAGCTGAAGCAATAATAAATTTTAAAAAATCTATAAAGACTGCTAAAGACAACAATCTTAAGGAGTTGCTATTGGAAAATTACACCTATTATCTTGAGGCTTTAGACCTGCAAAAAGATTACATGGGTATGTATGAAATAAGAAAAATGTATAAACCCATCAGAGAAGAAATTTATGAAGCATCCAAAATTTATGAAATAGAGGTAGCTAAAGCAAAATATAATATTGATCAATACAAGCAAACCATTGTAACCCAAAAGCTTGAAAAGCAACTCGCAGAGCAAAAAGCAAAAGATAGCAAAACAATCACCTACGCTGCTATAGGAATTATGATCATACTTCTAATAGCAATGTTATCTTTCTTAAATTCACTAAAGAAACGTAAAAGATTGCTAATAATCTTAAGGGAAAGAAATAAGCAATATCTTCTAGCGAAGCAAAAATCTGAAAAGCTGTCGAAAGCAAAAGCTCAACTTTTTTCAACAGTTTCCCATGAGCTTAGAACACCGCTTTATGGAATTATAGGATTATCTTCAAGTTTACTAATAGACAACAAAGAGCCTAAACTCAATCAGGATATAAAATCTTTAAAATTTTCTGCAGATTATTTATTGGCTTTGGTAAATGACGTCTTGCATCTTAATAAATTAGAAGAACAAGAAGGAGGGGTTTTAGAAAATGAACTATTTAGCATAAGAGATCTAATCAAAAATATTGCAAAGTCTTTTGAATTTATGAGAGACCAAAATAGTAATGAGATTATAATTTCTATTGCACCCACTATACCAGATGTGCTGATTGGCGATGCTACTAAACTCTCTCAGATTTTAATGAATCTCATAGGTAACTCTTGTAAATTTACTGAACACGGCACTATATCACTTGACATTTTACAGAATAAGGAAAGTCCAGATACAATCTCGTTAACGTTTAAAATAACAGACAATGGCATTGGCATTCCAAAAGAAAAACAACAACAGATCTTTGATGAGTTTATACAAATTTCAAAAAACACAAAATATCAAGGAACCGGTCTCGGACTACCTATTGTAAACAAGATTTTGGCATTACTTAGTTCTAAGCTTGAATTTAACAGTAAACTTGGCGAAGGTTCTTCATTTTGGTTTACAGTAGGATACATTAAAGCTTCACAAGAGCTTATTGAAAAAAATAGCGCAGCTTCAGAAAATAATGGATATTACAAAAGTTCCCACCTTCTAGTAGTAGATGACAATAGAATAAATCAAATTGTAAGTCAGAAGATGATAGAAAATTGCGGTATGACTTGCGATACAGCTAGTGATGGATTAGAGGCTATAGAGCGTGTAAAAGTTAACAAATATGATATTATTCTTATGGATATCAATATGCCAATAATGAATGGTTATGAAGCTTCAGAAAAAATACGCACTATGGATATAACCACTCCTATTATTGCCCTCACAGCTATTGATATAGAAGGGGCAAGTAATCAACTTTCCAAATACGGAATTAATGATTACATAATTAAACCGTATCAAGTAAATCATTTTAAAAAAGTGATTTCAAGAAATCTCACCGCTAAACACTTATAAAACCTAGCTAAAACGTTGTCGTAGTAACCTTTATATCTGGGCTACTTTCCGAGTAATATTTGTTATTTTTACTTCACTAATTTTAAACAACAACAATGTCGCATTCTATAAAACCAGGTGTAGCCACGGGCCACGAAGTACAAGCAATTTTTAATTATGCAAAAGAGAAAGGCTTTGCCCTTCCTGCGGTTAATGTAATTGGGTCTAACAGTATCAACACGGTTCTAGAGACTGCAGCAGCGCTTAACGCTCCTGTAATTATCCAGTTTTCAAATGGTGGAGCACAGTTTAATGCTGGAAAAGGATTAAACAATGACAACCAAAAAGCAGCTGTACTAGGTGCTGTAGCTGGAGCAAAGCACGTACACGAACTTGCAAAAGCATACGGAGCAACCGTAATTTTACATACAGATCACTGTGCAAAAAAATTACTTCCTTGGATGGACGGAATGCTTGATGCAAATGAGGCTTACTATAAAGAACATGGTCATTCACTCTTTAGCTCTCACATGATTGATTTAAGTGAAGAATCACTTGAAGAGAATATTGAGATTTGCAAAGGATATCTTGAGCGCATGGCTAAGATGGAAATGACACTTGAAATAGAGTTAGGTATTACTGGTGGTGAAGAAGATGGTGTAGATAACAGTGATGTAGATGATTCAAAATTATACACACAACCAGAAGAAGTTGCTTACGCTTATGAGGAACTAAGCAAAGTAAGTGATCAATTTACAATTGCTGCAGCCTTTGGAAATGTACACGGAGTTTACAAGCCAGGAAACGTAAAGCTTACCCCGAAAATTCTTAAAAACTCTCAAGAGCACATCTCTGAGAAGTATGGTAAGGAACACAACCATATTGATTTTGTTTTTCACGGAGGAAGTGGATCTACAGTAGAGGAAATACGTGAAGGAATCTCTTACGGAGTTATCAAAATGAACATTGACACAGATTTACAGTGGTCTACTGCAGAAGGTATCCGTGATTATTTTGGAGAAAATGCTGAGTATCTTAAAACACAGATAGGTAACCCTACTGGTGATGATTCACCAAACAAGAAGTTTTATGATCCTCGCGTATGGTTACGTAAGGCAGAGCAAACTATGGGAGCTCGTCTTAAAAAGGCTTTTGAAGATTTAAATAATATCGATACACTATAGTATCAAGACTTTATAAAAATTGTAAAAACGGATTGCATCAAAATTGATTTGATGTAATCCGTTTTCCGTATTTTTACGGCTTGCATTAGTAATTAATGAGTCCTAACGATGCTAGGATTTACTTTCTAATAGTAGAAAGGAATTATTTATAGTTATAACATTTTCGCGAAAGCGGAATAAATACCATTAACCAAATTCAAACACAATATGGCTTGGTTCAAACGTAAAGAAAAAGGAATACACACTGCAACAGAGGACAAAAAAGACACTCCTAAAGGGCTGTGGTACAAATCACCTACTGGAAAAATAGTAGATACAGAAGAGCTAGAAAAGAACTTCTATATCTCACCTGAGGATGGATACCACGTACGAATAGGTAGTAATGAATATTTTGAAATCCTCTTTGATGATAATAAATATAAAGAGCTAGATGCCAAACTTACTTCTAAGGATCCTCTTAAGTTTGAGGATAAGAAGAAGTATGTAGACCGTCTCGCTGCTGCTCAAGAAAAAACAGGTCTTAAAGATGCCATTAGAACTGCCGTAGGTAAGTCTAAAGGTGCAGATATTGTAATAGCTTGTATGGACTTCAGCTTTATAGGTGGATCTATGGGAAGTGTAGTAGGTGAAAAAATCGCACGTGCTGCAGATTACTCTCTTAAAAACAATATTCCTTTTATGATTATCTCTAAATCTGGAGGTGCTCGTATGATGGAAGCGGCTTTATCACTTATGCAACTTGCAAAAACAAGTGCTAAGCTTGCTCAACTTGCAGACGCAGGGATACCTTATGTATCGCTTTGTACAGACCCTACTACAGGAGGTACAACAGCATCATTTGCAATGCTAGGGGACATTAACATCTCTGAGCCTGGAGCACTTATAGGTTTTGCAGGACCACGTATTGTACGTGATACTACTGGAAAGGAATTACCAGATGGTTTCCAAACTGCAGAATTCTTACAAGAACACGGTTTCTTAGACTTTATCACTCCGCGTCAAGAATTAAAAAACAAAGTAAATCTCTACTTAGATTTAGTTATGAATCGAGCAGTAAGAGCTTAATTCTTATATCATATCAAAAAAAGCTAAACGTAATGTTTAGCCTTTTTTTTGTGTACTATTTTTAAATTACTTCTTCCTATCTATCACATAGTTGACCATTAACTCAAGAGAGTCGCGGTACACCGACTTAGGATATGTCATTAGGATTTCTAACGCTTCTTGCTGTAATGCCTTCATCTTTGTAACTGCATACTCTAGGCCGCCGTTATCTCTTACAAAAGCAATTACTTCATTTACACGCTTCTTGTCTGTATTCTTATTCTTGATGCTATTAATGAGCCAATTTTTATCTTTTTTAGAAACCGTATTCAGCACATATATAAGCGGCAAGGTCATCTTTTGCTCTTTGATATCAATACCTGTAGGTTTCCCTATTTTGGCAGTACCATAATCGAACAAGTCATCTTTAATTTGAAAAGCCATCCCTATAAGCTCTCCAAACTTATGCATACGCTTTACTTCTTTATCCTTAGCATGGACTGCACAAGCTCCCATAGCACAACATGCAGCAATTAATGTTGCTGTTTTCTGACGGATAATCTCGTAGTATAAATCTTCTGTAATATCGAGCTTGCGGGCTTTCTCAATTTGGAGTAATTCGCCTTCTGAGATTTCTCTTACTGCTACAGATATAATTTGCAATAAATCTGTATCGCCATTATCTATAGAAAGCAACAGTCCCTTTGAGAATAAAAAATCTCCAACAAGTACTGCAATCTTATTTTTCCATAATGCATTAAGCGAGAAGAAACCTCTACGAATGTTACTATCATCTACTACATCATCATGTACGAGACTAGCAGTATGAATCAACTCTATAACCGATGCTCCACGATAGGTACGATCATTCACCTCACCATTGTTCATCATTTTTGCGGTAAGAAAGACAAACATAGGGCGCATTTGCTTCCCTTTGCGGTTTACAATATAATGTGTGATACGATTGAGAAGTGCCACCTTAGAGCGCATAGAAAGTGAAAACTTTTCTTCAAAAAGCTCCATTTCATAAGCGATGGGTTCTTTAATCTGTGCTACTATTTTCATTATAGTAAAGATAAGTAACGACTACTTTGCATCCTATTGCTTATTAGCTAGTTGTCCGCAGGCTGCATCGATGTCTTTACCTCTTGATCTACGCACGGTTACTGTCACACCATTTGCCTCAAGAACTGACACATAACGGTCTATTGCTTCAGGATTTGCTTGCTGGAACTGACCATCATCAATAGGGTTATACTCAATGATATTTACTTTGCTAGGTACAGCTTTACAGAAGTCTAATAGTGCCATAATATCAATGTGGCGATCATTTATACCATCCCACACTACGTATTCGTATGTAATACGTTTTCCTGTTTTTTCATACCAATAAATAAGCGCCTCTTTAAGATCTGCAAGTGGCATTTGCTCATTAAAAGGCATAATCTCTGTACGCACATTATCAAGTGCAGAGTGTAATGAAACGGCAAGATTAAACTTTACGTCATCATCTGCCATTTTCTTAATAATCTTAGGCACTCCAGAGGTAGATACGGTAATACGCTTAGGAGACATCCCTAATCCTTCTGGATCTGTGATTTTGTCTATTGCTTTAATGACATTATTATAGTTCATTAAAGGCTCTCCCATTCCCATAAAGACAATGTTAGACAACGGCTTATCGTGATATAGCCTACTTTGTCTATCTATCACAACAACTTGATCTACAATCTCATCTGGATTGAGATTACGCATACGCTTTAAACGTGCGGTAGCACAAAACTTACAGTTAAGACTGCAGCCTACTTGTGATGAAACACAAGCGGTCGTTCTATTTTTTGTTGGAATCAATACAGACTCGACCATAAGACCGTCATGTAGCTCAACACCATTTTTTATAGTACCATCACTACTCCGCTGCATTTGATCTACGCGTATGTGATTAATCACGAAGTTCTCATCTAGAAGTATACGAGTATCCTTAGACAAGTTTGTCATATCTATAAAGTCGTGTGCGCCCTTTTGCCACAGCCATTCATATACCTGATTTCCGCGGAAGGGTTTATCTCCTTGAGATACAAAAAAATCTCTGAGTTCTTCCTTACTTAATTTACGTATGTCTCTCTTATCTGTTTTCACAATGCAAAGGTACGTAGTTGTTTGTTGGTTTTCACATTGAATACAAGCTTGCTATTAAAAGCTTTTCAATACTATCAAAACAATTATTTATACGTATTCCATAAAAATAAAAACGCCAGACTTCTTAGGGAGAAACTAGCGCTATAAACTCATAAAATAATTACACTTTTAATCCAAGCGATCTTGGAAAACTTTTAAGCTCACCCCAGATTCAAAAGAATAATTTAAGGCAGATAGCGAGCGCTCTAATGCACCTAGAACACAAAGCAAATCATTTGCCGACACAGATCCCATGTGCCCAACCCTAAAGTAATTGGCTTTGATTTCTGAAAGCAAGCCTCCAGCCACAATCACATCATCTTGCGTCATGTTTGCCCTTAAAACAGCTCCGTCTATACCTTTTGGATAGTACACTGCAGTAAGCGTACTCGCAGCAATCTCCTCTGTTTTTGGTAATATATCTAAATTCAAAGAGCGGATTGCAGCCCTAAAAGCACTAGCAAGGCGTTCATGCCTATGTACTCTTGCGACTATTCCTTCACTACAAATTAGTTGCAGACTTTTTTCAAGTGCTAGAATTAAGTTAACAGGTGGGGTGCCAAAATAAGATGGACGTCTTTCCTCATATGCTGTCATGATGGGCAACCAGTTATTCCATGATGCATAATAATTTTGAACAGGTGTTTTTCGGTTTTTCCACACTTCTATTGCTTTTTGCGATGCTACTAGCAATGCTAATCCTGGCGGCACACCTATTGCCTTTTGAGACCCAGTAAGAACAACATCTACACCCCAGGCATCTTGTAAAATTTCTTGACCAGCTACAGAGCACACTCCATCAAGTATGGTGAGTACATTATATTTCTTTGCAAGTTTACACAGAGGCTCTGGTTCAACCATTACACCTGTAGATGTATCTACATGCGTGAAGGTAACTACCTTATATTCTTTTGCTTTAAAAGCCGCTTCTATCTCTCTCAAAGGCACAACCTGGCCTATAGGCGCGCTTAATATAGTAGTATCTGCGCCATAAGTTTCTAGTATATCCTTAAAGCGTTCTCCAAAATAACCAGAAGAAACAACTAGCGCAGCATCTCCTTTTTCTAGTAGATTTGCGGCTGCCATATCCATCGCAAGTGTACCGCTTCCTGCCACTACAAATGGCTGTCCATTTGGAGCATTCCACACTTCACGCATCATATCTAGACTATTCCCAAAAATCTCTATAAAATTTGGTGCAACATGACTCGCAGTAGGAACTGCCATCGCTTGCAACACATCTGGCTCAAATTCTATAGGACCAGGAATCATCAGTAATTTTCTACTTTTCATATTTTTCCTAAGATTTTTAATGATATTTTTTTGCCTTCCTTTTCATATTTCCTTGTGAAATGTTTGTTTTAATAACGCTTTCGCGAAAGCGCAACTCAATAAACATCATCCACTATAAGTATATATGAGAAAAGCAATCTAGTAAAATGTAAGGATAAAAAAACCCTAACCTAGACACTATTATCACCGAAATTATTATTGCTGAACAAAAAAGGCGGCGTACAGAACACCGCCTTCTAAATAATTAACAATGAGTTTGAGGCTACGCCGTCAAAACAGGTTTATTATTTAATACCGTTTTCTTCTCTTGAAATTGATTACTAGTATTATTTGCTCCTCCAGCCTTTAGAGCTTTATCTCCCGCATAAAACGTTTTGTGATCATCTCCTAGATCAGAACCCGCCATTCTCTGGTGTTTTACACAAGATACTCCATTGCGTATCTCTTGTCTTTGCACATCTTTCACATAAGCCAGCATACCTTGCTCTCCAAAATAACCTTCTGTAAGATTATTCATATGAAGTGCAGTAGTATGATAGGTAGGCAATGTAATGAGATGGTGGAATATTCCTGCTTCAAGTGCCCCGTCTCTTTGGAATGTTTTAATTTTTTCATCTGCTCTATGAGACAATTCCGTCTGATCATAAGCTACATCCATTAAATTATTACGATCATACGCAGTCATATTTTCACCCTCCTCTACCATCTCATCATACGCTTGATTTCTAAAATTAAGTGTCCAGTTAAAAGAAGGAGAGTTATTATATACCAGCTTAGCACTTGGCTCAACCGCTCTCACTCTATTTACCATATGAGCGATTTGCTTCACATTAGGCGTAGGCGTTTCTATCCATAAAAGGTCTGCGCCGTTTTGCAAACTTGTAATACAATCAAGCACTACCCTATCTATGTTTGATCCGTTCTTAAACTTGTAAAGACCATTAGGTAATCGCACTGGGCGCACCAGTTTTCCATCTCTTTTAAGAAGTACGTCATCTTCATTTGCGCTATTAATATCTACTTCCTCTGCCTCTACAAAAGCGAGGTATTGAGAAGCGAGATCTCCAGGCTCTTGACTTACAGGCAACTTCTGAGTAAGACCTGCACCCTCAGAATCTGTTCTTGCCACAATAATTCCTTCATCTACGCCTAGCTCTAAAAAGGCATAACGTAGTGCGTTAAGTTTTGCAATAAAATCTTCATGAGGAACTGTCACCTTTCCATCCTGGTGACCGCACTGCTTTGCATCAGATACTTGATTTTCTATCTGCAGTGCGCATGCTCCAGCTTCTATCATTTTCTTTGCTAGTAAATAAGTAGCCTCTTCATTTCCAAAACCTGCGTCTATATCTGCGATAATTGGAACTATATGCGTTTCATAATTATCAATTTGATCTTGCACATCCTCACCTGCATCAAGACGACGAAACAAATCATTAAGTTCTACGGCATCTGCCTGACGTAAGAATGTATAAATTTCTTCAATTAATTTTGGCACAGCAGTCTTTTCATGCATAGATTGATCTGGCAAAGGACCTAGCTCTGAACGTAAAGCGGCAACCATCCATCCAGAAAGGTATAAGTACTTTTTATTTGTAGTACCATGATGTTTCTTTACTGCAATCATTTTTTGCTGTGCCACAAAACCGTGCCAGCAACCTAGCGACTGAGTATAACTCATAGGGTTTGCATCGTATTCTTCCATATCCTTGCGCATAATACTAGCAGTATATGTTGCAATATCAAGGCCCGTTTTAAATCTATTTTGAACAGCCATACGAGCTGTGTTTTCTGGACTTATGGCACTCCAAGAGTTTCCATGCTTTGCTTTAAGTGATCTAACAACTTCAAGAGCCGAATTGTAGTTTGACATAATACTAAGTTTTAAAGATTTATTTAATGTGTACCTGAAAAGGCGGTGATAGTTTTGTTATACTTATTTGAGAAATAGCTTATGGATATTTATCTAAAGAAATTTATAAGCTGGGGTGGTTAAAAACTCCTCAAAGTCTTCTGCTAAGACCAGTTCTTTAAAGAGGTTAAATGCATTCTCAAACTGAGTTTCTTTTATTTCATAAGAGCCCACTTCAGTAATGATTTTTTCAACTTCTTCATCAAAAAGCTCATTGAAGTATTCTTTTGTAAATGCTTTTCCATCTTCCAGCACTGCTTTGTTTTTTATCCAATGCCAGATTTGTGTTCTTGATATTTCGGCAGTAGCAGCGTCTTCCATTAAGTGATAAAGAGCTACCGCACCTTGACCACTTAACCATGCGTTGAGATAGAGTATTCCTACATTAATATTTTTACGCACTCCAGCTTCGGTAACTGTCCCCGCAGGAATTGCAACTAGATCATCTGCTGTTACCACAACATCATCTCTTGTAATGTGCTGTTGATTTGCTGTAGGCATATGTTTATCAAACTCATCCATCGCAATTTGAACAAGTGCTGGATGAGCAACCCATGTACCATCGTGTCCATTTATTACCTCGCGTTCTTTATCTTTTCTTACTTTTTCTAAAGCCGCTTGATTTGCCGAAGGATCATTTTTAATAGGCACTTGCGCTGCCATACCTCCTATTGCGAGGATCCCGCGTTTGTGACACCTTTGTATTACCAACTTAGAATATGCGTCCATAAAAGGCGCCGTCATTCCTACTTGATCCCTGTTAGGAACTAAGAAATCAGGATCATTTCTAAACTTCTTGATATACGAGAATATATAATCCCAGCGACCGCAATTAAGACCTACGATATAATCCTTTAACTCATAAATAATTTCATCCAACTGATGGCTTGCCGTTATCGTCTCAATTAGTACGGTACATTTAATAGTTCCCTCAGGAATATTTAAGTAATCTTGAGAAAATTTAAAAACCTCATACCATAGTCTCGCTTCCTTGTAATGCTCAAGTTTTGCTATGTAGAAATAGGGTGCTGTACCATTTTCTAATAACTGACGTACGTTTGTAAAGAAATACAATCCGAAATCTAACAAAGACCCAGACACTTCTACGCCGTCAACAAGAACATGTTTTTCATTAAGGTGCCACCCTCTTGGCCTTACCAGTAATGTAGCAACAGCATCATTGAGTGTATATTTTTTATCCTTAGTAGGGTGATGATATGATATCGTTTTATTTACAGCATCTCGCAAGTTAATCTGACCTTCCATCACATTTCTCCATGTAGGCGCAGTACTGTCTTCTAGGTCTGCCATAAAGGTTTTTGCACCAGAGTTAAGTGCGTTAATAACCATCTTACGATCTGTAGGTCCCGTGATTTCCACCCTTCTATCTTGCAAGTCTTGAGGAATCTCTCCCGCAGTCCACTCGCCTTCTCTTATTTCTTGTGTTTCAAAAGGAAAGACAGGCTTATGACCTTGATCAAATAGTAACTGTTGTTGCTCTCTAGCACGTAATAATTCTAAACGTTTGGCATTAAAATTTTCATGAAGTGCCTTAATGAAGTCTAATGCATCATCAGTTAGTATTTCTGAATAATAGCTATTTACTTGGTTGCTAAAGCTTAGTGCATGTTGGTTTATTTCAGGAGCCATAATTATCTTTTTAAAATTCTATGGCACAATGTTAAAAAAAATACTTTGATTAAAAAAGCGAACGTTCGCTAAATATTAATTTTCACTAAAATAGACTATTCGCAGAAAGTGGTATATTTGTGTATATGGAAGAAGAAGATATCAAACTTATATTTGGCTTAAAGCTAAGGCAGATAAGGACTGAGAAGAATTTATCCCTATTTGGATTATCAAAACTCACAGGCCTTTCAAAATCATATTTAAATGAAATTGAAAATGGAAAAAAATATCCAAAACCAGATAAGATTGTCACACTTTCGGAAAAATTAGACATTCCATACGATCAAATGGTCTCTTTGAAACTTGATAAAAATCTTGCTCCTATAGGTGAAATTTTAAAATCAAAGATTCTTAAAGAAATACCTCTTGAGCTTTTTGGGATTAAGGAAAGTGACCTGATAGATATTGTATCTAATGCACCAGCTAAAGTCAACGCTTTCATAAGCACGATTATAGAGATTGCGCAACACTATAACTTTAGCAGAGAAAGCTTTTTTCTAGCCTCTGTGCGATCATTTCAAGAGGCAAACAACAACTACTTTGACAACATAGAGCAAAAAGTGCTCGACTTTGTAAAGTCTTATCAAATAAATCAAGGACAGGGTATCTCATCAAATGAGCTAGAAGAAATTCTCATAGAAGAGTATAACTACACTATAAAAAATGATGAACTAGATAAACATGAGGATTTAGATAACCTACGATCTGTTTTTATCCCAAAGTCACGCTCCCTACTAGTTGCAAGTGATGTAGATGAGTCACAACGCACATTTATCTACGCAAAAGAAATAGCCTATAATTATCTGGAAATTACAGAAAGGCTATACACCTTCCCATGGATTCTTTTTGAAACTTTTGACCAAGTGCTTAATAATTTTTATGCCTCTTACTTTGCAGGAGCATTGATCATTCCTAGTAAAAATCTGACGACGAAAATTAAAGATATTTTTAAGGAGCGTACATTTCAAAAAAATACTTTTGAGCACATTACAAATGAGTTCAATGCATCGCCTGAGTCTTTCTATCAGCGACTTACAAATATCTTACCTAAAGAATTCAACATTAAAAACTTGTTTTTCTTACGGTTTACACATAAGCTTAACGACACTAAATTTCACCTCACAAAGGAGCTACACCTAGCACACCAGCATGCTCCACGAGCAAATGAGAGTGATGAACACTACTGCAGAAGGTGGGTGTCATTACAAGTGCTTAAAGATCTACCTAAGAGTAGCGAGAATAGTAAGTTTGACTTGCAAATTTCTAATTATGAAAATGAAGGTGTACGATACTTGGTACTATCCACCGCTACAAAAGACCCCTTTAAAGAAAACAAGTTTAGAAGCATAAGCATAGGTCTACTTATTAATAAACAACTAGAACGTAAAATAAAATTCCTTAAGGATCCAAATATCCCTACTCGTAACGTAGGAGTTACTTGCGAGCGCTGTGCTATTATAGATTGCGAAGTGCGACAAGCTCCACCTAAGGTTTTAGATCGAACTTCAAAAAACAAAAAAATTGCAGCCATTGTGAAGCAACTTAATGATGAGCATTAAGAACACTAGCATACGCAAACGAGCTTAACTCTCTAGCCCCGATTGTAATGAAAATCCCACAGCTGCCTGGCGAAGCCGGCGCGAGGAATTGTAATGAAAGCGGGAAACTAGATACAACAAATACCACAAGGTGATGCTCCTAAAACAAAAAACCCAAACATTGCTGTCTGGGTTTTTATAATTATATCTGCTGAAATTAGATAATCAACATTGCGTCTCCGTAAGAGTAGAATTTATATTTCTCTTTTACTGCTTCTTCATAAGCTCTCTTCATAAAATCGTGACCTGCAAATGCAGAAACCATCATTAACAAAGTAGACTTAGGTGTATGAAAGTTTGTAATCATACAGTTTGCGATACTAAAGTCGTATGGAGGGAAGATGAATTTGTTAGTCCATCCACCAAACTCATTAAGTGTATGGTTACTAGAAACAGCACTTTCCATCACTCTCATCGAGGTTGTACCTACGGCACAAATACGACGTTTTTCCTTTAGCGCTTTATTGATAATTTCTGTTGCTGGCTTATGTATATATGCCTCTTCACTATCCATTTTATGCTTAGATAGATCTTCTACCTCAACTGCGCTGAAAGTTCCTAGACCTACGTGTAGTGTAACCTCAGCAAAGTCTACTCCTTTAATCTCAAGACGCTTAAGCAAGTGCTTTGAGAAGTGTAAACCTGCAGTAGGCGCGGCTACAGCTCCTTCTTCTGTTGCATAAATAGTCTGGTAGCGATCTTCATCTTCTGGCTCTACCTCTCTATTAATATATTTAGGTAATGGCGTCTCTCCTAGTGAAGTTAGCTTTTTTCTAAACTCCTCGTAAGATCCATCATATAAGAAACGAAGTGTACGTCCTCTTGATGTTGTGTTATCAATTACTTCTGCTACTAGACTCTCATCGTCACCAAAGTACAACTTGTTACCTATACGTATTTTACGTGCTGGATCTACAAGAACATCCCATAGGCGTGTTTCTGAGTTAAGTTCTCTAAGCAAGAATACCTCGATACGTGCTCCAGTTTTTTCTTTATTACCGTATAAACGTGCTGGAAAAACCTTGGTATTATTAAGCACCATCACATCTTCCGGCTCAAAATAATCAATAATGTCTTTAAACATTTTGTGCTCTATAGTCTGCTCTTTTCGGTTAAGTACCATAAGGCGTGACTCGTCGCGATTTTCGGCTGGGCGATCTGCTAGTAATTCATCTGGCAAATCAAAGTTAAAATGTGATAACTTCATAAAGGGTTTTTATTTTAGTTTTTGTGCTCACAAAAGCAGTATGAACCGCTCATTTGCAAGATCGCAAAGATACAATCTTGAGATAGGCGTTGTCAAGTGTTTAGCCAATTATCTCTTGACCAAAGCCTAAAGTTTCTAAATCTTTCCAAAAATCTGGATATGACTTAGACACCACACCCGCATCATCTATCAACAATGGAACCGATAGCGCTAGTGGCGCAAAAGCCATTGCCATACGATGATCATGATATGTCGCAATCGTAATATTCTCGTTAAGCGCTGCTTCTTGTGGCAGTAACGTAAGGTCTGTATCTGTTATCATAATCCCACCGCCTAGCTTTGTAATCTCTTCTCGTAGTGCTTCTAGCCTGTCTGTTTCTTTTATTTTGAGGGTATGCAATCCCGTAAGATGACATCCTACACCAAGTCCTAAACAGGTAACTGCTATAGTCTGCGCAATGTCTGGCGCATTTGCAAGATCCAAAGTGATTGTTTCAGGAAGTTCAAAATCTTTGGCTAGTGACAAGGTAAGTTTATCTCCACTAAATTCAGAAACTACACCTAGCTGCTTGTAAATATCTTGCAATACTGCATCACCCTGCAAGCTATCCTCTTTATAACTACTTATGGTGATAGAAGTATCTAAAGTACGCTTTCGCGAAAGCGCAACAATACTATAAAAGTACGAAGCACTACTCCAGTCTGACTCTACTGTGATTTCTCTATGCGCTCTACTCGTTCTTCCTGGTTTGATAGTTATAATCTGACCTACAAATGTAGCCTCAATGTCTAGCTGGTGTAATAGTGCTAGCGTCATGTTTATATATGGCACCGAAGTGATTTTACCATCGAGATGAATGGTAAGTCCATTTTCTAGCGCTGCTCCCATCATCATAAGTGCAGAGATATACTGGCTGCTCACATTTGCCTTGAGCGTAACCTCACTTTTTGTGAGTTTGCTTCCTTTAATATGAAGCGGCGGATACCCATCATTTTTTACATAAGAAACCTGAGCACCTAACTGCTGCAATGCTTCTACCAATATTGCCATAGGGCGTTGCTGCATGCGCTCGCTACCCGTGAGCAACGTCTCTCTACCTTCTTGTATAGAAAAATAAGCGGTAAGAAAACGCATTGCCGTACCTGCATGGTAAATATCTACCTCACTTTCTGTAGACGCTAGTGCCTTTTGCATCACCGCAGCATCATCACTATTTGAAATATTCTTTACTACAATACCATCAAAGAGCGCTTGTAAAATAAGCAGTCTGTTAGTCTCACTTTTTGACCCTGTGATTTGTATCTCACCACTAGTGCTGGCTGCAGTATGTTGTACTTTTAAGAGCATAGGCTATTATTTCAATTTCTCATTATTGTGATGACGATCGTGATCACGCTTAGTCTTTATATCAAGCTTTTTATCAAAGGCTTCCTGAAGATTAACTCCAGTCTGATTTGCCAGGCATAATACTACAAACATGACATCTGCAAGTTCCTCACCTAGATCTTTACCTTTATCACTTTCTTTCTCACTCTGCTCCCCATAGCGACGTGCGATGATGCGCGCCACTTCTCCTACCTCTTCAGTAAGCTGAGCCATATTAGTAAGTTCATTAAAATAGCGCACTCCGTGAGCTTTTATCCAATCGTCTACTGCTTGTTGTGAGTCTGAAATGTTCATTTAATTCATTTTATTAGTACATAGTGCAATCTATTTAAAAATATGCAGTCTCTAGGCTTTCTTGAAGACAACTTTCTCACTTTCTTTCTTAATAATCATCTCAAAAAAAGCTTTTAAAGATTTATAATAATCTACTGCTACTAATGGTGTATCTATAGTTCGTTGCACTGAAATAGACAAACCTGCCGTAGCGTTCGAGATATTATATTTATAAGAAGCTATACCATCCACCATAGAAACCACTAATGGTTCTGGCAGAGACTCTACAACGTAGTCCTCAGGAATACTTATATTGATGGTTATTCGATCCGAACGAGAATAATCAAAATCTACAGGTAGTGTTCTTTCATCAGACTTGAATAAATTTTCGTCTGTACTATAAAAAAAAAGTGGGTTCAAATAAATTTTATCACCTATAGTCTCAAAATAACTAGCAACATCTGCATCAAAAGATACACTTAATGGCTTGTATGTATTTAATAAGTCAGAAACATTCAGATTTTCTATTTCTGTATCATTAAATTCTGCAGAGACTGCTGTATTAAGTTCAGTCTCTTCTTTACCATATAAAGACTTTCGCATTTCAGACGCATAATTATTTGCAAATCTATTTTTTACTGATGCACTGGCAATTCCCGTATCATCTAAATTTACATTAGCAAGGGCATAGTGTATTGCTGTTGCATTTTTTAAGCTTATTGCCTTAGATGTACCATCATCTTCAACCATTCTTCCTCCAAACCAATTGAGTAATTGACTTTTCAATACATTAGGACTACCTAATTTATCTGAAGCATCTAACAATACTAATTCCCCTTCTATCTCTACTCCCGCTATAACAGCATTAAATCCAGTTCTCGTAGGAAAAAGGTAAATTCCATGAGATTTTGTACCTAACAAAACAGGATCTGCCTTGATTCCTGCATACTTCAACATCGACACCAGCAACAGATTAATATCTGCTATGTTTCCAGATTTGTTTTTGAAGGTACTAGCTGTTCCATTCTCTACAAAAATCCCGTAATTGCCATTCCACGTTATTTTATTCCTGACATAATCATAAATCTTTATTGCCTTTTCCTTTTCGGACATTCCAGCAATTAATTTATCAACCTCATCCTTGAAAAAACTCTGTCTATTAAGTTGAGATCCAAAATCTGAAGATTTATAAATAGTACTCGCAACCTCATCCCAGCTTGTTGTAAAAAATTCTGGTGAATCGTTAGGGAAACGAGTCATTTCTAATTCAAACTGTAAAGTAGTACGGTAATTATTTATATTACCCGCATAAGGCTCTAATTTAAGAGATGGTACATTTTTTAAATTTACTTCAGAAACATCTTCTCTATACTTTATATTTCGAGTTCTATTTTCTGGTTGTTTAATTTTAGAAGTTGATTTTTCCTTGTAACTTATTTGAAGATTACCCTCTCGTGAACTTTTGGCAATAGAAAAAGGTACCCAACCATTACGATGAGTTTTATAAACAAGATACTCAGGGGCAGCTACAGTCATTTCTACTACATCAACAGGTATTGATTCTTGAAAGTAATACTTATCAAAAGTGGTTAAATACGGCGACCTTATACTATATTCATATTCTATAATCGATCCGCTTTTTATATTGGGCATCGAAAAAGTTACCTTAGTATAATTCTCATTAACCTCGTCTTCGAAAATATTCTTTCTGTCTAATTTAGTTTTCTCTATTTTTCCATCAAGATTATACGTGTACGCTTTGAGACCACTTATACTTTCCGCACCTCCTGAGCCAGTATAAAGGAATATGCTAACTGATGCCCAATCATTACCTTTCTCGTTATAAATTTTTATACGATCTTGAAAATTTGTGGTTGCTGTGAAGCCCTCGTCATTAGTGTAATTGAATTTTGTTCTAAATAATCTATATAAAATTGCAGCATCAGCTTCCGGCTCATTAGGGTGCACATCTTGCATCAGTTCCTCTTTAGAGACTTTTCCAAATTTATAATTTTGTGCTAAGCAAGTTGTTGCAGATAAACTTGTAATAAAAATGAGAAGTATTAATTTATTCATATTGGTAATGTTTTTTTGAGCAAGGTTTTGAGTTGTCAAGCTGTGATTTTTTTATTTAAAATTTCGTGTTTTATAATAGTGGTTTTCACATAACCACTAATATTAATAGCCATATGTGGTTATTTAAAGGCTTAGGATATCACTTTAATATCTTGATATTGTAGCAAAAATGATAATCAATCTTATTATTTATATTAAGTTATACCAAAAGCCATTTGACAATTCACTCCATTTTGATTAGCCAAAAATAACACTACAATCTCCAGCTTGGCGAGCTCTTCTCCTAGACCTTTTAGTACTCTCTTTCTCACTTTTAGCCAATATCGGCAGGAATTGACCCTAGTCACCACCCTGAATTTCTCCCTTACTCAGTGAGCTGAGACACATTAGTTAGTTGATTAAAATAGCGCACTCGGTGAGCATAAATCATATCGCCTACAACTTGTTACAATTCTAAATTATCCAGAACTTATTTTTTAATAAGTACAATTTTTTGATTTTCGGCATTCATTTTACCCTCAAAAAACTTTTTAATATTTGAAAATGATGGTGGACGCATTAAAGCTGTATTAATTGTTTCTTCTAATATTATTTGTACATTTCCATTTTGAACATTAACATTTAATATATAAGATAATTCTCCTTCCTTCAAAGTAAGATTAACGGGTTTTGGCAAAGACTCAACCTTATAACCCTCTGGTATATTTAATATAACAGACTTTCTATGCACTTTAGGGTATTCAAAATCTATTGGATACAGTCTATCTTCGCTCAAAAGTATTTTAGATTTTTCTTTTAAAAATAATGTACTTGATACATACAATTTACTTCCAATTTTTTCAACGAATGCGTCACTCGTAAAATCAAAACCTATTGTAAATGGTCTATCTAATGATGTATTATCGATCTTAAAATTAGAGATGTCAGCAAGCTGATA
Organism: Dokdonia sp. 4H-3-7-5; assembly: GCF_000212355.1. Classification (NCBI taxonomy): domain Bacteria; kingdom Pseudomonadati; phylum Bacteroidota; class Flavobacteriia; order Flavobacteriales; family Flavobacteriaceae; genus Dokdonia; species Dokdonia sp. 4H-3-7-5. Next base: position 570,936 of record NC_015496.1, read on the forward strand.
CTCTGTAAATTTTCTTTCCGCAAGGTTACTTTTATCTATTAAGAGCATATCGTTTCGCATTTCCAATGCTTCATTTAATGTCCCTCTTTGTTTATACTTTCCTTTTATGACACCATCTGCTCCCAAGGTTGCGTCTACTAAAATATCATTACGACTCTTTATTGTCGGAAATAAATTGATTTTCTTAGGAGTTGAATTTTTTCGTAGAATCAATCCCTCCCAATTTATTACACGATTAGGCAAAACACCTGGCGGCGCTAACTTTTCTGATGCATCTAGAAGTATATATTCATCATCAAGAAAAACTACTGCAAGGACATAATTAAAGCCCTCTAATGTAGGATATGACGGAACACCGTGGGCCTTTGTACTTGCAAGTACCGGATAAGCGATAAACCCCGCTTGTCGTAATAATGCGACTAAATTAAGGTTGATTTCTGCAATATTTCCACTGCCAATTTCAAATGCTTCTTTGAGTGATTTTTCTGCAAATTTGCCGTTTTTTCCATTCCAAGCCATGGACTTCTTTATGTACTCAAAAACCTTAGAAATGGATTCTGATTTACTTGTTCCGATCTGACGAAATCGATTCGCTTCTGCATTAAGAAATTTTCTATCACTTATTGCTTTTCCAAAATGATTATTATCAAAAATTTGTTGAGAAACATTTTCCCAATCCGTTGAAATTTGAACTTTGTTTCCTGGTTCAATTTCATAGGAAGCTAATTCGTAAATAAGACTACCTCTATAATTCTCAATATTATTTGTAAAGTCTTCTTTTCTAAGGGCTGGCACATCAGTAAGGTCCAATGTACTTTCTAGCTGGTCAAAACTTAAGTTTGCTAAACCAGACCTATGACTAACTGAACCATATCCTCCATCAGAAGAAGTGGAGATATTTACTGATTTCCAATGATATTGATCGTTTGACTGAGAAGGTAGATAGCCTTTTTTAAATCTATTAAATGTAAAGAAACTTGGTAAAAAAACTTCGGAATGATACTTAAGTACTGGAACATTTTCTTGGTAGACTAAATCATCAATTTTCCAAAAAGGAGAATAAACCTCATAGCTTAACTCAAAGATACTTCCTACCTTAACATCAGGTATTGCAAAACTTACTTCATTCCAGTTGTTATTTATCTCATTAACATATATGTCCTTTTTATTTAGTTTTGTTTTTTTCAAAATCCCCTCGGTAAAAGTGTAAGTGTTTGCTTTTATATCAAAAACTCGTTCTTCTTTACCATCATTTTTATAAATTCTCACACTAATATCACCTTCATTTAAACCATCATTATTGAGAACTTTAATAACCTTATAATGTGTTGAAGCAACAAACCATCCTTCACGATCATCTTCAATAGTAAACTTGGATGTACGGTTCTTAAAAAGAATAGCTGCAGAAGCCTTCTTTTGTAGATCTGTTAAATTAACTTCAAAATGACGTTCATTTAATTTACCAAAATTATAATTTTGAGAAATAGTTTTCTGCGCTAAAAAGCTTAGAAGGAGCAAAACTAATTGTTGTTTATTCATAAAATTATGTAGGTAAATTTTTAATATAATATGTGCCAGTGTACTCTTTCACGAAAGTGCCACAAATGCGAAATTTAATTTATAGAGACTATTTAATCATTTGCTCACTAAAATCATCTTCTGCTTATCATTGATTGCCACCTTACGTAAAAATGATCGAAATTCTTTATAATTAGATTTATCATAAGCTCCCTCGTTAAGGATTAACGATCGCTTGTAGCTTAGTGTATTTTCTGAAATCTTTTCAAACGCAATGGCATACCTCCCAAATTCTGTATCCAATGTGACATTCTCTGGTATGTATTGAACGATATAATTAGACGGAATAACAATCTCTGTACTATCTGTATCACTAAATCCCCTGGCAACAGAGACGTCCTGTGTACGCTCAATTGCCCCTGCTGGAAAAGCAGAAAATCTATTAAATGCATTTATAGGCACTATCATTTCTTGACCTGCTAAAGTGGCATAGTTGCGAGCCGTAAATGAAATTTTCTCAACAAAAATAGCATCGATTTTATTGTTCTTAAAGGTAAAATCCCCTAACTGTAGGTTATTTATATAATTCCAAAAATCATAGTAATACTTTTTTCTTTCATCATCGTTGTCTTTATCTAGTTTGCTCCTAACTTTATATTGGATACCGCCAGATGACATACGTACTTCTGCCATAATATCACCACTATTATTTAGTGTATATGTTCCTTTTAAATATTGAAAATTATCTTGAGCCGTATATTTTTTAGTATGAATGATCTCACCACCTTCTGGGGTGACTATTAGCACATCTCTATCATCTGTAAATCCCGCAATAAAGCCAAAAGGCACTTGTTGATCTGTACACTCTAACCACACATAACTATTGTCTTCTTGAGGTAGTGTTAGTATAACGTGATTGCCTTGCACACTAGCAAAATCTGGGCGTATATCTCTTTTATCTGAATCGCCATATACCACTGTATAATAGGATGGGACATTTGCAACCTCTAGCAGTGCTTTAGTATACATTGACAAAGCTTTACAATCACCATATCCCACTTCATCTACCTTAGATGACAACATTGGTTTCCAGCCACCTATCCCTATTTGTATACTCACGTATCTCACTTTGTTTTGTACAAAATTATACACTTTCCGAGCTCTAATAATAGGATCATCAATTCCAACTACTAATTCTTTTATAGTCTTTATTGTGTCTTCTGGCAGATCCTGAGTTCCATTCAATAGGTTATCATCCATCCATTTCCCAAATACTAACCAATCATCTGCCTTCCCATTTACACCTTCTAAATTAAATCTATCTAGGCCAAAAATGATGTGCTCAACTATGGTATTAAAACTTGGCGCAAATGCTTCGGGAGAGACGGCCATAATATTTCTTGCCTCGATGTGTAGTGCTCCACTTTCTTCTCTTATAAAAAAATCCTTACGATCGCCTTCATGTATATATCGTAATCCAAGAGATGGATTGTAGGAAATATCGTACTCAATCTTTTGTGTGCTGCTATAATAATTAGTGTTACTATACACTGGCGGTATAAATGCAGTAGTTTTAGATATTTTCTCACTCTCCACAACAATTGTATAAGGATAAGAACTGGGTGTATAATTTAAATATAAAACTCTTGCATCTGAATGTAAGCTAAAACCGTCTGTAGCACTCGCATCGTTAAAATCACGCTGCTTATACTTTTTAACCTCATTACCAAGAGCATCATAAACTGTTGCCTTTATACTCTTGACCCGAGAAGAATTATCATAATAGATTGACGAACCAACATCGTTATTACCAAGTTTATTAAGCACTGTAACGATACGCTTATGAGTAGTAGCAATACGCGCTATATCTGGAATATCTATAAAATATTGATCTAATCGTACTACACTATTTGCATTGTTTGTTAACTCCTCAGGAATATCAGTTATAGCATAGTTAAAATCTTGGCTATACATCACAGAAGTAAAGCCTAAGAGGGCAAGAAAGTAAAGAAAACGCATTAATTGATTGATGATTGATGAATTATGCGCCAAAGTAGGACTTAAAGAATTATCCTACAAGAATTAAATACGGTTTTTTGTATCAATCACAATCGTAACAGGCCCATCATTAAGCAATTGAACCTTCATATCTGCACCAAACTCTCCTGTATACGTAGGTTTAGTACGCTTTCGCGAAAGCGTACTTACAAACTCCTCATACATAGGGATTGCCTTATCTGGTCGTGCTGCTTCTAAAAATGAAGGACGGTTGCCCTTCTTGGTACTCGCATATAACGTAAACTGGCTAATCACCAAAATGTCTCCATCTACATCACCTACAGAAAGGTTCATTGCGCCATCATTATCACTAAAAATTCGTAGGCCAATTATTTTATTTGTGAGCCACTCAATATCATTTATCGTGTCATCATGAGTAACACCTAGCAGCACAAGTAACCCTTGGTTTATCTCAGATTTTACAATTCCGTCTATAGTGACAGAGGCTTCTGTTACTCGCTGAATTACTGCCTTCATTATTATTGCTCTTCTGGGTAGTGATCTTTTCTGTAATGCTGTTCGTCATCCCCTTCTAGCATTTGGGTATAACTTTTATAACGCGACCAGTGGAGTTCATCATTATCTAGCGCTTCTTTTACAGCACATTTAGGTTCTTCGAGGTGTAAACAATTATTGAATTTACACTCGCTTTTTAAAGCGAAAAACTCAGGAAAATAGTCTCCTATTTCTTCACGTTCCATATCTACAATTCCAAAACCTTTAATTCCAGGAGTATCTATAATTCGTGCGTCAAAATGTAGATCAAACATCTCTGCAAAAGTTGTCGTGTGTTGTCCTTGACTGTGCTGTACGCTAATTTGCTTTGTTTTGAGATCTAAGGTAGGTTCGATAGCATTTACCAGCGTAGATTTTCCTACTCCAGAATGACCTGTAAACATACACGTCTTACCCATCATCATCTCCTTTACAGTATCGATATTCTTTCCTGTAATTGCCGAAATGCCTACACACTCATACCCTATCTCACGATACATTGCCGCAAGATATTTTATCTCCATGATTTCCTCTTCGTTATACGTATCAATCTTATTAAAAAGTAAAACCGCTTTAATATGATAAGCCTCTGCAGTTACCAGAAAACGATCTATAAAAGCCGTAAAAGTAGGCGGATTATTGAGTGTCACTAGTAAGAACACGGTGTCTACGTTACTTGCAATGATATGAGTTTGTTTAGAGAGGTTTACAGACTTACGTACAATGTAGTTATCTCTATCGTGTATTTTTGTAATCACGCCTGTCTCTACATCACTTTTGGTGTCAAGATCAAAATCTACAACATCACCTACCGAAACTGGGTTTGTACTCTTAATTCCTTGAATACGGAATTTTCCTTTTATTCTACATTCAAACCACTGGCCGTCATCCGCTTTTACGGTGTACCAACTTCCAGTAGATTTATATACAGTTCCTGTCATACGTTTGTGTCAGGTACAAAAATACCTTCTTTTTAGTTACTCACTAGAATTATTAGAAAAACTACTTGCCATAATTTTAAGAATTGTAGGAATTTACAGCAAGATTTTAATATTTTAGCGCAATAAATCAATCAAAAATTATATTAATGAAAAAATCAATTCTTTTTATTGCAGCATTTATTTTGATGTCTCCATTCCTTGTAGCTCAAACAAGCCTGTATGAAAACCCAGCGTTTGATGAAATTGCTAAGGAGCATAAAATTATCGCTATCGTACCATTTAAAACTCAGGTAAAGCTTAGACCTAGGCAAATGAAAGATATGACAGATGAGCAACTAAGCCGTCTTGAAAAAGCTGAAGGAGAGGGATTACAAACTGGTATGTTTTCTTGGTTTTTAAAGAGAAAAAAGAGAGGTAAACTCACAACATTAGAAATACAGCAACCTTCTAGAACAAATGCTCTACTCAAAAAGGAAGGTATTGACTATGACAACATGTATGAATATACTACTGACGAACTTGCAAAAATTCTTGAAGTAGATGCAATCATATCTGGAGATTATGAAACTAACAAACCTATGAGCGAAGGAGCAAGCGTTGCACTTTCTTTACTAATAGGCTTTGGTGGTTCTACAAATAGTGCTATTGTAAACATGAACGTAAATAATGGAGCAGATGGCCAACTTTTATGGAACTACAACAAAAAAGTACGTGGTGGACTAGGTAGCTCTCCTGAAGACTTGGTAAATGTCTTAATGAGAAAAGCTTCAAGAAGACTTGCTTACACTAAGAAAGATTAATCATTTCACTTTCCAAAAAGCAAAAAAAGGCTCAACATCATGTTGAGCCTTTTTTTTATAAGTAACTATCTAAAATCTTACGACTTCGCCACTTTCTTCTGGTGATTTATAGACTCTTGGTGTACTGCTTTAAACACACGTAGTATAAACTCTTCACTTAGATTGTTTTGCTCTCCTTCTAGAATCATCTTACCTAGAATTTCATTCCACCTTTTAGTTTGTAAGATAGACACATTATTTTCTGCTTTAAGCTCTCCTATACTATCAGAGATTTTCATGCGCTTTCCTAAGCTTTCAATAAGCTGGTGATCTATCACGTCAATCTTAGTACGTAATGTGTTCAATTTATTATTGTACTCTACCTCTGTACCTTCTTCTTTACGGATTTTTAAATCCTTCATCATTTGTACGAGCGTAGCTGGTGTGATTTGCTGCGCAGCATCACTCCATGCATTATCTGGATCATAATGCGTCTCTACCATGATACCATCATAGTTGAGATCAAGACCTGTCTGGCATAAATCATGAATAATATCACGACGTCCAGCAATGTGTGACGGATCAAGAATTAGAGGAAGATCTGGAAATTTATTTTGAAGATCAATCGCTATCTGCCATTCTGGATTATTTCTGTAACGTGTCTTTTCATACGTAGAGAAACCTCTGTGTATTACTCCTAGATTTTTAATATCCTGAGTATAAAAACGCTCTACCGCTCCTAACCATAGGGCTAGATCTGGATTTACTGGGTTTTTAATAAGTACCGTTTTATCCGTTCCTTTAAGAGCTTCTGCAATTTCTTGAACGATAAATGGAGATACTGTTGTACGAGCACCTATCCATAAGATATCGATATCTGCTTCAAGAGCTAGATCTACGTGATTTGCATTTGCAACCTCTGTCGTAGTAAGCATTCCTGTTTCTTCTTTGGCTTTTTGTAACCATTTAAGTCCAAGTGCTCCTACTCCTTCAAAGTTTCCTGGACGCGTTCTAGGCTTCCAGATCCCTGCACGTAGTACTGTAGCATCTGTGTCTTTAAGTTGGTGAGCAATTTTAAGCACCTGCGCTTCCGTCTCTGCACTACAAGGTCCTGCAATTACAAGAGGGTGATCAAGGCCAAAAGCGTCTAACCAATTTCTAAGTTCTTTCTTATTTTCCATAACATTTAATTTGTGCCGCTTCGGGCTTTTGATATTTACGCTTTCGCGAAAGCGCAAAACTATTTAATTCCGTTTAATATTTCCTTAATGTGGTTCGTGTTTTCCATCTCATCATGTACTCCTTGAAAATCGTCATTTTCTAAAAGCATTTTAAAATCGCTGAGATTTGCAATATATTCAGTTAACGTCTCTAAGACATTCTCTTTATTCTGTTTAAAAATTGAGGTCCATGTTACTGGGTTACTTTTTGCCAAACGTACGGTAGATGCAAATCCGCTGCCCGCCATGTCAAAAATATCACGCTCATTTTTCTCTTTTTGTATGACCGTCTTACCTAGCATAAATGCACTTATGTGTGAGAGGTGACTCACATATGCAATATGCTTATCATGAGACACCGGATCCATGTAGCGTATGCGCATGCCCATATTCTTAAATAGGTCGAGCACCTTTTCTTGCAGCTTAAAAGCTGTTTTCTCTACCTCGCATATAATATTAGTCTTCCCATTATACAAGCCTGTAATCGCTGCACTAGGTCCAGAAAACTCGGTTCCTGCTATTGGGTGACATGCAAGAAAGTTGCGACGCCTAGGGTGTGATGCTACTACTTCACAAATTGCTTGCTTAGTAGAACCCATATCTACCACAATCGTATCTTCTCCTATATGATTAAGAACGTCTGGTAGTACATGAATAGCAACATCTACTGGGATTGCTAGCACTACGAGGTCTGCTGTTTTAATATCTTCTAGTACGGCGCCTTTATCTATAAAACCTAATGACAATGCTTCGGCTACGTGGGCTTCACTTGCATCTATACCATAAATAGTTGCCGCAGGTTCTTGCTCGCGCAAATCTCGCGCAAATGATCCTCCTATAAGCCCCAACCCTATGATGTAAATATCTTTCATTATCTAAATATTACTCTCTAATTACTCAAATTCAATGTCTTACCAACAAAAACACCTCATATCCAGCTATTAATTATCTTAAAATCTACGTATTGCTTCTTTAATTTCTTCTTCTTTTACACAAAGACTAAACCTGATGTATCCTTTCCCCATCGTTCCAAAAATGGTTCCTGGTGTGATAAAAATGAATTTCTCCAGTAAGATGTTATCTATAAAGGCTTCGGCATCGATTCCTTCTGGCAGTTTTGCCCAGACAAATAATCCTACAGCATCTCTGTCGTATGTACAACCTAACCTTTCGGCAAGCTCATAAACTAGTTTACGGCGGCGTCCATAAATGGTATTGATATGCTCAAACCAGTCATCTCCTAAGCCTAAGGCTGCTACAGCTCCTTTCTGTATGCCGTAAAACATACCGCTATCCATATTAGATTTTACACGCAATACGTGTCCTATATTTTCGGCGCTTCCTAGTACCATTCCCACACGCCATCCGGACATATTGAAAGTCTTACTAAGACTGTTAAGTTCTAGGGCTACTTCAGACGCTCCTGGAACTGCTAGCAGTGATTGCGGATTGTCATTAAGTACAAAACTATATGGGTTGTCGTTAATTACTAGTATGTGTTGCGCTTTCGCGAAAGCGATCAATTCTTCAAAAAAACCATCTGGCACCTTAGTCCCAGTAGGCATGTGAGGATAATTTACCCACATTATCTTTACACCTGAAAGATCTTGAGCAGCCAGTGCTTTTAAGTCTGGCAACCATCCGTTCTCCTCATTAAGATCGTATGTAATTGCTTCTGCCTCCACAAGTCTCGTTACCGCAGCATAACTAGGGTATCCAGGATTAGGAAAAAGGACTTTATCACCAGGATTTAAAAATGCCATCGAGATGTGCATAATCCCTTCCTTAGAACCCATAAGTGGCAATATCTCAGTGTCTGGATTTGCGATTACTCCATATTGCTTTTTGTAGAAATCTGCCATGGCTCCTCGCAACTCAGGAATACCAGTATAACTCTGGTACTGGTGAGCCACACTATCATGTAATCCTTTGAGCATAGCTGCAACGGCTGCCGGAGGCGCCGGCATATCTGGACTTCCTATTCCCATATTGATCACAGGATGACCGTCTGCAATGAGTGCGCGAACTTCCTTTAGCTTTCGCGAAAAGTAGTATTCCTTGGTTTCCTGTAACCTATTTGCTGGTTGCATCATGCTTTCTGTTTTTGTAGGCTCCTAGTACTTTAAAGTCATTTGCCATGATCTCTAGTAATTGTACTGCCTTATTAAAGCTTTCTATTTTTTCAAAAGTTACATCTACAAAAAATGCATATTTCCACGGCTTCTCGATAATAGGCATGGACTGAATTTTTGTGAGATTCATCTTGCAATCACTCAGCACATTTAATATTGCCGCAAGACTACCACGCTTATGATCTGCCGAAAATCTTAGAGATGCCTTATCGATTACACCTTCTACTTGTTTTTTATCCTTATTTAAAATAAAGAATCGGGTTGCATTCTCATTAATAGTCTGGATAGACGCTTGTAAAATATTTAGTTTATAAATACTAGCTGCAACTGTACTTGCTATAGCTCCTATTCCTTGTAATTGCTTTTCTTGTATCTCTCTGGCTACGCCTGCGGTATCTGTATCTTCTACAAGCTTGATGTCTGGGTAGTTTCTAAAAAACTCACGACATTGTAAGATTGCCATAGGGTGTGACCACACTTCTTTTATATCTTCTATTCCTTGACCTGGTAGCGCCATTAACTGGTGCTGGATGTCAAGGTAAAACTCTCCTTCTATGTGCAAATCATGTTTATCTAGTAATGCGTAGTTAGGGAGTATTGACCCTGCGATACTATTTTCTATAGCCATTACAGCATCTTGTACTTCACCTTCTACTAGTGCGTCTACTAGTCTAGGAAAAGACATGCACTCCACCACAGCAACGTCTGTCCCAAAAAATTCTTGAGCTACCTTGTGATGAAATGATCCTTGTACGCCTTGTATTGCTACTTTCATAATTGTGCAAAAAAAAAGCCCTGATAAAATTTATCAGGACTTATTGAAATATTGAGTGTTATTAAATTAGCACAATATCAATCCTGATCTCTTCCCATAAAAGAAGAAATAGAAAAAATTGTTCCAATAATAAACGTTTGATAACATGTTGAATTATTTGACTGCTAAAGTAGAAAAAATATCTAATGAGCCAATTTATTTATATCCTTTTATGAAATATTTTTTATTAAGCGTACATTTTGAGGAATTATCAATGAAAGACTTATAAACTAATGAAAATGAGAATATGGTGTAGACCTATATCTAAAAATCTCTCTAGCTTAAATGATCATCACACTTTTAAATATTTCCTCCCGTTATCAATTCTTACATTTACAGTATAAAATACTCCTTTATGTCCATTATAGTAACAGACATCACAAAAATATATGGTAAGCAAAAAGCGCTTGATGATATTTCTTTTTCCTTACAAAAAGGTGAGATCGTTGGCTTTTTGGGTCCTAACGGTGCTGGCAAGAGTACATTGATGAAAATACTCACCACCTACCTTGCTCCTACGGCTGGGACGGCAACAGTGCATAACCACGACACAAAAAGTAATGTGCAAGAAGTGCGTCGTGCTGTGGGATACTTACCAGAACATAACCCACTATATGTGGAAATGTATGTGCGAGAATACCTTGCCTTTAATGCAGGAATTTATAAAGTTTCTAAAGAACGTATAGAAGAAGTAATTACCCTCACAGGACTCATCTCTGAGGCGCATAAGAAAATAAGCCAACTATCAAAAGGCTATAGGCAACGTGTAGGTCTTGCTACAGCTTTATTACACGACCCAGAAGTTTTGATACTAGATGAGCCCACTACGGGACTAGATCCTAATCAATTATTAGACATTAGGAATCTCATTAAAGATATAGGCAAGAAAAAGACGATATTGATGAGTACGCACATCATGCAAGAGGTAGAAGCCATTTGTGATCGTGTGATTATTATAAATAAGGGAACTATTGTAGCCGACAAAAAAATGACAGAGCTACGTGATGGACAGAAACAAATAGTCATTGCCGAATTTGATTATCGCGTAGAAGAAATAGCATTGAGCAGACTAGATAAAGTAGCCACTGTAAAAAACACTACAGGATTTGTTTATGAAATCACCTTTAATGCTCAAGAAGATATGAGAGCAAAGGTTTTTGACTTTGCTCATGATAATGACCTTAAAATTTTACAACTCAATCAAAAGAATGTAAGTCTAGAAGATTTATTTACAGAGCTCACTTCTTGATTAAAGAGTCCAATAAGCTGTTTATAACCCCATTAATCTTATTGTTTTCTTAATTTTGTTTAATTAATTATTAAATAAATTAAACAAACATATCTTAAGATGTAACTTTACGGTTATAGGAAAAAAACCAAAAAATAATCAGCTATGACACAAGAACTAGGGAATGCCAATTTCGAAAATTTCATTGGAGCTACAGAAGGATTTTCTGAAATTGCTTATCAATTTACATCACATATTCTTACGTTAGGGTACGCAGTGATGCTTGCAGGATTACTATACTTTATTCTTACTATCAAAAACGTAGATAAAAAATTCCAAATGTCGAACATATTATCGGCTGTGGTAATGGTATCGGCATTTTTGCTATTATATGCTCAGGCACAAAACTGGACATCAAGTTTTACCTTTAATGAAGAAGTAGGAAGATATTTTTTAGATCCGAGTGGTGATCTATTTAATAACGGATATCGCTATCTCAACTGGCTCATCGATGTACCTATGCTTCTCTTTCAAATTCTATTTGTAGTAAGTTTAACTACTTCAAAATTTAGCTCTGTACGTAACCAATTCTGGTTTTCTGGTGCGATGATGATTATTACTGGGTACATTGGACAGTTTTATGAGGTAAGTAACTTGACTGCCTTTTTAGTATGGGGAGCTATTTCATCTGCTTTTTTCTTTCATATTTTATGGGTTATGAAGAAGGTAATTAATGAAGGAAAAGAGGGAATTTCCCCAGCAGGACAAAAAATACTTTCTAACATCTGGATCTTATTTTTAATCTCATGGTTCTTATATCCAGGAGCTTATTTAATGCCATACTTAACAGGAGTAGATGGATTTTTATACAGTGAAGACGGTGTGATGGCACGACAACTCGTATATACAATTGCAGATGTATGTTCTAAAGTAATATACGGTGTACTATTAGGTAACCTTGCAATTACACTAAGTAAAAACAAAGAGTTGGTTGAAGCAAATAGCTAATTATAAAGAGTAACTCAAAACATCAACAACATTAAAATCACGCTAATCGGTATTACCCATACCCTTTAACGTGATTTTTTTGATATACAAACACTTGATAATTCTATAATTGCAATTAAAAAACTAACACTAAAAGGTCTTATTTACAGAAATGGCTGTAAATTAAGCGTCAACTGTTTGATAATACAAAGAATAATGTATCTTTGCACGCTGATAGAGACGCTATCAATACATGAATTTCATTTAAAATAATACTGGAATGTATTTAACAAAAGAACAAAAGCAAGAGCTTTTTGCAAAACACGGTAAAGGAAAGCACGATACAGGATCTGCTGAAGGTCAAATCGCAATCTTTACACAACGTATCTCACACTTATCAAACCACCTGAAAACAAATCGTAAAGATTATGTTACAGAGCGTTCACTAGTAATGCTAGTAGGTAAGCGTCGTTCATTACTTGATTACTTAATCAAGAAAGACATTTTACGTTACAGAGCTATTATTAAGGAACTAGGTATCCGTAAATAACAATTTTTTAAAAAGGGAGCCTCACGGCTCCCTTTTTCTATATATTGAATACCGATGTTTTGAGAGATACGCTTTCGCGAAATTTCAAAACGGATCACATTCTGAAAATACAGTACTACTAAACTGTAATGGTTAGTTACTAAAATTTTCAGATTTTTGCCTCAAGGTAAAACATATTACATAAGTCCTTTTGTATGATTACACATCATAACAAAACGGCAGAGAAAGCTTTCACAGCTAGTTTTTCATTGGTGTCAGATTTTTGGGAAGTAACTACCCTTTAATCATCCCGTATCTTTTTGCAGATACATCAACTACACAACGCAACGACACATGGAATACCCACGAAGGGTATTCTACCATTAACAATTTTCGCGAAAGCGGGATTACAATAATCCTTTGCACGTGGGAATATCTCGACATAGATCGAGGTGAAAAACAAATTTTATGATTCCAAAGGTTTACAAAGAGGTCATTGACCTTGGTGATGGAAGAGAAATCTCTATCGAAACAGGAAAACTTGCAAAGCAAGCACACGGATCTGTAGTAGTACAGTCTGGAAAGTGTATGTTGCTTTGTACTGTAGTATCAAACTACGAAGCAAAAGATCTTGACTTCTTACCACTTACGGTAGATTACCGTGAGAAGTTTGCAGCAGCAGGTCGTTACCCAGGTGGTTTCTTTAAAAGAGAAGCTCGTCCATCTGACGGTGAAGTATTAACAATGCGTCTTGTGGATCGTGTACTACGTCCATTATTCCCAAAAGATTACCACTCTGAAACTCAGGTGATGATCCAGTTAATGTCTCATGATGATGACGTTATGCCAGATGCAATGGCAGGTCTTGCAGCAAGTGCTGCTATCCAATTATCTGACTTCCCATTTGAGTGTGCTATCTCTGAGGCTAGAGTAGGACGTGTAAACGGTGAGTTTATCATTAACCCTACAAGAGCTCAGCTAGAAGAGTCTGACATCGATATGATGATTGGAGCATCGGCAGATTCTGTAATGATGGTAGAAGGTGAGATGGATGAAATTTCTGAAGAAGAAATGGCAGACGCAATTAAATTTGCTCACGATCACATTAAAGTACAGTGTGCTGCACAGCTTCGTCTTGCAGAAGCTTTTGGTAAAAAAGAAGTACGTGAGTACCCAGCCGAAAGAAAAGATGCAGACCTTAAGCAAAAGGTACACGACATGGCGTATGATAAGGTATATGCAATCGCACAAGCCGGATCTGCAAAACATGAGCGTAGCGCTGCTTTTAAAGAAATTAAAGAAGAAATCAAAGCAAGTTTTTCTGAGGAAGAACTTGAAGACTTTGGTGATCTTGTATCTAAGTATTACCGTGCTGCCGAAAAGGCTGCAATACGTGATCTTACACTTAATGAAGGACTTCGTCTTGATGGTCGTAAGACTACAGAGATACGCCCTATCTGGAGTGAGGTAGATTACTTACCATCTGTACACGGATCTGCAATCTTCACACGTGGAGAAACTCAGGCACTTGCTACCGTAACACTAGGTACGTCTAGAGATGCAAATAAAATAGATATGCCATCACATGAAGGAGAAGAAAACTTCTACCTTCACTATAACTTCCCTCCTTTCTGTACAGGTGAGGCAAGACCTATACGTGGTACTTCACGTCGTGAGGTAGGTCACGGTAACCTTGCACAACGCGGTCTTAAAGGAATGATCCCAGCAGATTGTCCTTATACAGTACGTGTAGTGTCTGAGGTGTTAGAATCAAACGGTTCTTCATCTATGGCAACTGTTTGTGCAGGTACTATGGCAATGATGGATGCAGGTATCCAGATGACGAAGCCAGTTTCTGGTATCGCAATGGGTCTTATATCTGATGGTGCTTCTGGAAAGTATGCAGTACTTTCTGATATCCTTGGAGATGAAGATCACTTAGGAGACATGGACTTTAAAGTAACAGGAACGGCAGACGGTATTACGGCTTGCCAGATGGACATTAAAGTAAAAGGATTGTCATACGAAATTCTTGTAAATGCATTACAACAAGCACGTGCAGGTCGTTTACATATCCTTGATAAGATTACAGAAACAATTGCAGCTCCACGTGAGGACGTAAAAGAATACGCTCCTAAAATGGTAGGTGTACGTATTCCTAACGAATTCATTGGTGCGTTAATAGGCCCAGGAGGAAAAGTAATACAAGAACTTCAAAAAGAAACTGGAACTACCATCGTGATAAACGAAGATCCTGTAACAGAAGAAGGTATCGTAGAAATCTTAGGAACAGGACAAGAAGGTATCAACGCCGTACTTGCAAAGATAGACTCTATTACATTTAAGCCAGTCGTAGGTAATACGTACAAGGTGAAGGTAATCAAGATGCTAGACTTTGGTGCCGTAGTAGAATATCTTGACGCTCCAGGTAACGAAGTACTTCTTCACGTATCTGAGCTTGCTTGGGAACGTACAGAAAATGCGTCTGACGTAGTTTCTATGGGTGACGAGCTTGACGTAAAATACTTCGGTATAGACAAGCGCACACGTAAGGAGAAAGTATCTCGCAAGGCGTTATTAGACAAGCCAGAGGGTTACACTCCACCAGCTCCTAGAGAGCGCAGCAATGATCGTGGTGGTCGTGACAACCGTGGTGGTCGCGATAACAGACGTGATGATCGTAAGAGAGATTAATTCTCATATAGCTGTAAGTCTTTAAACACTTACACTAATCAATAATAGAAAATCGGTTATCCTTCACAGGGTAGCCGATTTTTTTGTGCTACGCTTTCGCGAAAATGTGAGCAAACACAACACTTCCCAAGGCATCATTAAAAATAACTTGTAAAAATATAGTCATAATGAGGAAATACGTAAAGGAGATTGGTTCTAGTAGTGTATTTTAGTAGGCTGATGATTTGAGGTGCTGTGGTTTAGTTGTTTTTATGGCTAAATGTTAGATGTAGTGCTTTGAGCAGAATTTATTATCGCTATCCCTATTTTGTAGGAATGGAGCAGCCTGAATAGCTTATATACAAGTTGCCAATAATTAATCGAAACAAATGACATTAGGAAAAAGCATTAGAATTTATTTAAAGGAGGGCAGCGTTACCGGAATCAAATTTGCTGAAGTTGTTAATCAGACAATTCAAGCACTTTCTTGTCCGAGAACGAAAATATCAGACTTGAATAAACACTTTTCTAAAGAGATAAATACGCAAGGTGTTTATTTCTTAATTGGATATGAACAAGATACTTCTAAACAAATAGTTTATGTCGGAGAAGCTGAGAATGTTTGGGATAGATTAAAAAATCACGATTCTAAAAAAGATTTTTGGAATGAAGTAATTCTATTTACCAGTAAAGATGATAACCTCACAAAGTCCCATATAAAATATCTTGAGAGTAGAATTGTTCAAATAGCGAACGAAACAAAAAGATATGGACTAAAAAACGGCAATAACCCAACATTAAGCTCCCTTCCTCTTCCTGACAGAGATGCTATGGAAGAGTTTTTATCCAATATTAGAGTTCTTACAGGAACCCTAGGTCATAAGTTTTTGGAAAACCCTATTGCATTCAGAAATATACCTGATACTAGTAATACACAAAAAACAACTAAGGACAACAATCTAGTGGCAAATCCATCTGAAGATTTAGAATTAAATTTAGTAGTAAGCGGAATTGAAGCTAATGCAATACAAACAAACGAAGGACTTGTAGTTTTTGAAAATTCAAATGTTTCTAAAAATCCAACAAAAAATTATGGATATGGAAACCTAAGGGACTCTCTAATTGCAGAAAACGTAATTCAATCAAAAACAAACGGAGATTTATATTTTGCAAGAAATTATCTGTTTTCAAGTGCTTCAGCTGCAGCTGCAGTAATACTTGGATATTCTGTGAATGGAAGAAATGTTTGGAAAAATGACGAAGGACTATCTATAAAGGAAATAGAAAAAAGTGAGCTAAACTAATCACTGCAATAATACATATAAAAAATAGCGCAAGTCGTTGATAATATTAACAATTGGACATTTTTGGGAAATCACCAGATTTATAGTTTTGACGACTTTTCAATAAAAAAGATGAATAACAAATTTAAAAATATGGCTTGCGCTTAATCTTAAAATAATCGCTAATATTCACGCTACGAGCCATATAAACAACCGTTGTGGTTAATATGATAACCGACCAAGAAATTAACTAACATTAAACAAATATGATTGAATTTTTGAAAAGTAATTACGAATGGCTATTCGGAGGAATTGGAGTGACTGCACTATTTTTTATACTGGATAAGTTTGTTTTTAAAAATAAAGAGTCTAAACCTAAAGAAGAAAATAAAAACGTAAACAAAAATTCAATAACGATACATAATAATCTTGTAAGCAATGGGACAGAAGAAAAACAAGAAAATGGAAATAATGAATCGAAGAATAAGATTAGAATTTTGTTTGTAGATGACGAACACACAAAATTCAAGATGGTTTCTATTTTAAAAAAAGCAGGTTGGAGAAACACTAAATCAATTAAAGATATTACAGATTTAGATGATTATAAAGCCAAAGAAGCAGATATAATATTCGTTGACATAAATGGTGTAGGAAGGACATTATTCGAAGACCAAGGTCTGGGATTAGCTTCTGCATTGAAGAAAAAATATCCACAAAAGAAAATTGTTATTTACTCTTCAGAAACAAAAGGAGACAGATTTCATAAAGCATTGCGCGAGGTAGATGATTGTTTGTCAAAAGACGCAGAACCTTATCAATTTGTTAATTTAATCGAAACCTTATGTCAATAAAACATTTTTCTGTTAACGATATCAAAGAAAAAAATATAGCTTCAAACTTAACAGATGAATGCCAGAACTGTTATTCTAAAACTGACCACGAAGGAAGGTTAATGGAATGTCCCTTATACAAAACCAAAAGACGTAATGGGAAAATCTCTAACAAAAACGGAACTACTTTTCTTTGTTGTGCAAGTACAAAAACCACAAAATTGTTTAAAGGGAAATTAGAAGCTTTGTCATATGCTTATTATGATTTAATTCTACCCATTGAGACCATACAAACAAACTTAAAACTCAAGGAACAAAAGCGAGTAAATCGTTTAGTACACAACTTAACTACAATTAACGCAAAAAATATTCAAGAAATCTACGATTTAGTACCACAAGAAATACTTACTTCTGACTTTAATACACAAATACCTAAGATATCTGAAATAGTTAAAAGTAATCCAAAAGACACCGCTTTAATGTTTTTGAGGTTAGCTAAACATAATATTCATATGAAATCTGAATTTTCTATTTACAGAAAACTTGATAGAGCAAATCCTACTTTAGAGAAAAGAAAACATCCAATTCACAAAGTACTAATGAATGTTTTGCATTCATTTTTTATAGATTTTTCAGACAAAGAAGTTTACGTTAATGTTGGCGAATGCAGAAGTTCAATTAATTGTGATTATGAATCATTACAGGTCGCTCTTTATCATTTAATTGAAAATGCTTCAAAATACGTTAGACCAAAATCTACGATTGAAATAGTCTTTAATGAAATTCAAGAAAACATTTTTGTCCATTTTAAAATGTCAAGTTTATTCATTGAAGAAAGTGAATATGACAAACTTTTTATTGAAGGATTCTCTGGTATTGAAGCAAAAAAGACATCAAAAGATGGAGAAGGAATTGGAATGTGGAGAATTAAGCAAATGCTAGAATTAAATGACTTTTCCATTGAAGTAAAAGCTGGAAAGCAAATAGAAAACTTGAATGGTTTCAAATTCGCAAGTAATGAATTCATAATTAGACTAAAAAAATACTAACCATAACAAAGAACTAAGTTTAAAACAAGCCTCTTTAAGCTACTCCTGATCTATAGTTTTCATCATAAGGTCTTCCTGATGCTATGATGGAAAAGGATTGTTCTAAGATCTTGTTTTTAGCGCTACTTTTTATATAAGAGACGTTGGCTTCAATGCAAGAGTAAATTTTCGGAATCAAAAAAAATAAACAAAAAATATGGCTGAGTGTATAACTTGTGGAGAATACACAAAATTTAATGGTGGACTATGTTTTTCGTGCTACAAAAAAGACGGGAAATCAAAAGAATTATTAGTTGAAGAAAAAGAACCAAAAAAAGAGAAAATTAAAACATCAGAAAATAAATCAAAGGAAAATCCTTGGATTTCAGGAGTTATAAAAGGTCGAATTGCGGAAACTATTGTTGAAGAATTATTTCGCTCACTTGGATTTCAAGTATTTAGTTATGGAATGGAAAATTCGATTCCAGGAATTAAAGACCTATTAAAAGGTGTTAGAGGAGATGTGTCGAAAAACATAAGACAAATGCCTGATTTTGTAGTGTTCAAAGATAATCAAGCTCATTTTATTGAAGTTAAATATCGAGCTAGTGGAGAACTAAGATTAAAGGATATTGCTAAATATGGAGATTATCCATTTGAGAATGCACTTTTTGTCCTTGTTACTAAAAAACATATTAAGTGTATTTCATACAAAGAATTGAGTGATGGAAAAGAAATCACTTCGACTTCTCATAATTATTTAGGGAAACGAAAGGAGTTCGATACTGATAAGGAATTGATTATAGAATACTGTAAGTATGCTGTAAAATTTTTTGAAAATGTATAGATAGAATTACATAGTAGAGAAAAAATTAAAAACTGAGTTAAAACAAACCCTCCTAAACAAAACCCAAACCCACCACCACATGTTTGAAAAATCAAAATCCTTCTTATACAGAATCGTGTTTATGATTTTGTTTGTTGTACTCGCCAAGACCTGCGTCACAGACTATATACATGGTGGTGATGAGTATAAAATAAGCGAACTAGAACAAATGATTAGTGAGAACACTGTGGTCACTGCAAGCTTATCAAATGAGTACACAGAGTCCACAGTGGCAAGTGTGGTTAAACTGTATAAGTTTGACTATAGATTTGATCTTAATGGTCAATCTTACACTGGTAAAATCACGCTCAACGCTATACCTAACACTAATCAACTCAACATCTACTACCTAAGCGATGACCCTAGCATTATCGCTGCAGATCCTTATGAAGCCATCGCAAGAGAAAAGGAAAAAGGAAGCTCCATTTCTGAGCTACTCATAGGGATTGTTTGGGGAGTGCTCGCCATCATATTATTAATCTCCTTAATAGCTACCATAAAAAGTACAAAGACACCAAAAGACCCTAATAGCGAAACTAAAACAGCTGCTCAAAGCATTAAAACTCGCACAAAGAAAACAGCAGCAGCGCCAGTTCCAGAAATCTCACCAGAAGAAGAACGCCTACGCGCCCTTGAGAAAGAACGTATCCGTAAAGAAAAGGAGGATCCATCTAGGTTTATGCCTAAGTAGTTGGTAGTTGGTAGTTGGTAGTTGGTAGTTGGTAGTTGGTAGTTGGTAGTTGAAGGAGTTAATTTTTTGTTTCAAATAAGTCAGCTCACAAAAAACATATGAGACTATTTTCAAGATTCAAAAACAAAGGGAATTTTAAGTTATCTATAGAAGATTTCACCACAGAGAAAGACGAGTACGAAGTTGAGTCTGTAAGTTTTAGCGGTGACTTTTTTGATAAGTTTCCTCAGGTAGATAAAGAAGAATCACGTCTTAGAAAAGCAGTTTTAATTACTAAAACAGCCATTGTTGCAATATTTGGAAAGGATGTAGAAATACGTTTTGACCCAACAGAAATTACAATTAGTGAAGAAAAATTTGTCAATCAAATAAACTCAAAGCTACAATGGATTGCACAAAACGAACACAAAATAAATAGTCGCATTGCGAAAAAACTACTTGATTTAAAAAACGATAGTTGGTTAGAAGAAAACCAAGCTAAACTAACCAAAGAACAATTTATCACAGCAATAACGCTCAAATCAATTTCCTTTTTTGAAGATATAAGTTGTGAGCTTATATTTGATGATGGAGATTTATTTTGGCAACATGAAATTATAGCAAATTTAAGTAGTAAAAATAAATTAACAGATGCATCCATACGTGGTTAGCGTATGAGATGGTCAGGATTAACTTAAAACTTTAGTTAATTATTTTCAACTTCACTAAAAAAAAACAAACGCAAAAGAATATTATCAATGGGTAAATTTATCACTGGCAAAGAATTAGAAGAAGCCATTTACAATACTATATGGGAAACCGAAAGTGAATTACTTATTGTTTCCCCATTTATAAAACTTGATGATTATTTTAAAGAACTTTTTGATAAACACGAAAACAATCCAAAAATACATTTGACTTTAGTTTTTGGAAAGAATGAAAAAGCAGTACGAAAAAGTATGAGTAAAGCTGATTTCGACTATTTCAAAAAGTTTTTAAATGTTAGTATAATCTACGTTCCGAACTTACACGCTAAATATTACGGAAACGAGCATCAAGGAGTAATTACCTCTATTAATCTTTATGATTATTCATTTAAGAATAATATTGAATTTGGAGTTTACTCACAACAAAGCCTCTTGGACAGATTTAAAACCTCTGCTGATAATGATGCTTGGGAAGAGTGTATGAATATCGCTGAAAGCGGAGAGGTGGTATTTATTAAAAGACCTGTTTTTGAGACTAAAAAAATAATTATAAGTTTAGGAAAAAACTATATAAAATCAGATGTCTTATTTGACTCAACTGAAAAGTTTTATGGTTTTTTCAAAAATCAAAAGTTCGAATATAAAAAATTAACAGATTTTCCTGAAGAACTAGAATTAGGTTCAAAAACATATGTAAGACCAGAAAGAGAAATACAACAAAGTGATGAATATGGTTTTTGCATTAGATCTGGTAAAAGAATAAAATTCAACCCAAAACAGCCGATGAATAAAGACTCATGGAAAATTTGGAACGAGTATGGCAATAAAGATTTTCCAGAAAAATATTGTCATAAAACAGGGAGAAAATCTAATGGAAATACATCAATGCGCAAACCAATATTGTAAAATAATAAGCATTTAAAAAACTATCAATTGAAAAAACATCTCCTTATCATATTCACTTTACTTGTAAGCCTTCAAAGCTTCTCTCAAAGAAAATATCAAAAGAGTGAATATTCGAAATACCTAGAACAACATCCTTTCGGCTCAATATCTGATAATTATGTATTAATTCTTTCTGGTTATTTTGATGATTGTGGAGAATTTGGTGGACACGAAGAAACTATCGAACTTACACGAATTGACAAAAAACTAACGGCCATCATCACCGTTTTTGATAATAATTGTAGTGGAAATACCGCAGCAAAATTAGATGCACAGTCCTACTTAGTTAAAGAAGCTACTGTACCTCTTTTTCAAGATTATTTAAATCAATTATTGACAAAGAGCTTTGCTTATTATATTCCTTATCATGCAGGAAACACCTATAAAGCAACTCTAGATTTCAAGAAAACCAACGATAACAAAGAGGACGATGATACATTTAAAAGAGTACACCTTGTATATCCCAGTGTAGGCTCAAAATGGCCTGCATTCGAGAAACTAAAGCACAACATCATCAATCAATAACTAAATGCCTCAAAACACCACACCTCAACCACCCATAAACAAGCACGAAGGCTGGATACGGGTACTTGCCATTATCCTTCCTTACCTATTTATTGTTGGTATATTTCAGCTTATAGGCTACTATGTTATTGGCATAGATTATAATGAGCTTCCTACACAGAAGTCTCCTTTCCAGTTATTTGTAGGCACCATATTCTCCTTAATAGGAACACTTACTGTGATATGGATTTTTATAAAATTTGTGGATAGAAAACCATTTATTGAGTTAGGTTTTGCGCTAAAAAATAGGAAGAAAGACATTATCGCTGGTCTACTCATAGGTGCGGTAATCATGGCGCTGGGTTGTCTTATCATGTTATCACTAAGCGAAATTCAATTTAAGGGCTTCCATTGGGATGCTACACAGCTACTGTATGCCATCCTCACGTTTGTAAATATTGCGATATTGGAAGAGGCACTGCTGCGCGGTTACGTACTACGCAACCTGATGATTTCTTTTAATAAGTACATCGCTCTTATTGTATCGGCGCTGCTGTTTTCACTGCTTCACGCAGCAAATCCCAATGTAGATATGTTTGCGCTAGCCAACTTATTCCTTGCCGGCATTTTGCTAGGAATCTCTTATGTGTACACAAAGAATTTATGGTTCCCTATTGCGCTGCATTTGAGCTGGAACCTTTTTCAGACCTTGTTTGGTTTCAACGTGAGCGGCATTGATTCGTATCATCTTATTGAAATTAGCATCACAGAAAATAACCTACTTAATGGCGGCCTTTTCGGTTTTGAGGGCTCCATATTTTCTATCATTTTTCAGGTGATTACTATTATACTCATCGTGTGGTACTACCAAAAAAATAAGGACTCTTCAGTGCTAGAATAATAAACTGTTTTCTACTATTACATATCGATTTCATAAGAGCTTATGGGGAATGAGTACGCTTTCGCGAAAGCGTGATTACCCACATCAAACCTCTTTCACCGTCATACAAATTAGAAATTAAGCGGCTCGGTGCGCTCTAAAAATGCCACCTTACCAACTAAAATAAGTACCTTATCCAACAAAAGAATAAGCAAACAGTACCTCAAACGAGTGAACACCTCATCACATACAAACCAAAGTTGGGCCGCCTGTACCGCATGTAATGGGCAGGGAAGTAAAAGTCAGCGACTTCGTAAGAAAGTGCGCTTAGCTTACCAGCGAGCGGTTGCGGCTTATGAGGAATCAGATAAAAAGGGTACCGCTCCTACTCGACCAAAAAGGCACCAAAGCAAATGCACTGAATGCAACGGCTCTGGTATCATCCCAGCACCATCTCCACCTACGCCAGATACAGATCACTATCCTCATGTGGCAATTATAGGTGCTGGTATAGGTGGTGTGGCGCTAGCGGTGGCTTGCTTGCATCGTGGGATTCCGTTTACACTATATGAACGTGATAAAAGTTTTGACGCACGTTCACAAGGCTACGGTCTCACCTTGCAACAAGCGAGCAAGGCAATCGAAGGTTTTGGATTCACTCAGTTAGATGAGGGAATTGTGTCTACTAGGCATCTCGTTCATACTCCAGAAGGAACCGTCGTAGGGGAATGGGGCATGAGAAAATGGATGGAAGAAGATGATGATGCAAGCCCGAAGCGCACAAATATTCACATAGCCAGGCAGTCATTGCGACTTGCGTTGTTAGAACAACTGGGCGACTCACCACATATACAATGGGGACATCAATATATGGGGCATACCAGCGCTCAAGATGGAACTGTAGCTGTAGCATTTCAAGTAGATGGACATATTAAAACTACAAAAGCCCATCTCATTGTAGGCGCAGACGGCATACGCAGCGCAGTTCGTAACACAATCATAGAGGAGAAAACGTCGCCATTACAATACCTGGATTGCATGGTGATTTTAGGTATTTGTTCACTAGATGAACTAAATGATGTGAAAAGTACGCTACTAGATCAAGCAACGGTTTTTCAAACAGCAAATGGTCACGAGCGCATATACATGATGCCTTACGATAAGGATGCTATCATGTGGCAGCTTAGCTTTCCCATATCAGAGCAAGAAGCAATGGCGTTAAATACTGCCGGTCCCGCAGCACTTAAAAAAGAGGCTATCAAGAGAACGCAATGGCATGACCCTATCCCACAAATCATGGCAATGACTCCAGAAGCCTTAATTTCTGGTTACCCTGCTTACGACAGAGTACTATTAGAACCCGAAACTTTGCAAAATGCTGGAGCAATCACCTTGCTAGGCGATGCTGCGCACCCTATGAGCCCTTTTAAAGGACAAGGAGCAAATCAGGCACTTCTTGATGCGCTGGCGCTAGCCAGAGCAATCTCGGCAGGCTGTAAACAGGGATCAAACTGGCAAGAAAGAGGATTAAGAGAAAGCGTACTCAACACTTTTGAAAAAAGCATGCTAGAACGCACCGCCTCAAAAGTAACCGACTCCTCAAAGGCAGCTGCTTTTTTACACTCTCCTGTGGTACTTGAAAAAAACAATGCCCCTCGCGGAAAATCCTTTAGAAACAAGGATTAAAACATTGTATAAAGAGTAGTAACAATTCGCCCTTTGCCATCACTTGGATAGGTGACACTCAGCTCTCGTTCTTCCAACACCTTCATATTAAAAGGCTGCATTAGCAGTTGGACACCGCTATTCTTTTTTAGTCTAGTTCCCTGGCCAGAAATGATATCTTGATTGGGTTCAAAATCACCATCAGGCAGATGTTCTGTGAGAATTACATATTTAAAGGATGCCAACTTACCCACAACACACGCTATTTCACGATTTGATAGATGTTGTAATACCTGTCTTAATAATGCGCAATCGCCCTTAGGAAGTACTTCAGTAGCAATGTCTATACATTCAAAATTGAGTCGTTCATTTTTAAACGTAGCTTTATTGTGCTCAATGAGCGACGCAACAATATCTACACCAGTATATTTCTCCGTGTATGGAACAAGCTTGCTACCTATATTAAAATCCCCACAGCCTAGATCACATACTACAAGTGGCTCTTTAAAAGAGCTAAGAAATTCCGTGACTGCCTCCACATATGGAACAACAATCTCAGGGTGGTGGGACCCTTCTCCAGAGTAAAAAGCAGAAACACCAGCTCCCCAAAGGTTCAAATCATACACCTGCTCCATCGCCTTTTTAGTAGGCCATGGTTTTTTTGATTTTACCGAGAGATTATCTTTTGACATTTAAAACGCTTATAAAGCTCAAAGTACTAACATCTATCCTTCACCTGCAACCCATCAGATACGTTGGATTAAAATATCGCTATGGTAAATGGTACTCAAGCATTGGTGTATCACGCTTTCGCGAAAGCGTAACCTCTAAAATTACTACTCATAAGAAAACAAATAAAAGTCCCTCTTTGAAGAGGGATTTAGGAAGATGTCCGTAAAGAGAAACTTAATAACAACTTACCACAAATAAAAACAAAGAACCCTTGCTCTGTCAAGAGCAAAATGCAACCCATACAAGAAAAAAAGTCCCTCTTTGAAGAGGGATTTAGGGAGATGTTCGCAAAGAGAACCTCAATAACAACTTAACACGAATAAAAACAAAGACCCCTTGCTCTGTCAAAAGCAAAGAGCAACCCACAAAACAAATAAGAAGTCCCTCTTCGAAGAGGGATTTAGAGAAATGTCCGCAAAGAGAATCTAAACAACATTTATCTATACTTGGATAAATGGAGATGTCCGCAAGAAACAACTAAAAAATTAACACACAATCAGATAACACCTCATCTATTAATCGTAATATTGCAATCAACAATTAAGTCAATCATGGGATTAGCAAAAACTGAGATGTTTACAGATGAGCAAAATGAGATTTCTCTTTTTGCCAAAGCTTTTGGTCATCCAGCTAGGGTATCCATACTACAGCATTTATTTAAAATAGATTCTTGTGTATGCGGAGACCTTGTTGCCGAAATAGGACTTGCGCAACCTACCATCTCACAACACTTAAAGGAACTCAAACATTTAGGTCTCATTAAGGGAAATGTAGAAGGTACAAGTGTGTGCTACTGTATCGACAAAGAAAACTGGACCGCCATGAAAAATGTAATGGCAGCTTTTCTTGACCAAGACCTTACGAGTAGCGGAGAGTGCTGCTAAAAAAAAATTACTCTTATTAATCGTATTATCGCAATAAACAAATAGCATTATGAAACTATCACAAATTAAAACAGCTTTACAAGAGTTAAAAACAATTTCTTTCCAGTTGCCAGATGGCTCTTTAGTTCCTAATCACTTTCACGTGACAGAAGTGGGAAAAGTCACTAAGAATTTTATTGACTGCGGAGGTACGGTACGTTATGAGAAGGTGGCAAATTTCCAACTTTGGAATGCAGATGATTATGATCACAGACTTCACCCAGAAAAGTTATTAGATATCATCCAACTTTCTGAAAAGATCCTACATATGGGAGATCTTGAGATTGAGGTAGAGTACCAAGCAGAAACGATAGGGAAATTTGGGCTTGACTTTGATGGCACTTCTTTTTTACTAACTAGCAAGCAAACAGATTGCCTTGCAAAAGATAACTGCGGTATTCCTGAGGAAAAGACCAAGCTACAATTTGCTGATATACCAGCAGGAAGTTCTTGCGAACCAGGTAGCGGATGTTGCTAATTAAATTCATATAAATATTTCCATCATGGCTATAAATAGAGCGGCACTATTTCCAGAAATAGTAACAACAATAGAAGGATTATCAACAACCTCGATATCTGAGGAACGTAAAGCAGCTTTGCAACCACTAGCAGATTATATTCAGGCTAAGACTTCTAACAAAGAAGCCATTAGATTAAATTTTATATGTACCCACAACTCACGTAGAAGTCATCTATCACAAGTGTGGGCGCAGGCAATGGCAAGCTACTTTCATATAACAAATGTTTCCTGCTATTCTGGAGGCACAGAAGCCACAGCACTTTTCCCTATGGCAGCACAAACACTTGTGGGTGCCGGTTTTCAAATAGCTGTTATATCACCATCTGATAACCCAGTGTACAGCATCAAATATGGAAGCAATGAGCAACCAGTAATCGGATTTTCAAAAACAATGGATCATGATTTTAACCCTAGTAGTAAGTTTGGAGCAATCATGACTTGCTCCCAAGCAGATGAAGGTTGTCCTTTTGTACCAGGTGCAGAAAAACGTTTTCCTATTACTTATGATGACCCAAAAGCGTTTGATAATACTCCGCAACAAGCAGAAAAATACCAAGAACGAAGCCTACAAATCGCAACCGAATTACTATTTGTATTCGCTCAAATAAAAGCATAACATGGCACCAAAGAAATTAAATTTTTTAGACAGAAATCTTACGTTATGGATTTTTGTGGCGATGGCTGTGGGCGTTGGCTTGGGGTATTTTATTCCATCTTTTCCAGATGTCATAAACTCATTTAATAGCGGGACTACAAATATCCCCATTGCGATAGGATTAATATTAATGATGTATCCGCCGCTTGCCAAAGTGAATTATGCCTTGTTACCAAAGGTGTTTAAAAACACTAAGATATTGTCTATTTCGCTATTACTTAACTGGATTGTAGGTCCAATATTGATGTTTGTGCTAGCGATTACATTCCTGAGAGACTATCCTGAATATATGGTAGGGCTTATTTTAATAGGTCTTGCAAGATGCATCGCGATGGTATTAGTATGGAATGAC
Organism: Dokdonia sp. 4H-3-7-5; assembly: GCF_000212355.1. NCBI lineage: Bacteria > Pseudomonadati > Bacteroidota > Flavobacteriia > Flavobacteriales > Flavobacteriaceae > Dokdonia > Dokdonia sp. 4H-3-7-5. Next base: position 598,890 of record NC_015496.1, read on the forward strand.
CTCGCCGAAGGAAGTAGCGAGTATGGTGCGGGACTTGTCGCTCTTAACAGCGTGTTCCAAGTATTTGCATATAGTTTTTATGCTTGGCTTTTTATAACGGTGCTTCCACCCTATTTTGGTTTTGAAGGTGCAATCATAGATATCTCTATTGCAACCATAGCAGAGAGTGTAGCCATTTATTTAGGGCTACCCTTTTTATTAGGTATCGCAAGCCGACTTATCTTAGTTAAACTAAAAGGAGAACATTGGTACACAAATACCTTTATTCCTACCATATCACCATTGACCTTAATTGCATTGCTTTTTACCATCATTGTGATGTTCTCACTTAAAGGCGAACTCATTGTTCAAATACCGATGGATGTTGTTATTATCGCTATTCCAATGCTCATATACTTCACATTGATGTTTATTATAGGATTCTTTGTGACCAAAGCAACTGGAGCAGATTATGACAAAACAACAGCTGTTGCTTTTACAGCAGCAGGAAATAACTTTGAACTTGCGATTGCCGTAGCAATTGCCGTATTTGGACTTAATTCTGGACAAGCATTTACGGGCGTTATTGGTCCGCTAGTAGAGGTGCCTGCATTGATACTACTGGTGCGTGTATCTTTCTGGTTACGTAAAAAGTATTATAAGAAAGCGGCGATGTAGTGCAAACCTATTAATGTTAAGAAGGAGAGGTTTACTTATCATTAAGTAAGCCTCTCTTTTTATTTGAAGTTAATAATAGCGGCTGCAATCTTATACCTCACAAACTCTCTAGCGTTAAGTTATTTTACTTCTTAAAAGCTCCATTGCATCGGATTCAGTTCTTATTTTTGCAAGTTCATTGAGATCCCTTTTGTGCGACACTTAAAAACCCATTTTCATCCTGATATCACCACGCTAGATAATAAAACGATTATACAGCGATTGAGCACTAGAAGTATTACAACACAAGGTAACCGAATCTTGCTCATGTACACAGAGCGATATGAGGATTACAGCCTACCCGGTGGTGGTCTTGATGAAGGAGAAGATATGATTGTTGGAATGATGAGAGAACTCAACGAAGAGACTGGAGCTACGGGAATACAAAACATAAAACCTTTTGGGATTTATGAAGAATATAGACCTTGGTATAAGCCCGATTATGATGTGCAGCACATGATCTCTTATTGTTACACCTGCGACGTTAATGGGGTATTAGGAGATTCCAGCCTTGAAGACTACGAGAAACGAAATGGCATGATAGCAGTATGGATAGACATAAAAAAAGCGATTGCTTTTAACAAACATACTATAGCTACTAGCGACAAACAAGGCATGTCTATCGTAAGAGAAACCTATTTACTCACTCTTATCGCTGCACAACTTAACAACAATAACTACTTACAAAAGACAACATGGAAATAATAGATTGGATACAAGATTGGTTTAAAGGAAATTGCGATGGTGAATGGGAACAAAGAGAGGCTATCCAGATCACAACATCAGATAATCCTGGATGGGAGCTAGAGATAGATGTATCAAATACTTCACTAGCCATGATTACCATTCCGTGGATTCTTAATGAAAATAGTAAAGATGATTGGTACGGTGTGAAAATTGAAAACCAAAGATTCAGTGCTTCAGGAGATGCTGGAAAATTGAAATTTCTTCTAGGTCTCTTTAGAGAAACTGTAGAAAAGATTGAAGGAATGGATGCCTAAGATCTTTTTAATACCAGCCAATTTTAATTAACTATAATATTTTCACATGTATTATGACTACTTGTGCTTTTTATAGTTACGCTTTCGCGAAAGCGTGATTTCAAGTAGCAAAATCAGAAATGATAAGGCTTAGTAAATCGGGAACATTAAATTCCAACTCTAGTATCTATTTACGACATCAAAAAAGTTCTCATAAAACTTATAATCCATATGTAATTCCAATACTTATAGCTTGGTTACCAAAAGAACTGTTGAAGTTTTGAGAAAATAAATTATAAGGAGTAAAGTAATAATTCATCGTTAGGCCCACGTAGCTTTGCTCAAAGGCAAAAACTGTAACTCCCAATCCTGCATTTAAAAATACTGTCTCACTTCCATAATAGTTATCGTTACTATCTTCTGACACATCTTGTTTCTTAGTATCCGTTTGCAAAAAACTAAAACCAGCTCCTACTCGTGCTTCTATAAATGTACGCCTACCTACTTTTTCCACGCGGTTTATAGAGCCTCCTAGATGACCACTTAAAGTATTTACTCGCCCCAACACGAGACTATCACTCGCAATAATAAAAACACGTTCATTAGATTGAGGAAAAAACAAAGTGAGTGATGGGTCTAAACGCCACTTATCATCAAGCTTTATCCCTCCTACAATACCTAAATAAGGACTCGTATTAAATGCTGTCTTAAGATTTGATAAAGGAACATATTTACCTACCGAGAGGCTTATGTGAGCACCTAAACTTCCCGCTTCTGGTAAAGAAGCTTGCGCAATACTTTTACCCATGACAAAGAAAAAAACTACCAATATTGTATATATAATCTTCAGATTACTCATACCTATATATTATTTGATTCTAGAAAAGCTATGTACCGTGTTATATGTCATGCCTGCCCCAAAAATCAACAACAATGCACCTTCTGAAGAATACGCATAATTCACAAGAAGATGACCGTCTTTAGTCAGTCCTATTCGTGTTTTACTAGCCGTACATCCACCCAATATATATGGAATTCCAGTGCACTCTAGGTTTTCCCCTTTAAAGTGAAATAAGCCATTTCCTTTTAATCTACCCACGATTTCTGTAGTGTCCACTGGATTGCCTTCTTTTAAAAGAATTGCCTTTAAGGTCTTATTATTTACTAGTTTTAAGGTAATCGCATAATTAGATAAACTGTCATATTCCTTATCATCTACATCCAGCTGTCTAAAAGCTTTATAATAGCCGCTTTCATAAGGTTCTTGAGCGTAACCCTTACGATTATATCGCTGTAAGATGTCCATATCATAAGTGCCATTTAATGAAGAAATAGATGCTGCATCTATCTTATGCCTTGCCTTATTAATCATTCTTGGAGTGTATGATGCACAACTTATCATCATGGATAATAAAACAATAATGCTTCCCTTTACAAATATTCTCATAGTAGTATGTTTTGATTACTACTGTAAAATTATTGTACTTTTCACATCATTAATGGTGGCTATTACATAATAATCATTATATTTTTGTGAAAATCACAAAATATGCAGGCTAGACTCATTCATCTTATCACTTCGTCACTTCCTACTGGGAGTTCTATAAATGATGCAATTGCAACTGCGCTCGATATAAGTTATGACGCTGCACATAGAAGAACCAGTGGTAAAAGCAAGCTCTCTCTGGAGGAGAGTGTACAACTTGCTTCTTACTTTAATTGCTCGCTAGATGTTCTTAAAGAGGATGGACTTAACAATATTGTTGCTATGAGAAAAACGCAACAAATAAAAACACCGGCAGATTTAGAAGACTATTTTAATACTTCTTCCATTTCTGTGGCTTCTTTAACTAGCTTGAAGGATGTTACTCTTTATTATTCGGCGAAGGATATTCCTATTTTTCATACCCTTGCGGGAAATTTACTCACGCGTTTTAAAATATATGTCTGGCTTCGTTTGCTATCGTCTTCAGAAAAACGCATTTCCTTTGAGGCTTATAAAATTCCATTATCTGTAATTGAAGCTGCAAAAAAACTCGGGAATTTATATACCGGTATCCCCAAGACAGAAATATGGGATACAACTACTTTTAATAGCACACTTAAACAGATATTATTCTATTACCAAGCAGGCATGCTAACACCAGAAACAGCCTCTTCACTATGTAAACATCTATCTGACTTACTCCAAAACATTGCTACAGATGTAAATGACAAAAATGGTGACCTTAGTATCTATCACAACGAACTGTTATTGATGAATAATACAGTATTAATAGACACTCCCCACAAGAAGGCTTTTTACGTTCCCTTTACTTTCTTGAGCTATTTTGAAACTTCTGACGTTCAAACTTGTGATCAAGCGCATGCTTACATTACCGAGCAATTACAACAGAGTAAATTTTTAAATACTGCAGGAGAGCGAGAGCAGCATATATTCTTTAAAAAAATACAAGACAAAATTGATGCGTTAGCGCAATTAATTTCGGCAAGTGATACGCTTGGTTTTGAGTAATTCAAGTTTCATTATTTCCAATCAATAAAATAAAAGCAAAAAAAAACTGCTTCTCGATAGAGAAGCAGTTTTTCACTTTTTCGCGAAAGCGAAACTAGTATTATCCTTTATTCTGATTTTTGAACTTATCAAACTCACCTTGCTTTTCAGCTTTTGGCCAGCTATTGTTATCAGTATCAATATCTGCTGTTTCAAGATCTGGATCTACGGTAATCTTTACGATTTCCTTATCTGATGCGATTGCCTTACTTACTTCTGCATCATTCTTTCTCCATACTTGCGCTGGATAAGTCACTTTTTTCTTAGTTCCATCTGCATACTCATATTCTACGATGATAGGCATTGGGATTCCTCCTGGCTTTTCAAAAACAACTTTGTATAAGAACTTAGGTGTATTGATTTTTGCACGCTCTTCTGGAGTAAAGTTATCCATAAGATACTCTTTAAGAGTTGATGAAGATTCAAGGATATCTCTACCTCTCATATCTTCTGTAAACTCTGGGCTATCCTCATCTACTACATAGATTGCGTCAATAGCGCTAGGATCTGTAACACCGTAACGAGCAAGTAATTCTTTACCAGCTGCAGTTACATTATCTGTAATAAAATATTGCTTTACTTCTTTAAGACCTATATCTACAGCTTCTGTGCTATAAAACCATCCTCTCCAGAACCAATCAAGATCTACTGCAGATGCATCTTCCATAGTACGGAAGAAATCTTCTGGGCTTGGGTGTTTAAACATCCATCTCTGAGCATATGTTTTAAACGCATGATCAAAAAGCTCATGACCCATTACTGTCTCACGAAGTATGTTTAATGCTGTTGCTGGCTTACCATATGCATTTGCACCAAGGTTAAACGCATTTTCTGGATTAGACATGATAGGTGCAATGTATTCTTGATTTCCTTTCATGTATCCTACAATCTTAGATGGCGCTCCACGTCTAGATGGGTATGCGTCATTTCCTTTAATTGCTTCTGGGAAATTCTGTCCAAATTCTTGCTCTGTAAGAAATTGCATAAAGGTATCAAGACCTTCATCCATCCATCCCCACTGGCGCTCATCACTGTTTACAATCATAGGGAAGTAGTTGTGACCTACCTCGTGTATGATTACAGAAATCATCCCAAATTTTGTTCTGTCACTATATGTTCCATCCTCGTTAGGACGTCCATAGTTCCAGCAAATCATAGGGTACTCCATTCCTTGTCCTTTTGCGTGTACTGAGATCGCTTTAGGGTAAGGGTAGTTAAAGGTATATTTTGAGTATGTATCAAGTGTTTGTACAATCGCTTTAGTAGAGTACTCTTCCCATAATGGGTTTCCTTCTGGAGGGTAGATAGAAATTGCCATCACATCACGCTCTGGAAATTTTACTGCCTGTGCATCCATAATATAACGACGAGATGATGTAAATGCAAAATCACGTACGTTTTCTGCTTTAAGCTTCCAAGTTTGTGTTGCTTTTACATTTCCTGCAGCAAGCTTCTCTGCCTCTGCTTGTGTACGGATAATTACGGGCTTGTCGTAAGACTTCTTTGCCTGCTCCCAGCGCTTCATTTCTTCTTTGCTGTAAACGTCTTTTAAGTTTGTGATCTCACCTGTACCGTCAAGTAAGTGATCTTTAGGAACTGTAATATCTACTTCATAATTACCAAAAGGTAATGCAAATTCTCCATTACCCCAGAACTGGTAGTTCTGCCACCCTTCTACATCATTATAAACCGCCATTCTTGGAAAGAACTGAGCGATAATGTAACCTTTGTTACCATCTGCATAAGTTTCATAACCAGATCGAGCACGATCTACTGTGTGCTCAGGAACTAAGTAATTCCATTTGATTGAAAATGTGTAAGTATCTCCAGCCTTAAGTGGTTGTGGCATATCGATACGCATCATTGTCCAGTTAATAGTGTGCTTTAAGTCACGACCATTTGCTTTTACTTCTTGAATTTTAAAACCTCCATCAAAAGGCTCACTTTTCATAAAAGAACCAACAAAAGAACCTGGCTGAGATACAGCTCCTACTCCTTCACCGTTTTTCTCCTTTGCTGGAGAGTCTTTTTCTCTTACGTTCTGATCAAGCTGTACCCATAAGTACTCAAGATCGTCTGGTGAGTTGTTTGTGTAAGTAATAGTTTCAGAACCTTGGATAATCTGTGTGTCATCATTAAGGTTGATAGACATTTTATAGTCTGCAGTATTCTGGTAGTACGCATGACCAGGTGCACCAGAAGCAGTTCTATACTCATTAGGAGTAGACATCTCATTGTAAAGTTGTCTAAACCTGTTTGTGTTTTCGTGTCCCATAGGACGCTCTTGTGTTTGTTCTTCTTGAGCAAAAGCGCTTGTCCCTAGAAGTAAAAATGCCGCGAGCAGCATATACGTGTAACGAATCATAAGTTTGTTGAATTTGTTTTATCGCTTAAAAATAGCCAAACAATAAAGGGCTTAAGGCTTTATTTGGTAAATTTTAACAAGCCTTTAGCATTTGCCGCAGTAAGTAGAAAGCTTTTCTTTTTTCCAGCTATGGTAGTATGAACCATATTTTTCTGATCTGGAAATACATCCATAAGTAATGTACTTTCTATTTCAAATGTATTTATTGACGTGACATCGAGCACTTCTAGATAGCAAACCACGTAATCATCTTCATATTTTTTACCTACAAAACTTACCTCGCGTTGCTCGCCATTTACAGTAATAAGCATCTTTTTTTGAAAATATTTTACGAGATACTTATCAAGCTCTTCTTGATCTGATGCCGCATCTACAACAACATCAGTATCATAACGCTCTTGGATTACCGCTTCTAGATCGTCATAAAACAGTCGAGTAATTATCTGTATTGATTGTGCTTCCTTATTATAATTAAGGTCTGTAACACTTAGATAGTACTTATGTATTGATGCTGCCATAATTAAAGGTGCAACAACTAGAAGTAGAATGATTTTTTTCATAGTGGAGTTAATGGATGTGCTACGCTTTCGCGAAAGCGTACGTATTCGTTGGCAACAAATATGCCACAGCTTAATCTTTTTTCATCAAGGCTTTATATGCAGCAGATTTCTTTATCATAAAATCAAGTAAACCTAAGGCGTTATTTGCGTCTACAAGTTCCTTTGCTTTTGGATCTTCAAAGGTGTAGTACACAAAGTCCTCTATATATTCTTTCTCAATATCAAGCTCGTTCATATAAATACTATCTGAAAATGTGTACCTACTTTCTTGAACTAATTTTTCAAATCGAGAAACTTCTATATGCTTTTTAAGCATTTTTAATCTACCAGTAATAGAATTTATGAGTCCATCTAGAGGTATACCTCCACCACTGGTTACCGCAGTATAATAGCGTCTTTCTTCTACCGTACGCGGTGGTGCCGTATTTTCTGGAATACCTAAATCTGTAGGTGTAATTTTACGCTCATAAGTTGTACTTCCTATGTCTTTTGTAATATCTCCTGTGAGGTCGGTATTACTTATGTTTACCTGATCTAACTCTGTGACTTTCGGGATAAGATATAAGGTGATTTTACCTCGACTATACATCGTCTCATTTACAACAAATTGCCTTGGCTCATATTGCACAGCGCTAATATTGATTGTGTCATTAACATGAGCTTCTATACTAAACTGTCCATTGCTAGAGGTTATAGTACCGCGTCGCATATTGAGGTTTACAATAGTAAGATTTGCCTTATCTATGGTGTCATTAAGAACCTGTCCTTCTAGCATTATGGTATCTTGACTCACAGCAGTAAGCGCACTCATAAATAATAGTGCTAGTAGTAGATATTTATTCATTGTTCTTATCATTTTTAGGTAAAATGCCTTCGGCGGCTTTTAGTTTCAAATATACGGGAGATTTTGTGAGCATAAAGTCTAGCAAACCCAAAGTATAACCTTCATTTACTATTGCCTCTGCTCGCTCATCTTCAAAAACATAATAAACAAAATCTAAAATAAGCTCATCAGGAATATTGAGCGACTTTATATAAATACTGTCATTAAAGCTGTTTCTATTGCTCTCTACCAACGCTCTAAATTTTGAAATCTCGAGCTGCTTTTTGAGCATTTTGGTGCGACCACTTATTGCATTGATAAGCGACCCTAGTGGGCCTGCACCTCCCGTTGCTCCATAAAACCTGCGTTCTTCGGCAGTCATGGTAGGTCTAGCATTTACTGGGATACCTAAGTCCCGAGGATCAATAAAAATATGCAAAGGAACTTCACTCAAATCTTTAGACAAATTACCAGTAAGATTTATATTGCTCACTAAAACCTCGTCAAGTTCATTGACCTTAGGTTCCAGGTAAAAAGAAATTTTCTCTCTACCATAGATTACTGGAGTAACAATAATCTGTCTGCTCTCATATTGCACCGCACTAATATTGAGCGTATCATGAACTCTTACAGGAATTTGAAAAACTCCATTTACATTAGTTATCGTTCCTCTTCTAAGCGAGAGATTGACAATATTAAGTTGGCTTACGCCTATAGTATCGTTAAGAACGGTACCGGTAAGGGTTGTTACTTCTTGACCTAATCCCGAAAAGGCACTAGCAAACACTAGATATAGCAACAGTCTTTTCATTAATTTCTTTTGAGTTGTGCATCTTGTGTTAACAGTAGGTTCTTATATTCCTTTTGCTTAGACAATAAATACTCAAGTGTACTGAGTTTATTTTTTAAATCAACATCTCTTAGCTGCTCGTCATCTTTAAGTACCCAAAAAGTAAAATCATCAATATATTCTTCTGGTATACGTAGCGAACTAGTAAAAACAGCGTCTGCATAATAGTTTCTCAGTTGATCAACCTTTTTTTGATATTCCATAATCTCAACCGCTTTTTTAAGACGTTTAGTCTTTCCAGAAATCTTATTGAGAATTCCATCTAAAGAAACATCTAACCTAAGATTTTGCCTACCCACTTGATCCGCAGGTCTTGATGTTGCTGTATGTAATCGGCGATATTCCACTGCAATTGGAGTTATCTTAGGTCCCAGAGCCTTAGGTCTAACAGCAAGTTTCACTTCCTCTGCATCTTTATTGATATCACCAGATAGTCCATTATTTGATAATTGCACCGTTTCTAGTTCGCTCACGTCAGGAGTCATAAACACTTCAATTAATCCACTATCATATATTTTTTGAGTAACCGTAAGTTGTTCTGTTTTAAACTGCAACGCTTTAATCATAAGTGTATCTCCCTCACTCACCACAATTTCAAATGTGCCATTAGCACTAGTGATGGTTGCTTTTTTTGTTGTAACATTAGCTACTGTCACTTGTCCTACGTCATTGTTTACATTGAGCAGTCTCCCATTAATTTTACGAGATTCTTGACCATTTAAAACAGTACTGCACATCAACATTAAAGTAAAAAGGAATCTCATTTACAACACTTTAGTTCTTTCAAAGAAAACTGTAACTACCCCAAAAAACAATCAATACAGCTCTAAAATTTTGTTAATTGGCAATCACATGATTACTAGTTTGTATTTTTACCCAAAGCTTTACAATGTCTAAAAACCTTATCATAGCGAGCACCTCCACTATTCATAGCAGTGCTTATCTAGAATACTTACTCCCTACCCTTGAAAAACTATATATTGGTGTCGATGAGATACTATTTATCCCATACGCACGACCAGGAGGTATCACTCATGATGCTTATACAGCAATCGCTCAGCAAGCATTTTCAAAAATTAATAAGAAGATAATAGGTATTCATACTTATAAAGACGCTGCAGAAGCTGTAAAGGTTGCCCAAGGGATTTTTACAGGTGGCGGGAATACATTCGTATTAGTAAACCAGCTATATAAAAACGGGGTCATGCAACCACTCAGAGAGGTATTACTTAATGGCACTCCATATTTGGGAACAAGTGCTGGCAGTAACATCTGCGGTCTTACCATGCAAACTACAAATGATATGCCCATAAGTTACCCACCTAGCTTTAAAACATTAGGAATGGTTCCTTTTAATATCAATCCGCATTATTTAGATCCAGACACAAACTCTACCCACATGGGAGAGACTAGAGAAACTAGAATAAAAGAATACCACGCTTATAATACAGTACCCGTAATAGGAATAAGAGAAGGAAGCTGGATTCGAGTAGATGGAAAAAAAATTACTTTAGAAGGAACTCTTTCGGCAAGAGTATTTGAACAAGATAAAACTCCTTACGAAATAAGTACAAATACACTTCTCACATTATAACGATTACGCTTTCGCGAAAACCTCTTTTACCAACTACAAATCCCTATACATTTAAATCTCGTATATACGATTGTAAGGGACTTAATTCAAATAAAAAAGGCTCTACATAACTGTAGAGCCTTTTTTTTTGTAGAGCGGGAGACCAGGTTCGAACTGGCGACATTCAGCTTGGAAGGCTGACGCTCTACCAACTGAGCTACTCCCGCATTTATTGAAGTTAAACTTCAAAAGGTATTAACATCAATTATGTTTGATATTAAAGCGATGCAAAAATAGTTTTTTTTTGAATATCTACAAGAAAAATATAAATAATATTTACTAATCAACATTTTTTTAAAAATTGCATTTCAACGACACAACAGCACTCTTCATCTAAAATAATCTGATTCCCAGTATGCATAATCTACCTTAGCAATCAAACATAAAAAAAAGTTTATTTTAGAACTAGTTAGACAGCGCTTACATAAATATTTTTAACAAAAATAACAGATCAACGCACCCCAACTGAAAATATAATTACCCTATTTAATTACACCTCAAATGAAAAAATTACTAATCCTTTCAAGCTTTTTACTATTATCTATATCTGCACTTGGTCAGGTAAAGATAGGTGACAATCCAAATACAATTGATGGCTCTTCTTTGTTAGAACTTGAGAGCACCAGCAGAGTACTTGTTGCCACTAGAGTAAGCACAAGTCAAATGAACGCAATTATTCCACTTCCTGGAGGTTTAGTATTCAATACTGATGAAAATTGTTTTTTTCAATACACAGGATCAAACTGGCAAAGCTTGTGCCAGATAGCTTCAATGATAGTTAATAACAATGATGGCACATATACTTATACAGATGCTAATGGAAACTCTCAAATAATTGACACCCAAGCTTCTTCAAATCCTTATGACAATTCAAATTCTGGACTTGTAGGAACAAACGTACAAGATGCTATAGATGAGGTTAATAGAGCATTAGAAAACGTTGCAATTGTAAACAATGGGGACGGAACATACGTTTTTACAGACGCAACAGGAATATCAACTACAATTACAGATACTTCTATCTCTACTCTTGTAGATAATGGAGATGGAACATACACCTACACTGATGAAACAGGAGCGACACAAGTAATCGACACTACTGCATCTGGTAATACTTTTGAGAGTAACGGAACGAGCCTTTCTTCTGACACAGTACAAGAAGCAATCGAAGAAATAAATGAAGCAACCGAGACCATAGCACTTGTAGATAATGGAGACGGAACATATAACTTTACAGACTCAAGCGGAACAACTACGACTATTACAGATACCTCTATCTCTACACTTGTTAACAACGCAGACGGAACATATACTTATACAGACGAAACTGGAGCAACACAAATAATAGACACAAACGCTTTTACTAATCCGTACAATAACATAACCTCAGGGTTAGAAGCAACGAATGTTCAGGATGCTATCGATGAAATCACAGGAGCTTTAAATGCTGTAAACGTAACTTTAGTTGACAACGGAGATGGAACTTATACTTTTACGGACGTATTTGGTAACGAAACTACGATTGCTGATACATCTGTATCAACGCTCATAGACAACGCCGACGGAACATACACGTATACTGATGAAACTGGAGCAACACAAGTAATAGATACAAACGCTTCAGCAAATCCATATGACAATGCAACTTCAGGATTAGTTGCTACAAACGTGCAAGATGCCATTGATGAAATAAACGCAGCAACGGGAACAGTAGCACTAGTAGATAACGGTGATGGAACTTATGATTTCACAGACGCAAGCGGAACAACGACTACCATTGCAGATACCTCTATCTCTACACTAGTTGACAACGCAGACGGAACATATACGTATACAGACGAGACCGGAGCAACGCAAGTAATCAACACAAACGCTTCTGCAAATCCATATGACAATGCAACTTCAGGATTAGTTGCTACAAACGTGCAAGATGCCATTGACGAAATCAACGCAGCAGCTGGAACAGTAGCACTAGTAGATAACGGTGATGGAACTTATGATTTCACAGACGCAAGCGGAACAACGACTACCATTGCAGATACCTCTATCTCTACACTAGTTGACAACGCAGACGGAACTTATACGTATACTGATGAAACTGGAGCAACACAAGTAATCGACACAAACGCTTCAGCAAATCCATATGACAATGCAACTTCAGGATTAGTTGCTACAAACGTGCAAGATGCAATTGACGAAATAAACGCAGCAGCTGGAACAGTAGCACTAGTAGATAACGGTGATGGAACCTACGACTTTACAGATGCAAGCGGAACAACAACTACTATTGCAGATACCTCTATCTCTACACTAGTTGACAACACAGATGGAACATATACGTATACAGATGAGACGGGAGCAACGCAAGTAATGGACACTAACGCTTCAGCAAATCCGTATGACAATGCAACTTCAGGATTAGTTGCTACAAACGTGCAAGATGCAATTGATGAAATTAATGCAGCAGCAGGAACAGTAGCATTAGTAGATAATGGCGATGGAACATACGACTTCACAGACGCAAGCGGGACAACAACGACTATTGCAGATACTTCTGTATCAACGCTTGTTGATAATGGTAATGGAACCTATGGTTATACCGATGAAACTGGAATAACTACAGTAATTGACACCAACGGCTTTAATATCACAAATACTGTAGCAGGTAATACTATTGCAACCGTAACAGACGCTGCTGGCACTGCAACAGATATTAATGAAACGGTCACTACTATATCAGATGCAGCAGACGGTAACGTAACCTTCACCAACGAGGCTGGAGCAACAATCACAGTAGCTAAAGCAGACATCACAGATAACGCAGACGGAACATATACGTTCACAAACAATGATGGGTCTGATGTAATTATTGACACTAACGGTGTAGCTATCACAGATGTTATTGCAGGTAACCTTATCGCAACAGTAACTAACGCTGATGGAACAGCAGTTGAAATTGATGAAACAATCACAGATGTTACAGACTTGAATGCAGCGGCAGTTACAAATACCATTGCTACCTATAATTCAGAAGACGCTACAGCATTTACAATCGCAGAAACGGTTACCACTATCTCAGATGCAGCAGACGGAAACGTAACCTTCACCAACGAGGCTGGAGCAACAATCACAGTAGCTAAAGCAGACATCACAGATAACGCAGACGGAACCTACACATTCACAAACAATGATGGGTCTGATGTAATTATTGACACTAACGGTGTAGCTATTACAGATGTTATTGCAGGTAACCTTATCGCAACAGTAACAAATGCAGATGGAACAGCAGTTGAAATTGATGAAACAATCACAGACGTAACAGACTTAAACGCAGCGGCAGTTACAAACACCATTGCTACCTATAACTCAGAAGACGCTACAGCTTTTACAATTGCAGAAACAGTTACAACAATCTCAGATGAAACTGACGGAAATGTAACCTTTACCAATGAAGCAGGTGCAACAATTACCGTAGCTAAAGCAGACATCACAGATAACGCAGACGGAACATACACATTCACAAACAATGATGGGTCTGATGTAATTATTGACACTAACGGTGTAGCTATTACAGATGTTATTGCAGGTAACCTGATCGCAACAGTAACAAACGCAGATGGAACAGCAGTTGAAATTGATGAAACTATTACAACCGCTACGCAAAACGTAGTAGATGCTGATGGTAATGCAATCGCAGTATACAACAACGAAAATGGAGATGCAGTAAACATCAATGAAACCATTACAACCGCTACGCAAAATGTAGTAGATGCTGATGGAAATGCAATCGCAGTCTACAACAACGAAAATGGAGATGCAGTAAACATTAATGAAACCATCACTACAGCTACGCAAAACGTAGTAGATGCTGATGGTAATGCAATCGCTGTCTACAACAACGAAAATGGAGATGCAGTAAACATCAATGAAACCATCACTACCGCTACTCAAAATGTATTAGATGCTGATGGGAATGCAATCGCTGTATACAACAACGAAAATGGAGATGCAGTAAACATTAATGAGACAATCACAACCGCTACGCAAAATGTATTAGATGCAGATGGAAATGCAATCGCTGTCTACAACAACGAAAATGGAGACGCTGTAAACATTAATGAAACCATCACAACCGCTACGCAAAACGTAGTAGATGCTGATGGAAATGCAATCGCTGTCTACAACAACGAAAATGGAGATGCTGTAAACATTAATGAAACCATCACTACAGCTACGCAAAATGTAGTAGATGCGGATGGTAATGCAATCGCTGTCTACAACAACGAAAATGGAGACGCAGTAAACATTAATGAAACCATCACTACAGCTACTCAAAATGTAGTAGATGCTGATGGGAATGCAATCGCAGTATACAACAACGAAAATGGAGATGCAGTAAACATTAATGAAACCATCACTACAGCTACTCAAAATGTATTAGATGCTGATGGAAATGCAATCGCAGTATACAACAACGAAAATGGAGATGCAGTAAATATTAATGAAACCATTACAACTGCTACGCAAAATGTATTAGATGCGGATGGAAATGCAATCGCTGTCTACAACAACGAAAATGGAGACGCTGTAAACATTAATGAAACCATCACTACAGCTACGCAAAACGTAGTAGATGCTGATGGTAATGCAATCGCTGTCTACAACAACGAAAATGGAGATGCAGTAAACATTAATGAAACCATCACTACAGCTACTCAAAATGTAGTAGATGCTGATGGAAATGCAATCGCAGTATACAACAACGAAAATGGAGATGCAGTAAATATTAATGAAACCATTACAACTGCTACGCAAAATGTATTAGATGCGGATGGAAATGCAATCGCTGTCTACAACAACGAAAATGGAGACGCTGTAAACATTAATGAAACCATCACTACAGCTACTCAAAACGTAGTAGATGCTGATGGTAATGCAATCGCTGTCTACAACAACGAAAATGGAGATGCAGTAAACATTAATGAAACTATCACTACCGCTACGCAAAATGTATTAGATGCTGATGGGAATGCAATCGCAGTATACAATAATGAAAACGGAGATGCAGTAAACATTAATGAAACCATTACAACCGCTACTCAAAATGTAGTAGATGCAGATGGGAATGCAATCGCAGTATACAACAACGAAAATGGAGATGCAGTAAACATCAATGAAACCATTACAACCGCTACTCAAAATGTATTAGATGCTGATGGTAATGCAATCGCTGTCTACAACAATGAAAATGGAGATGCAGTAAACATTAATGAAACTATCACTACAGCTACTCAAAATGTATTAGATGCAGATGGTAATGCAATCGCTGTCTACAACAATGAAAACGGAGATGCAGTAAACATTAATGAAACCATTACAACCGCTACTCAAAATGTATTAGATGCAGATGGTAATGCAATCGCAGTATACAACAATGAAAACGGAGATGCAGTAAATATTAATGAAACCATCACTACCGCTACTCAAAACGTAGTAGATGCGGATGGGAATGCAATCGCTGTCTACAACAACGAAAATGGAGATGCAGTAAACATTAATGAGACAATCACTACAGCTACGCAAAATGTAGTAGATGCGGATGGAAATGCAATCGCAGTATACAACAACGAAAATGGAGATGCTGTAAACATTAATGAAACCATCACTACAGCTACTCAAAATGTATTAGATGCAGATGGTAATGCAATCGCTGTCTACAACAATGAAAACGGAGATGCAGTAAACATTAATGAGACCATTACAACCGCTACGCAAAATGTATTAGATGCGGATGGTAATGCAATCGCTGTCTACAACAACGAAAACGGAGATGCAGTAAACATTAATGAAACAATTACAACTGCTACTCAAAATGTAGTAGATGCGGATGGTAATGCAATCGCTGTCTACAACAACGAAAATGGAGACGCTGTAAACATTAATGAAACCATCACTACCGCTACTCAAAACGTAGTAGATGCTGATGGTAATGCAATCGCTGTCTACAACAACGAAAATGGAGATGCAGTAAACATCAATGAAACCATTACAACCGCTACGCAAAATGTAGTAGATGCTGATGGAAATGCAATCGCAGTCTACAACAACGAAAATGGAGATGCAGTAAACATTAATGAAACCATCACTACAGCTACGCAAAACGTAGTAGATGCTGATGGTAATGCAATCGCTGTCTACAACAACGAAAATGGAGATGCAGTAAACATCAATGAAACCATCACTACCGCTACTCAAAATGTATTAGATGCTGATGGGAATGCAATCGCTGTATACAACAACGAAAATGGAGATGCAGTAAACATTAATGAGACAATCACAACCGCTACGCAAAATGTATTAGATGCGGATGGGAATGCAATCGCTGTCTACAACAACGAAAATGGAGACGCTGTAAACATTAATGAAACCATCACAACCGCTACGCAAAACGTAGTAGATGCTGATGGAAATGCAATCGCTGTCTACAACAACGAAAACGGAGATGCAGTAAACATTAATGAGACAATCACAACAGCTACGCAAAATGTAGTAGATGCGGATGGTAATGCAATCGCTGTCTACAACAACGAAAATGGAGACGCTGTAAACATTAATGAAACCATCACTACAGCTACTCAAAATGTAGTAGATGCTGATGGGAATGCAATCGCAGTATACAACAACGAAAATGGAGATGCAGTAAACATTAATGAAACCATCACTACAGCTACGCAAAATGTATTAGATGCTGATGGAAATGCAATCGCAGTATACAACAACGAAAATGGAGATGCAGTAAATATTAATGAAACCATCACTACAGCTACGCAAAATGTATTAGATGCGGATGGAAATGCAATCGCTGTCTACAACAATGAAAACGGAGATGCAGTAAATATTAATGAAACCATCACTACAGCTACTCAAAACGTAGTAGATGCTGATGGTAATGCAATCGCTGTCTACAACAACGAAAATGGAGATGCAGTAAACATTAATGAAACTATCACTACCGCTACGCAAAATGTATTAGATGCTGATGGGAATGCAATCGCAGTATACAATAATGAAAACGGAGATGCAGTAAACATTAATGAAACCATTACAACCGCTACTCAAAATGTATCAGATGCAGATGGTAATGCAATCGCAGTATACAACAACGAAAATGGAGATGCAGTAAACATCAATGAAACCATTACAACCGCTACTCAAAATGTATTAGATGCAGATGGTAATGCAATCGCTGTCTACAACAATGAAAACGGAGATGCAGTAAATATTAATGAAACCATCACTACAGCTACTCAAAACGTAGTAGATGCTGATGGTAATGCAATCGCTGTCTACAACAACGAAAATGGAGATGCTGTAAACATTAATGAAACCATTACAACCGCTACTCAAAATGTATTAGATGCAGATGGTAATGCAATCGCTGTCTACAACAATGAAAACGGAGATGCAGTAAACATTAATGAAACCATTACAACCGCTACTCAAAACGTAGTAGATGCTGATGGTAATGCAATTGCTGTTTACAACAATGAAAACGGAGATGCAGTAAACATTAATGAAACCATTACAACCGCTACTCAAAATGTATCAGATGCAGATGGTAATGCAATCGCAGTATACAATAATGAAAACGGAGATGCAGTAAACATCAATGAAACCATCACTACCGCTACTCAAAATGTATTAGATGCTGATGGGAATGTAATCGCAGTATACAACAACGAAAATGGAGATGCAGTAAACATTAATGAGACAATCACTACAGCTACGCAAAATGTAGTAGATGCGGATGGTAATGCAATCGCAGTATACAACAACGAAAATGGAGATGCAGTAAACATTAATGAAACCATCACTACAGCTACTCAAAATGTATTAGATGCGGATGGTAATGCAATCGCTGTCTACAACAATGAAAACGGAGATGCAGTAAACATTAATGAGACCATTACAACCGCTACGCAAAATGTATTAGATGCGGATGGTAATGCAATCGCTGTCTACAACAACGAAAACGGAGATGCAGTAAACATTAATGAAACCATCACTACAGCTACTCAAAATGTATTAGATGCGGATGGTAATGCAATCGCTGTCTACAACAATGAAAACGGAGATGCAGTAAACATTAATGAGACCATTACAACCGCTACGCAAAATGTATTAGATGCGGATGGTAATGCAATCGCTGTCTACAACAACGAAAACGGAGATGCAGTAAACATTAATGAAACAATTACAACTGCTACTCAAAATGTAGTAGATGCGGATGGTAATGCAATCGCTGTCTACAACAACGAAAATGGAGACGCTGTAAACATTAATGAAACCATCACTACAGCTACGCAAAACGTAGTAGATGCTGATGGTAATGCAATCGCTGTCTACAACAATGAAAACGGAGATGCAGTAAATATTAATGAAACCATCACTACAGCTACGCAAAACGTAGTAGATGCTGATGGTAATGCAATCGCAGTATACAACAACGAAAATGGAGATGCAGTAAACATCAATGAAACCATTACAACCGCTACTCAAAATGTATTAGATGCGGATGGTAATGCAATCGCTGTCTACAACAACGAAAATGGAGATGCAGTAAACATTAATGAAACTATCACTACAGCTACTCAAAATATATTAGATGCTGATGGTAATGCAATTGCTGTTTACAACAATGAAAATGGAGATGCAGTAAATATCAACGAGACCATTACTACTGCTACACAGAATGTATTAGATGCGGATGGAAATGCTATCGCTGTCTACAACAACGAAAATGGAGACGCTGTAAACATTAATGAATCAGTAACCACATTTACACAAAATGATACTCCTACAGCAACAGCCCCGACTGCAACTGGAGAAATTACTTATACTGATGAAGCCGGTAATCCTTTTACCGCTCAGATTGTAAGTGCAGATGCAAATAATGCTCTTTCAGTAGGAACAGACGGCGGTGCATATTTAGCTGTTGCGCCAACTATATACGCTACTGGTAAAGTTGCCCCAGCTGGTGGAGGCGCAATCTTTAACGCTACAGCAGTAAAGGTTACTACAAACAACACTAGTGGAGGAAATACAAATGGAGATTATAGAATAACATTCACAACACCACTACCAAGTGCTAATTATGTGATTCAACTTACGGTCCTAGATCGCAACGGTGCTGGTAATGACGATCCTGATTCAAGCTATTACAATCAAACAGCTGATGGATTTACTGTTAACATTGGAGACAATGATAATGGCGGAACTGATAGAGCAGATTTTGACTCAGAATTTATGTTTACTGTAATTACCATCCCTGGATTTTAAAACAACACAATGAAAAAGTTTTTATTTATTATTCTATTATGTAGCTACGCTTTCGCGAAAGCGCAAACCACAGACCCTGCCCTATTAGTAAACATCCAAAAGGCATCTCAAGCAGAAATTGATGCTTTTAACATAGCTAATCTAGAAATAGGTATGCTAGTATACAATACAGATGTAAATAGAATATTTGAATATACAACATCAGGATTTTTAGTAATACTAACAGATGCCGATGTATCAGAAACAGTAACCACTTTTGTAGATAATGGAAATGGTACGGCTACGTATACAAACGAAAACAACACTGCTGTCACCGTAGGCATTGTAGGTCCACAAGGACCAGCAGGGGCAGACGGAGCAACAGGTGCAACTGGACCGCAAGGACCAGCAGGTGCAGACGGAGCAACAGGCGCAACTGGACCACAAGGACCAGCAGGGGCAGATGGAGCAACAGGCGCAACTGGACCGCAAGGACCGGCAGGTGCAGATGGAGCAACAGGCGCAACTGGACCGCAAGGACCAGCAGGTGCAGACGGAGCAACTGGAGCAACTGGAGCGATTGGACCGCAAGGACCAGCAGGCGCAGACGGAGCAACAGGCGCAACTGGGCCACAGGGACCAATAGGTCCAAAAGGAACTGACGGTGCGACTGGCGCTACAGGACCGCAAGGACCGGCTGGTGCAGACGGAGCGACAGGTGCCACTGGCCCACAAGGAGATACTGGACCGCAGGGACCTACTGGTGCAACCGGAGCAGATGGCGCAACTGGACCAGCTGGACCTACTGGAGCACAAGGCCCTGTAGGACCTCAAGGACCAGCTGGACCCACAGGCGCTCAAGGAGTAGAAGGACCACAGGGACCCGTAGGACCATCAGGAACATACACCGGATTTTTTATTATAGACAACAGCACATTAAACACCACTGGAACATATAGCCAGAGTATATCAGGTATCCCTTTTGAGCCATCACAAGTTACTTTTAAGGCGCATCCGAATATAGGATCGTTTAACATTAATGATGATAATGCGCTAGGAGCAAATAATACTGGATTGCTTGAAAACACCTTTGGCGCAATGAATGGGTTTGCTCGAGCAGGCAGTCCTATTGCACAGGCGGTTATATTTTCTGGCGGAAGTGGTAGCTCTATTAATAACATATCTAGATATGCAAATAACACGCAATGCATAGGCTTAAGATATACTAACAATAACGGAAGTAATCTAGGTGTTATCTCTGCATCTCTGGCAAGCTTTACTGCTACAGGTTTTAATCTTAATGTAACATACACACTAGGTACGACAGGTTCGGCAGAAGTACAAAATGACATACTAGATGAATCTGTAATTGTTCTATTTACAGCATACGAGTAAAATTACTATGAAACGTAACACCTTATATATAACTATACTTCTTGTTTTTGTTTACGCTTTCGCGAAAGCGCAAACCACAGACCCTGCATATTTAGTTAATGTACAGAAGGCATCACAGTTAGAAATTGACGCATACGATCCGGCAGATCTCGAAATAGGTATGCTAGTATATAATACAGATGAAAATAGGATTTTTGAATATACAAATAATGGGTTTTTAGAACTTCTTACAGAGAAGAATATATACACTGGATGGTTTATCATTTCTGGCGAAGGAGTGGTCACAGTAAGCGACATTCCGTTTACACCATCACAGGTAACCTTCTCGGCTGCAGCAAATGTAGAGAGTCGCGATATTGATTCAGATAACGGTACTGGAAATAATGATAGAGGAATTAATAATTCATACGGAACTATGAATGGCTTTGCAAATGATACTGGCGCCACTCTGGTACAGCAAGTAACATTTGTAGGTGGTCATGGGAACTCCATAAACGATATTTCGCGTTATGCGAGTAGCAGCAATTGCATTGGTGTACGCTATGGAGATCAAAATGGAAGCAGTCTAGGTAAAATAGAAGCAGCATTTGGAGCGTTTACAGCTGATGGATTTACTGTAAATGTAAATTATACAGACGGTGTAATTACAGTAAATAGTACTAATGCGCTAGTTGATATTCAACCTGATGATGTTAATAATGAAGCACTTCTAGTGATTTTTACGGCCTATAAATAAAGTATGAAACAAACATCCCTATATATTACCGCTTGTTTTCTTTTAGCTGTCGCTTTCGCGAAAGCGCAAACGTTAAATCCTCAGTTGCTATTGAAATTGAATGATGGCACAACAGCAGAAATAAACAATACGACTGGCGCTGAAGCCGGTGTTATGGCTTATGACAGTGACCAAAAGGTTGCAAAAATTTATGATGGCACTACATGGCAAGCAATGAGTACACCATCTAGGGGAAGTATAATCCTCAATAGAAATGGAGGGTCTGGAATACTTACCACTGCTAATAACACTTATTTTGACATGCCTATTAATGCATCTCACATACAAGCAAACGAAGGAGGTTTATTTACTGTAATAGGTACTGGAGAGATTGAAGTTGCTCAAGATGGTCTTTACGCAATATCTGCCTCTTTATCTACGAGTAATATGCCCGCAGGAAACACAAAGTATATTTTGGCAGCAAGACGTAATGGGTCACTTATTGGATATTTATCACGTGGTTCTGTATCATTACCTAACCGAGATTATTGGGGGACTTCTGGAACTCTATCATACACACTTAACGCTGGTGATGTTATCAATTTTCAATATGTGATTAATGCCGGAGGATCAAACCTCAACGCAGTATTTAGCAATGCGTCTATAACAAAATTATAATACCATGAAAAATATATTAATTATTGTCTTGATATGCTGTGGATACGCTTTCGCGAAAGCGCAAGAGACCGCACATAATTTTGGTAATATTCAAATTCATCACAATGGGGCTATAGGCTTTCATGGTGATCTTGTGAATGACGGAGATTTTGATAATAATTTAGGTCTAGCGGGTTTTTACAATCAAGAAGAAGAACTATTTATTATAGGAAACAACAAACCCGTCTTCTTTAATATGGAAGTCGATGTTCCAGAAGACCTAAACTTTGAAGTATCTGTAGGCGTTACTAATTTTTTAGATTTTATAAACGGGAGAATCACAACCCCAAGAGAAGACTTAGGAATTAATCTTGATTTTACTGATGATGCAATTTACTTAGGAGAAAGTGATGATAATCATGTGGACGGTTATGTCACAAATCAAGGAAATCTAGAATTTGACTTCCCTATAGGTGATGATTTTAAAATACGCCAACTTACAGTAGTCCCTCTAGACCCTGCTGGTGATGTGTATCAAGCAGCATATTTTTTTGAAGATCCTAATACTCCAAGTACGCTTTCTGGATCTTTTGATAGAGATTCTTTCCAAAATACATTATCTATTATTGATTCCAATGAATATTGGGATTTAAATGGAACACTACCTGTACAAGCAAGACTCACCTGGGATGAGGACACACAGGTACCGGTACTTGCAGATGGCATAGAGTCTCTGAGAGTTGTGGGTTACTCTGAAGTTCTAAATAGATGGGTAGACTTAGGAAATACACAGATTACAGGAAATGAAATTAATGGACAGATAACGTCTGACATCTTTGAGCCAGATGGTTTTGCTGCGCTTACACTTGGTTCTGTCTTAAGAGGGGGAAGCTCTATAAATGTTTATACCTTCTTCTCCCCAAATGGTGATGGCATTAATGAAACTTTTGTTATTGAAGGATTAGCTACTAGTCCAGACAATGAGCTGTTCATTTTTAACAGATGGGGTGTAGAAGTTTTCTCAATGAAAAACTACGACAACTCTTTTGATGGAACGTCACAAGG